>DIFZ01000019.1 GCA_002419385.1 Geobacter sp. UBA5735
AATTTCAGCAGATTAATCGAGTTTGTCAGGCTGTGCTTTGGTTAAGTGCCATTGCGAAAGCCCGACAGTCTCCTAGCCCGTTTGTTTAAAAAGCTTACGTTGGCCGGCATGGAGCTTCGGTTCGTATATGAAGCAGGCCCCTGCGGCTACGACATCTATCGTTATTTGACATCCAAAGGATACGACTGCGCGGTCGTGTCACCGGCGCATATTCCTCGCAGCGCCGCGGACCGGATCAAGACCGACCGGCGAGACGCGGTAACCTTGGCGCGTATGCATCGCGCCGGAGAACTGACCTACGTTTTCGTGCCCCGCGAGGACGATGAAGCCATGCGTGACCTGGTGCGGGCGCGGCAGGACGCGGTCAAGGCACAGAGGGTAGCCCGTCAGCAGTTGCATGCCCTGCTGCTTCGTCTCGGCATCCGGTATTCCGGTAAGAAAACCTGGGGACCGACACATTATCGCTGGCTGTCCGACCAGAAGATGCCGACACCGGAACAGCAGATCGTATTCCAGGAATACATCAACACGATCCACGAAGCTACCGAGCGGGTTGAGCGCTACAACCAACACATAACAGCGCTGGTTCCGTCCTGGCGGATGGCTCCAGTAGTCCAGGCCTTGCAGGCGTTGCGAGGTGTAAGCCTTCTTGTCGC
Source organism: Geobacter sp. UBA5735 (assembly GCA_002419385.1). GTDB lineage: Bacteria > Desulfobacterota > Desulfuromonadia > Geobacterales > Geobacteraceae > RPRC01. The sequence goes on from DIFZ01000019.1 coordinate 657, forward strand.
GACAACCACGGTCGCGGAACTTGGGGACCTGACCAGGTTTGACCATCCCCGCCAATTGATGTCGTTTCTTGGGCTTGTACCCTCGGAAGACTCAAGCGGCAACCGGAGACGGCAGGGTGGCATCACGAAGACAGGCAACACCCATGTGCGTCGCGCGCTTACCGAGGCTGCTCAGGCGTACAGTTTTCCGGCGAGGATAAGTCGTGTGCTTCTCAAACGCCAGGAAGGACTGGACAAGGATATCCTGGACATTGCCTGGAAATGCCAAGTGAGACTATGCGCGCGATTCAGGCGACTTATGGCAAAAGGCAAAAACCGCAACACCGTCGTCATCGCCACGGCCCGGGAACTGGCAGCCTTCATGTGGGCCATAGCACACAAAGTTCCGGTCCCGGTTTGATACGGCATCCTGGCCCGCCCACAGGCCGGTTGCCGGCCTTCGCCAGGTCTGTGGGCGGACCGCTCAGGCAGGCAAAGCGCACCGGCCTATGGACGGGCTTGTGACATCGCGAAACATTTCTCAAAGAGCAAAAACCAGAGGGTTGATGGAACAATAAACATATTCCAGGGCAGGGACGGGAGCGTGACCACGTAAGGAGAACCCTCGTCGCCCCTAAGAGGATAAGGATAACCGAACTCCCGCTTGTAGACAGAGGCAGCTCCGCGACGAAGACAGGTCTGGCGGTACCCAACCCGCGAATATCAGGTTGATCAAACGTCGCATCAAGGTCGCGCTCCGGTCTCTGCCCTGGATTAACATAACAGCTATACCCGCAAAACGGGATGGGGAAACTTTTTTCTTCTTGACAACTGACAACCATATCGTAGGGGCAAACCTCGTGTTTGCCCTTCCAAAGGGCGATCACACACCTGTGCGCTGAAGCGCTTCGGCGCGCAAGAGCAAGGATCGACCGACATTCACTGCCGGCACCCCTTTCTTTCCCGATGAAACTGTGCTACAAATTTAACCTCACTAAAACGGAAACCATGGAGGTACTGATGAAGAAAGATATCCTGGAAAAGGGCGCCATCCTGCAGCGCGACAAGGAAACATATGCCATCGCCCCCCACATCCCCGGCGGGATCACCGACACCAATACCCTGCGGAAAATCTGCGATGCGGCAGACAAATACAAGGTGCAGGCAGTGAAGCTCACATCAGCCCAGCGCATCGCCCTGGTCGGCATCAAGGAAGAAGACCTGGACGCCATATGGGCCGATCTCCAGCAGACCCCGGGCGCAGCTATCGGACTCTGCGTGCGCAGCGTCAAGATCTGCCCCGGCACCACCTTCTGCAAGCGCGGTGTGATGGACTCGGTGGGGCTCGGTCTCAAAATCGACGCCATCTACCACGCCATGGAGCTCCCCAATAAAATGAAGATGGGCGTGTCCGGCTGCATGCTGTCCTGCTCGGAGGTATGGGTCAAGGACATCGGTGTCATGGGAACGCCGAAGGGCTGGAAACTGCTGGTGGGGGGAAATTCCGGGATGCGGCCGCGCATCGCCGATGTATTTGCTGAAGAACTGGCCACTGACGACGAGGTCCTGGCTCTTGTTGAAAAGATAGTGAACTTCTACAAGGGGTGCGGCAAGAAGGAGCGTATCTGCCGCATCGTCGAACAGATGGGCATCGAGGAATTCCGCAAGGCGGTCATGGTATAATCTTCGCAGGCACTTGCAGAATGACGGTAGGGGCGGGTTTCAAACCCGCCCCTGACTGAATAAATCCACCACCTTGTCCAGGAAATTCTTCTTCAGGGGATGGATTTCCTCTCCGCCGATCCTGGCAAACTCCTCCAGCAGCTCACGCTGCTTCTTGTTCAGGTTGACCGGGGTCTCCACCTTGATGATCACCAGCTGATCGCCGCGGCCATATCCCTGCAGGACCGGCACCCCCTTGTCGCGCATCCTGAAGACCTTGCCGGACTGGCATCCTTCAGGGATTTTCAGGCTGATCTTGCCGTCCAGGGTCGGGACCTGGATTTCCGTTCCCAGTGCTGCCTGGACGAAGCTTATGGGGACTTCGCAGAGCACGTCGTTGTTGTCCCTGCTGAAAACCGGATGGGGCCTCACGCTGATGGCAACGTACAGGTCGCCGTTCGCGCCCCCCCTTATTCCCTGGCCTCCCTCGCCCGAAAGCTTGAGACGGTTGCCGGTCTCGACCCCTTTCGGGATCTTCACCGAAATGGACTTGGTGTCCTTGACACTGCCGGTGCCGCGGCACACCGCGCAGGGAGTTTCAATGATCCGCCCTTCCCCTCCGCAGTGATTGCAGGTCCGGCTCACGCTGAAGTAGCCCTGCTGGAACCGCACCTGACCGGCACCCCGGCAGGTGGGGCACACCTTGGGTTCGGTGCCGGCCTTCGCCCCGCTGCCGTCGCAGGCCCCGCAGCGCTTGTTATACGGGACATCGATCTTGGATTCGACCCCGAAAGCCGCTTCTTCAAAGGAAATTTCCAGGTTGTAGAGCAGGTCGTCGCCACGCTGGCCGCGGCTCCGCTGGCGACCGCCGCCACCGAAAATGTCGCCGAAAATGTCACCGAAAATATCGCCGAACGGCGTCCCCGCGCCGAAACCGAACCCGGAGGCATTGAAACCGCCGCCGCCGAGACCGGCATGGCCAAACTGGTCGTACTGGGCCCGCTTCTGGGAATCTGACAGGACTTCGTACGCTTCGGAAACCTCCTTGAACCTCTCTTCAGCTTCCTTGTTCCCCTGGTTCTTGTCAGGGTGGTACTTTATGGCCAGCTTGCGGTAGGCCTTCTTGATCTCGGTTTCAGAGGCGTTCCGGTGAACTTCCAGTACCTCGTAATAATCACGCTTTTCCCCGTTTGCCACTCGTCATCCCCACATGCACAAGGGCAGCGGGCAAACGGCAAAAGGGGAGATTTGGCTTCTCCCCTTCACCTCACGCCCCCTGTCCAGAGCCGATCTGTTTATTTTTTATCGTCTTTCACTTCTTCGAACTCAGCCTCGACAACCTTTTCACCGCCTGCACCGCCTTCCGGGGAAGCCTCACCCGGCTGCTCGGCCCCGCCGGCATGCTGGGCTTTAGCATACACTGCCTCGGCCAGCTTGTGGGAAGCCTGGGTAAGTTCTTCGCTGGCCTTCGTTATGGCGGCAGCATCATTCCCTTCCATGGCCTTCTTCAGAGCCGCGATACCGTCCTCGATCTTCTTCTTTTCCCCGTCGTCGATCTTGTCGCCGAATTCCTTGAACGATTTTTCGGTTGAATAGACGAGGCTGTCAGCATGGTTCCTGGCTTCGATCAGCTCACGCTTCTGCTTGTCTTCCGATGCATGTGCTTCTGCGTCATGCACCATCTTGTCGATCTCATCCTTGGAAAGACCGGATGATGCGGTGATGCGGATCGACTGCTCCTTGCCGGTGCCCAGATCCTTGGCGGAAACATGGACAATGCCGTTGGCGTCGATATCGAAGGTGACCTCGATCTGGGGCACGCCGCGCGGTGCCGGAGGAATCCCGGTCAGCTCGAAATTGCCCAGGGTCTTGTTGTCACCCGCCATCTCGCGCTCGCCCTGGAGCACATGAATGGTCACCGCCGGCTGGTTGTCGGCGGCAGTGGAAAACACCTGGCTCTTGCGGCAGGGGATGGTGGTGTTCTTGTCGATGAGCTTGGTCATGACGCCGCCCAGGGTTTCGATGCCCAGCGAAAGCGGGGTAACGTCCAGGAGCAGTACGTCTTTCACATCGCCGCGGAGCACGCCGCCCTGGATCGCCGCACCGATGGCAACCACCTCGTCCGGATTGACGCCCTTGTGGGGAGCCTTGCCGAAGATTTCCTGAACCTTCTTCTGGACCGAGGGCATGCGCGTCATGCCGCCGACCAGGATAACCTCGTCTATCTCGCCTGCCGAGAGTCCAGCGTCTTTCAGCGCCATCCGACAGGGCGCTTCGAGCTTGCCGATCAGATCCGCACAGAGCAGTTCCAGCTTTGCCCGGGTCAGCTTCAGCGTCAAGTGCTTGGGGCCGGAGGCGTCTGCCGTGATGAACGGCAGGTTGATGTCGGTCTCCATTGAAGTGGACAGTTCGCACTTGGCCTTTTCAGCCGCTTCCTTGAGGCGCTGCAGAGCCATCTTGTCGCCCCGGAGGTCGATCCCCTGGTCCTTCTTGAATTCGTCGGCAATCCAGTCGATCACCATCTGGTCGAAATCCTCGCCGCCGAGGAAGGTGTCGCCGTTGGTAGACTTGACCTCGAAGACACCTTCGCCCAGTTCCAGGATGGAGATGTCAAAGGTGCCGCCACCCAGGTCGAAAACCGCAATTTTTTCATCCTTCTTCTTGTCCAGGCCGTACGCAAGAGCGGCCGCGGTCGGCTCGTTGATGATCCTGAGGACATTGAGTCCGGCGATCTTGCCGGCGTCCTTGGTAGCCTGGCGCTGGGAGTCGTCAAAGTAGGCCGGAACCGTGATCACGGCATCGGTTACCGTCTCTCCCAGGTAATCCTCTGCGGTCTTCTTCATTTTCTGCAGTACCATGGCGGAAATCTCCGGGGGAGAGTACTGCTTCCCTCGCACTTCCACCCAGGCATCATTATTGTCAGCTTTTACGATCTTGAATGGGGAAATTGCTATATCCCTCTTCACGGCCTCCGTATCGAATTTCCTGCCGATGAGGCGCTTTATCGCATAGAGGGTGTTTTCCGGGTTGGTGACCGCCTGGCGCTTGGCCTGCTGGCCCACCAGCCTCTCACCGTTGTCGGCGAACGCTATGATGGACGGCGTGGTGCGGCTTCCCTCAGCATTTGCTATCACGACCGGCTCTCCACCCTCCATTATCGCCACACAAGAGTTCGTGGTACCCAGGTCAATTCCTATTACCTTGCTCATTTATGTTTTCCTCCTTTAAAGTCTCTGCAACGAAAACCTAGTCACTCCATGCGGTAAAAACAAGGGGGAGACAACAATTTTTTCGATCAGGCGTTCTTTTTCGGCGCAGCCGCTACGGAAACCATGGCAGGCCGCAGGAGCCGGTCGTTGAGCAGGTAGCCCTTCTGGAACTCCTCGATAACCGTACTGGGAGCGATTTCGTCACTCTCGATCTGGCACATGGCCTGGTGAAAGGCGGAGTCAAACGTGACGCCCCTGGACTCGATCGGCTCCACGCCGAACTTCTTCAGGACCGAGAGGAGCATGGTGCGTGTCAGGTTGATGCCTTCAATGACCGCGGACAGACTCTCCTCGGAAGCATGGTCGAGAGCGCGTTCCATGTTGTCCAGAACGGGGAGCACCTCCACCAGCAGACACTCGTTGCCGTACTTCATGAGTTCTTCTTTTTCCTTCTGGACCCGTCTGCGGTAATTTTCCAGGTCTGCCCGTTCGCGCAGGTACTTGTCCCAGTTCGCGGCAGCCTCGGCCTCTTTGGCGGAAAGCGCCTCTTCAAGCTGACGGATCCGTTCAGCCGGCTCCACCTCGGTCCCCGGCGCTGCCTGGGGCGCTGCTGTTGCTTCAGCTGCCGCTTCCTGCCCGTTATGTTCCGCACCGGCATTTCCGGCGTCATGTTTTTTTCTGTCCACTCCTTCTCCTTTCCCTCGCATCACCCGTTGCCAAGAATCTCGCTCAGCATGCGGGCTGTGTAGTCGACGATCGGTATGACCCGGTCATAACCCATCCTGGTGGGGCCGATGACTCCCAGAACTCCCAGGGTATTTCTGCCGCTGACATAGGGAGCGGTAATGACGCTCATATGGGTCATCCGGTGAAGGAAATTCTCCGCGCCGATGAATATGTTGACCCGCTCCGCGTCCATGCAGCGATCAAGCAGTGTGATGAGCTGGCCCTTTTCCTCGAAGGCCCGGAAAATCTCCTTCATCCTGCCCACATCAGCAAACTCCGGCTGTTCCAGGATGTTGACCTGGCCCTCTATGAAAACCTCGGCGTCGGGCTCATCGAGCGTCTGTTCCGAAAGTTTGAGCGCCCTGCTCATCAACTCGTCATACCTGACCCTGTCGCTTTCCATCTCCCGGAAGATCATGGTCTTCACCTCGGAAATGGTCAGCCCCTGCAGGAGGTTGTTCAGGTAATTGGACATCCTCACCAGGTCTTCGGCAGGAATCTCCTCGTTCGCCTCCACAATGCGGTTCTGGACCACCCCGCTCTCAGACACGAGAATGGCCAGTATCCTCCTCCCGCAGAGCTTCACGAACTCGATCTGCCGGAAAACGTTCGCGGTGAACCGCGGCGCCACGACAATGCCGATGTAGTGGGATATGGAAGAAAGTATCCTGCTGGTTTCCTTCAGGATCTCTCCCACGTCCCGGCCCTGGCCCCGGTAGTGCCTGCGTATTTCGTCCCGCTGCTCCTCGTCGATGGCCCTGACCTGCAGCAGGGAGTCCACGTAAAACCTGAAGGCCTTGTCAGTGGGAACGCGACCTGCCGAGGTGTGGGGAGAAGCGAGGAAACCAAGCTCCTCAAGGTCGGACATGACGTTCCGCACCGTTGCCGGCGACAGCGAAAGCCCGTGCCTCCTGGTAACGGAGCGACTGCCCACCGGTTCAGCCGTTTTTATATAGTCTTCGATTATCGCTTCGAGTATCTGCCTGCTTCGTTCCGTAAGAGAATCACTCATTGCGGCCCCCGTAACGCAGGTTAGCACTCGATGAGACCGAGTGCTAACTGTGTCAAAAGTAACAACCACCCCTTCGTTTGTCAAGGAAATTCCGGGCGGGAAATCAGCGGATGCAGGGGATCCGCACGCCGCCGGCCCAACCGGAAAACCGATGGACATACCGCAGTCACAGGAACCTGACGAAAACCTGGTTCGAGAGCAGGAGCCCGTTCCGGGAAAGGCGGAGAAAGCCATCGCGGAGCTCCAGCAAGCCAGCCTTGAAAATATCGGCACAGCCCTCGCCGAAAACCTCGTGGAAGGAAACGCCGAACTCTGCCGCAAATGCCTGAAGATCCACCCCATCGCTCATGCGCAGCCCCAGAAACAGCCGTTCGGCCATGGCCTCCCGCCTGTCGAGAATCCGCTGTTCACGGTGCGGGAGCTCCCCCTCCTGCAGCGCCGCCAGATATTCCCCGACCCTCTCTGTAGTGGCGCAGCGCATGCCGTGCGCCGGTTCCGGATAGAAGGAATGGGCGCCAGCACCGAAACCGAGGCAGGGCACGCGTTTCCAGTAACCGCTGTTGTGGCGCGACCGGAAACCCGGCCGGGCAAAGTTGGAGATCTCGTAGTGCTCAAAGCCGCGGCAGCAGAGGATCTCCGTCGAAAGCTCGAACATGCGCACAGCATCGTCCTCCTCCGGCAGGGAAAGCATGCCGTCCTTCTCCAGCGACGCGAAGGGCGTCCCCTCCTCGACGGCAAGCCCATACACCGAGACATGCTCCGGCGCCAGATCGCAGGCGCGGAGCAGTTCCTTTTCCCACATGTCCGGAGTCTGTCCGGGGAGCGAATGGATCAGGTCGAGGCCAAGATTGACGAAGCCCGCCTCTCTGGCAAGCGTGAACGCATCACGGGCTTCCCGGGCGGTGTGAACCCTGCCGAGGCGTTGGAGCATACGGTCGTCAAAGGATTGGACACCGATCGACAGGCGGTTGATTCCGGCAGAGCGGAAATCAGCCAGGAGTTGTCCGCTCACGGTACCCGGATTGCATTCCAGGGTTATTTCGGCATCGGCTTTGAGAGCATAGAGCGACCCCGCAGCATCGACGATGCGCGCCACCAGCGAAGGCGCGAGGAGTGACGGAGTGCCGCCGCCAAAGTACAGTGTCACAGCCGCGCAATCCTGCTTGATTGCGCGGGAACGGAGCTCCATCTCGCCCAGCAGCCCCGCCACGTAGTCCTCGGACCTGAGGGAGGAGTCAGCAACAGAATTGAACGCACAGTAGAGGCATTTGCGCAAGCAGAACGGGTAGTGGACGTACAGGGAAATATCCATGGAATATATTGTTACCCATATGCGCTGTAAAAGTCCAAAGCAAAACTTCAGGGCAGCCAGACCAGAAGCCGGCCCGGGCACTGGCCGGAGGTACGCCGGTACAAATTTCGTGTTGACTTCACCATGCCGGGAAGCTTATTTTATAAACGTTTCATTATCAATAATCGGAGGTACCAAACTTGGGAATCTTTGCCGTGACCGGTCTCGTCGTAAAAGTGGTCCTGGTAATTCTCTGCGCCTTTTCCGTCCTTTCGCTGGGCATCATCTTCTACAAGTTCTGGCAGGTCTACCGCGCCAAAAGCCAGTCGGAGCGGTTCCTGGAGTTCTTCTGGAAAGTCAAGCGGTTCGACTCCATCAACGCCCAGCTTGACCGTTTCGACGACTCTCCCCTGGCCGTTCTTTTCGGCGAAGGGTACGCCGAAATGAAAAAGATCATGGACAAGGGAGTGGAAAAGCAAGACCCCGGCGTCCTCAGCACGGAGCTGGGGGGGTTCGATAACATCGCCCGTGCCTTGCGCAGGGCCACCACTTCCGAGATAACCCGCCTGGAAAGGATGCTGACGTTTCTGGCAACGACCGGCTCCACTGCCCCGTTCATCGGTCTTTTCGGCACGGTCTGGGGCATCATGAGCGCCTTCAAGGGCATCGGGGAAACCGGTTCGGCCTCTCTGGCAGTGGTGGCGCCCGGCATCGCCGAAGCCCTCATCGCCACGGCGGTCGGCCTGGTCGCCGCCATCCCGGCGGTCATGGGATACAACCATTTCCAGCACAAGATCAAGGTACTGATCGCCGACATGGACAGCTTCTCCACTGAATACCTGAACATCGTGCAGAGAACGTTCGCCGGGAAATAGGGGAAACCATGGAAATCGGAACCAGGGACCAGCGCAACGGCGCCATGTCCCAGATCAACGTCACACCGTTCGTCGATGTCATGCTGGTGCTCCTGATCATCTTCATGGTCACCGCTCCCATGATGCAGCAGGGTGTCCAGGTGAACCTGCCGAAAACCCAGGCCAAGTCCCTTTCCGCCGACCAGGAGTCAGTGGTGGTTTCCATCGACAGGACCGGAAAGGTGTTCATCAACGACAAGGAATCATCACACGACGAACTGGCCTCAAAGCTGACCGCCATCCTCGCCCCCAGGGAGAAGAAAGAGGTCTTCCTCAAAGCCGACAAGGACGTGCCCTACGGTGAAGTGGTAAAAACCATGGCAGAAATCAAGATCGCGGGTATCGAGCGCCTCGGCATGATGACGGAGCCCGCCGGAAAGAGATGAACCGCCCACGAAAAAAAGAGCGCGGACTGGGCATTTCAATCGCCGGTTCCTTCTTCCTTCACGCAGCGCTCCTCGCAACTTTTTCCATGATCGGGCTCTACCCGTCCATCAAGCAGAGCGCGGAACCGGTCTATTACGTGGATATTGCGAACCTCCCCGTGGCAAACCCGAGGTCCGGCTCTCCCGGAGGGGAAGCCGCAGAAGCTTCGCCCCCCCCCAAGGCTCAGCAGCAGGAAGCAATGAGGGTCCCCCCGTCCGCAGCCAAACCCGTTCCATCGAAAGCCGCAAAAGCACCGGCAAAAGATGACTCAAGCAAGGATTTTCAGGAACGCCTGGCCAAACTGGAGAGGAAGGTCGGCAGGCAGCAGGCCGAGTCGGCCATGGATGATCTCAGGAAACGGGTCGCCGCGCAGGGCGGCGGCAGGAGCGGCATGCCGGGTGGCACGGGATCCGAAGCCGGCAGCGACTACGCCAGCTATATCCAGTCCCGCCTGCGCGACGCCTTCAAGATGACCATCGCCCACCAGAGCAGGAAACCGGAGGTGGTGGTGCAGATGTTCATCAGCCGTTACGGCAAGCTCTCCAGTTACCGCATCCTGCGCAGCTCCGGGGACAAGGTTTTCGAAGATGCGGTGGCGCGCGCCATCCGCATGGCAGCAGAAAACTTCCCGCCGCCGCCGAACCGCAGGGAATTCCAGCAGGGCTTCATCTTCAGGCCCGAAGGGTTGGAGAAGAAATGAACAAGCTTCTTGTGCTGATAATGCTCGTACTGCTGACGCCTACCATGCTTTCCGGCGCACAGGATTACCTCGAAGTGACCGCTTCCGTAGACCGGCAGCTCAGCCTTGCGGTCGCGCCTTCCGTGAATCTCGGCGGAGCAGCCGGTGGGGATATCCCGGGGGAGGTAAGCGACGTGCTGAAATTCGACCTTACCCTGACCGGGCGCTATTCGGTCATGAATCTCCCGCCCGCAGCTGCCGGCAGCGGAATACGCCCCGGAGAGTTCGACTTTGCCCCCTGGCAGGCGGTAAACGCCGAGCTTCTCATAAAATCCGGCTACACTGTGAACGGCGACGAGCTGGTTATGGAATTCCGGCTCTACGACGTGGCCAATTCCCGGCAGATGCTGGCCAAGCGCTATTCCGGCACGCGCAAGGACCTCCGCAGGATGACGCACACCTTTGCCGACGACCTGCTGCTGCTCATGACCCGGGAAAGGGGTCCTTTTACCGGAAAGGTTGTTTTCGTCTCTAAGAGAAGCGGCAACAAAGAGATCTATCTCATGGACTACGACGGCCACAACGTCCAGAAGCTGACGTCCAACCGAGCCATCAACCTCAACCCCGACTTTTCCCCCAACGGCCGGGAGATCCTCTACACCTCCTACAAGCACGGCAATCCGGATCTCTACCGGAGGGGAATCTACACCGGCACCGAAGCCCGCATTTCCTCGAGCCCGGGCATCAACGTGACCGGCGCCTGGTCGCCGGATGGCGGCAGGATCGCCCTGGCCATGAGCAAGGACGGGAATTCGGAGATATATTCCATCGGCAAGGGAGGCGGATCAGCCATCCGCCTGACCAATAACCACGCCATCGACATCTCACCCTCCTGGTCAGCCGACGGCTCCAGGATCGCCTTCGTCTCGGACCGGCTCGGCAAACCGCAGATTTTCGTCATGAATTCCGATGGTTCTGGCGTCTACCGCCTGACCACCAGCGGCGCCTACAACGTGTCACCTCGCTGGTCGCCCAAGGGAGACCGCATTCTGTACTGCCGCCAGCAGGGTGGTTTCCAGATCCACTCCATCGCTCCCGACGGCAGTGGCGATACGCAACTGACCACAGAGGGAAGCAACGAGCATCCTACCTGGTCGCCGGATGGCCGCTTCATCACGTTCAGTTCCACCCGCGGCGGCGGAACGGCCATCTACGTCATGCGAGCGGACGGCACCGGCCAGACGAAAGTTTCCAGAAGCGCCGGCTCGGACACCCAGCCGACCTGGTCACCCCGACTCTAGACCTATCTGGAGCCTGGACAGCTCAGGGAGCGACCCTGAGCAGGACTTTCCGTGTCGACACGACCACCAGCTCTTGAGGGTGCAAATGTCTATATGGTAACCCGTCTGGCGCGTATATACTTGAAAAGCATGCTTGCTCATGTATACTATCACGAAATTTTTAGATATTGCGAGGGTATCGGATACCGGTGAAAATATCGTGCCTGGCATTGAATGGAAGCTCGTGTCCCGTGCGGTCAGTTCACCGCACGGGACACGAGTAAGTCCGCCGATTCCTCAAAATCAGCCGTCACAGGGCATGAATGCGCCCCGGTTCGAAACGGGGGTTTACTCTGAACCCTGGAGACCAAATTTCGATAGTGTCAAAAGTTCTATGAAA
>DIFZ01000041.1 GCA_002419385.1 Geobacter sp. UBA5735
GCAGCCACAGGTTGCCGGCGTTCAGTGCCACGCCGCCCAGAAGCACGCCGATACCGTACAGGATTACCCCGAGGGTGCAGACGAACTTCGGACCTTTCTTGTCCACCAGGATGCCGCCGAAGGCGGCGGACAGGCCGATCATGCCGATGATGATCATGAACACCACTGCCACGGAGGCTTTGTCCCATCCGTAAGGCAGCTCTGTGATCGGCTTGACGAACACCGACCAGGCGTACACGGTGCCGAGTACAGTCATGATGACTACACCCGCCGCGGCGATCAACCATCGCTTCGACATAAGATTCTCGTTACTCATTTTACTCCCCCTAAAATAAGTTTTCTTTCTCTATACTTCATACGCGAGAAAATCGAAAGGAAAAAATAACGATGTTTGTCAAATATAATTCTTCGGCACAGAAAAGCGGCGTCTCATCCTGAATGATGAGACGCCGCTTGCACCTACAGGTCACACGCCGGTTTAGACGTAGTCAGAGACTCTGTCGCTCGGCGAGATATTGACTGCACAGACCTTGTACTCCGGAATCTTGGAGATCGGGTCGAGCGCAGGGTTGGTGAGGACGTTTGCCGCGCCCTCGGCGAAGTGGAACGGCATGAACACCACGTTTTCCTTGATCGTGCGTACGACCTTGGCCGTCGTGCTGATTTCGCCCCTGCGGGAAGAGACGTTGACTTTCTCGCCATCCTTGATGCCCAGGTTGCGGGCGGTCACCGGGTTGATCTCGATGAACGATTCGGGGCTGATCTTGTTCAGACCGGCAACCCTGCCCGTCATGGAGCGGGTGTGGTAGTGGTAGAGGACCCTGCCGGTTGTCAGCACAAACGGATAATCGGCATCGGGAAGCTCGTTGCTCGGCTTGTAGTCGATCCCCTTGAACAGGCCCTTGCCGCGGGCGATGGACGCCTTGTGCAGGTACGGGGTGCCCGGATGCTCAAGGGTCGGGCACGGCCACTGCAGGCTGCCCAGCTGGTCGAGCCGATCGTAGGTGATGCCGGCATACGACGGGGTCAGGGAAGAAATCTCCGCCATGATCTCGGACGGGTTGCTGTAGTTGGCTTCGATGCCGAGCCTGTTCAGCAGGTCGGACAGGATGACCCAGTCGGCTTTCGATTTTCCGATCGGCTCGATGGCCTTCCGGACCCGCTGTACCCTGCGCTCGGTGTTGGAGAACGTTCCTTCCTTTTCGGCAAAGGAAGCTGCCGGGAGCACCACGTCGGCAAGCCGTGCCGTCTCGGTGAGGAAGATATCCTGGACCACGAGGAACTCGGTGTTTTTGAGGGCTTCTTCCACATGGTTGAGATCAGGGTCGGAGACCATGGGATTTTCTCCCAGGATGTAGAGGAACTTGATATCGCCATGGCCGGCCTTGTGGACGATGTCGCAAAGGGTGAAACCGGGCTTGTCAGACAGCTTCACTCCCCAGGCCTTTTCGAACTTGGCAAGGGCGTCGGGGTTGGCCACTTTCTGGTAGCCGGTGAGATCGCCGGGCAGGCCGCCCATGTCGCAGGCGCCCTGGACGTTGTTCTGGCCGCGCAGCGGGTTGACGCCGCCGGATTCGATGCCGATATTGCCGCACAAGAGCGCCAGGTTGGAGAGGGACATGACCCCTTCGGTTCCGGTGGTGTGCTGGGTTACGCCCATGGTGTAGAAAATGGCGCCTTTGTCCGCCTGTGCATAGAGGCGGGCAGCGGCACGGATATCATCGGCGCAGATGCCGCAGATTTCCGCTGCCTTTTCCGGAGTGAAGGAAGAAACGGCCTTGACCAGATCGTCGAACTGCTCGGTCCGCTCTTCGATATAAGCTTTATTCTGGAGGCCTTCGGAAATGATGACGTTCATCATGCCATTATAGAGAGCCACGTTGGTGCCCGGCATGATCTGCAGGAATACGTCCGCATCGCTCGTCAGGTCGATGACGCGGGGATCGGCAACGATAAGCTTCGCGCCTCTCTCTTTTGCCTGCCTGATTCTCGCCCCGATGACCGGATGGCCGGCTGTCGTATTGGAACCCGTGATGAAGACGACATCGGAATTCAGCACTTCACCGATGCTGTTGGTCATTGCGCCACTGCCAAGCGTAGTTGCCAGACCGGCAACTGTCGAGGAGTGTCAAAGTCGGGCGCAGTGATCGACATTGTTGCTGCCGAACCCCGCGCGTATCATTTTCTGAAAGAGGTAGTTCTCTTCGTTGGTTATCCGTGCCGACGTCAGGCCGGCCAGGGCTTCGCCGCCGAATTCGGCCTTGGTCTTGGTGGCCTTTTCGACGATCAGGCTGTATGCCTCGTCCCAGCTGGCTTCCACCAGTTCGCCGTCCTTCCTGATGAGCGGTTTTTTCAGGCGATCGGGATGATTGATGAAATTGTAGCCGAACTTGCCCTTGACGCAGAGCAGGTTGTTGTTGGCGGCACCGTCAGCAGGCTCTACACCAACGACTTTGCCGTCCTTGGTAAGGAGCTCCATCTGGCAGCCAACACCACAGTAAGAACAGGTCGTAAGGGTTCTGGCAACTTCCCAGGTGCGGAACTTATCGACGCTTTTCGGCAGGAGAGCCCCTGTCGGGCAGACGGATACGCAGTTGCCGCAGGAAACGCACACCGAATCGGTGATCGGATCGTCAAACGGCGGCGTCGGGTGGGACGTGAACCCCCTGCTGGCAAAGTCCAGCGCGTTGGTGCACTGATAGTGAGAGCACGCCATGACGCAACGGCGGCAGTTCACGCACTTGTTCATGTCGCGGACATAGAATTCGTTGGACTCGTCCATGGGGAAGCTGTTCATCAATCCCCCGAAACGGGTTTCTTTGATATCGTACTGGTAGCAGAGGTCCTGCAGCCCGCATTTGCCCGCTTTCGAACAGGTCAGGCATTCCTGGGCATGGTCGGACAGCAGGAGCTCGAGCATCATCTTGCGTGCATTGATGACGCGGTCGGTGTCCGTCTTGATGTCCATCCCTTCCATGACCGGTGTGGCACAGGCAGGGGCAAGGTTTTTCCTTCCCGCCACTTCCACGCAGCAGATCCTGCATGAAGCGTTGTCGCCTCTCTTGTCCTTGTGCAGCTCCAGATAGCACAAGGTCGGGATCTTGACGCCCGCAGCATTCGCGGCATCGATGATGTAGGAGTTCCGGGGAACCTCTACAGCTATCCCGTCAACTGTTAGCTTTACCACTCCCATTCTTTCCTCTCCCTTCTTTTTCCGGTTATTTTCCTGCCAGAAAACAAAAACTCATCAACTTTCCAACGTCGTTTCATCTCTCCGGGCGAAAACCGCTCGGCTCCCAACCGCATGCAGTTTCCGTTCATGGTGTCCTGCGGAAAACCTGCGGCGACAGCGCTCCGCATACCTGCCTGCGACTGCCCAAAGAACACAGACATGGAGCTGAATCGACAATGGCTCGAACCAGCTTGATTACGGAGTGCCGGCACCTTGTTCGGCTGCCGGCCGATCCGGATGCCAGACAAGTCGGACGACAGCGGAATAACTCCCGAAAACCTCTATATCACCAATTATATAGCGAATACATTCTCATAACCTAAAAGCACAATGTGATTGCATTCGTTGTATAACTTGTTTTATATCGGTTCTCTACCACAATAAATCTCATTGAATGGAAGTGCTTATTGGCAATATAGCATGATACATAGCGTTTCGATTACATTAGACAGACTTACTGAAGCACTGAACGCAATGGCTAGCAGTTGTAACATTTATGACAGCACTATTTTATATCAGAATGCATCTTCAATTGCAAATAAGTTTTGTAAATACTGTTTTATTGCTTTTGATCAAATTTTTGTTTGATTTATGCTGTGGATTGTGCGCTAATAGACGTGCAACATAGACATGTA
This sequence comes from Geobacter sp. UBA5735, assembly GCA_002419385.1. Taxonomy (GTDB): domain Bacteria; phylum Desulfobacterota; class Desulfuromonadia; order Geobacterales; family Geobacteraceae; genus RPRC01. The sequence continues at coordinate 3,868 of DIFZ01000041.1, forward strand.
TATGTCGAAGGCCCGTTTACGCGCAGGTAAACGGGCCTTCGACTTTCTGGAGAATTGCGGAACGGCAGGTTGAGGAAACGTACCGCCCGGTACGGGCAGAACGATTGAAGTGCAAGAAATGGAGAAAGAAAACGGCCCCGGACATGACTGTCGGGGCCGTCGCACTTGTGGGGACGGCTTCCGTCAGGTCACCATGCTGCCGTGATACGCCTCGAGTGCGGCGGGAAAAGGCCTGAGCGCCCGTTCGAAAATCCCGAGCGAATAGGCGATGGCAAGACCGTAATTGGTCATCGGCACGCCTGCCTGCTGGCAGCGGATGATTCGCGACAGCATCTCGCGACGGTTCCACATGCAGGCGCCACAGTGGATGACCAGCCGGTATGACGCCAGGTCGTCAGGGAAATCGTGTCCCTGGACGTGGGTAAACTCCAGCCTGCCCCCCACATACTGCCGCAACCAGCGGGGAAGCTTTACCCTGCCGATGTCTTCGCCGATGGGGTGGTGGGAACACGACTCACAAATAAGCACCCTGTCGCCCGGCGCCAGGCTCTCTATGGCAAGCGCACCGCGGACGAACGCCACCAGGTCGCCCTTGAAGCGGGCGAAAAGTATGGAAAATGAAGTCATCGGCACGGCGTCCGGGGTATCGCCTGCGACTTTGAGGAATGCCTGCGAGTCCGTGACAACCAGTGCCGGAGGCCTTTTGAGCCGCTCCAGCGCATCCCGCAGTTCCCTCTCCTTGACCACCATGCAGTATGCGTCGTTGTCGAGCAGATCGCGGATCGACTGGACCTGAGGGAGAATGAGACGCCCCTTGGGAGCTTCCAGGTCGATGGGGATGACCAGTACCGCCATCTCTCCAGACGGCACCAGATCGCCGATTATCGCCGGGGCATTGATGAATTCTTCCGGCGCAGACCTGACAAGGGCTTCACGAAGCTCGAGGATCCCCTCGCCCCGGACTGCCGACGCCTCGACGCAGTGCACCTGCAGTTCCTTGATTCTTGACTCCTGAACCGCATCCGTCCTGGCGACATCCGTCTTGTTGAATACCACGATGACGGGAATCTTGCGTTCACGGAGCTCGGTCAGGATCGCTTCTTCGAAATCCCCCCACTCACCGGCAACGGCTACGATAACCCCCACATCGGTCCGGTCGAAAACCTGCCGGGTCTTCTGCACCCGCATCTCCCCCAGTGCGCCAACGTCATCGATACCGGCGGTATCGATGAACAGCACGGGGCCGACGGGAAGCAGTTCCATCGGCTTCTCAACGGGATCAGTCGTGGTCCCGGCAATGTCGGAAACAATGGAAACCGTCTGCCGCGTGAGCGCGTTCAAGAGTGACGATTTGCCCACGTTCCTGCGGCCGAACAGGCCGATATGCAGTCTGAATCCCTTCGGAGTGTTCCTCATGCGGTCGTGTTCTCCTTCCTCAGGGGCGAACCGAGCCTGGTAACGGCTTCGGCAGAAACCAGTTCGTCGAATTCTTCACCAGTCAGAAGACCACGGTCGATCACCAGTTCTCTCAGATCGGCGCTCCGGGCAGTGTACAGCGACGCAATCTCCTGTGCCTCCCGGTACCCGATCCGGTCCACCAGCGCTGTCAGGGTGGCGGTAGCTCCGGCAACATGCCTGCGACAACGCTCTTCGTCTGCCTCCAGCCCGGCAACGCAGAACCTCCTCAGGATCGAGCAGGCGTTCTCGAGCAGATCGAGACTGCCGAGCAGGGACTCGGCAATGAGCGGCAGGAAGGCATTGAGCTCAAGATTGCCGAGAGATGCGGCAAAGGTTATGGACTGGTCATGTGCCATGACCGCTATTGCAGCCTGGGACACCGCTTCGGGGATGACCGGGTTGACTTTGCCCGGCATGATGGAGGATCCCGCCTGTCGCGCCGGGAGCCGGATCTCGCCGATGCCGGAATCAGGGCCTGATGACAGGAGCCGCAGATCTCCGGACACCTTCAGCAGATTGCTGGCGCATGCCTTGAGGATGCCGCTGACCTCGACAAAGACATCGGTGTTCTGGGTCGCGTCGATCAGGTTTTCACCCCGCGCAAGCCCCAGTCCCGTGATGCTTCGCAGGTGTTCCGTCGCACGGAATATATAGTGCCGCGGCGCGGCGAGGCCGGTCCCGACCGCGGTCCCCCCCAGGTTGACAACCCGCAAGCGTTCTTCGCACTTGTAGATGCGCCAGCGGTCCCGGCCGAAAGCCTCCGCATAGGCAGACATTTCCCTTCCCAGGGTAACGAGAACCGCATCCTGCAGCTGGGTCCGGCCAACCTTGACGATATGCGCGAAAGCCTTTTCCTTGTCCTGGAACGCTTCCAGCAGAGCCACGACCTCCCGCTCGAGATCCCGGAGCTTGGTGATCGCTCCCACCTTGAGCGCTGTCGGATAGGTATCGTTGGTCGACTGATGGAGGTTGATGTCATCGAGCGGGCTGACCGCATCGTAATCGCCCGGCGTTCTCCCCAGAAGCACGAGGGCGCGGTTCGCAAGCACCTCGTTGACATTCATGTTCGTCGAAGTGCCTGCTCCGCCCTGGAGAGCATCCACGACGATATGGCTGTCAAGCTTGCCTTCCATCATCTCCCCGCAGGCAGCCTCTATTGCAGCGGCTTTGGCATCGTCCCACCAACCCAGTTCATGGTTGGTCCTGGCGCAGGCAAGCTTGACCGCACCGAATGCGTGGATGAGGCCGGCATTCACACAGCGTCCCGAAAGGGGAAAATTCTCGATGCCACGGACGGTATGGATGCCGTAGAGAGCGTCGCGAGGCACCGGTCTCTCACCCAGAAGGTCTTTTTCGATACGAAATCGGGTCATATTCACCATAAAGCCTGGAATGACAGATATGAATGATGGGTAGGGGCGATCCTTGTGATCGCCCGAAACAAGGGCAAACACGAGGTTTGCCCCTACGAATGCTCCGGTAAAGATCGCCTGCGAACATCAGAAATACAGGTCGTGCTCACCCTTTTCCCTGATGCCCCGTATCCGTTGCAGCAGCGTATTCTTCGTGTCACCTTCGGGCAGCTTTGCCAGTTCCTCGGCGATGAGCCGCTCACCTGCCGACCTGGTCTCGGGGCTTGCATAGTCCACCAGGTATTCCTCGAGGGTCAAGAGCGCATTGGGCGTGCAGAACTCTTTGATGAAACCGGGTATGCTGAACTCCATGAAGTGTTCGCCCGTTCTGCCGACACGGTAACAGGAAGTGCAGAAACTGGGCACATATCCGTCGTTCATCAGTTCGCGCATGACCTCGTCCAGCGACCGTATGTCTCCCAGCTGGAACTGTTCCCGCTCCATGACCTGGGCATCACCGGCCTCGGTATAGCCGCCCAGTTCGATGCGGCTGCCAGCGTCGATCTGGGATACGCCGAAGGACATGCACTCCCGGCGCACCTGGGCATTTTCACGAGCCGTAAGTATCAGGCCGGTATAGGGAACCGCGAGCCTGAGCACCGCGATGAGCTTCTTGAAGGACTCGTCATCAACCTGATAGTTCTCGTCCAGGCTGACGCCGACGGCGGGCCTGATGCGCGGAAAGCTGATGGTGTGCGGACCGACGTTGTAACGCTCCTGGAGGTAGAGGGCATGGGTGACCAGGCTCAGCACTTCGAATCTCCAGTCGTAAAGCCCGAACAGCACCCCCAGGCCCACGTCGTCGCAACCGGCCTCGAAAGCCCTGCTGAGGCCATCCAGGCGGTACAGGTAGTTGCCCTTGCGCGTGTCGGCCGGGTGGAAACGGGCGTAGGTCTCATGGTGGTAGGTTTCGTGGAATATCTGGTAGGTGCCGATGCCGGACGCCTTCACGATGGCATACCCTTCATGGTCCAGTGGGGCAGCATTGATGTTGACCCTTCTGATCTCTCCATGGCCCACCTTGGTTTCATATACGGTGCGCACCGATTTCGCGATGAATTCAGGGTCATACGCCTGGTGCTCGCCGAAAACCAGAATAAGCCTTTTGTGCCCCTTGTTTTCCAGCGCCTCCACCTGCTGCCTGAGTTCGTCCTGATTGAGGGTGCGCCTGATGGCAAGGGTGTTGCTCCTTTTGAATGCACAGTAGGTACAATCATTGACACATTTGTTGCCCACATAGAGTGGCGCGAAGAGCACGATCCGGTTCCCGTACACGTTCTTTTTCAGCTGACGGGCGGTCTCGAAAATCTCCTCATTCAGCTGCGGTGTATCTGCCAGGAGCAGTGTTGCGGTTTCCTCAACGCTCAACGCCTGTTTCGCGAGACTCTTGGCTATTATTTCACGAACACGGCCCGCGTCGGGACGTTTCCCGGCAAGCAGCCCCATGATGTGATTCTCGTCGATGAAATCAACTGCCCGTTCGGTCAGTTGCAATGCCGGCATTCCACTCATACGTTTGCTCCTCTCGTATTCTGCTGTATCTCTGTCGCCTTGTGCCTGTTCAGTGAATCACCGCGCCCCGTGCCGATGGTACGCCCCAGGGCTATGATCTGGTGCTGTATGCGGGAATTGCTTTCATCCGCGTTCTCGTCGCAACTTGCCTTGGAAGGATATATTTCATACAATTCGCGGTATGTGCGCGGCGTAAGATTGGGCATGCAAATGTTGGCCCCGCGGGAAAGGCCGTGTTCGCGACCTCCGGCACGGTTGATCGTCGCCAGGGCGGTAGTGCTCGGTATGTTTATCAAGGGGCACTGTATCCTTGTCAGCGCCACGACCTTGCAGGTCATCAGTTCAGTAGCCGGGACCTGCTCGCCATCCGGCGCGTTGAGCCGGTCTCCTTCACGACCGAGCGGGGTCTCGGGATGGGGGATGTAGGGGCCGATACCGATCATGTCGATATCGTACTCCCGAAACATCATGATATCGTTGGCAAGATCATGATACGTCTGCCCGGGTATGCCGACCATGATGCCGCTGCCGACTTCGTAGCCGATATCGCGCAGCTTTCTGAGAATCTGGAACCTGTCAGAGTATCGGCCAGGCAACGGGGGATGGATGCGTTCGTACAGCTCTCTGTTCGACGTCTCGAAGCGGAGCAGGTAGCGATCCGCTCCTGCCCGATACCATGCCACCAGGTCACCATCGTCCCTTTCGCCAAGGCTCAGGGTAACGGCAAGACTGGTTTCGCATTTTATCCTCGCTATGATATCACTCAGCCATTGCGCCGAAATGCCGTTATCCTCACCCGCCTGCAGGACCAGGGTACCGTACCCGAATCCCACGGCAAGCCGGGCGCATTCGAGGATTTCTACAGCAGTCATGCGGTATCTGCTGACTTCGGCATTGCCGGCCCTGATGCCGCAGTAACCGCAGTTTCTCGCGCAACAATTTGATATTTCTACCAGTCCCCTGAGATGAACGGCATCTCCCACATTTTCCCTGCGTACCGTGTCAGCCGTCTTCCAGAGCTCTTCAAGACGGTCAGCGTCTTCAGTTTTCAACCAGTCAAGAATCTCATGTTTGTTCATCAGTGCTCCGGCAATCGAAAAAATCTTTTTCATCGTTTACGACAATCTCATGTAAGAGTCCAGAATTCTTTGACTTGAGTCAATTTTTTCCGCTTCGGAAAAAAGCGCATAAAAAAGCGGCAGGATGATTTCCATCCTGCCGCTTTCCGTGCTGTTCCTGCTATGAAATTGCTTCGCACCGCATTCAGCCCAAGGAGGCTGCCTGCCGTTACCCCCCAAGCTTGGAGCGCTTGAAGTAATGGGTGTGGAGCAGGTGATGCGCTTTCTCGCTCATCGGTTTGCCGAGGTATTTCTCGTAGAGCTCGATGATGTAGGGGTTTTCATGGGACTTGCGGATCTTCTTGCCGGAGTCCTCATCATAGAGAACCTTGGTTCTCTTCTTGAGGAGTTCCACATCGCCATGGTGATAGGGCTGACCGCCGCCGCCGATGCAGCCGCCGGGGCAGGACATGATTTCTATCGCATGGAATTCGGACTTGCCGGCGCGTACTTCTTCCAGCAGCTTCCTGGCATTGCCCAGTTCATGGGCGATGCCGATGTTCAGGGTATGTGGCCCGACCTGAACCTTGGCGGACTTGATTCCCTGCATGCCGCGAACCGCTTCGAAGTTGACGTTTTCCAGAGTCTGGCCGGTGGCCAGTTCGTATGCGGTACGCAGAGCAGCCTCGATAACGCCACCGGTCGCGCCGAAGATCGGAGCGGCACCGGAAGACTCACCCAGAGGAGCATCGAAATCCTCATCAGGCAGGGCCACGAAGTCGATGTTCATCCGCTTGATGAGACGGGCAAGTTCGCGCGTGGTGATGGAGTAGTCGACATCAGGATTGCCATTCACCTTGAACTCGGGACGGTCGCACTCGTACTTCTTGGCGAGGCAGGGCATGACGGATACGACAACCAGCTTTTCCCGCGGCACGCCGAGGATTTCAGCATAGTAGGTCTTGGCAATGGCGCCGAACATCTGCTGCGGCGACTTGGCCGACGACGGAACATCGAGGAGGTCGGGGAACTGGTGCTCGAAGAACTTCACCCATGCAGGGCAGCAGGACGTGAGGATCGGCAGCCGGACAGTCTTGTCGCCGTCGAGATAGCGGGTCAGACGGTCAAGAAACTCGGTCCCTTCTTCCATGATGGTGAGGTCAGCTGCGAAGTCGGTATCGAACACATGGTCGAAACCGAGCCTGCGCAGAGCCGCGGCCATCTTGCCGGTTACGGAAACGCCCGGCTCGATGCCCAGGTCTTCTCCCAGGGCGGCGCGGACAGCCGGAGCGGTCTGGACGATGGTGATTTTTTCGGGGTCGGCGATCGCGTCGACGACTTCCCAGGTGTGGTCGCGCTCAACCAGGGCGCCCACCGGACAAACTGCGGTGCACTGACCGCAGAAGGTACAGACGGAGTCTTCCAGGTTCATCTCGAATGCCGGAGCGACAACAGAGGTGAAGCCGCGGTTGACACCGGTGAGAACGCCGCAGGTCTGCACGTCGTTGCACATGGTTTCGCAACGGCGGCACATGATGCACTTGTCCATGTCGCGGATGATGGACGGGGAAATGTCCTTCCGATAGGTCGACATGACGCCTTCATAACGGATTTCGCGGACGCCGAACTTCTCGGCAACCTGCTGGAGATCGCACTCGCCGGATTTCTGGCAGACGAGGCAGTCCTTCGGGTGGTCGGAAAGCAGAAGTTCGAGAACGGTCTTGCGGGCATTCAGAACCCGCATGGTATTGGTTTTCACCACCATGCCCTCGGTCACCGGGGTGGCGCAGGACGGGGCAAGGTTTTTCCTGCCTTCGACCTCGACCACGCAGATACGGCAGGAAGCCGCCATATTGTTCACCGCCAGTTCCTCCAGATTGAGGAAACAGAGGGTGGGTATGTCGATGTTCAGCTTCTTGGCCGCGTCGAGTATCATGCTCCCCGCGGGGACCTGGGTCAGATTGCCGTCAATAGAGATATTCAACATAGACATGTATATGTGCTCCTTTCAATTCAAGCTATTTTTTTACGATTGCGTTGAACTTGCACTTCTCGATACATGCACCGCACTTGATGCAGGCGGCTTGATCGATGACGTGAGCTTCCTTAACCTTGCCGGAGATGCAGTTGACCGGGCATACGCGTGCGCAGAGCGTACAACCGACGCATTTCTCAGGCAGAATGACGATTTCAAGCAGGTTGGTGCAGACGCCTGCCGGGCACTTCTTGTCGCGGACGTGTGCCAGGTACTCGTCAGCGAAGGTGTTCATGGTGGACAGAACCGGGTTGGGCATGGTTTGGCCGAGGCCGCACAGCGCCGTATCCTTGATGTTCACTGCCAGGCTCTTCATCTTCTCGAAATCAGACTCGGTGCCCTGGCCGCTGCAGATCTTGTCCAGGGTCTCCCAGAGACGCTTGGAGCCGATACGGCACGGGGTGCACTTGCCGCAGGTCTCGTCCATGGTGAAATCGAGGAAGAACTTGGCGATGTCGACCATGCAGTTGTCTTCATCCATGACGATCATGCCGCCGGAGCCCATCATCGAGTTCTTGGCGAGAAGGTTGTCGTAGTCGATGGGCACATCGGAGTCTTTGTAGGTCAGGGCGCCGCCGGAAGGACCACCGGTCTGCACTGCCTTGAACTCTTTTCCGTCGGGGCAGCCGCCGCCGATCTCGAAAATGACTTCCTTGAGGGTGATGCCCATCGGTACTTCGATCAGGCCGACGTTATTGATCTTGCCGGCAAGGGCGAACACCTTGGTGCCCTTGGACTTCTCGGTGCCGATGGAGGAGAACCAGCCGGAGCCCTTGACCAGGATGGCCGGGATGTTGGCGAAGGTTTCCACGTTGTTGACGATGGTCGGTTTTTTCCAGTAGCCGGCGTTTGCGGGGAAGGGAGGCTTGGTGTAGGGCTCGCCGCGGCTGCCTTCCATGGAGCGGATGAGTGCGGTTTCCTCGCCGCAGACGAAAGCGCCTGCGCCGTACTTCAGTTCGATGTCGAAGCTGAAGCCGCTGCCCATGATGTTGTTGCCCAGCAAGCCGTACTCACGGGCATCGTCGATGGCTTTCTTGAGACGCTTGATGGCCAGCGGATACTCGGCGCGGATGTAGACAACGCCGATGGAAGCGCCGATGGCGTAACCGCAGACAGCCATTGCTTCAACGATCGAGTGGGGGTCACCTTCCAGGACGGCGCGGTCCATGAATGCGCCGGGGTCGCCTTCGTCGGCGTTGCAGACGACGTATTTCTGGTCGCAAACGTTCTTGGCCGCGAATTCCCACTTGTTGCCGGTGGGGAAACCGCCGCCCCCGCGGCCGCGGATGCCGGACTTCTTGATTTCGTCGATGATCGCCAGAGGAGTGCTCGAGGTCACCGCATTGGCAAGGGCCTCGTAGCCGCGCACGCCAAGGTAATCCTCGATATTTTCGGGATCAATGAAACCGCAGTTTCTGGTCGCAATTCTCAACTGTTTCTTTGCCACTTCCATTATCAGACTCCTCCCCTTGTTTATAATTCAACCCTGACGTAGTTTACGGGAACAACGGTGCCGACGGCTTCGCCGTTCTTCAGGTACTTCTGTACCAGCTCCCTGGCGCCGGTTTCGTCCAGCTTGCCGAAACAGACCGGCTCTTTGCCGGGCAGGGTAACGACAACGGTCGGCTCGGAGTGGCAGAAGGTCATGCAGCCGGATTTCATGAACTCCACATTGCTGATGCCCAGCTTCGCCGCTTCATCCTGCATGGCTGCCATCACGGACTTGCCGCCGGATGCGATGCTGCAGGTGGCGAGGGAAACGTTCACGATGATCTTGTCGCTTTTTGCCGCTTGTTTAGCCTTGAAATCTTCCTGGAACTTCTTCAGATCAGCAATTGATGAAATTTTTGCCATGGTTTAGCTCCTTCAGGTCTATTTGAAATTAATACTCAGCAAGAATGGTCTTTACCTGGTCGGCGGAGACGTGAGCGTAGACCTTCTCGCCGACGGTCAGGATTGGAGCCAATGCGCATGCGCCGACGCAGCGGAGACAGTCGATGGAGAACTTGCCGTCCGGGGTGACCTCGCCGACTTCCAGGCCCAGGGCTTCCTTGAACGCCTCGACGACTTTTTCGGCGCCCTTGACGAAGCATGCGGTACCCATGCAGATGGAGATGGGATACTTGCCTTTGGGAACCATGGTGAAGAAGGTGTAGAAGCTGACGACGCCGTACACTTTGGCCAGGGAAACGCCCATGTAATCGGCGACAAACTGCTGTACTTCCTTGGGCAGGTAACCGAACAGGCTCTGGGCCTTGTGGAGCACGGTTACGAGATGGCCTTCCTTGGTGGGGAGATTGGCAACGAATTCTTCCAACTCTTTGTAAAGAGTTGCCGGCAGTGTTGCACGATCCGGAAGTCTGCATTCCCCTGTTAACTGACACGTTGATCCTGATTGCATAGTGATAAACCTCTCCTTTCGTTGTTGACCGGGGGCAGCGTCCGGTCTTTGATTGTTGCCACAACATCAATTACGCAACGACGGCACTACTTTTTTCTGCTTTGGTATGCGAAAGACCAGGTTGCTCCTATCTCCCTGAGCGGAAGTGTGCGAGGCGGCGGCACCAGTTCATGCAAAGATACACTGATGCCATGAGTAGTTCTGGGTAGAATAAGAGAGATTGCAACTTGGGAACACCCGGAATGTACCACGGACCAACTGTAATTGAAATTACACATTGTTTTATAGAAAAGAACGAGTTCGGTTCTCAGGGGCGCAACATCTCGTTTCAACGGGAAATATCACCACAAGTTCAATTGATTGTCAAGGGAGTTTTTGAGGGCTCGATGCCCCTATTCCGGCGTGACGACAACCGGGGGGATCTGGGTGCGACGGCAAATTGAGAAGGACCATGAACGCCTTGTTCAAAAAGGCGTTCTGATGAGCAAAACGGTCGCATGCCGTCCTGGTCTGCAATCAGGCATGGAAAGACATTTACGCAAACTTTTTATCTGGTCTGCACCACTACAACCAGTCATGGCACTACAGTCAGATGTGGAGTCGATTTCAGCATAAGTAAATCTAATTGTCAACATATTTTTTCATGCAAATTCGGGCGATTACAATAGTATCAGCAACACTTTTTCGCGTGCCTCACCGAGCCGTTTCAGCCCGGGAATACGCCTAACGGAACAGGAATGAATGACAGGGAGCCGGATCGGCATTCTTGCCGGCAAACCGTGCACTCCTGAATGAAAACCGCGCAAAAAATCGTAATTCGGCACATAATCTGCTAACAATGGCTTCACAAACCATTACATGGAGAGGAGAACATCCAATGCTCAGAAAAGCTCTTGTGGTCATGGCAATCGGCCTGCTGGCCTGCGGAACGGTTTTCAGGATGTTCCCAGCACTCCGGTAGTGATCAGATCTGTCACGGTGGTGAAATGAGTGTAAACCTTTTTCGAGGCAGGTCGTTGTAGATGGCAAAGGCAAGGATCACACAAACGGCTGGAATCCTGAGCGAACGCTCCCTCCAGTTCCGAAAGGAGATTTTGATGAAAAAGCTGATTTGTTTTCTGGCCATTGCAGCCCTGGCGCCCCTTTCCCAGGCCCATGCCTCCAATGTGGGCGTGAGCGTCGGTGTAAATATCGGCGCTCCCGTGGTGGTGGCAGCCCCTCCCCAGTTCGTAATGCCCCCTCAGCTTGGGTTCTATGTCGCCGTCGGCGTCCCGTACGACTTCTACTATTACGGGGGGCGCTACTACCAGCCACATGGAAATGCCTGGTATTACTCACCGTATTACAACGGCCCATGGACAAAAGTTCACTACAAGAGAGTGCCGTACGGCCTCAGGAAATATCCCGCGCACAAAGTGCACTACTACCGCGATAATTACTACGCAAAGCATCGCAACCACCCCGGCCCCGGTTACCGGGAATTCCGGCCCGGCAAGCGCCATGGCAGTGGCAACGATTACAAAAGCCGCGGGAAAAACCCCCACGATCAGCGCGGGAACGACCATCGCGGCGGCCAGCACGGCAATGGGCACGGCGGTAGGAAGTAACGCAGCAGAAACTATCGCTCCCGGTACAGGGAGAGAGTAATGCCGTCACATCGTGACACGTTCTCAACAACAACTGTTGGCAACCTGTGGATAATCCTGTTCAGCAAAACGGAAAGTACCATTATTTCTGGAGGTGCCTGCAGTTTGCCCAATTCGTAATCAGCCGGAGTTTGCTTAACATATTCGATAGGTTATGCAAATTCCGGCTGATTTCAATGAGTTCTGGACGAGGAGGTTTCGCAGAGGGCGGCTATCTGCCCGATATATTTCCGGTTATATAACAGTGCACATTTTCGTGCAGCCGGGTTTCCACGTGCCGGCGACGCACAGAGCCTGATTTCCTCCCCCCTTTATTCAACTCGCGACTATTCACCATCGAGCACCCCATGCAAGCGCCATCATCCATGACGCTGCCACCACACTTGCGGAAAAAAGCGACAGCATCATGTCAGGCAAGCGGCCCGGCCTCCCCCGTTTTCCCACTAGGTACCCGGCAGGCAGTCCCATGGCAGCACCCACCATGAAACCGCACAAATGTGCGCCCAGATCGGTACGCTCGCCTTCGGTTCCCAGGAGGGCGAGCAGTGCTACTGCGCCTGCAAACGGAAGAAACCACTGCTTCCACGTCTGACGGCGGTGCCGGGAGATGTTGAGCGAAGCGAGGAGCCCTACGGCTCCGAAGACAAGGGTTGATGAACCGACCGAACTATGGTCCAGAGGCTGGAGCACGGCATTCACCAGATTGCCGAGCACGCCGGCGCACAACAGCAGTGCCCAGCCAAGCCCCGAACCCAGGTAGCGGCAGAGAAAAACGATGAATATCCCGCCGATCGCCAGGTTGCCGAGAAGGTGCAGGGAGTTCGCATGAAGGGTGAGAGCGGTCACCAGTCTCCACCACTGGCCGTTGAGGATCAGTTCGCTGTCGGCGCTGCCGATTGCCATCCAGGCAGGCATCGCCTCACCGGGCCACCAGACCCCGAGGCGGATCAGGTTGTGGAACAGGGCGAACAGGAGCAGATTGGACAAGGTAACGAGGGTGTTGTCCGCAAAGGGCGGGGCTGCCGGGGGGACGGGGGGCCAGTCGCGGTTTTCCTCCTCAAAAAGCACCAGCTCCTCAATAGCTGCGGCACGGTAAGCGGCAGGCACCAACAGCTGCGGGGCGTCGCCGCTCCGTTCCAGCCGGAAGGGAATTCCGCGGGCTTCAAGCACCAGTGCCCACTGTCGGGCCTTTCCCGTCGGCACGCCTTCCCGGCAACCGCTGCTTCCCAGATCGGACGGTATGGCCAGCCACTCCTCAGCAGCCATGGTCGTCATGGTTTCCATCCCCTCATCCATAGGTACAGTCTATCCGGAAACTCCAAAAAGACACGTATGAAGTTTCCAATACGGAAACGAGGGACAGTATCCCAGATACTCACCGGCTCGTCACGGCGGACATTCATGACGGCACGTGGATACCCAAAGACACTCGGAAAGCCCTGAACGGCAAAACCTGGCAAGGAAGGGAATTCCTCTACCCTGCAGGGCTTGAGCGGGGGAAAAAAACCTGCTGGACACATCCGGCTTTCGCAGTGTACGCTGTCCGATCAAACAAGGATCACAAGGAGAGCTCCCGCATGGATTTCATCGCCGATCTGCACGTCCACTCACCCTATTCCAGAGCGACCAGCATTTCGTGCGATCCGGCGGGGCTGTTCACCTGGGCCCGCATCAAAGGGATCAACGTGGTCGGAACAGGTGATTTCACCCATTCCGGGTGGCTCGCACGCCTCAAGGAAGAACTGGTTTCAGCGGAACCGGGATTCTTCCGGCTGCGCAACGAAAACGTGCCGCCGCTCCTCCCGGGCGTTTCACCGCTCGACACCCCGGTCCGCTTCATGCTGTCCGCCGAAATCAGCTGCATCTACAAAAGGCACGGTTCGGTGAGGAAGATTCACAATCTCATCTACGCGCCTGATATCACGTCAGCGGATCGCATCACAGCCAGGCTGCGCAGAATAGGCAACCTTGAGTCGGACGGCCGCCCAATCCTCGGGCTGGACTCGAGAGATCTCCTGGAAATCGTCCTGGAAGAGGCACCGGAAGGATTTCTCGTCCCGGCCCATATCTGGACTCCGTGGTTTTCCCTGTTCGGCTCGAAGTCAGGGTTCGACACCGTTGAGGAATGCTTCGGAGACCTGGAGCACCAGATATTTGCCCTGGAAACCGGCCTGTCTTCAGACCCGGCCATGAACCGCACGGTCTCGGCACTGGATCGCTTCGCCCTCATCTCCAACTCCGACTGCCACTCGCCGTCCCGTCTCGGCAGGGAAGCAAACATTTTCTCGACCGGATTCGACTTCCACTGCCTGCGTGATGCCCTGAAGAAAAACTCGCGGGAAACATTCCGGGGCACCGTCGAATTCTTCCCTGAAGAAGGGAAATACCACCTTGACGGACACCGCGGCTGCGGGATCTGCCTGGAACCGGCGGAAACCCGGCGGGTTGACGGGCGCTGCCCCGTCTGCGGCAAGCCGGTTACCGTCGGGGTCCTCAACCGGGTTATGGAGCTTGCCGACCGGAAGCGCCCCAGATTCCCGCGGGAATCACCGGAAGTCTTCAGCATGGTACCGCTGCCCGAAATACTTGGAGAGATCTGTGCGGTGGGACCGGCCTCGAAGAAAGTTGCGCATTTTTATAGCCGCCTCATTGCCCGTTTCGGCTCCGAATTCGGCCTTCTGCTCCTGGCATCGCTGGAAGAGATCCGTGGTGAGTCGCCGTTCCTGGCCGAGGCGATCCGCCGCGTCCGTGAGGGTCGGGTTGTCCGCCATGCAGGATATGACGGCCAATTCGGCGCCATACGGCTCTTCGGGGAAGACGAACGAGCGGAACGTGCGGCCGGGGACAGCCTCTTCAGTTCACCGGGGGCACCAAAAGGAAGGAAAAAGGGCTTTTTTTCGTCAGGCTGTAGCCTTGACCAGTGACGGAGCTTTTCCATGGCCGGTGGCTGCGGGAGACTGCGGCGAAGGGGAAGAATCAAAATGCACCGCCCTGTTGCGTCCAGCTATCTTGGCGCGGTGGAGTGCCATCTCGGCAGAGCTGACAAGTGCAGAGACGTCACTGCCGTTCTCCGGGAAAGATGACAGTCCGATACTGACGGTAAGACGGCCCAGGGGAAGATTCTCCTCGTGAGTGAACCCGGCCCGCTCCACCTCGAAACGGAATCGTTCGGCAACACCGAGGGAATCTTTCCCGGGTGTAGCCGGAAGTATGATGCAGAAACGCTCTCCGCTGATGCGCGTGACGATGTCCATCTGCCGGGCGCAGTTCTTCAGCAGCCGTGCGGTCTTCTTCAGCACCACATCCCCTGCCGCGTGGCCGCAGAGATCATTGTATACCTTGAAATTGTCAAGGTCCACGAGCATGAGCGTAAGATTTTGCTTATGGCGCACCCCGCGGCTGATCTCCTCTTCCAGCCTGAGATCCAGATACCGCCGGTTATAGAGACCGGTCAAGGGGTCGGTGACGGTCATGTCCTCCAGGCGGGCAGCCTTCTCGCTGAACTCGGTCCGCTCCAGGACAACGCAGGCATACCGCGCGACCTCGGTCAACAGATCCAGGTCCTCTGCCGTGAAAACGGTTCCGTCGCCCTTGTCCGAAAGATTCAGGACACCGATGACGCTCCCCTTGACACGTAACGGGATGCTGAGAAAAGACTTGGTCCTGAAACGTGTCCGGTTTGCGATCCGAACCCTGGAATCATTCTCTATGTCCGTTACCAGAAGCGGCTCTCCTGTTTCCGCGACCTTGCCGGCTATGCCGCGGCCTACCCGGGCGCTCATGCTGCGCGCCAGCTGCAGATTCATCCCCTTTACGGATTCTATCCGCAGATTTCGGCCACTTTCATCCACCAGCATGAGAGAACCGGATGACGCCCGGATAAGGTCCGCCGCGGTCTCGAGGATCGACTGGTAAACCTCCCGTCTGCTCTCCGCGGCAGATATGGCTGACAGCACCGCCATAAACCGGCTCGCCAGCGAGCTTTCCCTCCTGCGCGCCTCATCCCTGCGGAACTGCACGATACGCACGGCGATCCGCTCCGCAAGCATGGAAACCAGCAGGCATTCGCGGGGATTGATGTCAGCATCGAAAAAAGCCAGAAAGCCAGTGAGATCCTCACCCGATGCAAGGGGGACACAGACGGCATGCCCGACGCCGATCTCGGGAAAACAGTCACCCAGCATTGCTGCGGTGAGCCTGACGGTGGCGATTCTGTCTCGCGGGAAAAGCAGCTCAAGCCCGCCCTCCGGCAGCGTCCGAAGCATGGCAGGCAAGCCCGCGAGGCCGGACACCCGGCAGTCCCGACCTTCCCGCAAGCCAATGGCGATTTTTGAGCGGTCGAATACGACTCCCAGTGTTTCCTTGAGCAGTTCCAGCAAAGCAGGAACCGACGGCGTCCTGTCTATCTGGGAAGCGATTCCCGCAATGGCTTGCAGGCGCTCCATGGTCTTTTCCAGCAGCCGGGTCTGCAGGCTTTCCGTGTCCAGGGTCGCAAGCAGCCTGGACACTTTCCCCGCGGCATCCTTGACATCCTGGACCGTGGCAGCCGGAAGCTCCTCCAGCCTATCCAGGAGCTGAAACGCGTCGGACTGATCGGATTTCGCCATCTCTTCAGCCATGAAAACATCGAGCGTGCGGTTCCGCACCCCCCCACCGACGAAACAGTAGCGGATTCCGTCCCGCGGCTGAAAAGGCACGGCAAAATTCATCAGCCCGGCCCTGCAGCTGAAAACCATGGGTTTTCCCTTGTCGACGGCCAGACTGACGGCTTTTTCGAAGGAGGATTCACACTTTTCGCCGCACTGCAGATTGGCGGCAAGGAGGCCGCACAGGGGGCCCCCTGCTCCAAGCCTGGTCACGGTGCCGTCCTTTTCATGAAAAAGGGCGAGAAAATAATCCGCGAGAAAGGAATAGCCGCGAAGCAGTTCCAGGATTTCCAGCGGTTTTATGCTCGTCGTTTGATCGGGAAACATGGTGGCAAAACCTCATGTCATTCCGTAGCGTTAACCGGCAGGTCCCTGTTGCGGAACATGCCTGCCGGGATGAAAAAACGTTTCACACAGCCCCCCCCACGGTAATTTCAGCAATCAGCAGGGTTGGCTGGGCATCCGAGACTGGTGCGCCCTGGCCGTCTTTGCCGCAGGTTCCGATGGCGAAACCGAGATCTGTGCCGATTTTTGTCACTTTCTTCAGCACGTCCGGGCCATTTCCCGTCAGTGTCGCGCCACGCACCGGCTCGCAGACGCAACCCTTTTCGATCAGGTATCCCTCGGACACTTCGAAAACGAAATCTCCGGTAACGGTATTGACCTGCCCCCCGCCCATTTTCCTGACAAACAGCCCCCGTTCCACTTCCCTCACGATGGACTCGGGAGAAGTATCGCCCGGAGCTATGAGGGTGTTGGACATGCGCACGATGGGCCTGGCGTGATACGACTCCCGCCGCCCGTTGCCGGTCGAACGGCAGCCGTCCTTCATGGCGGAAAGCCTGTCGTACAGATAGCCTTTCAGGACACCGTTCTCAACAAGGACCGTCCTTCGGGAAGGCACCCCCTCGTCGTCATGGGAGTAAGACCCCCGGGCATGGGGTATGGTCGGGTCGTCGATGACGTTCACCAGTGGAGAAGCAACTACAGTGCCAATCCTGCCCGTATAAACGGACATGCCCGCCTGGGCCAGATCCGCCTCCAGCCCGTGGCCGATCGCTTCATGGACCATGGTGCCGCCGGCCTCGGACGAAAGGACCACCGGCATCATGCCGGCCGGAGCCTTTGCAGCCGACAGCATCATCAGCGCCCTCCCGGCAGCGGCGCGGGCGACCTCCTCCGGGCTCCTCTCGTCAAAGAGCTCGAAACCACGACAGGCTCCGATCGGTTCATAGCCGGTCTGGATCACGTCTCCCTGGCTTGCCACCACCTGCGCCAGGAACACGGTGCCGGTCCTGCCGGTCTCGATGAACTCGCCGAGGGAATTGGCGATCTGTGTCTTCACCCTGCCGTCCCGGTAGACAACCATGACCTGGCGCACCCGGCCGTCCATCCCCCGGGCCGCTTCGTCGGCCCGCCGTACGAGAGCAACCTTGTCCTGCAGCGGCACGGTCTCCGGAGAAACCGCTACGGGAAAACCCGCTGCCGCGATTTTCGTCCGCATGTCGATGGGTGCGCCGAATTCGCGGCCCCGCACAGCCCTGCTCACCGTGCCCGCCAGGTCGAGGAGGGCTGCTTCGGTGATCTCGTTGGTATAAGCGTACGCGGTCCTCAGATCCGATATGACCCGGATACCCACGCCCCGGTCGGTTCCGGCAAGGATTTTTTCGATCTTGCCTTCCTCGCAGACGACCGCGGTCGAGCTCCCTTCCTCGAAGTAGATGTCCGCGAATTCACCGCCTCCGTATAGTGCCCTGCGAAGAATCCGGGAAATATCCATGTCATCGAGTGCCATCATCGGCCTCCTGTATCGTGAAAAAAGTTGTTCCTATCGGGTTGTCGATTTCCGTCATCACCATCTCCTCCCCGAGAGCGGCCAGAAGGGAATCCACATCCCCGACCAGATCCCGGGGGATTGACAAAACCACGATCCCGTTCCGCGCATCCAGCGTACTGAGCGTCGCCAGCCCCTCGTGGGCTTCCAGGATGAAGCGAAAATAGGCGATATCGGCCCGTTTGATTCGGAAATAGCGTTCAGGCATCGCGTCCCGGCATGTTTCGATAGAAAAACGTTGTCAAGCCCTGGTGGCGCCGTCAGCAACCGAACAGCTGCAGCGCCCGGCGTATCCTGCGAAGCGTCTCGTCCCTGCCGAGCACCTCCATCACTTCGTAAATGCCCGGTGACGGCGCTCCGCCGGTGAGGGCGAACCTGGCCGGCTGGGCCACCTCCTTCATCTTGACCCCACGATCAGCGCATATGCCGTCGAAAATGGCCGCAATGTCATCGTGATCGAGCAGTTCCACCTGCTCGATGCGTGCCGCCAGATCAGCGCACAACTCCCGGCCGGCCGGTGCGAATGACTTTGCCGCGGCTGCAGCGTCATATTCAAAATCCGACCGGTAGTAGATCACCGCACCGTCAGCCATCTCCAGCATGGTGCGGGAGCGTTCCTGCAACGTGCGGACAGCCGCCGCCAGATCAGGCCCTCCCGTGACGTCGACCCCACGCTCCTCCAGGAACGGCAGGAGCAGATTCGCCAGCCGGGCGGGATCGCCGGTCTTGATATAGTGGGAATTGAGCCAGAGCAGCTTGTCCGGGTTGAACACCCCGGCAGAGCGCCCCACTCCCTCGATGGTAAACTTGCCGATCAGTTCGTCCATACTGAATATCTCGTCGTCGCCATGGCTCCAACCGAGCCTGACCAGGTAATTGACCATCGCCTCCGGAAGGTAGCCCATGTCGCGGTACGCCATGACGCTCGTCGCGCCGTGGCGCTTGGAAAGCCGCGCCTTGTCGGCACCCAGGATCATGGGCACATGGGCGAACTTCGGCACCGGATAGCCCAGGGCCTCGTAGAGGAGGATCTGACGCGGCGTGTTGTTGATGTGATCATCGCCACGGATGACCGTGGTGATCCCCATGGTGGCATCGTCGATCACCACGGTGAAGTTGTACGTCGGGGTTCCGTCCGTCCGCTGTATGATCAGGTCGTCGAGTTCGTCGTTCTGAAACGAGATGCGGCCCTTGATCAGGTCGTCGAATGCGGTCTCCCCCGTGCCGGGGCTGCGGAACCGGACCACGAAGGGAATGCCGGGACGTTCTTCCTGCAGGTCGCGGCAGGTGCCGTCGTATTTGGGCTTGCGGTTTTCGGCCAGGGCCAGCTCCCGTTTCCTGTCCAGTTCCTCAGGTGTGCAGTAGCACTTGTACGCCGTTCCCTCTGCCAGGAGCTTCTCAACGAATTCCCGGTAGACGGGAAAACGCTCGGACTGGTAGAACGGCCCTTCATCCCAATCCAGGCCCAGCCAGGTCATGCCTTCCAGGATGGCGTCGACGGATTCCTGGGTAGACCTGGCCACATCCGTATCCTCGATGCGCAGGATGAACGTGCCCTTTTCCTTCCGGGCCAGCAGCCAGTTGAACAGGGCGGTCCGTGCGCCGCCCACGTGGAGGTAGCCGGTGGGGCTGGGTGCGAATCTCAAGCGAACGTTTGACATGGTATAAGTACTCCTCAATAGAGATGGTTATCCGGAAAGCAGATCATCATTGACGCGCAGCTCACGACGCATCCTCTTTTTCACCATCATCATCACGGGCCTTGTCTCCCGCGACACGGTATTCTTCCTTCGCCCAGGCCCCCAGGTCAAACAGCTTGCACCTCTCGGAGCAGAAGGGCCGGAAAGGGTTGCCCTCCCAGGGGGTTTCTTTCTTGCACATCGGGCATTTGACAATCATCGAATCAAGACCTCTTCATGCTGGCCCCTGGTTACCGGATCACACCCGACCACCCCGGGTCATGAAACAAAAAAACCCTGGCTTCGTCGCTCTGCCGGGGCGGATCATCACGGTTCTGCAGGTTTACGAAAAAGTGAATCATAGCCGGAAACGCCGAAAAAATCAAGCAATGCGTCAGCTCCTTCCTTGGCGTCAGCAGCTTGGAACCATGACTGATTGACGAGGAATGCAAAGGATGGTATAGCCTTTTCCATGGAATCAAGACGACTGCCCGCGGAATGGGAAGAGCAGGACGGCGTGCTGCTGGCCTGGCCACACGAGAACACGGACTGGAAAGATCACCTCCATCTCGTGGAACCGGTCTTCTGCGAAATCGCCGCAACCATCAGCCGCTTCGAGCGGGTCCTCATCCTCGCACCGCAACGGGAACCGGTAACGGAACAGCTGCACCGGGCCCGCGCCTCGATGGAGAGCATCTCAATCTGGGACCTTGACACCAACGACACCTGGACCCGCGACTACGGCCCTATAACCGTTCATGACAACGGCAGTCCGCTGCTGCTGGATTTCTCCTTCAACGGCTGGGGGCTCAAGTTCCCCGCCGACCAGGACAACCAGGCGAGCAGAAGGCTCCACGACCTGGGAGCATTGGGCAGCACACCGATCGAGACCGTCGGCCTCGTCCTCGAAGGCGGGAGCATCGAGAGCGACGGCACGGGAACGCTTCTGACCACGGCGGAATGCCTGCTGGGCCCCAACCGCAACCCCCAGTTCGGCCGGCGGCAGCTCGAGGAGGAACTTTCCCGACACCTGGGCGCAGCCCGTTACCTCTGGCTGCACCACGGCTTCCTGGCCGGCGACGACACCGATTCCCACATCGACACGCTGGCCCGCCTCTGCCCGGACGACACCATACTCCACGTGCTGTGCGACGATGTGGATGATATCCATTTCGAACCGCTGCAGGCCATGGCAACCGAACTGGAAAACTTCAGGAACCGGGACGGCAGACCCTATCGCCTTGTGCCCCTGCCTTGGCCCTCGGCCCGTTTCGATGGAGACGGCAACCGGCTGCCAGCCACCTATGCCAACTTTCTCGTCATCAACGGAGCAGTGCTGGTTCCCACCTATCAGGACGCAAGCGACTCTGTCGCCCTGGATGTCGTCCGGTCGGCATTTCCCGGCCGGGATGTGATCGGCATCGACTGCCTGCCGCTGATCCTGCAGCATGGTTCGCTCCATTGTGTCACCATGCAGATACCCAAAGGAGTTTTGCCGTGAACGTAGCCCTGGTGCAGCAGAGCTGCAGCAATAACAAAGCCGCAAACCTTGAAAAGAGCCTGAGCGGAGTCCGCCGGGCCGCCGCTGAAGGTGCGAGCCTGGTCGTCCTCCAGGAACTCCATGCCGGTCCCTATTTCTGCCAGACCGAGGACACCGGCAAATTCGAGCTCGCCGAACCGATTCCGGGGCCCACGAGCGAGCTGCTGGCATCGGTGGCGAAAGAATGCGCCATCGTAATCGTCGCGTCACTCTTCGAACGGCGCGCTCCCGGTCTCTACCACAATACGGCGGTGGTCCTCGAAAAGGACGGGAGCATCGCGGGTTTCTACCGCAAGATGCACATTCCCGACGACCCAGGCTTTTACGAGAAATTCTACTTCACCCCCGGCGACCTGGGCTTCGAGCCGGTCGACACTTCTGTCGGCAGGCTGGGAGTCCTGGTATGCTGGGATCAGTGGTACCCGGAAGCGGCACGGCTCATGGCCCTGGCCGGCGCGGAACTGCTCATCTATCCCACGGCAATCGGCTGGGACCCCAACGATATGGTCGATGAACAGGCCCGCCAGCGGGAGGCATGGATAACCATCCAGCGATCCCATGCCGTAGCCAACGGCATACCGGTCATAAGCGTCAACCGGGTGGGATTCGAACCATGCCCTGACGGACAGGGAAACGGCATCAGGTTCTGGGGCAGCAGCTTTGTCGCGGGCTGCCAGGGAGAACTGCTTTCCCAGGCCGGAACCGACCGGGAAGAAATGCTCACGGTCACGATTGACACGGCCCGGAGCGAAAACGTGCGGCGCATCTGGCCGTTCCTGCGCGACCGGCGCATCGACTGCTACCAGGACCTGCTCAAACGGTACCGGGATTGATTCTCTTGCATTATTTCACTCCTCCCGCTATGATGTTTTACCTTCACTAAAACCCTTTTCGTGTTTTCGAATTGGACACGAAAGGTTTCCGGATGGAAACGAGGATTTTTTTGTCCTGGCTAGGAAACCAAGGGCTTGCGCGGAGGCGTACCTAGGAGCCTGTCGGGCTTGAACT
>DIFZ01000067.1 GCA_002419385.1 Geobacter sp. UBA5735
TGTTTGTGGCGTCACGGAGTCAGGTTGAACAGCCTGACGGACAATCCCACCATGATGATTGCGAACACGACCAGCAGGGCCGCTTCCCCTGCCATGACCTCCAGCCCAACGTCTTTCAGGTAGATGCCACGCAGGATGGCAACGAAATAGCGGGCAGTGACGATGTGCGTGATGACCCGTATGGGACCGGGCATGGTGTCGATGGGAAAGATGAAGCCTGAAAGGAGGAAGGCCGGGAGCATGGTGACCACCAGAGCCACCTGGCTGGCGACGAACTGGTTTCTGGTGATGATGCTGATCAGCATGCCCAGGGAAAGGGCCCCGACCAGGAAGACCACGGAAAGTCCGAACAGGAGCGTCAGGCTGCCCCGCAGGGGGATATCGAAGATGAATTCCCCCACCAGCACTGACAGGATCAGGTCGAGGATGCCGATGGTGAAATAGGGGATGAGTTTGCCCAGGATCAGCTCAGTGCCCGTCAGCGGGGTGGAAATGAGCTGCTCCATGGTTCCGGTTTCCCATTCGCGGGCAATGGTCAGCGAGGTGAGCAGGGCGGCGATGATCATCATGATGACCGCTATTAGGCCCGGGAAAATATAGTTTTTCGACACCATGTCGGTATTGAACCAGACCCGGGGCCGCATGTCCAGGCGGGAGAGCCGGGGTTCTGTGCCGGAAAAGCGGCGCATCTGCTTCAGGACAATCTCCCGGGAGTAGCCTGCTACCACGCTTTCGGCATATCCCTGGGCGAAGGTGGCCGTGTTGGGGGCGCTGCCGTCGAGGATAACCTGAACGGATGTTTTGCGGCCCGCGTTCACGTCCCTGCTGAATTCCGCCGGTATGACGAGTGCGATCAACGCTTCCCTGGTGTCGATGGACCTTTCGACGGCACGGTAGTTGTCCGTGTGAGCGTTGAGGGAAAAATAGCGTGACCCGTCGAAGCGGCTCACCAGTTCGCGGCTTGCAGGGGAGCCGCTCTGGTCCCAGACGATCAGGGGGACCCGGTCCACGTCAAGGGTCAGGGCGTAGCCGAAGAGGAACAGGAGCAGCATGGGGATGACGATGCCCATGCCCATGCTGCGGGGATCACGGATGATGTGGATGAATTCTTTTCTGGCAATTGCCGCTACGCGTCCAGGATTCATGGTCTGGTTACCAGGGATACCGGGGACAGCCACTCGCGGCTGCCCGGCAGACGGGCACCCGCAGGGGGGCGCCCCTGCATCGCACGTTCCCTGTTGCATCCTTTCTTCAACCAGTAAATTCCTGCTGCCGCTGCTCCATCCGGTCGCGCTCGTCAATGAGGGAAACGAAGACGTCTTCCAGTGTCGGCAGAATCATATCCATGCTGCGTAGGGAAATGTTCAGCCGCGCCAGAGCATCTTCAATCGCCGGCATGGTTGCGCGGGCGTCTGCCGAGACAACGTGCAGTCCCGCACCGAACAGGGCCGCATGGCTCACGCCTTCTATCGCCTCAATGCCTTCCAGTGCTTCATGGGGCTGTTCGCACAGGACCTCGACGACTTCTTCCCTCATGAAGAGGGTCTTCAGCTCATCGGGCGCGCCGATGGCAATCAGTTCGCCCCGGTAGATGAGGCCGAGCCGGTCGCAATATTCAGCCTCGTCCATGTAGTGGGTGGTAACGAACACGGTTGTGCCTTCTTCAGCCAAGCTATAGATGAGGTTCCAGAAATTTCTCCGGCTGATGGGGTCGACGCCTGATGTGGGTTCATCGAGGAAGATGAACGGCGGTTCGTGGAGCAGGGCGCAGCCCAGTGCGAGCCGCTGCTTCCAGCCGGCGGACAGGACGGCGGTGTGTGATGCGCGGTGCGCCTGGAGCCCGGCCATGGCAATGACCCATTCCTTGCGCTCGCGTTTCCTGTCCGGCGCAATCTTGTAGATTCCACTGTAGAAGTCGATGTTTTCTTCCACGGTCAGGTCTTCGTAGAGGGAGAATTTCTGGCTCATGTAGCCGATGACGGCTTTGATCTGCTCCGGGTGTCGGATTATGTCGAACCCCGCGACCGTGCCGGTACCGCCGGTCGGGGCGAGAATGCCGCACAGCATGCGGATGGTAGTTGACTTGCCGGCTCCATTGGGGCCCAGGAAACCGAAGATTTCGCCTCTCTTCACATCGAGGCTCACGCGATCCACGGCCGTGAAGTCGCCGAAACGGCGGGAAATGTCCCGGAGGGTTACTGCAAAGTCGTTCGTTCCCATGCCCTGGATGGTATTCATGTCAATCCGATTATTTCAGTTGTTTTCCTGTTTCAGTTGCACTGTCGCTCAGCACCGAAACAAATACGTCTTCCAGGCCTGGTTCGATGACCCGTTTTCCCAGGAGGGGGAGACCTTCCCGCGAGCAGACGGTTTCGATCTCGCGCCCAGCGCCTTCAGGATCTCCGGTCACCACATGGACCTTGTCCCCGAACAGGCCCACGTCTGCGTCCGGCATCCGTTCACGGAGCAGGCGGGCTGCCCGGCGCGGCTCTCCGGTCCGGACTTCGATGATCGTGCCGCTCATCAATCCTTTCAGGGCAGCAGGGGTATCGCAGGCCAGGAGCTTTCCCTGGTGGATCAGCCCCACCCGGTTGCAGCGGTCCGCCTCATCCAGATACGCTGTGGAAACGAAGATCGTCACGCTCTCTTTCAGCAGGCGGTAGAGAATACGCCAGAAATCGCGCCGTGAGGCCGGGTCCACACCGTTGGTCGGTTCGTCGAGGAACAGCACCTTCGGCGTGTGGACCAGCGCGCAGGCCAGGCCCAGCTTCTGTTTCATACCGCCGGAGAGGTTGCCTGCCCGCCGTTTCCGGAACGGGACCAGGTTGCTGAAGGCGAGCAGTTCGTCGACCCTTTTCTCCCGCCCCCTGCGCGGCAGGCCGAAAATGTCTGCATAGAAGTCGATGTTTTCCTGCACGGTAAGGTCAGGATAGAGGCCGAAACGCTGGCTCATGTAGCCGATCTCGCCCTTGACGGCCTCAGCATCCCGCAACGTGTGCAGCCCCATCACCCAGGAATCTCCCGATGTCGGCTCCATGATGGCGGTCAGCAGGCGCATGGTGGTTGTCTTGCCAGCGCCGTCAGAGCCCACAAGTCCGAACAGTTCCCCCTCGGCTACGGACAGGGACAGGCCGTCGACCGCGGTCAGGTCGCCGAATTTCTTTGTGAGGTTGTCGGTTTTGATGGCTTCCATGAATATATGTTATGGGCACAAGGCAAAGGGCATAAGGCAAAGGGCATAAGGCAAAGGGCACAAGGCAAAGGGCACAAGGCAAAGGGCACAAGGCAAAGGGCACAAGGCAAAGGGCACAAGGCAAAAGGAGAAAGTTGAACAATAAAAGTTGCCAAACTATGTTTTTGTACACGTTTGGATGATGTAACCAGTTGCGGCATCCAGTAAATAATGCCTTATCCCTGTGCCCTTTGCCGGTTTTATGTCTATTTCAGCGTCCGCCGGCATCCCCGGCTTCAGTTCTCCGGCCGGGTTCGGCACAGTGATCTTGATGCGATAGACCAGCTTCACGCGTTCTTTCGCTGTCTGCACGCTTTTCGGGGTGAATTCCGCTTCAGGTGAAATGAAGGAGATGCGGCCTTCATACTTCTTTCCGGGCCAGGTGTCGGTGGTGACGGTTGCCTTCTGCCCCACTTTGACCCTCCCCAGGTCGGTTTCACTGATATAGGCGCGCATCCAGACTTCGTCGAGCATGCCGACGGTCACCACCGGTGTGCCGGCTGCCACCTGCTCTCCCGGCTCGATGTTTTTCGAGAGGACCAGGCCGGCTGCGGGTGACGTCAGGGTGGCCTGGCCCAGCCTGCTCTCGGCCAGGGCGAGGACCGCTTCGGCGCTCTCGAGGTGCGCGCGGGTTTGGGCGATGGTCTCCTTCCTCGGTCCGCTCCTGAGAAGGTTCAGGCGTTCACGGGCTTCGCGCACGCTAGCCTGCGATGCTTCAAATGCAGCCCTGGCGGCATCGAAGTCCCGGGCGGATATGACTTCCTTCCGGTACAGTCGCTGTTGACGGGCGAAGTCTATGCGAAACCGGTCAGCTTCTGCCGTGTTCCTCTTGAGGGCCGCCGCTGCCTGGGCGATCTCCTCCTTGCGGTAGCCCGTCTCCAGTTCGGTCAATGCAGCCCGGGCTGCCCGGGCTTCGGCCTTGCGGTTCTCCGCTTCGTGAAGAAGGTCTTCGGGGTCGAGCCGGGCGACCAGCTGGCCCTTTCTGACCTGCTCTCCCTCATCCACGAGACGGTCTTTGACCCGCCCCGGAATCTTGAAACTCAATTCGACGGTCGTGACCTCGATATTGCCGGAGACATCGATCGTTCCGGCGTCAACTTTGCGGATACTGTGGAGCACGAACCAGATAACAGCCGCGCTTATTGAAACGGCGAGCAGTATGAGAAGCAGCAGTCTTCTATTCATTCGGTTCTCCAGATGTGAGCCGTGCCTGGCAACGGATTTTGAAATTACAGTGTATCACACATAGCGCACATGAAAGTTTTGGCAAACCGTTTTCTTCCAGAACCGGGACGGATTCCCCGCACGATGATATACTTTACCGACACCGGCCGCTGACAGGGTGCCAAGGGCCGGGGTGCATTTCACACGAAAAATTTCGGGGGAAGCCATGGCATTCATGTCGAGGTATCTGGTGCTTGCAGTCTGCAGCATCTTCATTCCAGGTTGTTTCCAGGTGGAAACCACGGTTCGGGTAAATCCGGACGGCAGCGGAACCATCGAAGAGCGGATGCTCATGAGCAGGATGATCATCAAGCAGTTTGACGAGATGTCGCGGGCGTTCGCCGATCCGGACGAAAAGCCCAAGCCGTTCACGCTCCACGAAGAGGAGAAACTGCGCAAGCGGGCTGCGAATCTTGGCCAGGGAGTCGCCTATGTCAGCAGCAGTGCAATTGACGATGACTCCTACAGCGGGTATAAGGCGCTCTATTCCTTTTCCGATATCAACAAGGTCCGCCTGAGCAGCGCCGGGAAAGAAGCCATGCCGGGGGATGGGGAGCAGGAGGGCGGAACCGGTGACGGAGCGGTGGAGTTCAACTATTTTCCCGGTGCCACATCGCGCCTGGTCATCATCATGCCGCGGAACGAGAATGCCGGTAAACCCTCCGATTCCAAGAGCAATAACTCTGAAGAGCCGCCCATGACTCCTGAACAGAAAAAGGAAGTCGGCGAAATGATGAAGGGGATGCGCTTCTCCCTGGCGGTTGAAGTCACGGGCATGATCGTGAAGACGAATGCGACGCAGTGCAAAGGCAACCGGATAACGCTTTTCGAGTTCGACCTGGACCGCATGGGCGGAGGGTTCGAAGAGCTGCAGAAGCTTCAGGCTTCCGGTGGGGCGCAAGCGCCGACCCTGGCCGATGCGCGGAACCTGCTGAAGAATCTGCCCGGCGTATCGGTGGAACTGAACGACCAGGTCGAGGTGCTGTTCAAGAAATAGCGTCAGCCTGAAAAGCGGCCTTGGCAAAAATTAATATTTCCTGTACATTGGTGTTACCTAACCAGTGTGGGGATCATATATGCTTGCCAAAGTAATAAGCAGTTCGCTCATCGGAATCGATGCCATTTGCGTCGATGTTGAAGTGGACATATCTCCGGGGCTTCCCCAGTTTGCCACGGTCGGACTTCCCGACGGAGCGGTCAAGGAATCCAAGGACCGGGTGAAATCGGCGCTGAAGAACGCCGGGTACGAGTTTCCCGCCCGCAGGATAACGGTTAACCTGGCACCGGCCGACATCAGGAAGGAAGGGGCGGCTTTCGACCTCCCCATATCCATCGGGATTCTTGCCGCGACCGGAGTTGTCAAGGACCGGCTGCTGAAAAACTACCTCATGCTTGGGGAGCTGAGTTTGGACGGCGGGGTAAAGCCGGTGCGCGGATGCCTGTCGGTGGCTGTCTCGGCCAGGAAGGCCGGGTTCGCCGGTATCATCGTACCTCGTGAGAACGCCTGCGAAGGGGCCGTTGTCGAAGGAGTCGATGTCGTCGGCGTGTCCGAACTGGCGGAGGTTGTGGCGTTTTTGAACGGCGACCGCCCGATCGAACCCTGCACTCTGGACGTCCGGTCGCTGTTTCACGAGGAGGCGGAGCAGGGCGACGACTTTTCCGAGGTCAAGGGGCAGGAGCACGCAAAGCGGGCTCTGGAAGTGGCTGCAGCCGGTGCGCACAATCTCCTGATGATCGGGCCGCCCGGTTCGGGCAAGACGATGCTGGCCCGCCGGATTCCGGGCATCCTGCCGCGCATGTCCTTCGACGAGGCCATCGAGACCACCAAGGTCTACAGCGTCATGGGCATCCTCGAGCGGGACCGGGCACTGATCACCCAGCGCCCCTTCCGTGCGCCCCATCACACCATCTCCGATATCGGGCTGATTGGCGGCGGCAACACACCGCGGCCCGGAGAAGTCTCCCTGTCCCACAATGGATTGCTGTTTCTTGACGAACTGCCCGAGTTCAAGAAAAACGTGCTGGAAGTGCTGCGCCAGCCCCTGGAGGACGGCAGGGTCACCATTTCGCGGGCGCTCATGTCCATCACCTACCCGTCGCGCATCATGCTGGTGGCGGCAATGAACCCCTGCAAGTGCGGCGGGAGCGGTGAGAGCGGCATGAGCTGCACCTGCACGCCCCGCGAGATCCACCAGTACCGCTCACGGATATCCGGACCGCTTCTGGACCGGATCGACATCCATATCGAAGTGCCGGCGGTCAAATACCGGGAGCTGGCAGACCGGGCGGAAGGGGAGAGTTCAGCGATCATAGCCGGGCGGGTGGAGCGGGCGCGGGAGATCCAGCAGGAACGGTTCAGGGGTACCAGGGTCCACTCCAACTCCCAGATGACCTCACGCCAGATACGGAAGTACTGCGAGCCCGACGCAGCAGGCCACCGCTTGCTGGAGCTGGTTACCGAGCGGCTGGGCTTTTCGGCCCGGGCCTATACCCGCATCCTCAAGGTTGCCCGCACCATTGCAGACCTGGAGGGAAGCGAGGCCGTGCGCGAGCAGCACCTGGCCGAGGCGATCCAGTACCGGAGCCTGGACCGGAAAACGTTCTGAACGTAAGTTTGCACAGTATCTTTAGGCGTTGAAAATGCCCAAAAGCATCTACCACTGAGGAAAATAAGTCTCTTACTCTGTCCTTAGCAAAAAAACATTGTAATTCCGTTTGCTTGCTAGCTGCAACTCACTTATGCATAACATTTTGGGGACGTTTCCTTTGTCGAGCGTCTGGAGGGTATACTGGAACGCCTGGTCAGACCAGCAAAGCGTGGACCAAAACCAAAGGCAAGGTAGTAAGAGTTTAATATACTGTCACTGAAATCTTCGTGGGATCCGAATTTACGCTATGAACCTCTGGCTTCGCATTTTCCTGCCATTCGCAGCGGGCTTTTACGTCTCTTACCTCCTGCGCAACGTCAATGCAATCATAGCGCCGGAACTGACGCGGGAGTTGGGCGTCTCAGCAGCCGATCTTGGATTGCTCACCTCGACATACCTGTTCGCCTTCGGGATTTTTCAGCTACCACTCGGTATCCTACTTGACCGTTATGGACCGCGTCGCGTCGAAACTGGGCTCCTTGTGATCGCCGCCGTCGGCAGCGCTTTCTTCACCATAGGCGGCAGTATGCCGGAACTGGCGTTTGCCCGTGCCTTGATTGGGCTTGGCGTTTCTGCCTGTTTGATGGCCAGTTTCAAGGCATTCTCGGTCTGGTTCCCAGTCGAGCGCCAACACTCGCTTAATGCCGCCGTTATGGTAGCCGGCAGTCTAGGCGCTCTCTCGGTAACGACGCCGCTATCCATAGTAATTCCCGTGTTCGGCTGGCGTGGCGTATTCTTCATTCTCACCATTATCGCACTTGCCGCAGCAGCGGGCATTTTTTCAGTGCCTGAGAAGCCATTCTCCATTTCGGGCGAAACACTCGGGCAGCAGCTCAAGGATTTGGGCAGCATCGTACGCAGCCGTGCGTTCTGCTGCTATGCGCCACTAGCGACCACGTTCATCGGCGGCTTCATGGCACTACAGGGGCTGTGGGCAGTCCCCTGGTTGATGCAGGTCAACGGCCACTCGCGCGATGCCGCCGCCTTCCACCTGTTTTTGACCACGGTTGCGATGATATGTGGCTTTCTATGTGTCGCCATGTTCATTGTTCCTTTACGTTTTCGTGGCATCCACCCTGAAAGCGTTCTTAATGCCGGTCTATTCGCCGGACTCGTTTCCATGCTTGGCGTGCTGCTTGGGGTCAGCAGCAGCCATGCCCTATGGTTTGTGCTCGGCCTGGCTTTCTCCATCAGCAACCTGACCTATGCGTCACTCTCCAGCCATTTCCCATCTGCCCTTGCGGGACGTGTAAATACGGCGCTCAATACCGGTACCATCAGCGGTGCTTTTATCATCCAATGGGGCTACGGTTTGCTGATCGACGCACTGACCTTACGCGGATGGGGCATTGCTAATGCACATCGTACCGCCTTTGGCATGCTGCTCTTGTTGCAGATGGCAAGCTTCATTTGGTACCTGCTCGTCAAACCGGTATCTATTGAAAAGAAATAAGGCGGAAATCCGCTTCGATATCTTCCCAACCAAGTCAGTGAAGGTAGCTTTCAAGCAATTGGACGGATAGCGTGAATTGGACCACGTTCAATGAGGTCTTGTGATATGCTGCTGGAGCGGGAGGAAACTTTTGGGCCAGTGGTCGCGATCAGCCGCTATGCACCCTGGGTCGGTGCGAAACAAAGTGGTTTCGGGTGCCATGGCTCACCCGACGGCCATCGGCAATTCGCCCAAATCCGGGTCCTGAGCCGTTTGACAGATTGAAAAGCAAGGGAGCTTCGGCAATTTAACAGATGTTGACTCTCCGTCGCATACGAACATCTGACTTATGATCAGTATCTTCCGGTTAGGTTTTGGCACGACGTTTCTTACGTTTCAATTGTCTGATTTTGTTTGAAATGCCGTGTTTTCTTGTTCTCTGGCTCTGATCTTCGGCTGCTTCATTTGCAATCTGATTGCGTAATTCTCTTA
>DIFZ01000070.1:0-2200 GCA_002419385.1 Geobacter sp. UBA5735
CCCCGGCTTTGCCGGGGGTACATGACTCGAACGCCTGAAAGGGGCGGGGCCGTTCACGCTGTTTGCCCCGGATGACGAGGCATTCAAGAAGCTTGACAACAGCGAAATGCTGGCTGACAGGAAACAGCTTGTCGAGACAATCGGTTACCATGTCGTGGAAGGAAAGATTTCAGGAGAACAATTGCGGGAGATGGACTGTTCCCAGACACTCAACGGCAAGAGCCTGGCCATCAAGGTGAAGCATGGGGACCTGGTGGTTGACAATGCCGTGGTGGTGAAAGCAGACATCGGATGCACGAACGGCGTGGTCCACCACGTGATCGATTCGGTTTTCCGGCCACGGTTATCGGGATGGTACGGAGACTGCGGCTGCTGCTGACAACGGTTGCTTTACCGACGCTCAGTGCGGGGAAAATTCAGCACTGTTGCCAGGCGGGAGGGCATGCACAGTTACGTTGAGCCCCTTCCCGGGTTGTGCCACATAGAAAAAGGTGAGGCAAACAGGGTGCGACGGGGGAGCCGGCATGCGGTAATCCCGCGAGAACGTATGAGTGAAGGTCCTGACCCTGCTGCCGGGCGCCGTCTGGATTTGTTGTACGGCTTGTGCGACGGTTGCGCGTTCAGCGGGGGGGCTTGGCGGATTGTCCCGGGTTTCGAAAAATGCCGGCAGCTTTCCCGTTACCGGATAATCGGTCATGCAGAAGTCGTAACAGAGTGCATCCCTGACCGGTTCCCGTTCGGCAGGGGAGAGGTATGCGTT
Organism: Geobacter sp. UBA5735; assembly: GCA_002419385.1. Classification (GTDB taxonomy): domain Bacteria; phylum Desulfobacterota; class Desulfuromonadia; order Geobacterales; family Geobacteraceae; genus RPRC01. The sequence continues at coordinate 761 of DIFZ01000070.1, forward strand.
GACGAAGTCCCACAAGATACCGAAAGCGTTCTTCAGTGAAAGGTTCCTTTCCGCTGTTCCCCCTGCCGTGAAGAAAGCCATTTCATTGAAGAATGCCGACAGCGGCTTGGTTTGTTCCACGGCACGGAGGGCGCAGGCGAATCTTTCGCTGTTGTAGTACACATCCAGCAGCCTGGTCAGTTCTTCGATATGGGTGATGTCGTGAAAGGAAAGGGACGGTGTGCGAAGGATCTTGTAGGGCGGATATGCAGCGTACGCGTACCCCTCCTCGGCTGCTATGCTGACCATCGGCGAACCTTTGAGGACCTTGAGCGGCTCCACCTGAATGTGGTGGGGGTGCAGGGGGAAGAGGCGCTGCAGCGAGTCGAGGAAGCCGGGCAGGTCCTCCCCCGGCAGCCCGGCAATCAGGTCCAGGTGCACCGTTACGCCGGTTTCGTTCCTGAGCCGCCGGATATTGGCAAGAAGCCGGTCTGTTCGGCTTGTGCGGTTGACCCTGTCCAGGGTCTCTTTTCCGGTTGCCTGGACGCCGATCTCGAAGCGGAATTTGCCCGGGGGGACGCGCTTCAGCAGTGCCAGGTTGCGTTCCGTCAGCAGATCTGCCGCGATCTCGAAGTGGAATCTGCAGGGGCTGTTCTGCGAGAGGATGAACTCCCATATGTCGTCGGCCCGCCCGGCATCGAAGTTGAACGTCCGGTCGACCAGTTTGACCACCTGGACCTTGGCATCCATCAGGTATTGCAGGTCGCGGCGAATCCTTGCCATGGAGAAGGAGCGCACGCCTTTTTCAATGGATGAGAGGCAGAAAGCGCAGGAAAAGGGGCAGCCGCGGGAGGTTTCGCAGTAGACGAGCGGTTTGGCAGTATCGACCAGCCCGCTGGCAAATGGCGATGCCAGGACATCCAGGTCGGGCGCGACATGTCTGTCCGGTGATGTCAGGATATGGTTGCCCGAGCGCCAGGTGATTCCGGCAGGCAGGCTTTCGGGGTTCGCCCCAAGCGACTCCCCGCGCGACAGAATGCCGGCAAGCTCTCTCCAGGTCTGCTCACCTTCGCCGCGTATCACGCAATCGAGCGCTGCATTCCTTCCCAGCAGCTCTTCAGCGTCAAAGGAGACTTCCGGACCGCCCACAATGATCAGGGTCGAGGGAAGCAGCTTTTTCAGGTCGCCCGCGATTCTCAGGCTCTGCTCAACGTTCCAGATATAGCATGAAAAAGCCACGATATCGGGCAGTTCTTCCAGGAGGTCCGCCAGCACGGATTGGGGCGGTTCGTTGACGGTAAACTCGCGAATGACTGTGTCGATGCCGTCGATGTCCGCAATCGACGCGGCCAGGCAGGGCAGGGCCAGCGAAGCGTGGACGTATTTGGCGTGGAGGGTGGCCAGGACAATTTTCATCGGTGCATTGTAGCCGATATAAGAGGCAGGCACAAGGCACAGGGC
>DIFZ01000070.1:2305-16220 GCA_002419385.1 Geobacter sp. UBA5735
GGAAAAGGCAGAAAAGCGCAAAATAAAAAGGCAGGCACAAGGCACAAGGCAGAAAAGCGCAAATTAAAAAGGCAGGCAATCTTGCCCGGGAACAAGTAATCTGGTAGGTTGGGAGGTGGAGGTGGATGATGGAGAGAAATCGGGCGCCGAAATTGCTCTACGCGGATGCGAAGGGAAACATCTTCGACCATCCGGAACTGTGCATGGCCGGCATGAACGGTCCGGAAGCGGTGCTTCCCGGGGAGGATGAGCTGATCCCCCTGCCGGAGGGGAGCAGAATATTCACCATTCCCGATACTCCGCCCCTCGCCTGGGACAGCAGGCGTGGCCGGTTCGTCACCGTGGACACCGTCAGGGAAGGGAGGAGGCGCAAACCGGTCCAGGCCGTGTCAGCCTTCATGGCCCCGGGTTATGTGCGTACCCTGCTGCCGGCGTGCGACTACAGCTGCAAGCAGGTGCACCTGCCCCTCTGGTCCTATACCGCGGTCGGTTGGGACGAAGAAAATGACTGTTTCGTTGTTGCCGCCAGCCGGGTCGACACCAACGACAACTGGAATCCGTGCAACTATGACGACCGTATGCTGGATCCCCTGGTCAGGCAACGCTTGGCGGAGATGCCCCATAACCGGCTCCTGGAGCAGTTGGCCCGCTGCGCCGTGGACTACCACTGTTTCGCTGCGAAAAACCTGTTCTTCCGCCGCTGGGAGGCGCCGATACCCACGTCCCCGGTCTGCAACTCCCGCTGCCTGGGGTGCATCAGCCTCCAGCCCTCCGACTGCTGCCCGTCGAACCAGGAGCGGATAGCATTCGTCCCCACCCCCGACGAAATCGCGGAACTGGCCGTGCCCCACCTCCTGGAGGCGCCCGAGCCGATCGTCTCCTACGGCCAGGGGTGCGAGGGCGACCCGATCCTGCAGGCCGATGTCGTGGCAGCGGCAACCCGCAGGATCAAGGCGGCATCCTCCCGCGGGACGGTGAACTTCAATTCCAACGGCTCCTTGCCGGACCGGGTCAGGCTGCTGTGCGACGCCGGGATGGACTCCATGCGGTTTTCCATGAACTCGGCCCGAGAGGAGTACTACGATCGCTACTACCGGCCGGTGGGATACAGGTTCGCCGACGTCCTGGAATCGCTTTCAGCAGCCAAGGAGAAGGGCCTGTTCACCATGATGAACTACCTGGTGTCTCCCGGCCTGAGCGACGATCCGGCAGAGGTCGATGCGTTGCTGAAGCTCATTGGCGCAACCGGCGTAGATATGATACAGATGCGCAATCTTTCCATCGATCCTCATTTCTACAACGAGAGGATGGGCCTGAAGACGAAAGGGATGGGGATGTACCGGATGCTCCAGGTGGTGAAGAAAGAATATCCCCGTATCCAGTTCGGCTATTTCAACCGGACACGGGAGAACTTTTATCCTGCCGGCCTGGAAAAAAGCTGGCCCATCGAGAGGTGAGCCTGCCTGGCTGTGAACGGGGAAGAAAGCCCTGTCAGGGGCTAAACGAGGGTAATCATGAAAGAGTATAAGGTCGGTCTCCTTGGGTGCGGCATCGTGGGAACAGGCGTCGTCAGGCTGCTCCAGGAAAATTCATCCATACTCGAAAAAAAGCTGGGTGCGAAGCTGACATTGAAACGCATTGCCGTGCGTGATCTGGAAAAAGACCGGGGGCTTGTTCTCGCCCCGGGAGTACTCACCGGGGATTTCCGGCAGATCCTCGCCGACCCGGACATTTCCATCATCATCGAGCTCATGGGCGGGTACAGCCCGGCCAGGGAATATCTCCTGGAAGCCATCGGGAACGGCAAGCACGTCATCACTGCCAACAAGGCACTGCTGGCGCTGCATGGCCAGGAGCTGTACGATGCGGCTGCCCGCAACAGGGTCGAGATCCGCTACGAGGCGGCAGTCGCCGGAGGGATACCGGTTCTGTCGGCGATCAAGGGGAACATGGCAGCGAACCGCTTCGGCTCGGTTCTCGGCATCCTGAACGGGACATGCAACTACATTCTGACCAGGATGACGGAGGAGGGAGCCGGTTTTGCCGCTGTGCTGAAGAACGCACAGGAGCTGGGTTATGCCGAAGCTGATCCCACGTTCGATATCGAAGGCACAGACACCGCCCACAAGCTCAGCATCCTGATCTCGCTCTGCTTCGGCACATGGGTTTCCTTCGGCGACATCCATGTCGAGGGCATCAGTTCCGTTTCCGACCTCGACATCGATTTCGCCGGGAGGCTTGGATACCGGATCAAGCTCCTGGCAATCGGCAAGCGCTACGAAGACAGGATTGAAGCGAGAGTCCATCCAGCCATGGTGCCGGCTTGCGATCCTCTTGCAGGAATTTCAGGGGTTTACAACGCCGTACGCCTGACGGGCAACTACGTGGGCACGGTCATGTTCTATGGCAGGGGGGCAGGTATGGAGCCGACCGCGAGCGCCGTGGTCGGCGACCTCATGGCGATTGCCCGCAACATGCTGGTTGGGGCAGGGAGGAGAACGGCGCCTCTAGGCTTCCTTGACAAGAATATCGGGTTTGTCCCCATCCAGCCGATGGGCGAAACAGTCTGCAAGTATTATCTGCGCTTCAGCGTGCTCGACCGGCCGGGGATACTGGCGAAAATCGCCGGTGCCCTGGGCGAAAACGGCATCAGCATAAAGTCCGCGATCCAGACTGCGAAAAGCGGCGGCGGGTTCGTGCCCCTGGTCATCGTGACCCACGAGGCGAAGGAAATCGACGTGAACAAGGCATTGGACAGGATCGGCGCAATCGGGATAACCTCCGAAAATCCCGCACTGATCCGGATCGAGGATGATCTGTGATACCTGGATACAAGCCGGATCACTGATTTTCGGCCAGCCTTTCATTGGCTTTTTCTGTTGTTAAAGCAGCCTTTTATAACAAAGCTCATCCATTTTGCCATACCTGAATCCCGTCACAAAAAACCGGCAAGATGGGAAGGAAATAATGTCGGAAACTGGAGCCCCGGTTTTGTATAAACGGGGTGCCGGTAGTAAACTTAGTATGAATATTTCAAGGCTGTTAGCAGATGGGGCGCTGCGTGAATGCAACAAGAAGCATAAGTGACATACTTGACGAACTGTCGAAGCTCGAGGATGACCTGCTGGCGGGGAACTCTGCCGGAGCGGATCCCGTGCGCATCCGGGAAGCTTCCGGTCTGATGCGCCGGGCCCGCCAGGCACTGGGAGAGGCGGACCCGCTTCCGCACGTGCATGCATGTGCCGAATCCCGGGGGCAGGGCGACCTGCAGGGGAGTCCCGGACTGCCAGCCATTGAACAGCGTGAGAGCCAAGAAACCCTGCTGTCTCTGCTTGAGAATTCGATTGACGCGGTATATCGACGGGACCTGCTGACGGACATGTATGATTACATGAGCCCGGCCTTCGAGCGGATAACGGGATGCTCGGTCACTGAAATGACAGCAATGAGTCTGGATGATGTCGTGGAGCGGATCCATCCCGATGACCGCAAATCGGTGAGAAAGGCGATAGCCTGCATCAGCAACGGCGGCAAGGGCATGCTGGAATACCGTTTCATGTGCAAGGACGGGCGTTACCGCTGGCTGGCCGACGCGATCTATGTCCAGACCGACCGGCAGGGGCGTTCCCTGTGCCGCCTGGGTATCGTGCGCGACGTCTCCGAGCAGAAAAGGAGGGAGCAGGCCCTGCGCGAGAGCGAGGACCGTTATCGCTCCCTGGTGGAGATGTCGCCCGATGCGCTTTTCATCAACCTCAACGACCGGATTGTGTTCGTGAATCCGGCATTGTTGCGACTGTTCGGAGCGGAAAGCGCCGAGCAGATTGTCGGCAAAACTCCCTACGACCTGCTCCACCCGGACTGCCATGCGCTTGTCAGGGAGCGGATCGAGCGTTTGCGCTCGGGAGAAAACGCTCCGCTCCTGGAGGAAAAAATCATTCGCATCGACGGCAGCATTGTGGACGTGGAGGTTGCCGCCTCTCATTTTGCGATGGATGAGGGCACAGCGATCCAGGTCATACTGCGCGATATCACCGATCGGAAGCGGGCCGAGGAAAAACTGGTCGACAGGCAACGGCAGCTTGAAGAGCTGAACAGGACCCTGGAACAGAGGGTTGCTGAAGAAACCCGAAAAAACAGGGAAAAGGATTACCTGCTGATCCAGCAGAGCCGCCAGGCGGAAATGGGCGAGATGATCAACCTCATTGCCCACCAGTGGCGGCAGCCATTGAACGTCATCGGCCTGTACGCCCAGGTTCTGGCGGAGAGCAGCAGACACGGCGAGTTGGAAAGCGAATTTCTGCAGAGCACGGTAGACCAGATTCTGGACATCCTGATGCACATGTCCCAGACCATCGATGATTTCCGCAACTTTCTCAAACCCGACAGGGAGCGGCAGCAGTTCAGGATAAAGGATCTGATAGTCAGGACGTATAACCTCATTTCGGCCAGCTTCAAGGCGCAGGCCATTGCCGTCGACATTGCCGGCGATGATGACCTGTCGCTGAACGGATTTGCGAACGAATATGCCCAGGTTGTGATGAACATTCTGAACAACGCAAAGGATGCATTCCATGACCGGCATGTGGCGGAGCCCCGTATCGATGTCTCTGTCGCCAGGGAAGGTACCCGGGCTGTGGTGACGATCAGCGATAACGCGGGCGGAATCGCCGAGGATCTGCTCGACCGGATTTTCGAGCCCTATTTCACCACCAAGCAGGAGAGAACGGGCAGCGGAATCGGTTTGTACATGGCAAAGACCATAATCGAAAAAAGCATGCAGGGGGTTCTCGGGGTGCGCAATACCGGTGAAGGCGCAGAGTTCCGTATCGAGGTATGATATGAAGATAGCGAGCGGAGGGCTGTCCGTTCTGTATGCGGATGACGAGGATCGGGCGCGGGAGATGATGGCGATGATGCTGCGCTGGAACGGGCTTGTGGTCCTGACCGCCGCTGACGGCAGCGAGGCCTGGGACCTTTTCAGGATCCATAAGCCTGACATCATAGTGACCGATATAAGGATGCCGGTCATGGATGGAATCGAAATGTCTCGCAAGGTCAGGGAGGTCTGTGCACGGACTCCGATCATTCTCGCTTCTGCCTACCTGAATGAACAGCATATGCCTGATCTCGCCGGCATCGGCATACATTCGTACATCCAGAAGCCGATACAGCTGGAGAAGCTGCTGGCTTCAATTGAAGACTGCTGCCAGTACAGGTGATGCCGCGTGTCTGTTCCCAGTGAACCCGTTGCCCGCCAGATTGTCCATCCGTCCGTTGCGAAAGATATGAATGTATTCGGTGTCAGTCCGGAAACCGCCGGCTAAGACCGGATTCCAGCTCCGGAAGGTTACTTTATTTGTGCTGAGCCGAAACATGGGGTCAGGGGCAGCTGCTGAAAACGGAGTATCGTGGGGTTGGCAGAGCAGGAAAGTTCGTCAGGCGGGAGTTCCATGGAAGACGCAGAGAAAACGAAAGAACAGCTGATCGCTGAACTGAATGCCGTTAGAGCCCGGAACAGAGAACTGGAAGCCGAAAAGCAGAACTACGAACAGGCCTCCGACGCTGTCAGGAAATCCGAGGGTCTCCTGCATAAGAGCAATCAGCGGCTCGACCTGCTGGTGGAGACAGGCCGGATCCTGCTGGAGAGTGAATCGCCTCAGGAAGTCGTTGATCAGCTCTGCCGTAAAGTCATGGCCTTTCTGGAGTGCGATACATTCTTCAATTACATTGTGGATCACGAAAAAAAACGGCTGCACCTGAATGCCTGCGGCGGTATTCCGGAAGATGACATAAAAAAAATGGAGTGGCTGGATTACGGGGTGGGACTCTGCGGCTGCTCCGCCCGAGACGGCTGCAGGCTGGTGGTGGAGAACCTTCAGGAGATCGATGATCAGTACACGGCACTCGTGCGGCCGTTCGGGATCCAGTCATACGCATGCCATCCCCTGATTGCACAGGGGCGCATACTCGGTACCCTTTCCTTCTGCACGCGCAGAACGTCGCATTTTGCCGACGATGATCTGTCCGTCATGAAATCCGTTGCCGACCAGGTGGCCATAGCCATAGACCGGCAACAGGCATCCGAGCTTATTGCACGGTCGGAGAAGAAGTTCCGGGAAATTTTCGAGAATGCCCATGATGCGATCTGGCTCATGGGAGAGGATACGGCACTTTTCGACTGCAATCCTGCCTCCACGAAGTTGTTCGCATGCGACAAGGCGATGCTTGTCGGGAAAAAGCCCCTCGTTTTTTCGCCACCTGTCCAGTCCGACGGCAGCGATTCCAGGCAGAAGGCCGCCAAACTCCTGGATTCGCTCCTGCACGGCACTGCACTGTGCGTTGAGTGGTTGTTCCAGCGCCCGGACGGGACGCAGTTCGAGGCATCGGTCGTCGCCAGCCACTTTGAGCTGAACGGTACCAGGTATCTGTTGGGGATACTCCGTGACATTTCGGACAGGAAAAGGGCAGAAGAGGCGCTGAGGGCCAGTGAAGCCAGATTCCGTGCCCTGGTCGAGACGACAAGCGACTGGGTATGGGAAGTGGATGAGAATGATCTCTACACGTACGCAAGCCCGAACGTTTTCGAATACCTCGGCTACACGCCGGAAGAGGTGACCGGCAGGTCGCTGCACGATCTCCTGGTTCCTGGGGAAAAGGGGAGTTTCCGTTCGCACTACGGCGCTTGCAGAGCGGCGAACAAACCGTTTTTCTCGCTTGAGAAAAAATGCCGGCACAAAAACGGCGCGACGGTCATCATCGACACGAGCGGAGTACCGGTCTGCAGGACGGATGGTACTTTCGCAGGATTCAGGGGCATTGACCGCAACATTACCGAGAGGAAAATGCTTGAGCAGAGGTTGTCGCAAGCGCAGAAGATCGAAGTCGTGGGCCAGTTGGCCAGCGGCATCGCCCACGATTTCAACAATATCATCATGGCGGTAAAAGGGTATGTGGATATTCTGCTTCCCCGGATGCAGAGCGACCAGGAGAGCGTAAAATACCTGAAAAGGGTTCATGCGCTGGCTGACCGGGCACGAAAGCTCACGCAGGACCTGCTTGCTTTCAGCAGCAAAAGAGTCTCGAGCCCCAAACCGAACGATTTGAATCTTGTCGTCAGGAACATGAAGGCCATCCTGAAATGGCTCGTTGGCGATAAAATCAGGTTCAGGATGTCGCTGCACCAGGAAGCGCTGCTGATCATGTCGGTTTCGGGCCAGATCGAGCAGTTGCTGATAAACATGGTGGCAAACGCCAGGGATGCGACTCCGAAAGGTGGGCTGATTGCAGTCAGCACGTCCTTTGTCGAAAGCGAAAGCATCCTCTTCAAGCCTGACGAAATGGCGGAATGCCGTGGGTATGCCCTGCTTTCCATAACGGATACCGGCGTCGGTATGGACGATGCCACCCGCATGAAGATTTTCGAACCGTTTTTCACGCTGAAGGAACCGGGGAAAGGAACCGGTTTGGGTCTTGCGGTGGTGTATGGTGTTGTCGAGAAACACGGTGGTTTCATTAATGTCGACAGCAAACCGGGTGAAGGGACGACATTCAGTATATACGTGCCGCTTATAGATGTCGTTATGGAGAATCGGGACAGACGTCAAACATAGACAGGCATGAGGCTGGAAAGGTTTTTCGTGCGGGGTGACAGCGACTTCACCGATGTCAGGTGAAAAAATGGCGGGCGGCATGGGATTCGAACCCACGACCCCAGGCTTCGGAGGCCTGTACTCTATCCAACTGAGCTAACCGCCCGCGAATTTTCAAATCTACACTATCTCGACGCTTTTCTCAAGCTTAAAAAAACAACCCGTCGACGATCACTCCGGTCGTGCGGCGATATACAGTCGCTACCTCTGCAGCACCGCGTAGAACGGGACGTTTTTTTCCGGCCGGGATGCGTTGTCGGTTCTGATCGTCAGGTACCCGCTGATGAATCGCTGGGCGTTCCGGGGTGTGACGGACAGGACGACCGTACAGGATTCGCCGGGTTTCAGCCGTGTTTTTTTCCAGGTGACCGTGGCGTGGGGGGATGCGGTTTTCACCGACAGAATCCTGAAGGGGGTTGCCCCGCGGTTTTCTATCTTTATCTGTACGTCTTTCCGAACTCCCGTTTTCACCGCCCCAAGATCAACCTGCCCCGGAGACACCACCATGTCTTCCATGACGAAGCCTTTCATGGTGAGAGTGATAATTGCCTTGCGCGGATCATTGGAGTAGACGTAAACTTCTTTTGTCACTGGTCCGCCGAAATCGGTGGTGTCGAAAGAGGCCCTGATTTCTCCCCGCGCTCCGGGTTTCAGAACGCGGCTGGAGACCTGTGCGACAGTGCAGCCGCAGGACGAATTGACCTTGCTGATCGTTGCCGGGGCATCACCGGTGTTGCGGAACGTGAAGACATGATCTATGGTCTTCCCCTGGGCAACCTTGCCGAAGTCGAAAAGCGGCTGGTCGAATACGAGATTCGGCCCGGCAGTCGCAGCGCTTGACAGAATCAGGGATATGGCCAGTGCCGAGATCAGTGATAGTGCTGCCTTCATGTTCTTCTCCTGTTCTTATGGTGGATAGATCCCACTCACGCGCTGGCTGTCCTGGTGGGCGCGGAGTGATTTTCCGTCGGGTGTGCCATTTTGTATAGCACAAAGAGGCTTCCCTGACCATAATGATTTGACACATTTACCCCTTTTTGCTATAGAAATCTGTGATTTCAATGCGAAAGAAGGTCTTTTGCGTATGAGCGTTCCTCTGCGGATGCTTTTTCCGCCGGAAAGAATCGGCCTGGAGGTGGCACGCCTGGCAGGCGAAATTTCCCGCGACTGTGCCGGGAAAGAACTGCACGTACTGGTCGTGCTGAAGGGCGCCTTCATTTTTGCCGCAGACCTGGTGCGGCGGCTGACCGTTCCGGTTACCATGGATTTCATCGAAATCGCAAGCTATTGCGGGATGAACTCCACCGGTTCCGCTACCGTTATCCGGGACGCTGCCGTCGGAATCGAGGGGAGGCATGTCCTTGTCATTGAGGATATCATAGACGAAGGCCGGAGCATTTCCTTTCTGCTGGACAGGCTCCGGCTGGACAGTCCCGCGAGCCTTGCGGTCTGCACGCTGATAGACAACAGGCGGCGGAGGACCTTCGCCATTGAGCCGGATTATGCGGGAATCAGATGCACCTGCGGGTTTCTGGTGGGATACGGGCTTGATATGGATCAGCGTTTCCGTGAGTTGCCTGCGCTCTACGAAGTTGTTAACGCCTGATGAACAGGTTTACATGCCGGTCGGCAGGAGGGTGGTATCGAATCTGCCGCGGAAGTTTTTTTCGGAGACAATCATGATTATACAGTGCGACAACTGTAACACCAGATTCAGACTGGATGATTCAAAGATAACCGAGTCAGGGGTGAGGGTCCGCTGTTCCCGTTGCAGTCACACGTTCATCGTCCGCAAGGAGCCTCCCGCGGATGGTGACACCTTTGACACGCTTCTTGCGGGATTCGGCGCTCCTTCAGCCGCAGATGAAGCTCCGGAGCCGTCCGAAAACACCGACGGGAACGACACGGCATCGCATCCTGACGAACAGGGCGCTGCTTCCGGGAAGCCTGCTGAGAGCGCGGGCGGAAGCGTTTCCGATGCCGCCGGACAGGAGGCTGAACCCGCTGCGGAAACGGCAGCCCCGGCCGATCCGTTTGCCGGTTTCTTGCACAAGGGGATCTCCCTGCCGCAGTTCGAAGTGAAAGAGCCTTCGTCAGAACATGCGGCAGAAAAGCCTGAGGCAGGCGTTTCCGAGGTTCCCGAACAGCCTGTTTCCGGACAGGAGGCAGAGCCTGCCACGGAGGCGGAAGCTCAGTCCGAGCCGTTTGCCGGCTTTTTCCGGAAAGGGGTTCCTCTGCCACAGTTCAGGACCGGCGAAGCTGCTGCCGGTCCGGGGGAAGAGGCTTCCCCTGCCGGCGGTTACACTGCTGACGCGGAATCCGAAGAGTCGCCGGCATCTGAACCCCTTGCAGAAGAGCATGAGGCGGCAAGCCCCGCAAACGACGGAACAGGCTTGCCCCGGGGCGATGAGTGGGGAATCCTTGCCGAAACAAAGGCTGCTCCGGAGGATGAGCGGGCAGACGCGATCCGCGAGCAGCGGGTAATGGCCGACGAAGACCATGACCTGCCGCCCCTGTCAATCGCTTCCCGGCGACAGAGCTCCCCTGCGCCCTTTCTGCTGCTGGGGGGGGTGCTCATGCTCATTGTCGCGCTGATCGCGTCGGTTTTCTTCTTCAAGTGGCCGGTCGACCCGGCGGCTGTCATGCCGCCGTCCCTGATGAAGATGGCGGGTTCGGCCTGCACAACGGGAAATGGCGCCGAAATCCGTTCTCTTGACGGAGCATATCTCGTCAACAGGGAGGCGGGAGAGCTGTTTGCCATTACCGGCGAAGTCGCGAATACCTCCGGCAGGGCGATGACCGCTCTGCGGGTAAAAGGCACCGTGTATGACGGCGCCGGGCAGGTCCTGGCCCAGCGGACCGTCTACTGTGGAAACACCCTGTCCAGGGAGCAGTTGGCCGGCCTGCCTTTTGCCGAGCTGGAAAAAGCCATGGGGCGGCAGTTCGGCGATTCCCTGGCCAATCTCGACGTGGCGCCGGGAAAAACAATCCCGTTCGTGGTGGTCTTCAAGGGCGTGCCCGGAGGCGGAGCGAAATTCGGTGCGGTGGTTGTGGACGGGCAGGGCGTCGAGCCGGTGAAACGGTAAGAACGAAGCTGCGGGAAGTCCCGGACCGGATATAAAAAGGCGCCCATTCCCGGGGGAATGGGCGCCGCAGTACACGTTGCAGTTGCAGGACTGGTGTTAGCCGCTGATGGCGTTTACGGGGCATGTATCCGCACAGGCACCGCAGTCAATGCAGGTGTCGGCGTCGATCACCCTTTTGCTTCCGGATTCGCTGATTGCGCCGACGGGACAGGAATCGTCACATGCGCCACAGTTGATGCACTCGTCAGAAATGGTGTAAGCCAAGCTGTTCACCTCCCCTTTTCTTGATGACCGGCTGTTTTTAGTGAGCAAAAAATATCATAGGTCTGAGTAAAAGTCTACAGGAAAGGTGAAGCTTTTCTCCGTATGGCTGACGGATTAACGGAAGGTCAGGTGGCATACGATGCCAACGGTGGTAATTGAAAAAGTTCCCGTTTACGAACGGGAGGAAGTGAAGCAGGGCATGAGGCGCCTTCTTTCACCTCTCGGGGGGATGGCCGCCTTCGTCAAGCCAGGTGAGACCGTGCTCCTCAAGCCGAACCTGCTTGCCGCAAAACGTCCCGACGAAGCTGTCACGACCCATCCCGAAGTTCTCCGGGCGGTGCTCGAGCTGGTGCTCGAAGCCGGCGGCATTCCCCTGGTGGGGGACAGTCCCGGTGTGGGGGGGCTGGCACGGGTTGCCGAGAAGAGCGGCCTGGCCGCCGTGGTACGGGAGACAGGCGCGAAGCTCGTGGAATTCGAGGATCCGGTGGAGCTCCCCAACACCGGCCTGTTCAAGCGGATTGCCCTGGCGAGGCCCTATCTCGAAGCCGACCGGGTCATCAACCTGCCCAAGCTCAAGACCCACGGGATGATGACCATGACCTGCGCGGTCAAAAATCTCTTCGGAGCGGTCGTCGGCCCTGAAAAGGCCGCCTGGCACCTCAGGGCCGGCGAGGACCGGGACCTTTTTGCCCGCATACTGCTGGAGATCTATCTCCTGCGTAAGCCTGACCTGAACATAGTCGACGCCATCGTGGCCATGGAGGGGGACGGCCCGGGCGGCGGCGACCCCCGCCAGGTTGGTCTCCTGCTGGCAGGGGTCAACCCGGTTGCGGTGGACATGGTGGCGGCAGAACTGCTGGGGATTCCGGACAGGCTCCTGTTCCTGGAGCACGCAGCACGAACGATGGGGATCGATGGCGCCGCCAGGGATGGCGTGACCGTGGTGGGATGCCCTGTCGCCGAGGCCCTGGTTCCAGGTTTCAGGCTCCCTCCCACGGCAGATGTCCAGTGGGGGCTCCCCCGGTTCCTGGCCCGGAGGATCCGCAATCTCGTCACGTCGTATCCCGTCCCTGATACGGACCTGTGCGAGCGCTGCGGCATCTGCCGCGATGCCTGCCCACCCGGGGTGATAGCTATGGATGACAAGGCGCTGCACATCGACTACAGGAAGTGCATCCGCTGTTTCTGTTGCAGGGAGCTTTGCCCGAAGGGGGCAATGGGCGTCAAAGAGGGGATGATACTCAGAACAATAAAGAAATATATATAGTCTGATGTATCTATCATTGACAACCGGGAAACGGGGTATTATCATATAACCACAAACAAGAGGTACTCAAGGCGATCATCCTGGGAAAGGAGGAATGGAACTATGTGGACTACACTGTATATGCTCCGCCCCGTAACCCGTTGTAAAGAGGGTTGCCCTAGCTAGCCCGCCGCACCTGCGTGACGGCGGGCGCATTGGAAAACTGAAGCCCCCGCGGCAGCATGGCCGCGGGGGCTTCAGTTTTTACAGGAACCGCCTGATGGGATCGCACAGCCGTTCCAGCAGCCGTTCGAACCATCCCCTTGATTCGTGCGCTTCCAGCGTAATCCTGCCTGACCGGGACAGATCCTCATCGAACATCTGGTTTATCTGCGTGCCGAAGCCGGTGTGGTCGACGATGACGTTCACCTCGTAGTTCCGGTGAAAGCTCCTGAAATCCAGGTTGGCCGAACCCAGGGTTGCCCAGCATCCATCAATGAGCATCACCTTGGCGTGCAGAACCGTCCCTTTCCGCTCGTAAATCTCGACGCCTTCCTTCAGCAGGGGGGAAAGATACGCCCTGCTGGCAATGTTCACCAGGGGGACATCGCTGATGGCAGGGAGCAGGATCTGGATGCGGACGCCGCGCATTGCAGCTCTCAGCAGGGATCTGACGACGCGGGGACCGGGGACGAAGTAGGGGGTGATGATTCTGACGCTTTTCGCTGCCCCGGCTATGGCCATGCGGAACGAACTCCGGATGAAGGAGTGCGTGTGATGGGGGGCGCCGTTGACCACCATCACATGGGCGGCGCCAGTGCCGGGCGGCGATGCCGTGGCTGCCGGAAGTCCGGCCGGAGGGGTGCCGGTTTCCTCCGCCCAGGTTTCGCGGAACATTCTCAGGAATTCGCCCGCTACGGCACCATCGATGCGCACGCCGACGTCGCGCCACGTGCCGACGCTTTCGCCGAAACCCGCGTATTCGTCCCCGATGTTCAGGCTGCCCAGAAAAACCCTGGCACCGTCAATGCAGGCGTATTTACGGTGGTTGCGGCGGTCGAACCAGCCCAGCCCCTTCCTGAAGGGCGGCCGGTTGAAAGGAACGCACCTGACCCCGGCTTTCTCCAGCTCCCGGAAGTAGGCGGCCGGTGTTTCCAGGCAGCCTATGTAATCATAGATGAGATGGACCGGAATGCCCCGCCCGGCGGCTTCGGCCAGGGATCGGGCAAAAAGGTCGCCGATACGGTCGTTGCGGATGATGTAGAATTCGAGGCAGATATGGCTGGTTGCGGAGTTGAATCCCTCCAGCATGGCAGGAAAGAAATCCCCTCCGTGACGGAACAGTTCCACCCGGTTTCCGCTGAAGGAGGCTGCTTCGGTGCTCTTCCTGAAGCGACTGAGAAACCTGGCGGATCTGAGAAAAGCATACCCTCTTTTGCGACGGATCGAATGCATAGGTTGTTTCCATCCGGAAAGGGTGCTTTTCCGCCCTGGCGGTGTCAATCTGCGTGATTGCTTGTGCGGCATACGTGAGTATGCCTCCGCGCAATCCCTTGATTTCCTTGCCAGGACGAAAAATCCCCTCTTTCCGATCTGGCAACTGCATTCGTGCCTATCCGGAGTTTCCAGATGGGCACTAACATAGCATTTCCTGCCATTCTTTCAATTGA
>DIFZ01000057.1 GCA_002419385.1 Geobacter sp. UBA5735
CTTGGCCATCTGGGAATCCCTCCTCTATAGGAATCTTTATCCTTTTACTTTCGCGACTATTTCTTCGGATACCGACTTGGGTACCTGCTCATAATGGTCGAACGTCATCGTATAGGTGGCACGGCCCTGGGTAGCCGATCGCAGATCCGTCGCGTATCCGAACATCGCAGCCAGCGGAACCATCGCCGTTACTACCTGGGCGCCTGCACGTGACTCCATACCCATGATGCGACCGCGCCGTGAGTTCAGGTCGCCTATCACATCACCCATATGTTCCTCAGGAACCACCACTTCAACGGACATTATCGGCTCAAGCAAAACCGGGCCGGCTTTTCCACAACCCTCTTTGAAGCCCATCGAACCGGCTATCTTGAAGGCCATCTCTGAAGAGTCGACATCATGGTAGGAGCCGTCAATCAGCGTCACCTTTATATCAACAACCGGGAACCCGGCAAGGACACCTGTTTCCATGGCTTCCTGGATACCTTTGTCAACCGCGGGTATATATTCGCGGGGCACAACACCACCCTTTATCGCATCAACAAACTCATAGCCTTTGCCGGCTTCCTGCGGTTCGACCTCGAGCCACACATGACCATATTGACCACGACCGCCGGACTGTCGAACGAACTTGCCTTCAACCTTGACCTTTTTGGAAACGGTCTCCCTATAGGCAACCTGGGGTTTGCCGACATTTGCCTCCACCTTGAACTCGCGCATCAGACGATCAACAATGATCTCAAGATGAAGCTCGCCCATACCCGAAAGGATTGTTTGTCCGGTTTCCTCATCGGTCCTAACACGGAAAGAGGGATCCTCACTCGCAAGCTTCTGAAGGCTGAGGCCCAACTTTTCCTGGTCTGCTTTTGTCTTCGGCTCAATGGCAATGGCAATAACAGGCTCAGGGAACTCAATGGACTCCAGAATTACGGCTTTATTCTCATCACACAGTGTATCACCGGTGGTTGTGCTTTTAAGGCCTACAGCCGCGGCAATATCACCGGCTCGAACCTCTTTTATCTCTTCACGCTTGTTGGCATGCATTTTAAGAATGCGACCAATACGCTCTTTCTTTCCCTTGGTGGAGTTATAAACATACGATCCCGATTCAATCACACCGGAATAAACCCTGAAGAAACAGAGCTGCCCAACATAAGGGTCGGTCATGATCTTGAATGCCAGCGCAGCAAAAGGCTCGCTATCGGATGACTTCCTTTCGGTCTCTTCAGTGCTGTCCTCAAGCAGTCCCATAATCGGCGGAATATCAGTCGGCGAAGGCATATAATCAATGACGGCATCAAGGAGATTCTGCACGCCCTTGTTTTTAAATGCGGAGCCACAGGTTACCGGGCATATCTGAATAGCAATGGTCGATTTCCTGATTGCGGTACGTATTTCATCGACAGTAAGCTCTTCACCAGCCAGATATTTTTCCATGAGCGCATCGTCATGGCTGGAAAGCTCCTCGATGAGCTTTTCCCTGTATTCCGCAGCAAGTTCAAGTTCGGAATCGGGCACGTCTTCGACACTGAATTTGGCTCCCAGGGATTCATCATCCCAGACAATTGCCTTCATTTCCACAAGATCAATGACGCCCTTGAAGTTCTCTTCCTTGCCGATGGGAAGCTGAATCGGAACAGGGTTCGCCTTCAAGCGGTCTTTGATCATGGAAACTCCGCGGAAAAAGTCGGCTCCGACCCTGTCCATCTTGTTGATGAACGCGATCCTGGGAACACCATACTTGTCAGCCTGTCGCCAGACGGTTTCGGATTGGGGCTCGACGCCGCCGACAGAACAGAACACTGCGACGGCACCGTCCAGAACACGGAGCGAGCGCTCGACTTCAATGGTGAAGTCAACGTGTCCGGGCGTATCTATGATGTTGATCCTGTGATCTTTCCATGCACACGTGGTGGCTGCGGAGGTGATGGTTATCCCACGCTCCTGTTCCTGCTCCATCCAGTCCATGGTAGCAGTGCCGTCATGCACCTCACCGATCTTGTGAGAAACTCCGGTATAGTACAGAATGCGCTCGGTAGTAGTGGTCTTGCCGGCGTCTATATGCGCCATGATGCCGATATTGCGCGTTTTTTCCAATGCAACTTCACGTGCCACAGATTACTCCTAATCTATATTTCTACGCAGGTCTACCAGCGGTAGTGCGCGAAAGCCCTGTTGGCCTCTGCCATCTTATGAGTGTCTTCACGCTTCTTGACCGCAGCACCCCTGTTATTGTATGCATCGACAATCTCACCGGCAAGCTTGTCTGTGAGGGTCTTTTCGGACCGTGCGTCCGCGAACCTGACCATCCAGCGCATGGCAAGCGATGTCCTTCTTTCGGCCCGGATCTCCACCGGCACCTGATAGGTGGATCCTCCAACCCTGCGCGACTTCACTTCGAGGACCGGCCTGATATTGTCCAGAGACTTCTTGAAAACCTTGATCGCATCATCGTTGGTTCGCTGGGCAACCAGTTCGAGCGCACCGTACAAAGCGCGTTCAGCAGTGCTCTTCTTGCCGTGAAGCATCAGGATGTTCACCAGCTTCGCAACCACACGGTCATTGTACTTGGGATCGGGCAGTATCACCCGCTTGGCAACTTCTCTTCTCCTAGGCATAGAAACCTCTCACTTCATTACTTTACTTAGGTCTTTTCGCGCCGTACTTGGAGCGCCCCTGCTTCCTGTCCTTCACACCGACCGAATCCAGGGTACCCCTGACAATATGGTACCTCACACCCGGGAGGTCCTTGACCCTGCCGCCCCTGATGAGCACAACCGAGTGCTCCTGGAGATTGTGGCCAACGCCCGGGATATATGAAGTGACCTCGATACCGTTGGTAAGACGGACCCTGGCAACCTTGCGCAATGCAGAGTTTGGCTTCTTAGGCGTGGTCGTATATACCCTGGTGCAAACCCCCCTCTTTTGAGGGCAGCTCTTGAGCGCCGGAGCGGTGGACTTGTCTTTCTTGCTTTCTCTACCGATTCGTATCAACTGGTTTATGGTCGGCATACTGACGTTTCTCCTAAAGCTGCTAATTCAGGCAAAAATAGAGCCCTTTGCATAAGCGAAAACCCGACAACACTACCAAAGCAATGGAACCTTGTCAAGCCTTTTTATCATTCTTCAGCCTCGGCCTGATCGATTTCATCTTCGACAGCTTCTTCCGGTAACTCGGGGATTTCCTCTCGCGTCTCCTCCACGACCAGTTTCAGGTTGCGATACCTTGAAAGGCCGGTTCCCGCAGGAATCAGACGCCCCATGATAACGTTCTCCTTCAGTCCGCGAAGGCTGTCAACCTTACCTTCAATGGCAGCCTGTGTCAAGACTTTTGTTGTCTCCTGGAAAGATGCCGCGGAGATGAAGGATTCCGTGGACAACGATGCCTTGGTGATGCCGAGCAGCAGCGGTTCGGCAATGGCGGGACGCCCTCCGTTGGCCAGCACCCGCTCGTTCTCCTCCTCGAAGACGCTCCGCTCCAACTGGTCATCGATCAGGAACGTTGACTCTCCAACATCCTTGATCCTGACCCTGCGGAGCATCTGGCGCACGATCGTTTCAATATGCTTGTCGTTGATCTTGACGCCCTGCAGACGGTACACCTCCTGCACCTCGTCCACCAGGTATTTTGCCAGCTCCTTCACACCCAGTACCCGCAAAATGTCATGGGGATTGGACGACCCGTCCATGAGCGCTTCACCCGCCCTCACATAATCACCTTCGTGGACGCTGATGTGCTTGCCCTTGGGAATCAGGTATTCCTTGGCCTCGCCCTGCTCGGGTGTCACGATTACCTTGCGCTTGCCCTTGGCGTCCTTACCGAAGGAGATGGTGCCGTCGATTTCGGAAATCACGGCGAAATCCTTGGGCTTCCTGGCTTCGAAAAGCTCGGCGACACGGGGCAGACCACCGGTAATGTCCTTGGTCTTGGTGGTTTCACGCGGTATCTTGGCAATGATGTCACCCGCGTTGGCAAAGGAATCTTCCTGCACCGAGATATTTGCCCCGACCGGCAGGAAATAGCGCCCCATCAGGCTGTCGCTGATTCGTGCGGTCTTGCCTGATTCATCCTTGAGCGTGATGCGCGGACGCTTGTCGGCGTCTCTCGACTCGATGATGACCTTACGTGACAGGCCGGTCACCTCGTCGACCTGCTCTTCGACCGTCACGCCCTCGATGATGTCGCCGAATTTGATCTTTCCTGCAACCTCAGTGAGGATGGGCATCGTGTAGGGGTCCCACTCAGCAATGGATTCCCCTGACTTGACGTGCATGCCCGGCCCGAATTTGATCTTCGCACCGTAAACAATCGAATATTTCTCACGTTCGCGACCGGTTTCGTCCTCGATGGCCAGCTCACCGTTGCGGTTCATGACGATGTGATGACCTTCCGGGGTGGGGACGCTGTTGATGTTGATGAACTTGACCGTGCCTTCGGTGCGCGCCTCGAGAGACGTCTGTTCCGCATGCCTTGAAGCGGTACCGCCGATGTGGAAGGTACGCATCGTAAGCTGGGTACCAGGCTCGCCGATGGACTGGGCAGCGATGACGCCGACAGCTTCGCCGAGATTGACGAGGTGCCCCCGGGCAAGGTCGCGGCCGTAACACTTGGCGCATATGCCCCGCCTGCTCTGGCAGGTAAGCACGGAGCGTATCTTCACCTTCTCCAGTCCGGCATCTTCTATCCTGGCCACCAGGGTCTCGTCGATCTCCTCGTTGGCTGGAACCAGGACCTCGCCGGTGACCGGGTCGAGTATATCGTCCAGTGCGACACGGCCGAGGATGCGGTCACCGATGTGCTCGATGATCTCGCCGCCCTCGGTGAGGGCGGAAACCAGCAGGCCGTCGAGGGTCCCGCAATCATCCTCGGTGATGATCGCATCCTGGGCTACGTCCACCAGCCTTCTGGTCAGGTAACCCGAGTTGGCGGTCTTGAGCGCCGTATCGGCAAGACCCTTGCGGGCGCCGTGGGTTGAAATGAAGTATTGCAGAACGGTCAGACCCTCGCGGAAGTTGGCCGTAATGGGGGTCTCGATGATCTCTCCCGAAGGCTTGGCCATAAGGCCGCGCATGCCGGCCAGCTGGCGGATCTGCTGAGCAGAGCCCCTGGAACCGGAATCGGCCATCATGTGGATTGCATTGAAGGAAGGTGTCTTTACTTCCTTTCCGTCCGGGGACAACATAATGTCACGGGAGAGGTTGTCCAGCATCTCCTTGGCAATCTCCTCGGTGGATTTCGCCCAGATGTCGATGACCTTGTTGTAGCGTTCGCCGTCGGTGATCAGACCTTCGGTGTACTGGTTCTGGATCTCCTTGACCTCTTCCGTGGCCCTTTCGATGATGACCGGCTTTCCCTCCGGGATCACCATGTCGTCGATGCAGATGGATATGCCCGCCTCGGTCGAGTAGCGGAAGCCGATTTCCTTCAGCCTGTCGGCGAGGATCACCGTATCCTTGTTGCCCGCGAGCCGGTAGCAGGTATCAACCAGGTTGGACAGCTCTTTTTTGGTCATCACCTTGTTGATGGCAGCGAACGGAACGCTCTCAGGCAGAATATCCCTGAGCAGAATGCGCCCGGTTGTGGTCTCTATAATCTGCGAAGCAGCATCCGTCGCCAGGTTCTTCATCCTGACCCTGATGCGGGCATGAAGGTCGATCTCCCCGGCGTCATACGCCATGCGCACCTCTTCCGGAGAAGCGAGTGCTTTTCCTTCACCCTTGGCGAAGAACTTGTCCCTGGTCATGAAATAGATGCCGAGAACCATGTCCTGGGAAGGAACGATGATCGGTTTGCCGTGTGCCGGGGACAGGATGTTGTTGGTGCTCATCATCAGGACACGGGCCTCAACCTGGCTCTCGATGGAAAGCGGGAGGTGAACCGCCATCTGGTCGCCGTCGAAGTCAGCATTGAACGCTGTGCAGACCAGCGGGTGCAGTTGGATGGCCTTGCCCTCAATGAGGACGGGCTCGAACGCCTGAATGCCGAGCCGGTGCAGCGTTGGCGCGCGGTTCAGCATTACCGGATGCTCCTTGATGACCTCTTCCAGGACGTCCCACACTTCGGGCCGCTCCTTTTCCACCATCTTTTTGGCGCTCTTTATGGTGGTGACGAAGCCGCGCTCTTCGAGCTTGTTGTAAATGAACGGCTTGAAGAGTTCCAGCGCCATCTTCTTGGGCAGGCCACACTGGTGCAGCCGGAGTTCAGGACCCACAACGATGACTGAACGGCCCGAATAGTCCACTCGCTTGCCCAGCAGGTTCTGGCGGAAACGTCCCGATTTGCCCTTGAGCATGTCCGACAGCGACTTGAGCGGGCGCTTGTTGGGGCCGGCAATGGCCCTGCCGCGCCTGCCGTTGTCGAACAGGGCGTCAACCGCTTCCTGCAGCATTCTCTTTTCATTCCTGATGATCACCTCAGGCGCCTGCAGTTCCATCAGGCGCTTGAGGCGGTTGTTGCGGTTGATCACCCTCCGGTAGAGGTCATTCAGGTCGGACGTGGCGAACCTGCCGCCATCCAGGGGGACGAGGGGCCGCAATTCAGGCGGAAGCACCGGAATGCATTCCAGAATCATCCACTCCGGGCGGTTGCCGGAAGCTTTGAAGGCATCAACCACCTTCAGTCGCTTGGCGATCTTTTTCCGCTTCGCCTCGCTGGTTGCATCCACCATTTCAGTTCGCAACTGGACAGCCAGCGTGTCGAGGTCGAGTGCCTTCAGGCAATCGCGGACCGCTGCGGCGCCCATGCCTGCCTCGAAGGAAACCCCTGCTTCCTCTCTCATCTTCAGATAGCGGTCTTCGCTGAATACCTCGCCGAGACCCATTCCGGTATTCCCCGGATCGGTGATGGCATAGGCTTCAAAATAAAGAACCTTCTCCAGGTCTTTCAGCGAGATGTCCAGCAGGTTTCCGATCCGGGAAGGGAGCGAACGGAGGAACCAGATGTGGGCAACGGGAGTTGCAAGGTCTATGTGGCCCAGACGCTCACGGCGCACCTTGGAGGGAATGACCTCGACGCCGCACTTTTCGCAGACGATGCCGCGGTGCTTCATTCTCTTGTATTTTCCGCAATTGCATTCGTAGTCCTTGGTTGGACCGAAGATTTTCGCGCAGAACAGGCCGTCACGCTCCGGCTTGAAGGTGCGGTAGTTGATGGTTTCCGGTTTCTTCACCTCGCCGAATGAACGTTCCCGGATCTTGTCCGGAGACGAAATGGAGATGCGAATGGCGGAGAAGTGCAACGGATCCTTGGGTTTCTCGAAAAAGCTGAAAAAATCTTCCAAAATATATTCCTCCCTTGTCTAGGAGTTGGCAAACGCTCTCCGGAATTGCTACCGGCAGCTGTCCAAATCTGTTCTCTCTTGAGTTAACCGATCTACTCGAACACAGTCCATGACCAGCCCCGCAACAGGCCGTCAGCCTGCTTGCGCCTGCGGCTAATCCTCTTCCGTTTCCAGCAGTTCAACGTCCAGGCAGAGCGACTGGAGTTCCTTGATCAGAACGTTGAAGGATTCGGGCAAACCAGGTTCCAGCGTGTGTTTGCCCTTGACGATCGCCTCGTACATTCTGGTCCGGCCGGCCACGTCATCGGACTTGACCGTGAGGAACTCCTGGAGCGCGTAGGCTGCGCCGTACGCCTCCATGGCCCAGACCTCCATCTCCCCGAGGCGCTGGCCGCCGAACTGAGCCTTGCCTCCCAGCGGCTGCTGGGTAACCAGGCTGTAGGGACCGATGGAACGGGCATGGATTTTGTCGTCCACCAGGTGGTGGAGCTTCAGGACGTACATTATGCCCACGGTAACTTTGTGTTTGAAGGGGTCTCCGGTCCGGCCGTCGTACAGCGTGACCTGTCCGGAAGGGGCAAATGACGATTTCCCCAGGAGAGTCCTGATTTGCTGCTCGGACGCACCCTCGAAGACGGGAGAAGCCATGGGGACGCCCCGCTTGAGCCTCCGGGCCACCGCGAGAAGTTCCTCCTCGCCGAGTGTTTCGAGGAACGCACCCATTTCCGGGTCTTCGTAGATTTCCGCCAGATACTTGCGCAACGCATCAGCAGAGGTGTTCTTGGCAAGCATCTCCTCGATCTGCCAGCCGATTCCCTTCGCCGCCCATCCCAGATGGGTCTCGAGAATCTGACCGACGTTCATTCGGGACGGAACACCGAGCGGGTTCAGCACGATCTCCACCGGACGGCCATCTTCCATGTAGGGCATGTCCTCTTCCGGAAGTATCCGGGAAACGACACCTTTGTTCCCGTGGCGACCTGCCATTTTGTCACCGACCTGGAGCTTTCGCTTGATGGCAACGTAGACCTTGACCATCTTGATGACGCCGGGGGGAAGATCGTCGCCGCGCTTCAGCTTCTGGATCTTGTCATCGAACACGAAGTTGATGAGTTCGATCTGCTGGGTCAGGGTCGCCAGGATCTGGGCAACCTTTTCTTCCACGCCCTCCCCGTCGGCAACCGATATCTCGTCCCACCTTTCCAGGGGGAGCGAGGCAAGGTCGGCTGGAGCAATCTTCTTGCCCTTGGCAATGATAGGCTGTCCCTGACGGTCCTCGACCGTCGAGGACGCGACCCGGTCCAGGAGAAGTCTCTTGAGCTTGTCGACGGCAGCGTCACGGATGATCTGGATCTCGTCCTTCTCATCCTTGCGCAGCTTTTCCTCCTCGGCACGCTCGATGCTTTCGGTGCGGGTGTCCTTGTCGGAGCCCTTGCGGGAGAATATCTTGGCGCCGATGACCGTGCCTTCCACGCCTGGCGGCACCCTGAGCGAAGTGTCGCGCACATCGCCGGCCTTCTCGCCGAAAATCGCCCTGAGGAGCTTTTCCTCGGGTGAAAGCTGGGTCTCTCCCTTCGGGGTGATCTTGCCCACCAGGATGTCACCCGGCTTGACTTCAGCGCCGATCCTGATGATGCCGGACTCGTCCAGGTCCTTCAGTGCCTCTTCACCGAGGTTCGGTATGTCCGAGGTGATCTCTTCCTTGCCGAGCTTGGTGTCGCGGGCTACGCACTCGAATTCCTCGATATGGATCGAGGTGTAGCGGTCGTCCTTGACCAGCTTCTCCGAAATGAGGATAGAGTCCTCGAAGTTGTAGCCGCCCCACGGCATGAAGGCGACCAGGATGTTCTGGCCGAGGGCCAGCTCGCCCATCTCGGTGGACGGACCGTCGGCGATGATGTCGCCCCGCTTCACGTGGTCGCCGACCTTGACGACCGGTTTCTGGGTGATGCAGGTGTTCTGGTTGGAGCGGGCGAACTTGATCAGGTTGTAGATGTCGACCCCGGTTCCGGTCTCATCATACTCGTCTTCGTCGATCTTGACCACGATGCGGGAAGCGTCGACCGACTCTACCACACCGGTGTGCCGGGCAACGGCAGACACGCCCGAGTCCCGGGCCACGACCCGCTCCATGCCGGTGCCGACCAGCGGGGAATCCGCCCTCAGCAGGGGCACCGCTTGCCGTTGCATGTTGGAACCCATCAAGGCGCGGTTGGCGTCGTCGTTTTCCAGGAACGGGATGAGTGACGCTGCGACGGAAACCAGCTGCAGCGGCGACACGTCCATCAGTTCCACCTCGTCCCTGCCGATGAGGACGAATTCGCCCCCCTTCCGTGCGGAAACGTAGTCATCCACGAACCGTCCGTTCTCGTCAACCTCTGCGTCCGCCTGGGATATGGCATGCCCTTCCTCTTCCAGGGCCGAGAAGAAACGGACTTCGTCAGTCACCACCCCTTCCCGGACGATCCGGTAGGGAGTTTCGACAAAGCCGTGCTTGTTGATCCGTGCATACGTGGAAAGTGACGCGATCAGGCCGATGTTGGGACCCTCAGGGGTTTCGATCGGGCATACGCGGCCGTAGTGGGTCGGGTGCACGTCTCGGACTTCAAATCCTGCCCTTTCACGTGTCAGGCCGCCCGGTCCGAGAGCCGAGAGACGGCGCTTGTGGGTCACCTCGGACAACGGGTTGGTCTGGTCCATGAACTGTGAAAGCTGTGAAGAACCGAAAAACTCCTTGACCACGGCCGATACGGGCTTGGAATTGATGAGGTCGTGCGGCATGAGGTTCTCGACCTCCTGCAGGCTCATGCGTTCCTTGATCGCCCGCTCCATCCTGACGAGGCCGATCCGGTATTGGTTCTCCAGCAGTTCGCCCACGGCCCGGACACGACGGTTGCCCAGATGATCGATATCGTCGATGGCGCCCTTGCCGTTCTTGAGATCGATGAGATAGCGTACCACCTCGAGAACATCTTCCTTGGTCAGCGTCTGGGTTTCGAGGGGAACCTGGAGCCCGAGCTTGTAGTTCAGCTTGAGCCGGCCTACCGCTGAAAGGTCATAACGCTCCGGGTTTGAGAACAGGTTTTCGAACAGCGCTATGGCGCTCTTCAGCGTCGGCGGATCACCGGGGCGGAGGCGCCGGTAAATCTCTATCAGGGACTCGTCTGTGGAGCTGATTTTGTCCAGCAGCAGCGTATCGCGCAGGCAGGATGTCACATGCAGGTTGTCGATGAAGAGAACCTGCAGGGAAGCGATGCCCCTGGCCTTTACCTCCTCGAGCTTTGCCTGGCTTATTTCCTCGTTGCTCTCGATGATGACTTCCCCGGTGGCAGGGTCCACAACGTCGTGAGATGAGAACTTCCCCACAACCTCGTCTTCCGTGATGGGGATATATTTGATACCATGGTCCGCCATCTTCTTGATGGCGGCTTTGGTGAATTTCCGGTTTGCCTTGAGTATTACGTCACCCGTCTGGGGATCAGTGATGTCGAAGTGGGCCTTCTGGTTGAGCAGCAGTTCGGGATCGGCCAACTTGGTCATCATCTCGCCGAAGGAGATTTCCTCGCTCTTGTAGTAGTAGTTCAGAAGTTCCTCGGCAGTATAGCCAAGCGCCTTGAGCAGTACGGTAGCAGGCATTTTCCTGCGTCTGTCAATGCGCACATAGAGTATGTCCTTGTGGTCGAACTCGAAATCCAGCCAGGATCCGCGATAGGGAATGACCCTTGCCGAATAGAGCACCTTGCCGCTTGAATGGGTTTTGCCCTTGTCATGGTCGTAGAAAACACCGGGAGAACGGTGCAACTGGCTGACAATGACCCTTTCAGTGCCGTTTATGATAAACGTGCCGTTGACGGTCATGAGCGGGATTTCGCCGAAATAGACCTCCTGCTCCTTAACCTCCCGAACGGCGCGCGCCCCTGTTTCCTTGATCACATCCCAGATAACCAGACGTACCTTTACCTTCATGGGTGCGGCAAACGTCATGCCCCGCTGATGACACTCCTCCACATCGTATTTCGGGATGCCGAGGGAATAGGAAACATATTCCAGCGAAGCGGTCTCGGTGAAATCCTTGATGGGGAAAACGCTCCTGAATACCGCTTCCAGTCCGTAATTCTTCCTGGCCTCGGCGGGAACGTCCACCTGGAGAAATCTTTTATATGAATTTTTCTGAATGTCGATAAGGTTCGGTATGTCGATGATCTTTTTGATCTTGGCGAAGTTCTTGCGCAAAAGGTGGTTATTCGCAATTGAATAAGCCATATGTTCTCCTTTGGTGAATGCCGAGAAGAGCTTCAGCCCCTCGAACGGGACGGGACGCTTGCCTTGGGATGCGGAGTCTGTCGTCAGTTTCCATGGGCTTCTCAACTATAAAGTGACCATCCTGGTTCCGGATGGGAAACTAAAATAGAACAGCCAAGGCCGCGCAAAGCAACCTTGGCTCAGGTAGGAAATTGTTCTTTCGCTGCTATTTGACTTCCACTTCCGCGCCGGCTTCGACGAGCTGCTTCTTGGCCTCTTCAGCCTCTTCCTTGGCAACAGCGGTCTTGACGGGCTGGGGTGCGCCGTCCACCAGGTCTTTCGCCTCTTTCAGGCCCAGACCGGTGAGTGCACGAACGACCTTGATCACGCCGATCTTGTTGGCGCCGGCCGCCTTCAGGATGACGTCGAACTCGGTTTTCTCTTCCGCTGCTTCGGCAGCGGCAGGGGCTGCTGCTGCAACAGCGACCGCAGGGGCAGCGGCGGACACGCCGAACTTGTCTTCCAGCTCTTTTACGAGCTCTGCAAGCTCGAGTACGGACATGTTCTCAATGAAGCTTATAACTTCAGCCTTGGTAATTTCGGCCATTTTCTCTTCCTCCGTGAAGTAGTGACACTTTCGTTTATGGTGATTTTGAGATCAGTTTCCCTGTTTCTGCGCCCTGATGGCTTCGAGCACGCGGACGAAGCTACCCGGTACAGCGGCGAGCGTTCCGACGAAGTTTGCTATCGGAGCGTTCATGGTGCCGAGCAACTTGGCAATCAGCACCTCGCGGCTGGGCAGATCGGCCAAGGCTTGTATTTCACTGACCGTGATCGGCTTGCCGGTCAGTACCGCTGCCTTGAGTTTGAACGTTGCCTGCTGTTCCTTGGCAGCCTTGGCGAGCACCTTTGCCGCGGCAACCGGATCATCATAGCTGAACGCGATTGCGGTGGGTCCGGCGTAGTGGGGAGAGAGCGACTCCTTGTCAGTCCCCTTGGAAGCCATCTCCAGCAGGGTGTTCTTGACAACACGGTATTCTACGTCGGCCTTGCGAAGGTCGTTTCTCAGGCTCGTTGCCTGGGACACGCTCATACCGCGGAAATCGGCAAGAAAAACCGCCTTGGCATTCTTCAGCTTTTCATGCAGCTCGTTGATAAGCTGCTGTTTGTTTTCCCTGTTCAAGCGCCTTCCTCCTTTCTTTAGATATGAGGGTCAGATGACCCGGCCAAAGTCGGGAGCGTAAAGGAAGCACAAGATTACGAACCGCAAGTCTCGGCAGGCCGGATTATCGTTTAAGCCGTTCGGGCGTACCCGGGCGGCGCCTGCTTTCTTCGACTTTGGCGAAATGAACAAACTCGTTTTATGCCAACTGGGCCGAGACGTCAGCCACATCGAGCAGCACGCCGGGACCCATCGTGGAAGAAATGGATATCTTCTTGATATAGGTGCCCTTGGCTGCCGAAGGCTTAGCCTTGACCAGCGCCTCCATGAGGGCCAGGATGTTCTCGCACAGCTTATCGGCCTCGAAAGAAAGCTTGCCGACAGGCGCATGAACGATACCGGCCTTTTCCACACGGTACTCGACCTTGCCTGCCTTGCACTCCTTGACGGCCCGGTCGATATCGAAGGTCACGGTACCGACCTTCGGATTCGGCATGAGGCCGCGGGGACCGAGCAGCTTGCCGATCTTGCCCACGACACCCATCATGTCAGGAGTCGCGATTGCCATGTCGAAATCGAACCAGCCCTCCTGAATCTTTGCAACCAGATCTTCCGCGCCGACATGATCGGCGC
This sequence comes from Geobacter sp. UBA5735, assembly GCA_002419385.1. Taxonomy (GTDB): domain Bacteria; phylum Desulfobacterota; class Desulfuromonadia; order Geobacterales; family Geobacteraceae; genus RPRC01. Next base: position 13,318 of record DIFZ01000057.1, read on the forward strand.
CGGCCTCGCGGGCTTCCTTTTCCTTCTCGCCCTTGGCGAACACCAGGACCCTGACGTCCTTGCCCAGACCGTTGGGAAGAACAACCGCACCACGGACCATCTGGTCAGCATGCCGGGGATCGACACCAAGACGGACGGCCACGTCGACAGTCTCGTCAAACTTGCAGTATGAAGAGCCCTTGACCAGTTCTACGGCATCCTTGAGGGGATAATTCTGGGTTCTGTCCACCTTTGCGCGGGCTGCACTCTGTTTCTTGGATATCTGTGACATGTTTGTTATCCCTCTCCTTGCTTACACAATCTCAACGCCCATGCTTCGGGCGGTACCTTCGATAGTCTGCATGGCAGCTTCGAGACTCGCTGCGTTCAGGTCCGGCATTTTTTTCTGCGCTATCTCGCGGACCTGGTCCTTGGTCAGCTTCCCGACCTTGTTCTTGTTGGGCACGCTCGAGCCCTTATCCAGGCTGATCGCCTTCTTGATCAGTACGGAAGCGGGAGGAGTCTTGGTCACGAAACTGAAGGACCTGTCCGCATAGACGGTGATGACAACGGGGGTGATCGTCCCCTCGTCAGCCTGCGTCTTTGCATTGAAGGCCTTGCAGAACTCCATTATGTTCACACCGTGCTGGCCCAGCGCCGGGCCTACGGGAGGAGACGGATTCGCTTTCCCCGCCGGGATCTGCAGCTTGATATATCCGGTTATTTTTTTCGCCATGTGAAAACTCCTTCTAAGCTAGTGTAATCCGACGCGGAACCGCCAACGCACCACCCGTCGGACAGGGTGAATCGTGTTTCGGCTCAGCTCTTCTCGACCTGCATGAATTCGAGCTCCACCGGTGTGGCCCGGCCGAAAATACTGACCATTACCCGCAGTTTGCCCTTGTCGGGTTTGACATCCTCGACCACTCCCGAAAAGTTCAGGAACGGCCCGTCGATGACGCGGACGGTTTCGCCGACCTCGAACAGCACCTTGGGTTTGGGCTTTTCGGCGCCCTCCTCCATCCTGCGGGTGATTTTGTTCACCTCGTCATCAGGTATCTGAACCGGGGCGTTGCCGCCGACAAAGCCGGTGACCTTGGAGGTTTCCTTGACCACATGCCAGGTATCGTCGTTCAACTCCATGTTCACCAGGATGTAACCGGGGAAGAACTTCCTCGACGAGGTCTTCTTCTCGCCCTTCTTCAGCTCGACAACTGTCTCGGATGGTATGAGAATCTCACCGAAAAATTCTTCCAGGCTAAGGTTCCTGATTCTTTCCATCAGGGAAAGCCTGACTTTATTTTCAAAACCGGAATACGTATGTACGCCGTACCATTTCTTTGTCATCAAAGTTCCCTTATCGCAAAAAAGCCTTCAATATCTTGTTGATAACCAAGTCACAACCGAACAGGTAAAAGGCTATCACGATAATGATGAACAGTACCACCCAGGTGGTCGAAACAGTTTCTTTCCTGGCCGGCCAGGTCACCCTGTGCAGTTCGGCCCGGACATCGTCGAGGAAAGTCTTTGCCTTGGCAATCACGTGCAACCCTCATGTGCAGCTGGTTTTAGAAGCATTGTAATGGCAGGCCAGGAGGGATTCGAACCCCCAACACCCGGTTTTGGAGACCGGTGCTCTAGCCGTTAGAGCTACTGGCCTGCATGGCAAGAAAGCCGCCACTGACGTAACGGCTTCATCACAAGCTGACAGTTATTACTTGCTTTCTTTATGGGGAGTATGAGTACGACAGAAGCGGCAGTATTTTTTCATTTCCAGTTTGCCGGGAGTATTCTTCTTGTTCTTCGTCGTCGTGTAGTTGCGGTGCTTGCATTCGGTGCAGGCAAGGGTAATGATGTCTCTCATGCTCTCGATTCCTTTTTACGTACGGTGGGCCGGAGCATCCTCCGTCCCACCGCGCTAAACTTACTCGATAATTGAACTCACGACA
>DIFZ01000023.1 GCA_002419385.1 Geobacter sp. UBA5735
TGCGCTGGTTGACGGCGGCGGCCGCGACGCCGCCCCCTGGCACCAGCCAGCCGGCCGCATGCAATACCGGTTGCGAGGGATTGATCTCGATCAGCGCCAGTTCCAGACGCAGGGTTGCCGGTACAGGCGTTCCCGGGTCTTTCATGATCCGGAATCGCTTGTTGGGGTCTTCTGTGAACTGTTTTACAACCTCGTCGTGGAAGTAGACGGCCAGATTTTCTATGTCTTTTTTCACATTGCCGACCCAGTTGGCCGAGCCGGCTTGATGCAGCCAATCCATTTCCATTACGTAGTGGGTGTTGACCGGCGCCACCACCAGCGACTTGTAGCCGCTCTTGTCAGAATCCGATTTGATCCAGACTTTCTGAAACGGCAGGTCCGCACGCTTGTCCTGGAGCTCGGGGTTTGCTATGAAGCCGGCATCCGGCGCTGGTGCGACGGCGGCTGCCTTGAGGTCGTTGGAACCCGACTGCATGCTTGAGCAGCCGGCAAGGACCAGGCCCAGCAAGCAGAACAGGCTGAGCAATCCGGCTGGAATTCTTTGCATTTTGTAACCATTTGTTTTCATTTATCCTCCAAAGGATCTTGTTTCACCGCGCACCGTCATCTATTTCACCAGCGGTACGGCTTCTGCGAGTTCGTAGCGCAGGGCAGCGCGGATCTTGTTCTCGAGCTGCAGGTAGCGGGCAACCTTCACAGCGGGAAGGGCCTTGTACAGTTTCGGCACAAAGGACTTCTTCATTGACGCTTCGGACTGGTAGATAGCGACCATTTCACTGATCATCTTTTTCGCCTTCGCGTCAGTCATTGAGTCGTTGTTGTATGCAGTGGCATAGTCATCTATCAGCACGGCGACCCTTTTGTTGAGCTTTTTCAGTTCTGCCTGGTAGTCGTCGTAGACCGGCCAGAATTTCTTGGCTTCAGCGTCGCTGAGCTTCATGTTTGACGCTACCAGCAGTTTCTTGTCGGCCTTGATCTTTTCCAGCAGGATCTGCATGTCGCTGTCAGTAGGCTCCTGTTGGGCTGCAACCGGCAGGGAAACTGACAATGCAAAGACTACCATGAGGAAGAGGGCGATTTTTTTCATGTTTTTTGTTCCTTTCTTGGTTGATGATGATGGTTATTCAGCTGCGGGTGTTCCCACGGTCAATCATCGACATTCAGGACCCAGGTCCGGGGAAGATTTTAATCCGGGTATATCCTGGTGATCTTCGATCCCTGCAGGCCGAGTCCTGCCATGAGACCCTTCTGGCTGAAGATGAAGGCATAGATATTTTTTTTGGCGGTAGTGGTCGTGAGCGACTTGGCAACACCCGCATCCACGACAACGATGCTGGGGCCGACACCGATCTCCCAGCCGCCGCTCCTGTCCAGGTAACCGAGGGCGGAGTCGGACATGAAAAAGAGGGCATAGCCGAACTTCTGGACACCCGCCTGCAGTCCGTACGATCCGGAAGCGGTGTTGTAGTATCCGACCGTCCTGCCTTGTTTACGCAATGCCCCGTTGCCGCCCTGGACGCCGACAACGAACCCTGCTTTGACGATGCTCGGGAAAATCAGGATGGCCTTGGCCTCTTGAGCCAGCATTCTTGCCGCCGGTGTGCTTGCGAAGAGCTGCTGCAGGGCGGCGTCCGCATCGCGGTCGATCTGGGAACGACTGGCAGCGTTGGCAGGGCTGGTGCCCGCAAGGGCGAAGGCTATGAGTCCCAAAATAATGGTCAGTGCCATAGACCTGGTGAAACTTCTCATGGTAATCTCCTTTCGAACAACTTTCTCGTAGTCACTTTCAGAACTTCCGGGTTACATTTGCAGTGAAAAACTGGATAGACATGTCTGGGTATTCTCCGGCAAGTGTGCCGGAAAGGGGGCCACGACTGGCGTTGATACGGGGACTGCCGCTGTACACATATTCGTAGGCGAAACCCAGTTGTATATCCTTTCTCAAATCGCACTGGGCGCCAAGGGCGCCGTGCCAGGTGTCCTTGTACTTGAGATTGGTGGTCAGCGCAGGGTTGGCCGTTGAGGAGAGCGACACATCGATCTTGCCGAACTCGGACCAGTCCTGCCAGCCGAAGTTGCCGAGCAGCGCCCACTGGTCGTTCAGTTCAGTGTAAAAGCTTGCCATCACGCTCTGCGGCACCGTAATTCCCAAATCAAGGGTTGAAGCATACAGCCCGCGGTTGTTCAGGATCGTCGTTATCCCGGGCCCGGTGCCGGAAAACTCGGGAGTGTCGGAGAAGTCGAGCTTGACCGGAGAACTGTACGTGACGCCGAAGCGGGTTCCTTTGGACAACTCGTAGAGGATACCCACATTTGCGCCGATCCCTATGTCGCCATCCTTCAGCTTCAGCCGGCCGTCGCCCATGCCGGGGTCGATATTGTTGATCGCAACCGTATTCTTGTGATAGCCGTACATTATATTCAGGCCAACACCCACCGACAATCTTTCGGTGATGCGGTAGGCGATCGCGGGCATGATTGATATGCCGATGAGTACGGCATCGTCTGCGTAGTAGCGTCCTGCCCAGTCCGAATCGTACCAGAGCCCCAGCCCGAAGTTGGAGAACATGCCGATGCCTACGGAGAGATCTTTGTTGACGGCATAGGTGCCGAAGGTGCTGAGAGCGGGCAGCAAGCCAAGCGCGTTGCCGCCGTTGCCTCCGGCGACCGTTGTCTCTTGTGAGGGTGAAAATTTCACATCCCCGTAGAGGATCTGGGTTCCAAGCAGAAGCTGCTTGCCCTTGAGCCGGGTCATGCCTGCCGGGTTGGTGAGAACCGTGCCGGGGTCGTCGGCCCGGGCGGCATACCCGGCTGAGGCATACCCCACATCCGGTGTTCCTACTTCGTACAAAGTCAGGCCGCCGGCTTGAACAGTCAAGGGACTCAGGGTTGCAATAAAAACTATGATAATGGCTACTAGTTCCAGTTGGCGAATATGATGTTTATCCATATACTCCTCCTCTAATATTGAACCGATCTTCTTGTCCGCTCCAAAACGTTCTTCAAGAGTCATTCCAACAAGCAAGGCACTGTGATGATTCCGTGTAACCACTTGATTCAAGAGATATTTGGATAAGAAGACAGTTGCCCCGCCTCTCCGGGGAGGTCCTGGACAGACTGTTGAGGGACAATATGCTGACCATCAGATGGCCTGATGTCTTGCGTTCCATTTTCCCGATGGTACACTCTAAACGCCAATTTGAAATTTGTTCGACACTAAGAATAATCAACCGCGTATGAAAAATGAGATCACTTGTGACTGCAAAGAAAACCAGCACCACCATGGGGCTTAAAGATCGACTCGACTTCGAAACGTTTCTTTCGAATTTGTCCGCGCGGTTCGTGAAACTGGAGTCTGGGGAAATCGACGGGGAAATCGAACTGGCACTAAAGCATCTGGCGGAATTCTTCGGCGTGGACCGGTGCGGGCTCTTGAAGGCTGACGCGGAAAAGAAACTGGCACAGGTCACCCATGCCTGGTATGCAGAGGGAATCGAACGGGTAGGGGGTGAGGTTAATCTGCAATCCTTATTCCCCTGGTCATTCGAGAGGCTCGTTATGAAAGGTGAGGTGGTCCGCGTACCGAATTTTCCGATACTTCCCCCTGAAGCGGAGACGGATCGCCAATCGTGGACCGTGATGGGAGTGAAGTCAGCCCTGATGCTGCCGCTGTACATCGGCAAAAAAATACCATATCTCCTTGTATTGAATAATATGAGCTCGGAAACATCATGGCCGGACGTCTACATTCCGCGCCTGCGCCTGCTCGGGGAAATTTTTGTCAACGCCCTGACGCGCAAAATAGCCGAAGACGAACTGAAGAATTCACTGGCGGAAATTCTGATGCTGAAAGAGAAGATCCGTGCGGAGGCCGAATACCTCCGGTCCGAGATAAACGAGTCCCGGTCGCACGAGGAGATCATCGGCAAGAGCGATGCCGTTGCCCGGCTCTTGTGCATGGTGGAGCAGGTAGCTCCTACGGATTCGTCGGTCCTCATCCTGGGGGAAACTGGCACGGGCAAGGAGCTCGTGGCACGTGCCATCCACAGGAGCAGTTCACGCGCGGACAAGCTCATGGTCATGGTCAACTGTGCCTCGCTTCCCTCCTCCCTGGTGGAGAGCGAACTTTTCGGCAGGGAAAGAGGGGCCTATACGGGCGCCTTGACGAAGCAGATCGGGCGCTTCGAGTTGGCAGACGGCGGTACGATATTTCTCGACGAGATCTCCGAGCTTTCGCTCGAACTCCAGGCAAAACTGCTGCGGGTGCTGCAGGAGGGGCAGTTCGAGAGACTCGGCAGTCCGAAGACCATCCAGCTGAATGTGCGTATCATTGCCGCAACGAACCGTAATCTTGCTGAAGAAATGAAAAAGGGTAATTTCAGGCCGGACCTGTACTACCGTCTGAACGTCTTTCCCATCCAGGTGCCGCCGCTGCGCGAACGCAGTGACGACATTCCACTCCTGGTATGGGCCTTTATCCAGGAGTTCGGAGAGAAAATGGGGAAGCAGATCACCAGGGTTTCGCAGCAGGACATGGAATCTCTCCAGAGTTACGTGTGGCCGGGAAACATCCGCGAGTTGCGCAATATTATCGAATACTCCGTCATCGTCAATTCCGGAGACACACTTCGAGTGCGGCTGCCTGACGAGCGCCGGGAAACTCCCCGGATCACGACTCTCCAGGATATGGAATGTCAACACATAACCAAAGCACTTCGGCTGACCGGCGGAAAAATTAAGGGCAGCAATGGCGCCGCCCGGATGCTGGGTCTGAACCCCTCAACCCTCTATTTCAGAATGAAGAAGCTTGGGATTTCCTTCAGGGACGGATAGGACGTCATTTCGTCCCGAGGGTCAGCATATGAACCTTTTTCGCCAGCCACCTCCAAGCCATCAATATCTCACCCCCTTTGTTTTCAGCAGCTTACCAATAACGCTCCGCTTCAATCCTGTTGGCATGAAACTCGGATATGCCTTTTACTTCATGATACTCTCCGTTGTGAAGATTTCGCCGCACCCTGACAACTGGAAGGAAGTCATCGACATCCTCCTCTCCCTGAAAGGCCCTACCAGGGTGTCCTCCGGCTGCCTCGACTGCTCCTTGGCCCAAGAGGAGAATGAGGAAAGCCGGACGATACTCTACATCGAGCTGTGGAACTCCTGGGAGAACCTGCGACACCACATCCGATCCAGGAAATACAGCAGGCTTCTGGGTGCATTAGATCTCTCCGGCATTCCCCCTGAAGTAAATTTCTACCAGATTTCCGACGTGAAGGGGATGGAGATAATCGAAGCGGAACGAGATCCTGATTCGGGATAAAAATGGATTTACGCTTGTAATACTGCATGGAAAGTTCACAGAGGGGGGAATGAAATGTTGAAAAACACAGCAACCAGGTGCGCAACTGCCGGTGTCATGCTCATGGGAAGCCTGGGAACGTCTTACGCGGCAACGGCAGGGACGCAAGCGACGCCTGATCGAACCGTGCTGCCGATTCCGGAACCGACGTACCCGAACAGTACCGTTCTCGACATCCGTAACGCCACGCCGCCGGAGCGGTTCGACGTCAAGGCGCCGGCCGGCGCCCCGAACGTGATCATCGTGCTCATCGACGACCTGGGCTTCGCGGGCACCAGCGCGTACGGCGGGCCGATCTCGACCCCGACCTTTGACCGCCTGGCCAAGCAGGGAATACTCTACAACAACTTCCACACCACCGCCGTCAGCTCGCCGACCCGTACGGCCATCAAGAGCGGACGCAACCACCATGTCAACAACATGGGGGCCATCATCGAGACAGGCACGACGTTTCCCGGCAACACCGGCTAGATTCCCAACGAGGTCGCTCCGCTCGCCGAGATGCTGCGCCTCAACGGCTACAGCACGGCTGCCTTCGGCAAGTGGCACGAGACAGCGGCCTGGGAGGCCAGCGTCTCCGGACCCTTCGACCGCTGGCCGACGCACCAGGGATTCGACAAGTTCTACGGCTTCCTGGGCGGCGAAACCAATCAATGGGCGCCGTTCATCTATGACGGCGTACACCGGGTCGAATTGCCCGACGACCCGAAGTATCACTTCCTCACCGACATGACCGATCAGTCCGTGGCCTGGGTCAAGTACCAGAAGGCCCTGACCCCGGACCGCCCCTTCTTTGTCTATTACGCGCCGGGCGCGATGCATGCGCCGCACCATGTCCCGCAGGCGTGGATCGACCGCTGGAAGGGCAAGTTCGACCAGGGCTGGGACACGCTGCGCGAGCAGATCCTGGCTCGGCAGATCAAGCTCGGCATTGTCCCCAAGGGCACCAGGCTCGCACCGAAGCCCGAGGCGATCCCGGACTGGAACACGCTGTCGGCTGACCAGAAACGCCTGTTCGCCCGCCAGTTCGAAGTGTTTGCCGCCTTCCTGGAAATGACCGACCACGAGGTCGGCCGGCTTTTCCAGGCGGTGAAAGACACGGGCCAGGGTGACAATACGCTGGTCTTCTATGTGGCCGGTGACAACGGCACCAGCGCCGAGGGCGGCGCCAACGGCATGTTCAACGAAATGACCTATTTCAATGGCGTGCAGGAAAAGGTGCCCGATATGATCAAGCTCCTGGACAAGTGGGGCGGGCCCGAAACCTACCCGCACATGGCCGCGGGCTGGGCAGTGGCGCTCGATACCCCCTACCAGTGGACCAAGCAGGTCGCTTCGGACCATGGCGGCACCAAGGTCGGCATGGCCGTTCACTGGCCCAGGGGCATCAAGAGCAAGGGGGAACTCCGCACCCAGTTCCACCATGTCATCGATGTCGCCCCGACCATCCTGGAGGCCGCCGGCCTGCCGGAGCCGACGGTGGTAAACGGCGTGAAGCAGCGGCCGATGGACGGGGTGAGCATGGTGTACAGCTTCGACAACGCCAAGGCAAAGGATACGCACGTCACCCAGTACTTCGAGATGTTCGGCAACCGCGCCATCTACCACGAGGGCTGGTTCGCACGAACCATCCACAAGGCTCCGTGGGAGCAGAAGCCCCGCCGGCCGCTGACCGAAGACATCTGGGCGTTGTATGACACGCAAAACGACTTCAGCCTGGTGAACGACCTTGCGGCGAAGAACCCGCGGAAACTTGCCGAGTTGCAGGCCCTGTTCATGAAGGAGGCCGAGAAGAATAAGGCGCTTCCCATCGACGACCGGGTGTTCGAGCGCGTCAACGCAGAGCTGGTGAACCGTCCCGACCTGATGGCGGGACGCACCTCGATCACGCTGGCCGAAGGCATGACGGGCATGACCGAGAACGTATTCCTCAACATCAAGAACAAGTCAAAGACCATCACCGCGGAAATCGAGATGCCGGAAGGGAAAGCGGCGAACGGTATCATCTTCGCACAGGGCGGCCGCTTCGGCGGTTGGGCGCTCTACGTGAAGGACGGCATTCCTGCCTACGATTACAACTTCCTTGGTTTGCAGCGCTTCACCGTCAAGGCGGCGGAAATGCTGAAGCCCGGAAAGTCGACAATCCGCTTCGATTTTGCCTATGACGGCGGCGGTCTGGGCAAGGGCGGCATGGGGACCCTGTTCGTGAACGGCAAGAAGGTCGCCGAGGGGAACGACCTGTTCGCCCAGATCGCCGGGACGCCGGGCACGCGTGACTTCCTCTACGCAGCGATCAAATGGTCGCAGACCCATCCCAACGCCTGGGGCGACCCGGGTTCATACGTCAGCTACGGCCCCATGTGGGCCCAGGCGTCGATGACGCCCTTCAGCCAGTACAAGGGCTGGCTTGCGGAAGGGGGCATCCGGAACGCGCTCATCGTCAGTGGCCCGGCCGTCAAGCGGCCCAAGGGGAGTGTCAACCAGGGACTGATGCATGTGGCCGACCTCATGCCGACGCTGCTGGAAATCGCCGGCGCCGGCTATTCGAAGAGCTATGATGGGCATGAGGTGCCCGCGCTGTCAGGCACGTCATGGGTCCCGATGCTGGCGGGCCGGGCGGAGACGCCGCGGACGGAGCAGGAGTACCTCGCCTGGGAAATCTTCGGCAACCGCGCGGTGCGCCAGGGCGAGTGGAAGCTCCGCTGGCAATACGAGCCGTTCGGCACGGGCGATTGGGAGCTGTTCAACCTGGCGGCCGATCCGGCCGAGCGCAAGAATCTCGCAACCGAGCGCCCTGAAAAGGTCAAGGAGATGGTGACTCTGTGGGATAGCTATGTCCGGACGAACAAGGTGATTCTGCCGAGCCGCTCCGTGTTCGAGGCCCTGAAAGACAAGCTGCCGCAGCGCGTCCCTGACGATCCGGGCTACCCGCCGCTTGTCTACAAGCGGCAGTTCGTGCCGCCCAAGGACATGGTGGCTGATCCCAGGCCCTGAGATTTCCCAACTCAAGCTTCAAAAATAACTCGTTAAAGATGGCACTTTATGAACTACACCACAAGTCCCCTGAAACCGGTTGCCTGGTTGCCGTTGGCCGTCGCAACGATGCTCATCATCGGCGTGCTCTGCCCGCCACAGGCTCTGGCACAGCTCCCGACACGCTTCTACTGGAAATCTCTGTCGAATGCCAACGCGGTGCCGCTCGTCGTCGAGGTGATAAACAGCAACACCAACCCGTTCGATACCGCTCATACCGTGTCCCCGGGATCGGACGTTGACGCGACCATGATCCTCACGGGTTACGTGCGGACTTTTTCCCTGTTTGATCGCGCAGCCATGGCAGCCATCATCGTGCCGATGGGCCATGTCTCGGGCGATGTCACGGTGGCCGGCAGGACGTTCAGCCAATCGGCCGGTGGTTTCGGAGACCCGCTGCTGGAGTTCGACATCAATCTCCTCGGCCCACCAGCGCAGAAGAACCTCCCCGACGTTATGCGCTATGAGCCGGGCTTTTCCGTCGATCTGCTCGTCGACCTGGCGTTCCCGATCGGTGGGTACGACAATGACAGGCCCCTGAATCTCGGGCAGAACCGCTGGTACGGGCGTCTGGGCGTACCCATCGTCTGGCAGCTCGGCCCGTGGGTGCCGGGCAAGCGAACCACCCTGGAACTGCTCCCCGTCGTGTGGTTGTTCGGGGACAACGACGACTATGTCGGGCAGACCATGAAGACCGATCCGCTGTTCCAACTGGACGCGCACGTGACGCGCGACTTGACCGAACATTTCTGGGCGGCGGTCGACGCCTCCTGGTACTACGGCGGCAAAGCAACCATCAACGGTGTCAAGGGGGAGAAGCTCAACAACATTGGCGTCGGGCTCACGCTCGGGTACCAGGTCAACGACAACCTGAACCTCACCGTCGGCTACAAGACGACCGTTGACGACAGTGGCGCCGGTGACCTTCAAATGGACTGTTTCATGGTCACGCTCGTGTACGGGTGGCACCCGCTCGTCGAGGGAATGAAACGACTGAAGAGCGAGAAATAGGAGTCTTGCTGAAACGGCGGCCCGGCGAGATCGGAGAGAACAGTGACTGCGAGAAGAGCCTTCCCATGGCGAGCGGTCAGAGGCTGCTCTGTTGGAAATGATGATGATCGCATAAGGGGAACTTTTCAGGCCAGATCCATCTTGATTCTGGCAGGGGGCATTCTGACTGGATGAGCACACATAGAGCAGGGATCATGATTGCTGTCGCGCTCTTGAGCGTCATTGCCGGCGTGAGCGGAGCGCGTGCCGACGAGGGTAAACCGGCCGGCCCGGACCAGCCAAATATCGTCAAGCAGGCCAGCGCCCCCATATCGTCCATCATGCAGATCCGGCTGCAGGATTCGTATGTGCCGGAATTCACAGGGCTGGACGGCAACGGCAATACCTTTACGCTGGCCGTGACCATGCCGTTTCCCAAATATCGCCTGCTGCCGTTCCCGCAGCTTTCAATCTTGACCCTTCCGGCGGCGGTGACTGTTCCCGGCAAGGTAACCGGGCTCGGCGACCTGCGGTTCGTCGATATAGTCATTCTCCACTCGGGGGACAGGTTCATCTGGGGTGTCGGTCCGACGCTGGTGTTTCCGACAGCCGGCGAACCGTGGACCGGCCAGGGCAAATGGCAGGCGGGTCCGGCCGCGCTTGCTGCTTTCGTGCCTGAAAAGTGGCTGCTGGGCGTTCTGGTGCAGAATCCGGTCTCATTCGCCGGCGATAGCGTCCGGAAAGATGCGAACGCCATGATCCTCCAGCCCTTCGTCACCTATCAGCTGGGCAACGGTTGGTTCGTACGAACGCAGCCCCAGTTGTTCTTCAACTGGAAGACCGGCCGACAGACGCTGCCGATAGACCTGGGCGTGGGGCGCGTTTTCAGCATCGGCCGGCAACTGGTCAGCTGTTTCGTGCAGCCGTTCTGGAACATCACCAAGGATGTGCCCTCTCCGAAATACGGGATTACGGCCGGCGTGGCGTTCATTTATCCCGAATTCTGGAAAAGGTGATAAGCTTGTATCAGTATCATGAACATCATCCACATCAATAATGGCGTGGCGGTCGAGTCCGGCCGGAGGGGACGATAAAATTCAAGTACGGAGGTGCGTTATGGAGAGAGAATAGTAGGCGGATTGCAAAGCCGTTGGTTATCGCCTCGACGATGGCGCTGATTCTTTGTGTTGGTTTTTCCAGCCTGGCTGGGCCGGCCCGTCCCGCAAATCCCCGCGGCGTGGCTGATCCCCGCGGTGTGGCCGATCCCCGCGGTGTGGCTGACCCGAGAGGGCCCCTCGATCCCCGGGGACCACTTGACCCGAGGAACCCTTACAAATAAAGCGGGTTTGAAAATCCGGGTTTGAAGAATCAAAAAATTCAGAGTTTAGACTATGGAGTCAACGCATGAAAACCCCCGTTTGCGGAGGCAGCAACCATGCATCGAAGAGGAAGCGCATTATTGCTTTTGCGGGTATTGCGGCACTGCTGATAACAGTGCCTGTTCGAGCAGCGGATGGGCAGGACCAGCAGGCAGAACTGGCGAAGAAGCTGGCAAACCCGATAGCCTCGCTGATCAGCGTGCCGATCCAGAACAACTGGGACTTCGGCATCGGACCTGACAGCGCGATGCAATACACTGTCAATATCCAGCCGGTCATCCCTTTCTCGATCAGCAAGGACTGGAACCTCATCACCCGCACGATTGTGCCGGTCATCCACGCCGAATCGCCGGTACAGGGCGGAAACGACCGAAGCGGCTTGGGCGACATACTGCAGAGTTTCTTCTTTTCGCCCAAGGAACCGACAAGCAGCGGCTGGATCTGGGGTGTGGGGCCGGTGCTGCTGTATCCCAGCGGCACCGACGGCCTGAGCGCGGACAAGTGGGGGGCAGGACCGACCGCAGTCGTCCTGAAGCAGCGAAACGGGTGGACGTACGGCCTGCTGGCCAATCACGTCTGGTCCTATGCCGGGTCGGGCCCTTCCTCGGTAAGCGCCACCTTTCTCCAGCCGTTCCTCTCCTATTCGCAAAGACGTACACGACGTTCGGATTGAATACCGAATCAACCTACGACTGGCATGGAGACCAGTGGACGCTGCCGGTGAATCTCATGGTAGCGCAAATGCTGAAGGTCGGCGGTATGCCGTTGCAGCTGCAGCTCGGAGGACGCATTTATGCCGACAAACCCGACGGAGGCCCTGACTGGGGGATCCGTTTTGCCGTGACGTTTCTCTTCCCGAAGTGAGATAAACATGAATGCCGGACAGAAAAAGAATCAATCAGACCATGTCGCTCAAGGCATCCACGTTGTCGCCAAGCCCATAGGGCCGGCGTGTAACCTCGACTGTGCTTATTGCTTCTACCTGGAGAAGCAGGCGCTATACAGTGCAGGCGAGGAGTTCCGGATGCCGGACGAGGTCCTTTCCACTTTCATCAGGAGCTATATAAATGCACAGCCTACCCCGGCTGTCGAATTTGTCTGGCAGGGGGGCGAGCCGACCCTGCTGGGAATCGAATTCTCCAAGCGGGTTGTCGAGTTGCAGCGACCCTATACCGGGCGCAAAACTATTACCAATTCCCTGCAGACCAACGGCACCCTGCTGGATGACGAATGGTGCGGTTTCCTGAAACAGCACGATTTCATGGTGGGCATCAGCCTGGATGGGCCACGGGAGATTCATGACCGTTACCGCCGCGACCGCGCCGGGAACGGCACATTCGATTCAGTGATGCGCGGGCTGAAGCTGTTGAGGAAACATGGGGTTCAGTTCAACGTCATGGCCAGCGTTGCCCGGGAGACCGCAGCGAGACCACTGGACGTCTACCGCTTCTTCAAGGACGAAGGTGTGGAGTTCATCCAGTTCGCACCCCTCATCGAGCGCCTTCCCGAAGACTCAACCAGGAAACTGGGTCTGAGTCTTGCCGCTCCGGCTGTGCTGGACGGGCAGGAACGGAACAGGGAAGTTACCCCGTGGACGGTGGTCCCGGAGGAATACGGGGATTTTCTGGTCGCGATCTACGAGGAGTGGGTCCGTCATGATGTCGGCAAGATCTTTGTCATGAACTTCGAGTGGGCGCTCAATGCCTGGATCGGCAACCCCTCACCGGTCTGCACTCATGCCCGGCAGTGTGGCCGTTCGGTCGTGCTGGAGCATAACGGCGACGTGTTTGCCTGCGACCACTATGTCTATCCGGACTACCGGCTCGGCACTATCCTGAGTGACGACCTGGCCTGCATGGTCGAAAATTCTACCGGGTCGGGTTTCGGCGTGCACAAGGAATCGGCCCTGCCCGAGTGGTGTGGAAAATGCGAGGTGCTGGCAGCCTGTCGGGGTGGGTGTCCCAAGCACCGCTTCATGGAGACCTGTCGCTCCGAACCGGGACTGCATTACCTGTGCGCGGGGTACAAGAAGTTCTTCCGGCATATCCGCAAGTACCTGCGGGTGCTGGCCACACTGCTTGAGAACGGGCTCCCTCCTTCCTACGTGATGGATGCGGTAAAAGGGCCGCTGGTGATCAGGCAGGGTCAGGTTGTTTCGAGCAGATAGTATCAAAAGGAGGAGAGATGACAGGACAGGGTTCTCGCATCGCTACCGGATCCATTTCGCGTTCAGTCCGGTACTGTGATTTCGGGCATAGAATCAGGCTGATTCTCCTCATTCTGGCAGTCGCAGTGTTCAACACCGTATGGGCGCCATTTCCGATCACGGGAGCAGTGCCGGTTGAAGCCGCCCAATCCCGGGGGGGCGACATCCAGCGGCTGGCAGGGCGTTGGATCCGGCCCGATGGGGGGTATTTGCTGGAGCTGAGCGATATCAAGAAGGACGGCAGCTTGAAGGCCGCCTACTTCAACCCTCGTCCGATCAATGTATCCCGCGCGGAGTTTCGCCGCACAAAAGCCACAATGAGTATTTTTGTCGAGCTGCGCGACGCCAACTACCCGGGTTCAAAATACAGCCTCCGGTACGACCCTGCGTCCGACCGTCTGAAAGGGACCTATTTCCAGGCGGTTGAAAAGCAGAGCTATGACGTCGAGTTCGTGAGGATGCAATGATATCAGCCATGTGGCTGCTCCCAGAACCATCGAACTGTTCGAAACAGGCATGATCCCCTGAATACCGCAGGAACTCGAAAGGAGTAAGAGTATGAAAGCAAAAGCATTTTTACTTATGACTGCTGGGTTCGTCTTCTCTGCCATGCTGGCGGGAACGCCCGTCAAAGCCAAGGAACCAGGCCCTGCCGATGACGGGAAAAGCGCGGAGCAGGCAAAGTCCGTAATGAAGCGTATGGCTGATTATCTGTCTCAGGCGAAACGCTTCAGTGTAACGGTTGACACCGGGTTCGACGCAGTGCAGGAATTCGGCCAGAAAATAGAGTTCGGCGAAACCCGCAAGATAGTGATCAGCCGACCGGACCGCCTTCGCATCGATGCCACGAAACGCGACGGGTCGCAGAGCCAGATGATCTTCGACGGGAAGGAGATCGTACTTTCCTTTGCCAGGGAAAATGTCTATGCAACCGAGGCACGCCCCGGAACTGTTGACCAGGCAGTCGAGTATTTCACCAATGACCTCGACATGCGTCTGCCGCTGGCTGAGATGCTGTCCAGCAAACTGGCTGAGGTGTTGCCGGATCTGGTGCGCGAAGCAGCCTACGTGGAGAAATCGTTCGTCGCCGGCATTCCCTGTGATCACGTCGCCTTCCGGGGGGACGAGGCGGACCTGCAACTGTGGGTCGCCCAAGGGGCAAAACCTCTTGTGCAACGGCTCGTGATCACCTATAGACGGATCGATGGACGGCCGCAGTTCTGGGCACAGTTCAGCAACTGGGATTTTGCGCCGAAAGTCAACGATTCCCTGTTTGTATTCAAACCGCCCACGGGCGCTGCGAAAATCGTTTTTGCTCCCAAGTTGATGACGCAGCCCGGGGGAGATGTGACGAAAGAAGGTAAATTGCCATGAGAGAGAAAAGATGGATACAACGGACGGCTTGCCTGGGAGTGGTCCTGATGGGAGTTTTTGCCGCTGCGCACGTTGATGCCGCCCGTGGCGGTGGCGGTGGTGGTGGCGGCCGTGGAGGTGGTGGCGGTGGTGGCGGTATTTCAAGAAGCAGCGCCGCCAGCAGCGGGAATATGGGCGGTGGCGGCGGCAGCCGTTCCCAGGCCACTGCTGCCGGCCGTGGCAGCATGCAGTCGAGCCGACAGGCCGGCGCTCAGACGTCGCAGACGGGTCGCACCAGTACTCAGGCCGGTCAGCAATCCTCAGCTCGAGCATCGAATACCGCAGCGTCAACGCCATCGAGCGCCGAGTCGCGGCAGGGGCAACGGCAAGAGTCCTCACAAGAGAAGCAACAGAGTCGGCAGGATTACGGACAACAGAAGCAAGAGAGTCGACAAGACTACGGACAACAGCAGCAAGATAACCGGCAGGATTTCGCAAACGACTACGATGATTACCATCACGGCTACTATGGACGCCCTGCGGCTGTTGCGACTGGAATTGTCATCGGCTCAACCATTACGGCGGCTGCGTTCGCCTCGATGTCGGCTCCCAAGACTACCGTTGTAGTGGCCGGTGTAACCTATTACCAGGTCGGGTCGACCTGGTACAAGCCTGTGGCTCAAGGGAGTTCGGTGACTTATGTAGTTGTCAATCCGCCGCAATAAGGACCAGCAATAACCGACTGATTTTGTGCCTGTTGTGGATAGGAATATAGAATGCCGGCGTCTTCATCGACGCCGGCATTTGCAGGTGATCTCAAGGGCACTACCGGCCTGGCCGGTTCGCCTCCCGTTTGCCGCTCCGTTCCGCCACATGCTGCGTGCAGTGGCCGGCAGTCTCAGCGGCCGGCGAGCAAGCCAAGCAGGAAAAATACCAAGGCGGCACAGAGCACTGCCGGAGACAGGTCGAACCATGCAGGTTCTATGACTTTGGTATATTCGAAGGTTGAAGCGCGCTTTACGATGGCGTCAACCAGGCGGTTCTCGATGTTTTCATCGCGCGCATGAAAGTAGCTTCCCCCGGTCATGCCGGCGATACCTTGCAATGTTTCCTGTTCCAGTCCCGTTTTCAGGTAGGCCCCGTCGGCGTCCTGGTAATAGTCCACTATGTTGGTCCCCCCAGCATCCCTGATGGGGATCAGCGAGCTTCGCGCCATGCCGGCGCCAATCGTGTAGATGGCGATCCCCTGGGCTGCGGCACGCTGCGCAGCCTCGTAAACCGGCGATTTGTCGTCGCTGATGTCCTCGCCGTCCGAAATGATGATGACCGTTTTGAATGTTGTGCGGGAAGTGCCCTCAAACAGGGAAACACCGGTTGCAATCGCCTGGGCCAGATCGCTGCCGGGAATGGCGATTGTTGCATCATTGAAGTGCTTCAGGATGTACTGGCAGTATCCATAGTCGGTGGTCAGCGGGATGATCGGCACACCTTTCCTGGCAAACATGAAGACACCGGCACGTTCCCCCCGCAGTGCGGTGATGATATTGAGGGCACAATAGCGTGCGCGGTTCAGGCGGTTCGGTATGGCAAAGAGCTTCCTGCCTTCTTCGGGGACCAGTTCATCTTCCGCCAGCATCGATTTCGATACATCGATGCCGATCACGACATCAATGCCGCTGCGTTTGAAGACGATCCTGTCGTACTGGGCCCGGGGCCCGGCCAGGGAAAAAATTGCCGCACCCAGCGCAAGGCTCAGGAACAGGGTCGAAACGATGACGGGAGCGCGCCGTTTTTTCCTGTGGGCAAACCGGTACAGCCACGTGCCGGCCTTCTTATGGGAAATGAACGCACAATACAGGAAACAGGGAATCACCAGCAACAGCCACAAGTAGCCGCCATTTTCCAGATTCATGGCAGGTGAGCCTCTCGAAAAAAGTGCCAGCAGGAAAGCGGTCAATTATTTTTCAACTCTCGTTTCTACGGGCTCGCCAGGGGCGTACCCTCCCATTTCGGGCATCAGCGTCTCGAGGTTTTCCTTGAGCACCTGGTTCCTTTCCGTGTCTGACATGGCAACCTCGTACTTCTTGACGTATTCCTCCCCGTTCAGCATCTCGAAATTCCAGCGGGGAATGTTTCGCTGCAACGGCGGCACGCCGGCTTTGTCAACAGCTTCGATTGCAGCCTTGTAATTTGTCAGCGCGTCACGCATGACGCCTTGCGCTTTCTCCGCACTCTGCTCATTTTCGAGCATGATGAAAGCGGTAAGCACTTTTGCCGAGCCAGCCGCATTGTATGTCTGCCACTGGATATCCGGACGAAGCGATGCTGTATCTGCCTGCATGCTGCCGCACCGGTCAAGCATCTCATCAAGCAGAGTTTTGAGCCGCACGCTGTAAATGCCTGTCTTGTCCTGCAGATCGACATTGCTTTTGGCTCTCTGCAGGTAGTTCAGAAGCTCCAGTGCAATCCGCCACTGTCGTTGCAGGATTCGCAGCTGAATTTCCGGGAACATCGGCTGCAGCTTTTTATAGGCGGCAACGGCGGCGCCGTCATCCGCGATGGCGTCCGCTTTCTGCAGCTCCTGCTGGAGGAGCCTGATGCCCGCTTCCCGATCTTCAACGGCACGGTACCGGCCGATACTGTAAAAGCCCAGCAGCGTGAAACCGGCAGACAAGAGAATGATGACTGATATGCTCAAGCAGTTTTTGATTTTCATCGGTCAGATCTTTCTTATGGATGGCAGTATGTGTACAAAGCAGTAAGCAGCCAGAATGGCTGCAGCTGCCAGCGCAAGCGGCCCCCTGGTGTCCTTTTTCCGTTTCTCCAGCTTTACCAGCAGCCGGTTTTTCTCCATGTCGTTCACCTGGTTGTACACCGCGGTGATGGTAGTTCTGTCCAGGGTGCGGGGCATGTAGAATATGCGGCCTGCGGACGATTCTCCGGCAGGCCCCTCGAGGGCCAGGCGCACTTCGCTGGTGACGTCGCCGCCTACGACGATAAGATAGAGCTTGATGCCCAGCTTTTTGACCAGCTCTATCACGTTGACAAAGTTGAGCAGCCCTTTTTCAACATCTTCAGTGCTTTTGTTCGCTTCAATGCGGCCATCCGTAAACAGAACGATAGCCATACCCTGACCGAAATCTATCGTTTTCAATCTGTCGGGAATTTCCAGGGAGGTCATGCTCCGTCCCGTCAGCGAGGAACGCAGATCGTTTATTTGTTCGTAGGTCGGCTGGCTTTCCTCGGGAAGAAACATGAAGAAAACACACACCGCGAGCCAGGCGGCATAGGAAGCATTGGTTTCCCCGCCCACGGTCAGCTCCCTGAAAACAAAGGAATCATTCTTTCTGTTCAGAAGTTCGAGCTTTTTCCTGAGAATTTCCTTGTCAAAGGAGGGAGGGGCGATCAGCTGCGCGAGGTTGGAAAACGCGATAACGCCGATAAGATCGTCTTTCCTGCGCATGTCGATGAAAGCCTTCGCTCCTTCCAGCGCCACATCTCCGAGGGTTGCGGTGCCGCTTTCGTCAACGGGCCGTCCCATGGAACCCGAAAGGTCCTGAACCAGCATTATCCACCTGGATTCAAGGTATGTTTTCTGCCAGTAACTCGAATACTGCACATTTGCGATGGCGAGCACGATCAGGACCATGGCGGCGCCGGCGAGCAGATCGGCGCCATATGTTTTGAACGGCCCGGGTTGCAGGTCCCGGACCAGCACCGCAACCCAGGAAAAAGCCGTTCTGGCAGCATATTTTCTTCTGGCGATGAACACTGCCGGTAGCAGTGCCAGAAGCAGAAGTGCCCAGGGATACTGGATGCTCATAAGAGGTTACCTGTGCCGTGCGGAATTGTTCGCAGTCAGATCGACGACCCTTTCTATTTCGCGCTGCAGCTGATCCATATCCGGGTGCTGCTCGGACTCAAGGGAAATGCAGTTGTCAATGTCCGCAAGAACGGCGCTCAACGAATCCATGCATTCCTGGGGCAGGTGGCCCCGGACAGTTTCAATGAACAGCTTGCCGCTTCCCCCCCGGTATTTCTCATCAATGCCGCAGACTGCCAGCACATACTCGCGCAACAGGGCGCCGATTTCACCCAGGTAGCTCCAGTGGGGAGCGGTCGGCGGCTCCTGCAGCGCCAGGCGAAGCTGTTCGGCCAGCTGGCGGTGATCTTTCCGCTCTTGCAGGCGTCTTCGCGCGGCTCTGTACTTGAAAATCCGGAGAATCAGCCATGCCACGCACAGTGCGAGACCGCCAAAGCCGATGATGGCGAGCCCGAGATGGCGCTGGTACTGCTGGCGCAACTCGGCCAGGCGGTAATCGGGCTGAGCCGGATCCGTCGGCACGATGAGCCGCTTTTCCGATTGGGCCGCGGGTATTATGGAGGACACTCTGAAGGTGACCGGTGCCGTATCGATTGTTCGCACCGCGCTGTTCGGGCAGGACGGGCAGGAATAGTTTATCGTCACAGCCGGGATGACAAATTCTCCGGGGGCATAGAATCTTACCCTGCCGGTGATGATGATGGGGCTCCTGGTTACCGCTTTAGCATAATCAAACGGGTCGAAGGTGCAGTCGAACAGCTCCTTCTGCAGGTTTGACGGCCGCAGATTGAGCGTTGCAAGCGAGCCCGGGTCGATGTTCACCCGCTCGGAAAAGGTGATGGTGAGCGAAAATGGCACGCTGTCGCCGATAGTGCCCCCGTTCATGAACAAGGAAAGATGGGCGTTGATGGAAGGCTTGATCTCAACCAGATAGGGTGCCGCACTGAGCACCCGGATATCTTCTGCAAGCAGGTTGACCGCTTTGAAAAAGGGTAGTGCCGTAACGTTGACAGCGTAGCTGTTTGTCGTTTCATCGAATATCGCATGGGACTCCTTGAGCAGCGCCTCCTGTTCTGCCTTGGCAACCCCGGTTTTCCATTCCATCTGGAAGACATTGAAAAATGCCAGCGTTTTATTGTTCAGGACTATTGTCGGGTGAACGTATTCAACTGCTTTCTCGCCTTTCAACTGGTTGATGAGCTGGTTTATGTCCGCAAGTGTCAGACCGTCGCGCATCTTGAAAAAACAGGCGTCTTCAGCGAGGTCGGGATCATGGAAGTACTCGGTGAGGCGGTTGTGGGAGATGAGGATTGCGTTGGCTTTCTTTTTGATGATGCTGTCATCGGCTGGTTCCAGACCTGTGGTATCGGCGCTGGAGGGCACATCAAAGACAACCGTGAGCCAGCGTTTGCTGATTTCAGGTATGACCCGTGTGCCGTCCCGGTAAAACCAGACCGAATCAAACGAAAAGGCTGCGGCGTTCGTTTTCTTGCCGTTCGCGGAACTGAACCTGGTCACCGATTCGCCGGCAGGAGCGGTACCGATTGCAACGAGGATGAAAAGCAGGATGATCGCTGGAATTCTTTTGCACCGGATTGTCATGGCATGCATACCCTGTTCAATAGGTTGAAGTAGATCTTTTCCCTGGATCCGTGACGCCTTCACGCCTTCGCCTGCGCGGAACGCCTCGGTTCTTTGCGGTGCCTCGGCATGGTGCTTTCAGGCGAAGTTCATTCTGTGCAACAGATACGAGACTGTGTCAGCGACGTTTGAACCCCGGCATTCTGCTCACTTCGGCGTTCAGACGCCACGGATTCAGGTTTTCATAAAGGCGTTGATCTTCTGCGAAAAATCATCTGCCGGGCTGACAGTCAACAGGTCAATGCCCGCGTGATTGAGCCGGCTCCTGGTGGCTTCGCGCAACCGTAGCATCGTTTCATTGTACGTCTTCCACTTGCTGAGATCGAGGGTCACCGTCCTGCCGCTCTCATAGTCATAGAGCGGAAGGATTCCTTTTGCCCCGGGCGGCAGCTCGATTTCGCATTCCTCGAGCACCTGCACAGCCTTGACTTCGTGTTTGTTGGTTCCATGTGCCGTATGGTGAAAGCTGTAGCTGAAATCAAGCGGATACATGAAATCGGACAGTATGAAGGTCAGGCTCTCCGGGACTTCGCTCACGAGCTTGGTCAGGGCGGCGTCCAGCCGTGTCGTGCCGCACGCGACCGGCTCGGCACGCGCAATGGCATACAGGATCTCCATGAAATGGGATCTGCCCATGCGCGGAGGAATGTACTCGACAATATCGTCAGCGAAAAGGATCAGTCCGCAGCCGTCATTGCTCCGGATTGCACTGTATGCCAGTGACACGGCGATGTGCGCCTGGAGCAGCTCTTTCCTGCCGAAACGCACGGACCTGCTGATATCGTACAGGAGCATGACGTTGAAATAGCTTTCGGCAAGAAACTCCCGCACGAAAAACTTTCCCGTTTTGGCCGTTGCCTTCCAGTCGATATTCCTGAAGGGATCGGTGGGCTCAAGCTCCCGGAGCGCCCAGAACTCGTATCCCAGTCCCTTGAATATGCTTTCCCAGTCGCCGGGGAACGGCGAGTGCACCCGGTGATTGATGAATATCTCCAGCAGCTCTTTCTTGGAAAGCAGGCTTTTTTCAGATTTTTCCATGGGCTTCAATAGGGCCTGATCATTTTCAGGATCTCCCGGACCAGCATGTCGGCGCTGACCTGCTGCGACAGCGCAGTGCTGTTGAGCAGGATGCGGTGCCTGAGTACATGCACGGCGCAGGTCGTCACATCGTCGAAGTTGACAAATTCCCGGTTCTGGCTGAAGGCGAATGATTTCGCCAGCGCCAGGAGCGATTCCGATGCCCGGGGCGAAGCCCCGAGCCTGATGTAGTGGTGAATATCGGCCTCGAGCTTTTGTGCGGCGTACGTCTCGCGGGGCCGCGTGGCAATACAGATATTCAGTATGTAGTTCATGACATTCCGGCTTACCCGCACCCGGTCATGGATGAGTTGCTGGATGGCCGTTATGTCGTCAAGATCGAGAACCGTTTTCACCTCAGCCTTGAGCTGGTCGAAGTTGGTGTTTTTCCGCTGGATGAGCTCAAGCTCCTCGTCTTCTTGCGGATAGCCGACATCATATTTCACCATGAAGCGGTCAACCTGTGATTCCGCCAGCGGATAGGTGCCGATCTGTTCGATGGGGTTCTCCGTGGCGAGCACCATGAACGGATTGGGGATATCGTAGCGCATGCATTCAACGGTCACTTCCTTTTCCTGCATCGCCTGCAACAGGGCGGACTGGACTTTCGGCGACGCCCGGTTTATTTCGTCGGCAAGGAAAACGTTGCAGAAGATCGGCCCGAAATAGAACTCGAATTTCCTGTCCCGTTCATTCCACACCATGGTGCCGGTTATATCGCTGGGCATCTTGTCGGGCGTGAACTGGAAGCGCTTGAAATTGCCGCCGATCACCCGCGCGAACGTTTCGACCGCGAGGCTCTTTGCCAGACCGGGCACTCCCTCGAGCAGTATGTGCCCCTTGGAGAGAAGCGTATAGATCATCAGGCTGATCATTTCTTCCTGGCCGATAACCACGTGTGCGATTTCAGCGCGTATCTGCCGGATCTTGTGTGCGTACCGGTCAAAAAGCTCTGTCGTGGCGCTGTTCACTGCAATTGTTTCCTGCATAGGCATTCCCTTTGGCAATTTATCCTGGTAGATAGACTGAAGGCTGAAGGTAAATCGTAACCTGACGTGCTTGCCTTGATGTCACTGGACAAAGGAACCGTGCGCAACATAGTTCAGAGTGAAAAAGGACTCTTAATTACCTTCAGCCTAAAAAGCTGTGCATTTATTCCCTTCACATATATTCGAACTTTTTCCGGTGCTTCATGATCAGGAAGAGAAAAAACGGGCCGCCGAGCATTGACGTGACAATGCCCACCTTCAGATCAACTTCCACGATAAGCCTTACAAACAGGTCGGCGTAAATGATGAAAACAGCGGCAAGCAGTCCGGAAAAAAATACCAGCTTGCGGTTGTCCGGTCCCACAAGGCTGCGCATGATATGGGGCGCGACCAGCCCGACAAAGCCGATAACGCCAGAGACGGCAATGGCGCCTCCGGTTTCGATCGAAGACAGCAGCAGGAGCCCATTGCGGGCGCGCTTCGTGTTGACTCCCAGGTTGGCCGCGGTTTCTTCGCCCAACATGAGCAGGTTCAGGTCCCTGGCGAAAAACTGGGTCCCCAGAAGCGCTGCGATCGTGGTCGGAGTGACAATGCTGACATGCTCCCAGGAGCGGTTGTTGAGGTCGCCCATGAGCCAGTTCACGATAACCCGCCCCACGTCGAACTCCCTGGTGCTCAGGGTGATGACGAAGGACGTCAGGGCGCCAAACACCAGGTTGAGAGCAATGCCTGCCAAAAGCAGTGTTGCTATGGAAGTCCGCCCCCCCGAGGTCGCAATGGCGAACACCATGACCAGGGTGAGGATGGAAAAAATTATGGCTGCACACGGCAGTGTCAGGATGGAGCCTGATGCGAGACCCAGATAAATGGCCAGCACGGCGCCAAGCGCGGCTCCCGAGTCGATACCCATGACACCGGGGCTGGCCATGGGGTTCTTGAAGATCCCCTGCATGATCGTGCCTGCGCCCCCGAGGGAAAAGCCCACCAGGAGGGCGACCAGCAAGCGGGGGAGCCTGCCGTCCCAGACAATGGTAGCTTCGACGTCATTGATGGCACCGGCATAGAGCCCGGCTTTCGAGAGGAGTATCATGAGCACATGGGTAACGGAAACCGGCCATGAGCCTGATGTCAGGGAAACAAAGGCTCCTGCAGTCATGAGGGCCAGTAACAGTATGAATAGATAAAAGTCCTTTTTTGTCATAAGTGACCGTAAAGGATCCACCGGAGCTACCGGTAAATGATGCCCGCAAGCACATCAGCGCTCATGAGCATGTACTGGGACGCAGCCCTCAGATACACTCCGGGAACGTAATGAACCGAGCCGCTCTTGATGGCCCGGGCGTGGGACATCACCCGGTTCGACATGAGCAGCTCTTTCAGCTTGCTGCGCTCGGGAACGATGATGACATCCGGGTTCCACTTGAGCAGGGTTTCGTAGTCGATCTGCGACCAGGATTTTATCCCCTGTTCTGCCCCCACGTTGACGGCGCCGATTATGGTGCAGATCGAGGTGAAGTTGGACGATTCGCCGGGAACATAGCCGCCTTCATCATAGTACAGGACGCGGACCGGGCGGCCTTTCCGGGGGAGCTTTTTCTTCAGGTCCCGGATCTTGGTGTCGATGAGCTTCACCAATGCCCGGGCATTGCTCTCTTCTCCGATAACGTCACCCAGGAGCAGAACCTGCTCTTTCAGGGATTCTATGGTCCCGAAATAACCGAGGTCAAAGCTGGGTATCCGTGCCTGTTTGAGTTTTTCCTTGAAATCGCCACCCGAATAATACACGGTGAAAACCAGGTCAGGCTGGTAGCCGATGACCAGTTCGGTCTGTTTCGATTTGAAGATCGGTCCCCGCCTGCGCACTTCGTCGGCAATGAAGCTCGAGTCCCGATCGGCAGTGAACTCGTTGAATGCAACGAGTCTTTCACGGGGGCAGATCGCCCACAAGATCTCTGCGACGCCCACTGCGTGCGGTATAATCCGCAGCGGCTTTTTTTTCATCGCGAAGGTTTTCTTTTCCTGCCGGAACGCATCAGTCTTGAAATCATACGTCTTGAGGGTGAAGCTTATTTCCCGGGGCCATCGGCCCTCGGTTCGTGGCGTACCCCTGACAAAGCTCAACTCCTTTTTCAGCTTTTCCATGTCGAGGGGGGGCGCTGGTTTCCGATAGGCGTTCGCCCCTGGTGACGGAGTGGCGGCAATCAGGCTGCAGGCCAAAAAACATGCAATGATTGTCAGGTAGATGCGCATGGCAGCTCTCGAAAGTGACTATTCATAGAAATCAAGGAAAACGGTTTCATCCTGTTTGTATTCCTTTACCTTCACCTGGAAAACCTGCTTGATGTTTTCCGCGGAAAACGCACCTTCCGGAGTGCCGGAATAAAACAGTTTCCCGTCGCACAGTATTGATATTGTATCACAAAACTTTCGTGCCAGATTCAGGTCATGAATGGTCACGAGTATGGTTTTGGACTGTTTCCTGAAATCGAACAAAATGTTGACGATTTCCAGCGTGTGTCTCACATCGAGCTCGGAAGTCGGCTCGTCGAGCAGTATCAGGGATGCCTCTGTCGCAATGGCTCTGGCAATTATGGCCAACTGGCCCTCACCGCCAGAGAGTTCGTTGATGTTTCTGTCTTTCAGTGAAGAGATGGAGGTCTGCTGCAATGCCTGGTCGATTATGTCCCGGTCTTTTTGCCGGAGCCCTTCAAACCTCCCCAGGTGAGGGTTTCGCCCCATGGAAACGATGTCGAACACCGAAACGGGGAAACCGATGGTCGTGTTCTGCGGAACCAGGGTAACCAGCGTGCTCAACTCTTTTCTCGGAATTTCACGAATGTCCCTGCCGTTCACCCTGATGGAGCCGGACTGGGGCTCCCAGATCCTGCAGATGGTTTTCAGCAGGGTGGATTTACCGGAACCGTTGGGCCCGATGATGCCATGAATCATGCCGGGCTCGAAATGCGCGGAGATGCCGTCGAGAATCTTCTTGCCGTCTAGTGAAAAATGTATGGTGTCCACTTCAAGCATACGCAATCCGGAAGTCGCTGGAATCTCACGAGCAGAGCTTCAGCCTGTAGGTAACGGGAAGAATGAATTTGGCTATGACGACGCATAAAAATCCGCAATAGACGGTTATGCTCAAGAGTGGCGCCGTCAGGTCAGGAGAAAACTCGGTAGTTATGCCTAATGCCGACCAGATGAAGAGCTGCCCCAGCACAAGCTGAAAGTTTTGCGCCAGGGTATAGATGACCCAGAAATTGCGGGAAAGTCGTACATCGTCGCCCCTGCGGATCTTGATTTCGATGATTTTGAACCAGGTTCTGCCTTCGACTATCTGTGCCGACCCGTCGCACACATGATGCAGCAGGTACATTGCCACCAGCAGATGGGCCTTGAATGACACGCCGGCAAAAAAGTACATGAATACCGGAGGAAAACAGAGCAGAAGGCACACGGCTCCCAATGCCTGCCCCAGAGCGATGCCTAGCTGCGCCCTGACGAGGCGCACGATCTGCATTCTGGTGTTGTGCACCGCTTCCAGGTGGTCGATGAACCCGGAAATACAGGTGCTTGCGATCATGCTGATGCCCGGATAAGCGTATTTCACCACGACGCCGAGAATGGCGGCAACTTTGAGCTCCCGTTCCGCCATGGAAAACATGGTGTAGAGGATCACGCCGTCAAGGATGTTTTTCCCGATGGTATAACAGATGTTGCCGATCTCTCCATAACGGTAAAAGGGAACCGAGAACAGCGCATCGATATACAGTTTGATCTTTTGGGACAGGGGAGGGGTGATGTAATCAGAGTGAGCTATCGGGTGCTCTTTGTCCATACGCGGAAGCTCGATTCCTTGTGTGAGTAGGGTGCTCTTTCAGGCCGCCAGTTGCACTGAGAGGGAAAAAGCCCCAAAGAGGCAGCATGCAGCGCCTCTTTGGGGCCGGCGCTCGTCAGATCGCCGTCATTTCCTTGATCAGTTTGACAGTCTGTTTGGCTGCGTCATCAGGCTTTGTCGCCTGTTTGGATATGCCGCACACCACCTTGACGATGTTGTGGTCGACCTTCTTCTCTGTCCATACTTTTGCCTTGGGAGCAGCGATATAGACTGAGAAGGCGTTCTGGCCGGTGCCCGGGCGCTCGCCGATGATGTGGACTATGGCTTTGGACTTGTTGGGGTCTCCGTTGGCGAACAGTATGTCGCCGACCATGTAGCCTGCGCGCACGCGGCCGCTGTTGATGATGATGTTTTTCTTGTCAACGGTCATGCCGGCAGCCTGAAGCTCCTTTCGCAATATCGAGATATAGGGCAGTACATGATCAGGATCCATGATCGAGTTGGCGTTCAAACCGTCGGATATGACGATCTGCACATCCGGGGCCTTGCCCTGCCAGGCATCGCGCAGCTTCTGCAGGGTTGCCACTGACTGCTCGCTCAATTTTTCACCGGTGTCGGGATGAACGATGTAGTTTTCGCGATCCTTGGACAGGGTGGCGAGCTGGACCGAATCGGGAACGCTCTTGATGAAAGCGGGGGTGAACTCCGCCCAGATGGCCTTTTTCGCGTCAGCGTAGAGTTCCCGTATCTTCTTGTCGAGTGTCGGATTCAGATCCCATATGTTCTTGCCGTAGCCAGAGGCCAAGGGCACTTTGTTTCCGGTCTTGAGCCAGGTATTGTGGATTGAGTCAAACTTCTGTTTACCTTCAGCCATAATGGCCTGCTGCGGGCGATTGTCGCCCCGGGCTTTGCAGTACTGGTAATAGACCCAGACTGGATCGCCGAAATGTTTCGTCGGTTTGCCGTTCTTGTCGATGACCTGGATGCTTTTGAAAAATGCCCACATGGCATCGTTTATCTTGTAGCCGAATTTGTTGCGGATGCGCACGTGGTCCTGATACGCGGTGGTCAGGTAGCTCAGCATCGGGTCGTTCTTGGTCGGCAGCGCCATGAGATAGGCGGGATTTGCCGGCATGATCTGGTCGATGCACCAGTCAAGGTCATCAAGGCTTACGGACATGTGCAAGGTGGAGCAGATGTCGAGACCGGCAGTGAGACCCTGCAGCTTGCCCATCAGGATGTCTTCCAGGGTGCAGCGGACCAGTTGCTCCCTGGTCCTGAATACTTCCGGTCCGATAAAGCCGGCGACGTCATTGAAATGAGAATAGGCGCCTTTTGGCTGCACTTCAGCAAGTATCTTGGCCAACCCGCGGGCAAACCCGTATTTGCGGGATTCGAGCACCACCATGTCGACGCCTTCAGCGCCGCCGTTGGTGAAGTCAGAGCCCTGGCCGGTCTCGTAATACAACCCGTATTGCTGCCCTGCCCGGGATTTTGCATGGTCGACCATTTTATCAACGGTCACGTCGAAGGTCTTGTTTGCCGTATCAGTTCCTGCCAGGCTCTGGAACATCATGTCAATCAGTTCCGGCTTCTCGTTGAATATTTCTCTTTGAACGTCAACGTGAGCCAGGACGCACCAGGGAATGGTCCCCTTCAATTTGAACGAATCGACAACACTCTTGAGGGCTGCCTCTACTCGTGCAGTTTGTTCTTTTGTCCCGTCCACCGGGTTGGTCCCGATTACCAGGTCGCCGACAGCGTATGAGAATGCGCTGAATACCTGCCACTGGATTTCTTCAGGATCATCGGTGGGGGAGTTCGGTTGAATGCGCGCGCTCAGG
Organism: Geobacter sp. UBA5735; assembly: GCA_002419385.1. GTDB lineage: Bacteria > Desulfobacterota > Desulfuromonadia > Geobacterales > Geobacteraceae > RPRC01. The sequence goes on from DIFZ01000023.1 coordinate 27,533, forward strand.
TAGCCTTTGGCGCCGATCTTCGTTCCGGGGAGGGGATTGAAGATCTTCTTGTTGACCGAGATCAGGTCCTGGTTGCTCATGAGCTTGGGCAGGCAGCCCACCACTTCGCTGTTCATGCCGAACATGACGGCCTTGATTTCCGCTTCCGACTTGGTCAGCAGGAAGGATTTCATCTTGCCCATGGTCCAGTCTTTGATCTTGTTGTACTGGGCAGGGTCGGTCGACTTGGCGATAAACTTGTAAAGATCGTCGTTGAGCAGCGGGTGATCGGTGATGTCCTTGATTTTGGTATTGGCCAGGAGCTTGCGGGCGTTTTCCCTGCTGGCATTGTTGTCGGCAGCAACGCCGATGGTCTGGTCGCCCTCCTTGAAGGCATTCGACGCACCGATGACTTGTTGATACAGTGTCTGGTCAAAGGAACCTTTCACTCGTTGAATATATTTGAAGACATCCTCTCCGGGTTTGACATCTTTGATGGCAATGGCTCCGCTTTCGGTGCTGAAAGCCAGAAAACCAAAGCAAAGCATTGCCGCAAGCAACATGATCCGTTTCATACTTTGGGTCCTCCCTCATCGGTTGATGTGGTGCTGCACCTCACCTTCAGCTAAAGTGACAAGTCAAGGATGATCCCCCCGTAGACAAAGGTGTCGCGGTTGCCGCCCCAACTGGCGTGACTGATTCTTTCTGCCGCTTCTCCACTGAGGGGAAACGAGACCTGTACCTTCGGAATGATCGAAAGGTGGTTGTTCAGGGGGATCTTCAGGCCGGCCGATATGTTGCCGTCATGCAAGTTGCTGAAACTTTCATCGGATTGATCGATCATATAGCTGACCGATCCCGCCAGATCCAGCGACCAGTTCTTGTAAACGGCAAAACTGTGTGATATTCCAAGGCTGAAGTACCAGGCCTGTCCGATCTCTATTTCATTGTAGATACTGAGTGTGGGTTTGAGCAGGGTGTCCAGGCCGAGGGTCGTAAAGAGTTCCTGGTTCTGGCCCGGCGAGTAGGCGTAAAGGATCCATCCCAAGGAATAGTTCAGTTTCCAGGGCTTGTACGAATTGCTGTAGGAAAGTGTCACGTCTGCTTCCTGTAACCTGAAATCATGACCGTCCCCTTCGAAATTGGTGTCCACATCGGCCCATAGATTTACGGCAAACCCCTTGTAGCCGACGGTCATCGTCGGAAAGACGACCAGGCTGTCCCTGCTCAGCTCGTATCCGCGCCAGATGTACTGGCTGTAGAATGATACGTTGAGGTTGGCGTAAAGGTCCTCAGGTATCACTTTCCCGGCAGGTTGCGCTGCTGTGGCCTGCACGGCAGGTTCCTCTTGCGCTTGGGAATACGTTGCCATGCCCATTCCAATGACGACAAGCAAGCTCAATAACAGTGTCTTCAAAGATGCCTTCATGGTGCCCTCCTCTGGTGCTTCGAATGTAGTTTTTTTCTCCCTGCGTCAAAACTCCCTCATTCTCCCTGACCTGATATCATGGGCTGATCATGCGGCCGCTGCCGGTACTCTCCTTTTAGCCGGTTTTCCCCGTCCCGGGAAGGTCCGCCTGGATGCGTTCCGGTGAACCTCACTGCTGCCTCAGCTTTTTCGCCTCCTCCCACATTTCGCTGAAGGCTTTCTCGGTTTTTTCATTCATGACCTGCCAGATGGCGACAGTTTTGAAATAATCGTTGTTACCCACGTTGAAGAGAATCTTCTCTTCCGCTGTCACGAGGTCGCCCACATTGTCCACGACCGGCGAGACACCCTGCTGCTTGACAACGGCTGCCTGGTAGGCGGGGGACAGGTGCAGGTTGATCCACTCTTCGCACAGCTTTTTCTTCATGCCTTTCGCGGCATGGGTGATGCACCAGTAGTCGATCCAGGCGCTGCCGCCTTCTTTCGGGGTGGCCAGTTTCCAGCTGCCGCCCTTCAGGTTTGCCTTGACCACCGCAAAGCCCCAGGTGGTCGCCAGTGACAGTTGGGGGAATTCATCCGCATTGGCTTCACCGTCCCAGAGGCTCTTTGCACCCTTTACCAGTTCATTCAGCTTTGGCTGGATCCTGGTGCGGTCAAGCCGGTCGATGTTGAAGAGATCTTCGTAGTTGTAGCCGAGGGAGAGGGCCGTTATCCAGATGTTGACCTTGTGGAAGTTGTTGTTGATGGTGTATTTGCCGGCATACTGCGGATCCCAGAAGATGTTCCAGCTTGCCGGGGCTTCCTTGACGGCAGCGGTATTGTAAGCCAGTCCGTAGGGGCCGCAGTTATAGGGGAGCCCGTACCGTTTTTTTCCCACCATGAGGGACTTGTCCGCTTTGAAGAACGGCAGCATATGGCCGGCATTGGGGATGTTCTTCATGTCAAGGGGCGCCAGCAGCACGCTGCCTGTTCTGAAAAAATGGAACCGGGCCGCTTTGGCCATGTCGGCAGGGGGTGATATGAGGTCTGCTGTGCCGTTCTTGGCGGCATTGTAAAAATCCTCCTGGCCCGTTGCGTAGGAGGGTTTCACTTCCACATCAATTTTGTATTTCTTTTTCACCATTTTCGTGAAGTCATCAACGAACGCCTTGTCTGCATAGCCTTCCCAGCACATGATGTTGATTGTCATTTTTGCAGCCATCGCTGTCCCCGTACCGGCAATTACAACGAAGGCCATCAGGATGCTGATGCAGAGAGTCATTTTCTTCATAGATTCTCCTCCTTTCCAATGACCGACTACTGATTGTATTCCTCCAGCGGGGAATGCCCGGCTGGTTCCATGATTCACTTTTCCGCAACCCGGTCGTGCAGCGCGGCAGCGGCAACAGCGGCCGCGCCGGAATGGTGCGATGATTGGTGAGCTTCACTGATGAGGGGTCAAAATCAATTCTGTACCGCTATTGAGAATTGTCAAGAATCACAGCCGATGATTATTAATAAATAATCTGTCCATGCCGGGATATCGCCGACTCGAACAGGGCAGAACATGTGGAAAGCATTCCATGGGCGGCAGGCAAGAAGCGACTTACCAGGGCATTTGCAGTGGCAATTGCCACGTGTATCTGACCAATGTCTATGACCTGAGGACGGGAAGTCTTGGATTGTTTAATTTCTTCTTTAGGGCATAAAGTGGTATTCTGTAGCCTGCGTTTCGGGAATTGATTCGCAGTACAGCAGCAAAGATAAGGAGACGAAAGTATGAGCAAGGGCCAGGACAGCAAGAAGACCTCCAAAAAAGAACCTGCCAAAACTCCGAAGGAAAAAAAGGCCGAAAAAAAGATCAAAAAGGCCGACCGTGCAGCAAAGGGGAAATAAAGGTCTGACATGACGGATACTGCAATGAGTCAATACGGAACCCCGCGGGAAACCCTTCGCCGGGTGTTCGGCTATCCGGCCTTCCGCCCCTATCAGGAGGAGATCATCGATGCCATCATACGGGGTGAAGATGCGTTCGTGCTGATGCCGACCGGAGGCGGCAAGTCCCTCTGTTATCAAATCCCTGCGCTGCACCGGCCTGGGGTGGGGATTGTTGTTTCACCGCTCATCTCGTTAATGAAGGACCAGGTGGATGCGTTGCGCGCCAATGGCGTGGCGGCTGCCTTCTACAACTCTTCCCTGGGGGAAAAGGATTCCCGCCGGGTGTTGGCTGAGCTCCATAACGGCCGGCTCGATCTCCTCTATGTGGCTCCGGAGCGGCTGATGGGCGAGGGGTTCGTGGAACGGCTGGCGGAACTGGAGATCGCCCTGTTCGCCATTGACGAGGCCCATTGCATCTCCCAGTGGGGGCATGACTTCCGTCCCGAGTATGTGCAGCTCGGCCGGTTGCGCCGCTTTTTCCCGAAGGTGCCGGTCATTGCACTTACCGCCACCGCCGATTCACAGACCAGGGACGACATCCTGCAGCGTCTCGAAATTTCGCGGTCCGCCTGCCGTGTCACCGGCTTCGACCGGCCCAATATCCGTTACACTGTGGAAGATAAACAGAAACCGTTCGTCCAGCTGCTCAATTTCATCCGCTCCCGCGAACACTATGATGCCGGCATTGTCTATGCCCTGAGCAGGAAACGGGTTGAGGAGGTGGCTGCCCGCCTCGCTGCCGAGGGTTTTTCGGCCGCACCCTACCATGCAGGCCTGCCAGACCGGGAGCGGGAGCGGGTCCAGGAAGCGTTCCAGCGCGACGACCTGCAGGTGGTGGTGGCCACGGTCGCCTTCGGCATGGGGATTGATAAGCCGAACATCCGTTTTGTCGTCCACTATGACCTGCCGAAGAACATCGAGAGTTATTACCAGGAAACAGGCAGGGCCGGACGGGACGATCTTCCGGCCGAAGCCTTGCTGCTGTTCGGCTACGGCGACATTGCCATCGCCCGGGGCCTCATTGAGAACGGCGGCAATCCCGAGCAGAACCGCATCGAGCTGCACAAGCTGAACGCCATGGTCGGCTTCGCCGAAGCCCGGACCTGCCGACGCCGGGTCCTGCTGGGCTATTTCAGCGAGACGCCGGCCTGCGATTGCGGAAACTGCGACATCTGCCTGAATCCACCGGAGCGCTACGACGCCACCGAGGATGCGCGCAAGGCTCTCTCCTGCGTCTACCGGGTCGGGCAGCGGTTCGGTATGGGGCATGTCATCGATGTGTTGCGCGGCTCCCGCAACGAACGGGTCCGCAAACACGGCCACGACCGCCTCTCCACCTACGGCATCGGCTCGGCCCTCGGCCAGGACGAATGGGGGAGCATCATCCGCCAACTGGTACATCTTGGATACCTGGAGCAGGACCTGGCCAGCTATGCGGTGCTGCGGCTCACCGAAGCAGCCCGGCCCGTGTTGCGCGGTGAACTGACTCTCACCCTTGCCAGGCCGCGTATCAGGCCGGTCGCAGCGAAAAAGGGGAAGAAGGGGAAACAGACGGTGCTCGGCGGACAGGGAAAAAATGACGGCCTGTTCCAGGAGCTGCGTGCCCTGCGCAAAAAGATAGCCCTGCGGGAGGGGGTCCCTCCCTTTGTTGTTTTCGGTGACACGACCCTCACAGAGATGGCCTCACGTCGTCCGAAAGACGCCGAGGAACTGCTGCGCATCAGCGGGGTGGGGCAGCACAAGCTGGGTAAGTACGGGGCTGAGTTTCTGCGTGTCATCGCCGGGTTTGTCCAACTGCCGGAAGATTGACTGAAAGGGGGTAGGTCAAGAGACGTTAGATCCCGATGGGGAGATCTGTAATCGGGGCTTGGGCATGCCGTCAATCGTAAACGGATCAGCCGCCTGCTGCAGCAGATGGGGTTGTCGGTTATTTGCCAGAAACCGAACACCTCAAAGCCGCATCCGCAGCACAAGGTCTATCCGTACCTTTTGCGCGCCCTGACCATCGACCGACCCAACCAGGTCTGGTGCGCCGATATCAGCTATATTCCCCTGCGGCTGGACTCTCTCACTGGCGGCATGACTACAACCAGCTATCCACCCTATTCCCGCCGCCTACCTGTCCTACTAGCAGAGGCCACCTCTTAAAATCATACTTGACAATTTAGATTGACCGGTCTAAGCTTGCTCCATGAGAAGAAATCATAACAAAGAAACTATTATTCAAGCTGGACTAGAAATAATTTTACAGCGAGGATTCAATGGGACGGGCGTTGAGGCGATATTGAAACGTGCAAATGTTCCTAGAGGTTCCTTTTATAACTTCTTTTCAAGTAAAGAAGAATTCGGCTTAGCGATAATCGATGATTTTGCCGAACAATTGAATGACATTATGCAGACTGCTTTAGGGGACACTTCATTGGATCCTCTAAAGCGTATCAAAAATTGTTTTGAGAAATTCATAGAGATTGTAGAAACTAATAATTGCAACGGCGGATGCTTACTCGCCAATCTGAGCCTGGAAATGGCTGACACTTGTGAGACCTTCAGGCATCGACTCGATGAAGCATGGCACCATATGGCCATGGCGTTCACTAGTGTTCTTCTTGAAGCACAGAAAGGAAAAACCATCTCTGCTGAATTGGACCCTGAAATGCTGGCTGAAAACTTGGTCTCATCATATGAAGGCGCCCTGCTTCGTGCAAAGGTAAAAAAATCTACTGAACCATTGAAGAATTTCGTCCATTTGTATTTCGATAATTTTTTGTCTCAAAGAAAAGAAGAAACCTGAATCTGGGTATTTATTTTAACAATTCAAACTTAGACCGGTCAATCTATATCACCAACATCATTTCCAACAGGTGAAATAGTGAGGGTTCCACATGCATGGAAAATCTATGGAGGCTACATTTTAGATTTTAAGTCTGCAAGAGCATTTGTTCACCGAGGCACAACAGGTGCCAATTTCAAACCTTGAAGAATACGAGGAGGACAAAATGGAAGAAAGAAAAGGTATGGCTACATTTCAGGGGAACCCTCTTACCTTGCTCGGGCCGGAACTGAAGGTGGGAGACAAAGCGCCCGATTTCCTTGTGATCGACAATGGTTTGGCACCGGTCAAGCTGGCTGATTTCAAGGGAAAAATCAAATTGTTGTGCACGGTTCCCACTCTCGACGCGTCTGTTTGCGACATTCAAACTCGTAGGCTCAACGAGGAAGCGGCCGCCTTTCCTGATAAGGTTGTCGTACTGACTGTCAGCATGGACCTGCCGTTCGCTCAAGGCCGCTGGTGCGGTGCAGCGGGGGTGGACCGGGTGAAGACCCTTTCCGACTATCAGGATCGTTCCATGGCAGCCGATTATGGTGTGCTGATCAGTGAACTCAAACTCATGGCGAGGGCGGTCTTTGTGGTGGATGAGACTGATACGATACGCTACATAGAGCGGGTCAAGGAGCTTTCCGACCACATTGATTACGATGCGACTCTGGGAGCGGTGAAGGCGGTACTGTAAATCCAGGCAATAGGAGAGATGAAGGCACAGAAAACGTCAAGTTTTGCATCTTCATCATAACTTCACTCTATGAATTCAGAGCGACCGGAAAACTGTACGATGGAGATGGGCCCTATGGGGCCTGTCGGTGAAGGCGAGGCATTGATCCTCAGGGTCAGCAGCAACTGCCCCTGGAATCAATGCCTCTTCTGCCCCTTCTATAAGGGGCGGACGTTCTCAATCCGGACCCTGCCCGAAATCGAGGCAGATATTGCTGTTGCGCGGCGTTTTTATGAAGCACTTGAGAGGACGTCATGGGACATGGGATTTGGCGGTTCCGTTAACACTGCTGTCATTGATGAGCAGATAAAACGCAGCCCCGGCGTTTACGGCAAGTACCCCCTGGAGGTGACGGAGGCGCAATGGCAGGCTTTCCGTACCTTGTGCAATGTGGCCAACTGGATGACTCACGGCGCAAGGAAAGTCTTTCTTCAGGATGCGAATGCCGTATCGATGAAGCCCACTGACCTTCTCCATACTCTGCATCATCTGCGGAAAACGTTTCCCTCCGTGGAGCGCGTTTCCTGCTATGCGAGGTCCCGTACCTGCGACAAGCTGACGCTGGAAGAACTGAAGGAACTCCATGACGCTGGCCTTTCATGGTGCTATGTGGGAATCGAGTCGGGCTGCGACGATGTCTTGAGGTACATGAAAAAAGGGGTATCCAAAAAGGAGCACATCTCAGGATGCCGCAAGCTTATCGATGCGGGGATCTGCGTGGCCGCTTTTGTGATGCCGGGTCTCGCGGGGGCAGAGAAAAGCCATGCAGACCGCCATATCCAGGAGACAATTCACGTCCTCAACGAAATAAGGCCCACGGAGGTCAGGGTGAGGAGCCTTGCGGTAAGGGACAAGTCTTTGTTCTACTAACAGACATTATCTCAAAAGACGTTACGTTTTTTAAAGTGAGAGGTGTTTAATGGATGTGATGGATGCGATTAAAACAAGGAAGAGTGTTCGTGCTTATCTTGCCCAGCCGATAGAAGATGAAAAGCTTGATGCCGTTTTAGAAGCGGCCCGGCTCGCCCCTTCGGCCGCGAATCTCCAGGAGTGGAGATTCGTCATAGTGCGTGAGCCTGAGACCAGAAAAAAGCTCGCTGCTGTCGCGGGGGGCCAAGCATTCGTGGCGGAAGCACCTGTGGTCATCGTTGCCTGTGCGGAGAAGGGTGGGGAGTTCATGCGATGGGGAAAGCCCTGTTATCCGACAGACGTAGCGATCGCTCTGGATCATTTGAGCCTGGCTGCTGTGGATCAGGGCTTGGGGAGTTGCTGGATCGGACTGTTTGACGATAAAAAAGTGAAAGAAGTTCTTCGTATCCCGGACGAAATTCGAGTGGAGGCATTGATGCTGTTAGGCTATCCAGCCGATCCGTCAATCAATGCAAAGAACCGCCTTCCATTGGATCGAATCGTGAAATATGAACATTGGTGACCAGTTGTAAGTAAAAATGGTCAACCCTCAAGGGCTGTAGGGGGTATCTTGGTTTAGCGCTTACAAGGAGCAGACTGACGTTTAGCGCACTAAAGCACGAACGTCCTTGGAATGCCAGGATTCCTGGAATCAAGTTTGAAAAAGGTATGAAAATAGCCTGTTAAAGGCCGAATTCGTAGTCTGAAAACAGATTGTTCGAGAAGGAGGCTGACTCATGTTGTCATTTTCGGTTGACCGGCAAAAATGTACTTGTTGTGGCCAATGCGCCCTGGACTGTATTGTAAAGATCATTGCCATGGACGACGGCTATCCCGCGATTTCCGCTGAAAAAGAGAGTTCATGCATAGAGTGTCAGCACTGTCTGGCAGTCTGCCCGACCGGAGCAGTCTCAATCCTTGGCAGGAATCCTGAGGAGAGTTTTCCTCTTGCCGGAAACTTTCCCTCACCAGAGGAGATGGAAATCCTGATAAAAGGTCGTCGTTCCGTCCGCCAATACAGGGACGAAAACGTGAAGCCGGAACTCATCCAACGGCTACTGGACGTCTCCTGTCATGCTCCGACGGGAGTCAATTCCCGTCAGGTTCTTTTTACGGTCGTTGATGATAAGAAAATCATGGCTGAACTGCGAAGGGAGACGATGGAGGGGCTGGCCCGCCTGTCGCGGGAAGGGAAGCTGCCACATGGGAGGGAATACTTCAACGACTGCGTCCGGGCCTGGGAAGAAGAGGGGGTCGATACCATTTATCGTGGGGCTCCCCATCTGATCGTTGCCTCGGCCCCGCATGATTGCCCGACTCCCGAAGCGGACTGCCTTATTGCACTCGCCTATTTCGAGCTTTTTGCCCAGAGCCTCGGAGTTGGCACCGTTTGGTTTGGTCTCGCGAAGTGGACCTTTACCGAACTGGTCCCGGAGTTGCGCGGCAAGCTCGGTATTCCCGAGAACCACCTGATCGGCTATGTGATGGGTTTTGGCATGCCTGAAGTCCTTTATCATCGCACAGTGCAACGTGAACCGGCACGGGTCGCAAGGGTATCATGGCCGGAAAAGTAAAGATCAATCAGATTCTTTGACATGAAAGCCGGCATCTGCTGCATCACTATGCGATGCTGGCAGAGCGTTAAGCAGCGGCATTTGGCGTTACCTCGCCAAGCCTGGGAATTGGGCATGCAGAGTCGCTGCACGTGGGAAGAAATTATCGGAAGCATGCGATGAGGCTTTAACAATGTCGGATAAATCGAAATATCAAGATGTTAATGCGCCTATGTTGACAAAGTGACAACGTACCCCGGGTACCCCGGCTTAAGAGCTCAGTGAGGCTGCCAAACGAGTTCAAGTCGCTAAAAAAATGGCTGAATTATGAAATGGATTCAGCTGGGGTTTTTCGTCCTAAGGGGGTCTTGTCGAAATCAGCATCGAAGCTGACGAGAACCAATTCATTTTCCATGGCGGCGACATACTGGTAGGCGTCGTCGAAATCCAGGTTGAACTGTTTTGAGGTGTCCTGTCAACAGTGGA
>DIFZ01000055.1 GCA_002419385.1 Geobacter sp. UBA5735
AAAAACCTAACCGGAAGATACTGACATTTTCCCGCAAAGATCCTAATTTGCCGGGCCTGCAGATTCCCTATGACCCTGCCGAGCTCACGCCCCTATGCAAGGCTTTGCATGATCCCGATCGTTGCATCATCCCGCTCTCCCTTGAAATACCGGTCGAGCACCTGCACGAACACGGAGCGAGGATCTCCCGCTACCGAAGCAAACAGCGTCATCGAAGACCTGAGCTTCATGTCGTCAGGGTACCCGAAGATCGCCGAAGCCGACCGCCCTTCGACGTCAAGGAGAACCCGTGCGCATTCGACAAGCCGTGCCCCGAGAACGGGATGCTCCAGGTAAGCCCGTGCTTCTTGGACACTTTTTATGGAATAGTGTATCGACGTGCTACTGTGGCCCAGACCAGCGATCTGCGGAAAAATGAACCACATCCAGTGGGACCGTTTCTGCCCGTTTCCCAACTCCGAAAGCACCGAACCGTAAATCCTTTCCTGCGCTTCAATGAAGCGATGCAGCCCGAAAGGGTCGCCACGGCCGACCGTATCGTTCGTTGCCATCATCCATTCCTCCTCCCGTTGATCCTCATCATTGCCAGCTCCAATTATACGCCACATTTGCTTTACTTTCGCGCCGCGGGTCTGCCTTTTCCACAATCGACCACCTGGTGTCCCCTGCGCTGAAGCGACCGCACGGGAGACGAGCACCTGCACTGCCTAAGCTATTGCCTTGCAACATTTTTCTAGATTAGTATAATTTTATGTGTTAATGTACATTTTGCTGACGCATGCCTGCAATTTTCGACGGTAGAAACGCCCTTCGAGGAGGTAGCCTTATGGAAGAAACCGGCATCATCAAGCATTGCCGCATCACGATATTCGGGCTGCTCCTGCTGACCAGCCTTCTCGCGTCGGGGTGTGCGGACCTGCAGGCTGTCCGCTCGTTTGCGAAAACATCAGCGGCTACCGCGGACTACCGGCAGATCGTAACCGACTACGTCGAATCCCCGACCCGCCGGAAACGCTACCACCCGGACAGGTACGCCGTCCAACCCGCCGGGACAACAACGCCGCGAGCACGTCAAAAAACCCTGCTGGCAGGATCGCAGAGGGTTCTTGCAGGATATCTGAACGCACTGGGCGATCTGGCAGCCGACGAACTGCCGGACGTGGACAGCGAAATCGACGGCTTGGCAAAGGCGCTCGAGAAGGCCGGGTTTGCGGGTGATGGCGACGCAGCCATACGGAAAGAGACCGCAAGCGCGGCCGGCAGTATCGCCAAGGTGCTCACGAGAGCGGTTCTCGATCACTGGCGCCAGGACCGGATACAAAAGATCATCCGGGAAACCGACGGGAATGTGCAGACGGTTGTGGCCGGTTTGCGGGAAATCGTGCTCAAGGATTTCAATGCATCGCTCGATATTGAAGCCGAGGCGGTACGGAAATACTTCGAGTCGTCGATTGCCGCCGCAAAGAGCCGGAACGATGAGGAGGCAGTGCCTCCCCTCGCGCGTATCCTGATGCAGGAGCATCTGGACCGGATCAGGGAGCGCCGCGACAGGCTCTCATCCTATGCCGAAGTGCTGAAAAAGATCTGCACGGGCCACGCCGATCTTCTCGCGAACGTCGACAAACTGGAAGACAAGGCACTGCAAGAGCGCCTCGAAAAATTCGCCGCGGATATTCGTATCCTGTACAAAGCGATCAAGGAAATCTACGCGTAAGCGAAAGGAGCGGCACCCATGCCCATTTCAGCTGATCAGGCCAGGGAAATCGCCGGGGGGTTCCTGGAAATGTCCCATGCACTCGGCTCGTACCGGTTCTGCAACTGGAGCAGGCTCACGAAATCCCAACGGCAGGGCCTTGAAAATGCCGAGTGGGACATGCTCAACTACTCGAGCAGTTTCGTCACCGCCGCAGCGGGGATCGCCCTGGCCGATATAGAACGCGACCTCAGCGAGATCGCCACGACAACAGCCGAAGCAAAAAAAGCAGTGGCAACCATAAAAGAAGTGAAAAATGTCATGAAAGTTGCCGCAGCTCTCATCCAACTCGGAGGTGCAATCGCATCGAGGAATCCTGCCGCTATCTCACGCGCCGCGGCCAATGCAGCAAAGACCGCGAAAAAAGCCACCGACAGGCGCACACCGTAGGTGCAACGGCAGAATGCATCGCGGAAAACACCAGGAAGGCAGGCCTCACCGGGCGCAACCTTCAACGGAACAACCCACCGGCGACGCGGAGCAGTCTAGTGCTTCGCAACCTTAAAAACGGCATAAATAGTGCCCATCCGGAAACTCCGGATAGGCACGAATGCAGTTACCAGATCGGAAAGAGGGGATTTTTCGTCCTGGCAAGGAAATCAAGGGATTGCGCGGAGGCATACTCACGTAAGTCGCACAAGCAAGCCCGCAGATTGACACAGCCAGGGCGGAAAAGCACCCTTTCCGGATGGAAACTAAATAGTAAGCCCCTCCCCCCTGGTGGGGGAGGGTTAGGGAGGGGGGACTTTACGAAACAAGAAGAGTTACATGGTACTCGGTTCTGTCCGCGTTTGCTGTTTTTTTACGGCTACCGACACACCGTTGCGCCCCCCCTGCTTTACCTGGTAGAGCGCCATGTCAGCGCGTTTCAGCAGGGAATCTTCATTTTCTCCGCTTTCGGCCTCTGCCACGCCAATGGACAGGGTCGTCCTGATTTCATTGCCGTCCAGAATGAACCTGCTTTCCTCGATTTCCCCGCACAACTTCCTGGCAATTTCCGCTGCCGATTCGACTGGCGCCTTTATGAGGATCACCGCGAATTCGTCGCCGCCGAAACGAGCGACAAAATCGGTATGGCGCAGGCTCGATTTAATTTTGAACCCCACCCCCTTCAGCACCCGGTCCCCCCCCTGGTGGCCGTAACTGTCGTTGATTTTCTTGAAGTTGTCCACATCTATGAGAAGCAGGGAAAAAGTATCCCGGTAACGCTCGTTGAGACGGGTCACTTCCGTCAGCTTTTCTTCGAAAAAAGCCCGGTTCGCCAGCTGGGTCATGCCGTCGATACGCACCGCGGTCTTGAGGCTTTCAATCTGCTCACGCTGGGTGGAAAGGACCTCCCGGGAGTGGACCAGCTCGGACTTGAGGGAGCAGTTGCTGGAAATCATCCGGTCGATTTCGCCCAGCAGCAGGAAGTGGATGTCTTTCAGGTCGCCGGGAAGGGCCATCTGGTCCAGGGTGCCGCGGATATCATCCAGCGCCTGGGTTGAATCGCTTGCCGCCTTGTCGGTCCTCTGGATTGCCGCTGCAAGGCTGAGCAGCATTCCCCGGATAACCTGGGCGGTGTCGTCCAGTTGCTGTTCGCGGGGATCGACCCGCGGCGTATTCGTTTGGTCGCATTTTTGCCCTGCCTCCCGTGCTGCCGCCGTTTTCCCGCGCGCCACGTTCCTGACAAAGGAAAAGGGTATGGCAAGCATGCGGACAATGCCATCGAGGAACGAGTTGATCCCCCTGGATTCGATCATCCGGGCAAGTGGAAAGAGCATGACCCCGACAGCCAGACCCGAAGCGAACACGAAGATGAAATGCCATGCTTTCATAAGGAAAAACCCTTCTGCGGTTAAGTGTCAATTTTCTTGCCGGAACGGAAAGCGTTTCACGACGGGAAAAAAGCTCCGCCGACTGCTTCCGGCGGACACGGCCTCCCGATTGCGCGAACTGCCTGCGCCGCAATGCGAAAACCAGCCCGATCTTACATCGTCACCTATACCATGTGTGCACTCTCCAAACAAGAAGACTTTACCCCCCAGGGAGGCGCTCCCCCGGCCGTCAAACCCAACCTGCTTGAAAATATTACTCCAAAATGCTAAGTTTGTTTCTGTAAACACTAGCGGTCCGGGCATGTGCCATCCGCAGCGAATTATTCGTGGCGGCTTGGGGGCCACTCATTGCCACTATTCAAACTCAGGGAGACTGGGGAATGCGATACTGCGAACAGATACGTGAAGAACTACCGACAGGGCGGATGGCACATGTGCCCTGCTCCCTGGAAAGCGCCATCGGCAACACGCCCATGGTCGAAATACGAGCCCTCAACGAAAATCCACAGGTGCGCATACTGGCCAAACTGGAAGGGAACAATCCCGGCGGTTCGGTGAAGGACCGCCCGGCCTACTATATGATCGCCAAGGCTGAGGAGTCAGGCGAACTCACGCAGGGCAAAATCATCCTTGAAGCCACATCCGGCAACACCGGCATCGCTCTTGCCATGATCGGGGCTGCCAGGAAATACCGCGTAAAACTGGCCATGCCGGCATGCGTCAGCCTGGAACGGCGCAGCATCCTGGAAGCATACGGCGCCGAAGTGGTTCTTTCCCCGGCCCATGAAGGAACCGACGGAGCCATCAGGCTCGCCCACAGCATCCTGCAGGAGAATCCCGCAACCTACTACATGCCCAACCAGTACGCCAATGAAAACAATTGCCTTGCCCACTACGAAACAACCGGGCCCGAAATCTACGCCCAGACCGGCGGCGATATCGACTTTTTCGTAGCCGGCATGGGAACCGGCGGAACCCTCATGGGAGTCGGCAGGTATCTCAAGGAACAAAACAGCCGGATCGGCATCATCGGCGTCGAACCGCGCGTGGGCCACAAGATTCAAGGTCTGAAGAACATGCAGGAGGCTATCGTTCCGAAGATCTACCGTCCGGAGCACCTGGATGAAAAGATGACCATCGAAGATGAGGACGCATTTGAAACAGCGCGGTTGCTGGCCATCCGGGAAGGCCTGTTTGTCGGCATGTCCGGGGGAGCCGCCATCGCCGCTGCGCTGCGCAAAGCCGCAGCTTTACGCTCGGGAACCATCGCCGCCATCCTGCCCGACAGGGGGGACCGCTACCTGAGCACCACCCTCTTCAGGTCGGTATGCGCCTGCTGCCCGCCCTGAAAGATTTTCTCCCATTACTGACAAAGGATTTACATGAAGGCGCGTATCAACGGCATATCCCTGTCCTATGAAGATGTGGGAAGCGGGCCGGCTGTCGTCCTGCTCCACGGCTTTCCCCTGAACAGGAAAATGTGGAACCCCCAGAGAGAAGCACTGATTTCCGCGGGATTCCGGCTCGTGACACCCGACCTCCGCGGATTCGGCGAAAGCGATGCTCCGGAGGGGTCATACACCATGTCGCTCCTGGCAGACGACATCGTCTCGCTGATGGACCATCTCGGCGTCCGCCAGGCTGTCCTTGGAGGCATGTCCATGGGAGGATACGTGCTCTTCAACCTCCTTGAACGCTATCGTGAGCGGGCATCGGCAGCCTGCTTCATTACGACCCGGAGCACTGTCGATGACGATTCCGTCAAATGGGGCAGGCTCGCCCTGCTTGAGACAGCCGAGAAATACGGCTCGGCCGTGGTGGCGGAGCTGTCTGCCCCTTCCCTCTTCGCCAACGCTACCGTCAGGGAAAAGCCAGGACTGGTCCGGGGACTGTGCGAAATGATGGTTTCCGCTGACATGCGAGGCGTTAAAGGCGCCCTGATGGCTATGCTGGAGAGAAAAGACTACACGTCCCTGCTGGGCGGATTCAACCTGCCAAGCCTGGTCATCGGCGCCGAGCAGGACAGCACAGTGCGACGGGAGGATACCCGGCTGCTTGCTGAAGGGCTGCCCGATTGCGAAATGTGCATGATTCCCGGAGCAGGCCACATGGCCAATCTGGAGCAGCCGTCAGCCTTCAATGAATGTCTGCTCAACTTTCTCGGGAAAATTCCCGCATGCTGATTCCACCTGCGCGGTTTGCCCGACGTCTCACCTGGAGGGCCGGTTGCTGATGGCGAATAAGAAAAAGACAACCCCGGAAAAGACCCACCGGCCTGGCTGGATGAGGGTGCTTGACATTATTTTCAGAACTGCGCACATCGGCTTCGGTAGCCTGCTGTTCGGCGGTTTCTTCTTCAATGTGCCATTTCAGCAGCTCCACATACCCCATGGCCTGACGGCGCTCACGGGTTTTGCACTGCTGACCCTCGAGCTCTGCCACAGCCGCAACTGGCCCCACCAGGGCAGGGGCGTGCTGGGGCTCATCCATATCCTGCCCCTGGCCTACATCCATTTCCGGCCCGACGTTACGGTTCCGGTCCTCTGGGTGGTGCTGGTGGCCGGCTGCCTGGGCAGCCACATGCCGCGCCGCCTGCGGCATTGGTCGATCCTGTACTGCCGGGAAGTGGATTGACCTGACAATGCCAGAACAAAACCCTGAGTTCAAAGCCAGTTCTGCCGGCACAGAGCCGCAACCACGGTTGCCGAAGCTGCCATCTCGAACAACCGTGCTCGCCAGCCTCGTCTCCGGCAGTCAGCGCTTGGCCGTTTTCAGAATCCGTGCAACGTGCTCCTTCTGCAGATAGACGTGTATTGCCTGTTTTCCCTCAGCATCCAGCCCCACGAACTCCACTCCCATACCCGGTGGGAAGTCGATCTTGATGGGTGCCTCGGGCTTGTTCAGCCAGGCAACCCGTCCCTTGCAGCAGATTTCAACGTTGACCACCGGCAGGACGAAACTCATGTCAATCGGGGAATCAACCGGCAGGAGAGGGCTTGCCTGGAGAAAAAGCCCGCCGGTGCTGACATCGAAGACATTGCAGACCGATCCGGTATCGTCCCCGCTGAAGCAGTTGATGCTGAATCGGGCCTTGAAACGCGGCGCATTTCTTTTCTCAAGGCTGACGAACTTTTTTATCGTGGAAAAAAATTTCCGGCGGTCGATCGGTTTGAGCAGGATATCATCACAACCCGCCTCTGTGCAGCTTTCGACATTCTCTCCCTTGCCAGATACCAGCGTAAGGATTACCGGCGTGGCGCGCAAAGCGGCGTCCGCTTTGACGAGCCTGCAGCATTGGACACCGTCGAGGCCGGGCATCGATGCCGACATGAACACCAGATCTGGTTGTTCCCTGCGAATGACCTCCAAGGCCATGTTGCCGTCATGACACGTGAAAAGCTTCGCCCCGGTTTTCCTCAGATAGGTCTTGCACAGCTCAACTGCTATATGGTCAGAATCCGCCAAAAGGATGCTCGTTTCCCCGTTCATTAACATCGCCCTCCGTTTGAAATACGCTGACGCCGGCTACTCCGGTCCGTCAACGTTTCACGCCGATCCCGTACGTTTTCAGTTTACGGTAGAGATTGCTTCGCTCAAGTTCGATAGCCTCGGCTGTTTTGCTGATATTCCAGTTATTTTCCTCCAGTTTCTGCAGTATGAATTCCTTTTCGAACTCTTCACGTGCCTCCCTGAGGGTGCCCAGCTCAAGAACGCAGTCCAGGCGTCCGGCGCCCCCCTCGCGCTGCAGCTCACCCGAAACGATGGAATCAGGCAGATGATTGATGTCAACCGTGGTGCCCGGAGTCATGATTACCAGCCGCTCCATCACGTTCTTCAGCTCCCGCACGTTCCCGGGCCAGGCATATCCTTTCAGGGCTTCCATGGCTTCAGGCGTTATCGTTTTGTGATCGACGCCCTCCCGACGGCAGAACATATCGAGAAAATGCCCCACAAGTGGCTGGATATCCTGCTGCCGTTCCCTCAGGGGGGGAACCGTAAAGGGAACGACATTAAGACGGTAGAACAGATCCTCGCGAAACGATCCGGCCCGGATTTCCTCTTCCAGGACCTTGTTGGTAGCAGCGATGATCCGGACATCGACCTCGATGGTGCGGTTGCCCCCCACCCGTTCGAACTTCCTTTCCTGAAGAATGCGGAGAATCTTGGCCTGTGTCTTGAGGGACATGTCACCGATCTCGTCAAGAAACAGGGTCCCGCTGTCAGCCAGATCGAACTTCCCTTTCTTCTGGGAGACGGCGCCGGTAAAAGCTCCCTTTTCGTGGCCGAACAGCTCGCTCTCGATGAGTTCCTCGGGAATGGCAGCGCAGTTGACCTCCACGAACGGCCGGTCCTTCCGCGGGCTGTGAAAATGAATCGAACGGGCGACCAGCTCCTTGCCGGTTCCATTCTCGCCGGTAATGAGCACCGACGCATTGGAGTGCGCGACCAGCAGTATCTGTTCCTTGAGCTTCGCCATGGCCGGAGATGTCCCGATCATCTGCCGTTCCCCGAACGCCAGGACCCTCAGGGAATCGTTTTCATCCTTGAGGCGCATCATGCCGAGAGCATTGCGGACACAGACAAGAAGCTTCTCCAGGGAGAGGGGTTTTTCGATGAAATCGTACGCCCCCATCTTCGTCGACTTCACCGCAGTCTCAATGGTACCGTGGCCTGACATCATGATGACCGAAAGCGACGGATAGAGTTCCTTGATCTTGCGCAGCGTCTCGATCCCGTCGAGCCGCGGCATCCAGATATCCAGCAGGACCAGGTCGGGAAGCTCCCTGCGGAGCACGTCAAGCGCGGTAATCCCGTCATTGGCATGCATGACCCTGAAGCCCTCGTCCTCCAGGATCCCGGCCAGCGATGCCCTGATGCTGTCCTCGTCGTCCACTACCAGTATTTTCTCATCCATGTCGTGCTTTCCGCTGAAGCAACGCAGCATCCTCGCCCCGGGGGCTCACACACTCGCGGTGGTTGCAGGAAGTTCTACAACAAACCGTGTTCCCGTCGGTTCATTGTCCTGCACCCTGATGAACCCCTGATGATCCGCGATGATGGTGTTGACAATCGCCAGGCCGAGACCGGTCCCCGCCTTCCTGGTGGAGAAATACGGCTCGAACAGTCTGGGCTTGACCTCGGGTGGAATGCCGTGTCCGGTATCGGCAACCGAGAACGTCGCTATCCGCAACTCGGGGTTATAGCTGGTCTCAATGTCAATGCTCCCGTCACCCTCCAGAGCGGCCACAGCGTTGTCCAGCAGGTTTATCAGGACCCGCTTGATCTGATCCCTGTCGAGCAGGATGAGGGGAACGGTTTCATCAGCCGCAAAGCTGAACCGCACCCCCCGGTGAGCCTCCTGGTACAGGGTCAGGGCCTCTCTGATGATCTCGTTGAGGTTGTTGGGGTTGGGCTGGGCCGCCGGCATCCTGGCAAAGTTCGAAAATTCGTCCACCAGGGTCTTCAGCTCATCCACAGACTTTATAATCATTTCGGTACATTCGTCAAAAACTTTCTCATCAGCAGGGAAACGGTCAAGGTACTTCTTCCGGAGCCGCTGGGCACAGAGCTTGATGGGAGTGAGCGGATTCTTGATCTCATGGGCGATCCTTCTGGCCACTTCCCGCCATGCGGCCATTCGCTGAGCCTTGATCAACTGGGTAAGATCGTCGAAAACCACCACTGTTCCCAGGAATTCGCCTTTTTCATCCCTCATGAAAGAGATGTTGACCATGAGGGTCAGCTTCCTGTCCCGCAACCTGACAGCAACCTGCCTGCTGATGGAATCCTTCCTGGAATTGACCAGGTCGCGCAGCAGACCCTTGACAATGTCCAACTGCTCAGGTCGGAGCACATCCCGGAAGTGCCTGCCCTTCACCCCGTCCCGCGAGATGTTCAGCAGGCGCTCGGCAGCGCTGTTTACCGTACTCAGAACACCGGCCTTGTCAACGGAGATAATGCCGGCATTAACGTTACCCAGCACGATTTCCATATAGCGGCGTCTCTCTTCAAGCTCCAGGTTGCTCCGGGTCAACCCTTCATTGGCTTCCCTGAGCGCCTGCTGGTTGTTCCTGAGATCTTCCGTCATCTTGTTGAATGAAGCAACCAGCATCCCTATCTCGTCGGCTCCTCCCCCCTCCAGGTAGACATCCATGTTTCCACCCGCCACTTTATGGGTCGCTTCTGCCAGTTCCCGGATAGGGGTCGAGAGGCTGTTGGCGAGATAAACGCCAAACCAGATGGCCAGGAAGATGATTACCATGGTAAACAGGAACAGCGTCAGGATATAACCGCCCCTGATGGGGGATTTGAGCAGCTTGAGCTGGCGATATTTTTCATATGCCCCTGAAATAAGACGCATTTTGCCCACCAGCGTATCGGGCACATAATAGGTGACCGAAATTGCGCCGATGGCCGTGCCGGGAGACTTTCCCGAATAGAGCGGCACGATTCCCCTGATGAGGTCCGCTTTGCCGACGCTGCTGACCCCGGAAAGCTCTCTCCCTCCCATGGCCGCCCGAATGTCGGCCGGGGACGGCCTGACATATTTTCCGGGCAGCACATCGGAATGAGCGGCCAGTTCCGGCCCGCCGCGGCCGGACAGGAACACTTCGATTGCTCCCACGTTGTATTCCTTGCGCTTCTCAGCGATGAACCCTCCCAATCTGCCCCGGTTTTCACCATCGAGATACCCCCGCTGGCTGATATCGCTGCTTATCCTGCGCCCGAAATGAAGCGCAGAGGAGCCGGTATCGCGATAGGTGGTCTTGGCAACTTCAAGGGATTCGGTGAGCGACCATTCGATCTGGCGGTGAAACCAGTTTTTGATGGTCATGTTGAAGAAGCTCGCTGAGACGAAAAAGAGCGTCAGGGTAGGAATGAGAGAAAGTCCGACAAACGCGAATACCAGCTTGCCGCGAAGCCTGGAGCCGAACGGGTTCCTCTTCCGCTCCAGCAGTATGCGGGCGATGTTGCGGCACACCAGGTAGACGAGCAGGACAATCAGCAGGAGGACAATGTTGATCAGCACGAAAATCAGGACATTGCCCACGTCCGAAGTCGGAGAGCCGATGTCGGACAAATGGATTTCAGCCAGTGTGAGGACGATGAGCAGCAGGACCGAAACGGCTATTATGATGGCCTCTTTCCTGCGTTTCTTTGCTTCCGCCGGGCTGAAACGGTTTTTTCTGTGTCGATTCTTGGCTGTCTGCATACCATTTCCGTATCCGACACTCTATCCGAAGAGCACGCGCATTTCAAGAAATCTGACAGAAAAGGTCCGGAAAAGGTCGCAACAAACCGGGAACCGAACGTCACGCACCTTGCACTAAAAAAAAAGCAGCCCGTTCGGGGCTGCTTTGACAGGGGGCTCGAAGAGAACGCTATGCCTTAGACCATGCGAGTTCCTGCGAAGGAAGGGGGAATATCGCAGGCGCCGCGCTGAAATCGGCCGCTTCTTCGAGTTTCCAGCAATCAGACCGGGCCAGTATCTCGGTTACCAGCTTATGGTTGAGGTCATGGCCTGATTTGGCCGCTTTGACATGGCCGACGAGAGAGTAGCCGACCAGCGACAGGTCACCCACCGAATCCATGATCTTGTGGCGAACGAATTCGTCCTGGTAGCGAAGCCCTCCTTCGTTCAGGATCCCGTCGTCGCCGATGACCACAGCGTTCTCAAGCGAACCGCCCCGCGCCAGGCCGTTCGCCTTGAGGGTCTCGACTTCACTGAGGAAACCGAAGGTCCTTGCCGCGGCAAAATCCATTTCGAACCCCTCCTCACTGAACTTCATGCTCCTGAACTGGCTGCTGACCACCGGATGATTGAAACGCATATCAAAAGAGATCCGGTAATACCTGGATGGAATGATTGAAATCTTCTTGTCTCCGTCGATCACGGTTATGGGCCTTTTGATCACCAGATACATTTTCGGGCGGTTCAGGACACGCGTCCCGACCTCCCGGAGCCGGCGCACGAACGGTGCAGCGCTTCCATCCATGATGGGAACTTCGGGACCATCGATGTCCACGTGCACATTATCGATGCCGCAACCGGTCAGGGCAGCCATCAGGTGTTCGATAGTGGAAACCGTCGCACCGCTCGTGCCGATCGTTGTCGAAAGACGGGTGTTTACCACATTGCCGGCCTTTGCTTCGATGGAAACCGGCGGGGTCAGGTCGACCCGGTGGAAGACGACACCGGTGCCCACGTCGGCCGGCCGGACGGTCATGGTGACTTCCTTTCCCGAATGGAGACCGATATCAGTGAAACACACCTTGTCTTTTATTGTTTTCTGAAAGGCCATGGAAGACTCCTTTGGCAGCGAGAATCAGTATGCACTGCCAGAGGAACTGCAACAACCGGGCCAAAGAATCATTTCAGCCAAACGGGGCAGAAACACTGAACTATAAAGGGAAAACATCAGGCATGGCACAGAATGAAGTGGGGGAAACCAAACCAGTGTGGCAATTGCGCAACAGTAACCGTTGCAGGCATGCAACAATACCGCTCCTACATCTCCAGGTTCATGCCGGGGTGGTACAGCCTGCCCCCACGGTCGGCAAAGGGAATGGTCACCAGCCTGCCCTTGCCGAAGCGGCAGGAGAAACCTTCCAGGAACAGGCGGTTCTTTTTGCGTTCCGCCGTCACTGTGGCAAGCAGGATGGATTCCCCCATCGTTCGCGCATCGGCCTCACGAAAAACGATCGGGGCTATCCGGGACGGCCTGGGCCCACCTGCGGCCAGTGGGGGCTGCTGCAGGGTCAGGAGGCGGCCGGCCCGCACATGGAGCGGTGTCGAGGGAAACATGCAGGCCGGTACGAACAGGAGCGGAGGCCCGGTCCGCTCAGCAGTGGTGCCGGTGGCTACCATTCCGGCAAGAAGCCTGAATTCAGGAACGGTACGCACCTCCCCTTCCCCGGTAGCCACCCGGAACGGCAGGACCCAGAACGGCAGACGGACATCTCCCGGGCCGGCCAGGTGCGCCAGTTCACGCCGGACGAGTTTCCCGGCTTCAATTTCGAACGCCAGGTCGCAGGTAGCGCAGAAGACTATCACGTCGTCCTCTCCGGCAGGCAGGGAATTGCCGCACTCCGGGCAGAGAAGGGGAATGATCCTGATGTGTGAATCGTCAGCCATGCTCTATGTCTTCCTTTCTTTCCACGAGCAGCGCGAAAAAGGATGCCAGCTCCGCAAGCGACGTCCCGTGGACGGAGAAGAACCAGCCGAGAAAGAGCATGACTGCTCCGGAACCGGCAGCAGGATGCACGAAATAAGCGCTGAGCAGAAGCAGAATCACCGCCATGGGTTGCCAGAGCCGGACGACGACGGGCCCGGGGAACCTTCCCTTGAGCATCCTGCCGTTGATGCCGTCCACCACGACCGGGTAGATCCGTTCCCCGGCGGAAAAGGTGAGCCGCCAGACGGGGTAGGAAATGAGAGCCAGCCGTTCGCCGCACAGCACCAAGCGTTCCATGCAGCGCAGGGTTCCCACCGGCCGCGATTTTTTCGAGGCCGCAAGAGCTTCCTGCCTCGCCAGTGCCGCGCCCTTCACCGGATCAAAGACCGTGGCGCACTGTGAAAGAGCCTCGTGATCCATGAGCTTGAGGGAAAGCACCGCACCGGCCAGGGCTATGCCGCGCAGGCCGCAGGCGGTAGGATCGAAAGCCGGAGAACTGTAGTCGATGGGAGACGCGATAGTTTCAAAGTGCTGTTCGTTGGGTCCGCGCCGCTCCACAACGCTCTTGCAGCCGTTCTCATCAACGACCTCCTCGCGGACCACGACCTCTTTTTCCAGCCACCGCCACCCCGTCACCAGTGCCCTCAGGCTCCAGAACGGGAGAAAGCAGAGTTCTCCCCCTTCGAAGCGCAGCTTTTCGGCAACCCGCGGATCGACCCCTGCAGCAGCCAGGGACTTCCTCGCTTCCACTCTGGCCCGGGGCAGGTCGAGGCGTTCTTCCAGGTAGAACCTGGCAACCCCTGCTTCGCCGCAGACGGCGAGGGAAGTCCTGCAGGAAGGGCATAACCCGTTCCGCGAACCCTCGCGAAAATCGAACGGGCTGCCGCACTGGGGACAGCTGATGACCGCGCTCATGCCGCTGCTCATGATACAGCCTCCCTTTTCAGCAGCAGGAGAAAGACAGGGTACAGGCAGCCCGTTGTGACCAGGAAGGCAAGAGTTCTGAAGAGCGCATTACGGATCAGCACCCCTTCAACGACCAGAAGGAGAGCAAATCCGGCCATCATAGCCAGGTGTCTCGAGGAAAGGGAAACAGCGGAAGGTTCAGGTGTTTCGGCGGAGAAAACCCTGCCGTCGGCGCCGGATACGATTGCAGTATAGGCACACTCACCAACCCGGTAGCGCAGAAAATAGAGCGGGAGATAAAGCAGGTTCCAGGCCGGTTCTCCGGATCCGGGCGGAATCCCGGTGGCTGCCTCTGACAGCGACACCAGAGGTTCCGCGTATTCTTCCTTCTCATCGAGGTAAACCAGATCCCCGGCAGGAAGGGTAACAGAAGAAACCTCGCTGAAAGGATGTTCCCGGGCCGGCACCAGGACACGCCCCCCCGTCCCGGAAGAGTCGTACCAGAAGGGAAACTGAATGAAGTCCACCGCATCTCTCTCTAGGGGATCCATAACGCGCCTGATTTCCAGCCAGGTCTTCAGGGCACTCCAGGCGTGCCGGTCATCCCGCCGATGGCGAATAACGAACTCGGGGAGTTCCCTCCCCCCCTGGACCAGAAAGGAAGAGGTACAATAGGGACAGCGGTAGAAGCGGCTTTCAGTCAGAGCCTCTATGGGTGCACCGCACTGCGGGCAGACGACCCGCATCGGCTAGCCCGCCAGGCTTGCGCCGCATTTCCTGCAGAATCGAGCGTCCGATGCTTCTTCCGTACCGCATTGCGCGCATTTGACCATCCCGGCCAGCTTCATGCCGCATGCCGGGCAGAAAACCGCGCCCGCCGGCAGATCGCCCGAACAGCCGGGGCACCGGGCATTTTTCGCCAGGGCAGATCCGCAACCAGGGCAGAATTGAGCGCCGGCAGGGATCCGGGCATGGCACGAAGGACACGGAGGGCCTCCAGCCGGCCCTTCGCCGGGGCGCCCGGTAACGGCATTCATCACCATCCCCGGAATCATCATCCCCAGCCCTGCGCCCACTCCGATTCCCATCCCCTGGGCCGCTCCGCCGTCGCCCGATGCGGAGGCAGCCTTTTCCATGCTCACCGCCGCCTTGTATCGCAGGTAGCTGTCCATATCCCCGTTGAGCACCCCCATTGAGCTCCGCTCGTCAATGGTCTTCTGGACTTCTGCGGGAGGCGTGATGGAATTGATATAGAAATCCTCAAGGCTGATACCGTACTTGCCGAAGTCGGCGACCAGCCTGGCCTTGAGTGCCAGCGCCAGTTGGTCGTACTGCCGCGGCAGGTCCAGCAGCGATTTCAGGGTTTCGCCCAGCAGGTCGTTCAGGCGGGAGACCGTAACGTCCCGCAGGAAATCCTCAATCTGCGGCACGGCAAAGACCGCCTGGGTTCCTGCCAGGCTGTTGACCAGCTGCAGCGGCCCGGTCACGCGGAAAGTATAGGCCCCGAACGCCCGCAACCGCACCATGCCGAACTCCGCGTCCTTGAAGGCCACCGGTTCCTTGGTCCCCCACCGCATGTCGGTGAAGGTCTTCATGTTGACGAAGCACACCTCGCAGCGGAACGGGGAGGTAAATCCCCAGGGAAGGGAAAGAATCTTGGTCAGGATCGGCAGGTTGTCGCTGGAAAGGGTATGGCGCCCCGGCCCGAAGACATCGGCTGCCTTGCCGTCACGGAAAAAGACCGCCTGCTGGCTTTCCCTCACCACCAGCTGGGAGCCGAACTTGATTTCCGCCGAACCCTCCTGGGGAATCCTGTGGACCAGTTCCATGCCGGTCTCGTCGAACCACTCGATGACTTCAAGGAAAACCGCGTTCATGCTGTTTACCGCCATTTCATCCTCCTGGGAATAAGTGCCTGCCGTGACGGGTGACCGGGTGAGTCGCCGGGCACGGTTCGGATCGGTTCATCTGACGACATGTGCCGTCCTATTTTCGGAACAGCCAGAAAAGGACCGAAAGAATCAAGGATATCAGGATACCGGTGGCCACGGGAAAATAGAAAGAGAAGCTGCCTTTCCTGATGCAGATGTCTCCCGGCAGGCGCCCGAGCCAGGGAATCTTTCCGGAAAAAACCAGCAGCAGCCCCACCACGACCAGCAGGAAACCGAGTGCGATCAAGGTCTTTCCCATCCCGGTCATGGCGCGTCTCCGGGGTTTCCGGATGCCGGCGGAGCATAACGGTCCTTCTCGCTGTAGATGCAGCCGCAGTACTGCTGCCGGTAAAGACCCAGCTGTCGGGAAACGTCGATCCCGTGCCGCCAGCCCGGCCTGAAATCCTCATACAAGAATCGTACCCTGAAAAGTTCTGCGATACGCCCACCTTCCTCACGGATAACCTCATGCCGCTGGTAACGGCTGTAGAGCAGCGTGGAGGTAAAGGCTTCATAGCCGGACGCCGACGCCTCCCGGGCAGTCCGCTCCAACCGTGAGGCATAGCAGTAGCAGCACCGTTCACCGGGTGCGGGGGCAACAGCGGCAAGAAACTCTTCCAGCAGGTATTCATCACGCCAGATGACGGGCAGGTCCGCAATTTCTGCATAGCGCTGCAGGGCTTCCAACCGCTTGCGATACTCCTGGTAGGGGTGGATGTTATGGTTGAAGAAGAAACCGGTGACCCGGTGTCCGGAGGCTCGAAGGGTCTCGACCGGATGGATGGCGCAGGGCGCACAGCATATATGGAGCAGAACGTTCATGACCCCTATCTTAAATGATTGGCAACGGTAAAAGCAAGGCAAGATAAGCGGTCGCACCCCCAACCCACTCTTCATCGGGGAGGGCGTCTCGTTGCGTGAACCAGCCAGCCCCCTCCTTGCCGAGGAGGGGGTGCCCGCAGGGCGGGGGTGGTGGAATCCCGATCACTGTCAGCGACTTGACCTTTTCCGCTTTTCCGATAAAGTTTACAGATTAACTTTCCTATTCAAAGGAGGCATTATGAAATTCTCTGCAGCGCTTGTCGGAATCGCTCTCCTGACCGCTTCCACTTCCCTGGCCGCCGACACCAAAACCTACCAGGTAACGGGGCCGGTTCTGGAAGTACGTCCTGATGCGGTCGTCGTCCAGAAAGGCAAGGAAAAGTGGGAAATCGCCAGGGACAAGGACACCAAGGTAACCGGCGATCTGAAAGCAGGGAGCAAAGTCACGATCATGTACACCATGAAGGCCGTCAGCATTGATGCCAAAGCCGCAGCCTTGAAGAAAAAATGATGTCGTAAGGTTGAGAGAACGCGCGGCACCGTTTCGGACGGAAAAGCCGTGCCGGGTTGGAACTCAACCTGTCACGGCTTTTTCACTTCATGTATTCCATCGCGCAAATGAGCTGTGGCACGATGCTTCGTCGTGAAATCCCTGAATGCCCTTTTGACCGCATCCTCCGTAATACCCAGCACCTCCGCGGCATCTCGCGCCGGCACGTCATGCTCCCACGCATAGAGGAGATGATCGAGCTTGTCGAACGGGATCCTGAAAAAAAACTCCTGATCGCTCACGGGAAGGCTGAACGTGTCCGGACTCGGCTTGCGATCGATGATTTCCGGAATTACTTCGAGATAGTCAGCAAGCTGATAGATCTGATTCTTATAGAGATGTGTAATAGGCTCTATATCAGTGCCGCCGTCACCGTATTTGCAGAAATCCCCCAACAAAAACTCGGTCCTGTTGGTAGTCCCGGCAACAAGCAGGTTCCGTCGTTCAGCTTCGGCATAGAGATGCACCATCCTGGATCTGATCTTTATGTTCGCGAACGCGGTAACTGAGCGGAATTCATCCGGGCTGAGACGTTTTTTCAGCAGTTCCCCGTCAGGCATCTGAACCTGCAGACAGTAGAAACTGAACGAATCACGCTCCAGGAGATCTGTCGGCAGCGTAATGTTGTACTTGTAACCCGGCCTGTATTCAGGGATCAGCTTCTGAATGAACTGGTCGCGCCATGCATAGCTGAGGACACTGTCCACTGTCGATGTTATGTCAACCGTACGGTATTCAATGCCTAATGATTCGGCATGCTTTGCCGCATATTCACTGCTGACGGGATTGGATTCGATTTCGGGGAGGACAAGCCCGGACACTTTTTCCCTGCCGATGGCATGAACCGCAATGGCCGCCATGCAGGCGGAATCGACACCGCCGCTCAATCCGACCACGACCCCTTTCCGGCGGAAGACAGCGTTCAACTGCTCCACGATAAAGCCCGAAAGGATCTCCAGTTGCTCAGCCGGATCAATTTTCAAGACATCACGGTTGAAAAGCATCGGCTACCTCCTGTCACTTTTGGGAATACGACGAAATGATTTTTTCAGCACGCGCGCATACTGGCATCTGTACCGATTTTTGTCCACAGTATAACGCAGGCACAGGGCAGCGCAATGCCGCAAACCCGCCTGGAGAAAACCGGGGCAGATTGAAACTGTTCATAAAAGAGATATAATTTTTTTTGCCAGCAGACCGTTGAAAAAGGACAGGCACGCCGACATGAACCATTTCGTCAGGACACTGCTGCTCCCCGCGGCCATCGCCGTGACGTGCTTAATGCTTCTTGCGGCTGCACCGTGCCGGAGCCAGACGGACAGTTTTACCGGCGATTTCGAGGAGGGAAATCTGCGGGGCTGGGATGCGACGGGTACTGCCTTCCGCCATCAGCCCACCCTTGACGACAACCCCACCGCCAGGCAGCGCCAGCAGCCGTCCAACCACCAGGGAAGGTATTGGATCGGCACCTACGAGAACTACCAGGGACGCCAAAGACAGAAAGCGGGAACTATCCAGGGGGATGAACCGGTCGGCACGCTGACCTCGACAGCCTTCACCATTCCGCGCGGCACACTGGAGTTCCTCGTGGGTGGCGGAAACAGTTACGCCACTAGGGTCGAACTGCTCGTCCGGGACCCGCTTGAAGGGATGATCCGCATCTTCCACGCGACGGGCCAGAACATCGAGACAATGCGCAGGGTGAGATGGGACCTCGCTCCCCATGCGGGAAAAACCGGCCTGATCCGCATCGTCGACAATGCTGCCGGTCCCTGGGGCCACATCAATGCGGACGACTTCAGGATCGTCCCCGAAGAATCCCCGCCACCGCCGGCAATGGTCAGGGTTCCCGACCTGTACGGCCTCACGGTCGAGCAGTCAGCCGAATTACTGGAGAAAACCCGTTTGCGGCCAGGGAGGGTGGCGCGCCGGCCGTCAGACAGCCCACCCGAAACGGTGATCGGGCAGGATCCCCCGCCGGATACCGAGGTGCGGCCGGGGAGCAGGGTCGCCCTTATCGTCGCCGGGGAAGAGCGGCTCACGGGCGACGGCCCGTCAGGAGACGAACCTCCCCCCTCGGATGGTGGCCAAGCGGAAAATGGCAATTCCCGCTGGAAAAGACTGGTGCCATGGCTCTGGTTCATTCCGGGGTTGCTGGCCGCCTGGGCCGGATTCAGGCTGGCAACCAGGCCGAAAAAGGGGGGGGAACCACCCCCGGCTGCCGCGATCCGCATGCGGGTCGTCAGGGGCAGAGGCACGCAGATCCTGAATCCGGACACACCCCGCCTGTCGGGACCGGAAATCCGCCTGCGACCCGTCAGTGATCGGGGCAGGCAGGATATCGCCGTCACGGGGTCACGGCCGGATTAATGGAGGAACCATGGAACGCGAGATGCTGACCCTGCGCCATTTCTTTGCCTTCCACGGACCCGGGTTGCACCGGCACCGTCTCGAAGCACTGGAATCGGGCGAGAAGATGGCCGCTCTCAAAGAGCGGCTTGCCCGCGACGTCAAAGGCGTCGGCTGGCCGGTCGCCTTCAGCGAGCTTGTCAACAAGATCGGCGATGTGCTCGACGTGCAACTTTCGGACGTACTCGCCGCAGCCTGGAAGAAATGCCGGGAGATCCGCAAATATGCGGACAGCACGGCATACCCGCCGGGCGAGACGTTTCTCGTGCCCCTGGCGGAGCATACCGTGACATCGGTACATCACCCGCGCATTGAACTCCTGGTCGATGACCACCTTGTGGCGACGGTCGACCTGGAAATAGAAGCAGCCATCGCACTGGAAGGAGTAATCCTCAGAATCAGCGACGCACGGATCAGGGGAGTGACCACCGGCTCCTGCACCGGCAGCGGCGCCATCAAATGCGAAGGCTTCCTCCTGCTGGAAAAAAAGACTGAACCTTTCCGCCTGCCCGGCACGATCGAACTGGGCGAAGGGGTCCCCATCGGCGACTGATTCCGGACAAGTGCGTTGACAAACCTGCCTCCGGCATCTACCATGTCACCGTGAAGTGCGGGCACCCCTGAAAATGCGGGCCGGGTTGCGGCCTGGCTGCCGCACCGGAGGAGAAGCCACCATGGCCGACAAAAGGAAACGCGCCGCAAAACCGCTGGCAGTCGCGAGCCTGCTTGCCGGGGCGTTCCGCGGCAAACCGCTGGAACGGCGCTTCGAAGAAGCGAAAATCTGGCAGATCTGGGACCGGGCCGTGGGCAGGCAGCTTGCGGCAAAGGCACGGCCGTCCAAATTCAATGACGGGCAGCTGACGGTCGTGGTCATCAGTGCGCCCTGGATGCAGCAGCTCAATTTCATGAAGAGGGACATCGCGCAACGCCTGAATGAGATGCTGGGGAAAGAGCTCGTACGCGAGATATACCTCAAGGCAGGCAGACCGGCCGTGGCCGAACAGGCCCCCCGCCCGTCGCAGCCGACCCGCAGAGCGCTCACCGGTGAAGAGAAGGAAAAGATCAGCCGGGCCTCGCAGGAAATCACGGATGAAGAGCTGCGCAGGGCTTTCGTCAAGCTGATGGAAACCGATTACTCCGCCGGGCACCCGGACGAAGACACATGAATCCTCACCTGTCCTTCCGCTCACCATTGTTCACGAAGAGCGGCGGAAGCACCCGCAGGTCTCCCTTCCTGCCTTTCACCAGCTCTACGAGAAACATCCTTCCTTCAGCGTCCGGATTGTCGTAGACCATGCGCAGGCGCAGGGGCGCCAGCTTCAGGCCGGATGCTTCGACCATCAGCTCGGGCAGCCTGGACGGATGGCTGATCATGCAGATCCGCCCGGGGACCCTGACCAGGTATTTGGCGACCGACAGAAAATCCTTGAGCCCTGCAGTCGATTCATGCCGGGCACCATCCCTCCCCGCAACGGGGCTGATCCTGCCGCTGCCGCGTTTCCGGTACGGCGGGTTGGAAACCACGAGGTCAAAGGATGAGTCAGGAAGCTGGGACTTGATCTCCAGTATGTCATTGTGCGCAATGGTGATCCTGTCGGAAAGGCTGTTCAGCGCCGCATTGCGTCCGGCAAGCTCAGCCAGCGCCTGCTGGTGTTCGATCCCCACGAAACGGGTTCCTGCTGCCATGCGTGCCAGAATGAGGGGGATAACACCGCACCCGGTACCGAGATCGGCGCCCTCCTCCCCCTCCCGTATGCCGACGAAATCGCAGAGCAAGAGCGGGTCGACGGAAAAGCGGTACCCGCTACGCTGCTGAATGACCCGAAGGCCGAAATCCCTGAGCACGTCAACTGTCTCGCCACCCTTCATGTTCTGCGCTCCCCGTCACCAGCGCTCCTGGTGAGAATTTCCCTCATCAGCATCGCCGCAAAGAAACAGAATGAGATGAGGGTCAGCCATTTCCCGACCTTGAACGGCAGCGGGTCATAGACAAATTCCACGACATGCCTGCCCTTTGCCAGGTACACGCCGCTCAACACGTGGTTTACCGGATGGATTTCCGCCTTCTTTCCGTCAACCGACGCCCGCCACCCGCGGAAGTACTTCTCCCCCAGCACCAGGAGGGCATTGCCGGAGGCATCGGCCTCGATCATGATGTCTCCCCCCGTGTATCTGGTCACGTTCACGGAACCGACTCCGATCGAGGGAGGCGCATGGGGATCGGCCAGCGGAATGGGCGGCTGCGTCTCCACCACGGCAACCCGGCGCGGGTCGAACCCGGGATCCCGCAGCATGGCCAACACGCCGTTGCGATCCCGGAGCACCCCTGCAGCCGGCACCAGCCACCCCTTGGGCAGCACGTTGCGGTTTTCCAGCACGGTCTCCCGTCCGTCAGGCGAGCGGAAAACCGGCACGTATTTTTCTCCCAGACGGGCACTGTCCTGCTCATAGCGGTCCGTGTCGTACACCAGGTATTTCAGGTTGACCATGTCCGGCATGGCCGAAGAGAAGGAAAAAGCCGACAAAAAGTCCTGCCAGCGCTGCTGCTGCACCGGGTTGGAGGTAAACATGACCGGAATGCCGTTGGCGGCGTACTGCATGGGGTCAGTTCCATTCATGGGAAGGACACGGAAATGCAGGGAGTCTCCTGCCAGGAATTCCATTACCGGTGATTTACCGGCCTTCACCTTGTGCGGCACATCCTGCAACAGCAGGAACTTGCCATTCACCCTGCCGGTGTCCGCGACGTACAGGGCGACGAGCAGCAGAGGCAGCCATCGCACCGCCTTCATGCCCCGGCTCATCGCGAAGATAACCCCGGCATGGATGCCTGCCAGAGCGAGTGCGATCCCCGTTTCGGCCACGAGGTTGTCCCAGCGGGGGCCGATGAGCTGTGCCCCCGCCGCAAAGCGGTTCGGCTGAGCCAGCAGGCCGCTGAACCTGGCCAGCCAGTAGTCGCGGCCCGCAACCTCGGCCGCCAGCAACAGGGTCAACGCCACCGGCACGGCAATGACGCACGCACGGTAGCGACCGAACGACGGGCTTTTCCTCACCTCTCCGTCACGCAGCAGATCCAGCCCCCGTGCCGCCAGCACCGCCATCCCAAGAACCGGCAGGAACATCATCATCTTGGGCACGCGGAAATGGTTTATGCCGGGGAAGTGTTCATACAGGAACCAGTAGAACGGCGTGTATTTGCCCATGGAAAAGAGGACTCCGCCGGCAACGGCAGCCAGTGCTATCCAGGTGAAGGCATCGCGGCGGAACAGGAGCGGAAGCGGCAGCAGCAGCCAGGGCAGGAGCCCCAGGTAGTCGGAAGTCTGGGTAAACACCATCCTTCCCCAGTAGTAGGCTTTTATGGTGTCTGCATCGTAAGCCCCTTCCTGGCGCGAAAAGCCGAAGAATCCGGGAATCCCGAAGGTTATGACCTCCTCGGGGGGGAGCGACCATGACATGGCCTCATCCGCCACCAATCCCCCGGCACCCTGGTTTGCACCGCTCTGCACTCCCCGCGTCGTATCCCGTGACCAGTCCGCCAGTGGCACGAGGGAGATCGCCACGGTGCTGAGGAAAAAGAGGACGGTGGCAATGTTCATGGCCGCCAGCCTGACCGGCCACGGTTTTCCCTCCCGGCGGTCCCGGACTAGGATTCCCGCCGTCCTCATCACTCCGTAGGCGCCGATGCCGATGCAGGTGTAGTACGCAATCTGCCAGTGCATGTTGAAAAACTGGAAGGCGAGAACGACGCCGGTGGCCAGGAAAAAGACCAGCCGCCGCGACTGGAAGCCCCGTTCGAAGAGATAGAACGCCCAGGGGGCAAAACTGATGGTGGCGATCTTCTGCACATGGCCGGCGTTGATCAGCGATGCATTCTCCGGCGCCAGCGCAAAGACGAGACCGCCCAGAAACGAGGCAAGGCGGCCGGCACCCACGAGCCGGCAGAGGAGATAGGTCCCGGCCGCACCGAAGAACAGGTGCAGCACCATGAACCAGGCAATGTTGGCCGGAGCCGGAAGCAGCCAGAACAGCAGGCTCCGGTAGAGGAGGAACTGCATGGAAAGGGTCCCGCCGCCTTCGCTGGTGCCGCCGTTGACATAGAGATCCCAGGCGGGGCGCAGGCTGATCCTGAACAGGTCCAGGAATTCCATATCCTTGAATCCCCTGACCGTCCAGAGAAATTCGTTGGTGATGTCAGGCGCACGGACGATTTTCCCGGTGAAGAGGATCGTGGAGAATACCAGAACCAGCAGCGCAAGGAGCGCAGCCAGGCAGAGAAGGTCTTTTTTCGGGCCGGTCAGCTTTTCCGGCAGTGTGAGGCACGACGGCAGGCCCGCTTCCCTGACGGCATGCTGAAACCTGACAAGGATCCTTTTCACGACAATCCCGCCCTTTCGGCATAGAAATCATGCAACTTCGCCGCATACGCAGTCCAGTTGAAATTCTCCAGCAGATAGCACCTGCCGGCATCCCCCACGGCTCTCCCCTTTTCACTATCAGCCAGCAGCCGGGCTGCGCCATCCGCCATTTCCCGCCAGTTGCCGGGATCGCACAGGACCCCCGACGAGCCGGGTTCGATGTACTCCGCAATCTGCCCCACCCTGTCCCCAACCACCGGAACTCCGGCGCGCAGCAGCTCGGTCAGCTTGGCCGGGCACTTGGCCCGGTTGACCAGGGTATCATCGAAGGGGTAGAGAGCCACATCTCCCGCAGCCAGATAATCGGGTATGGCAGCGGGCTCGACCCAGCCGGCCATGACCAAGGCCGGGGCGAAACCGAGGTCTTCTGCCGCCCGGAGCAGCTGTTCCTCCTCGCCGCTCCTGCCCTTCCCCACCACCAGGAAACGGACACCGGGGATCTGCCGATGAATCTCGTCAAGGACCCGGTGCAATCGCTGCTGGTCGAATTCGAAGAAGCGGGTATAGAGAAGGGCAACCGGAGTTTCAGCCGCGATACCGAGCCGTTGCCGAATCTTCCGGCCGTCGCCGGCTGCCGTGTCATCCACGCAGTTGGGCAGGTAGAGGACCTTTTCCGGCAGGATGCCCAGGTCGCAGGCCCGGGCCTGCAGGGTGCGGCTGGCGACAGTCACGCCATCCGCCCATCTCTGCAGCCAGCGATCCTGGAGGCTGAACACGGTTTTTTCCGCAGCGCCATAGGCATGCAGCTCATTCATTCCGCCGGCCCCCTCCCAGTCATCCGTATCGACAACCAGCGGCGGCAGCCGCCGACCCAGGCGGCGGAACAGGATCTGTGCGCACGCCGCCAGCCCGCCGTACCCCTTGGGTTTGAAAAGGTGCACGAGGTCGGGCTGTTCGGCCATGGCTGCCCGGTACAGGCGATGCGAAAGCACGAGAGCTGACAGGATCTTTCCCGACGGTCCCAGTGAAATGTTCTTTACCGGCACTCCCCTGACCGTCTCCGTCTTGCCCGAGTCTTCGGGATTGGTGTACGGAGGCGCGACTATGGTCACCTCGTGCCCCAGGCAGTGCAGCCCGGCGGCCAGAGGAATCATGCGGGCAATC
The DNA here is from genome assembly GCA_002419385.1 of Geobacter sp. UBA5735. GTDB lineage: Bacteria > Desulfobacterota > Desulfuromonadia > Geobacterales > Geobacteraceae > RPRC01. The sequence goes on from DIFZ01000055.1 coordinate 24,884, forward strand.
ACCGTCCCCTTGGGGCGAATCCCGAAAGGAGCAATGAAGACGATCTTCACGGACAGGCACCTCCTGCTCCGTCATCATACTTTCCCATCCTGCCTCTCCGGTAGTCAGCATACCCTTTGCGCATCATTGCCAGCTTTTCCCTTTTCCCGCTCTCGAAAAAGAGCAGCCGCACAAGCTCCAGGACGAACCTGAGCCGGTCCTTGCGGCGGAACGACGGCACGTCCTGCCGGTAACGGTCGCCAACGAAAAACCTGTTCCTGGTCTTGTAATATTTTCTGAGCGGGCTATGGGAAGTCAGGTACAGGTCGTGGAAAAAAACCCTGAACCTGAGCAGCGTGCCCACCCGGTGCTCGAGGAGCGCCCGGTTTGCCCGGACAACCCGGAAGCCGCTGCTGCGGAGCCTGAGGCAGTACTCGATGTCGACGAAATCCACGAACAGTTCTTCCATGAAAGGTCCCGCCGCTTCATAGGCCCTCAGGTTCAACAGGTTGCCGGATGTCATGACCGACTGCATCTCGAGGCAGTCGATCGTTCCATCGGGCTTCTCTCCCGGGCGGGTGACGAGGAACGGCGCCACAATCCCGATAGCGCCCTGTTCGGATGAACTGAAAACACGCAGCATCGTCAGCACCATGCCGGGAGTGGCCCTGCTGTCCTGGTCCATGGTCAGGAGATACTCGCAACCGCATTCCAGCGCCATCCGGGCGCCCATGTTGAGTGCCCCGGCCACACCGAGGTTCCGCCCGTTGGCGACAAAGGTCACCGTATCCAGCTGGCGCAGGCCCGCCGTCGTCGGGGTCGTGTCATACTCGGAATTGTCGATGGCGATAAGCATGTCCACCTGTTCGATGTAGGTGGAGATAGTTGCCGTCACCTCCTCATCGGGCCGGTACAGGACCACGACACCGGCAATCCGGCACCCCGTCTTCCCGGGGACGTCCTGGTGCCTGCACTGTTCAGGATGCAACGTCATGACTCTCACCAGTCGAAGCAAATTCGGCAACCATGCGCTCCATCATCACGCCGGCCGCGTCCCTCATCTCGCGCAGGAGGCGGTAATTGGCCGAACGCATCGCCTCCAGTGCTTCACAAGACGGCAGATCACCGCTGACGAATTGTTCCAGGCCGATCCAGGCGTAGCCCCGGCGGGCGAAATCGCCGATTTCCGGCTGCAGAACGACGGGGATGACTCCGCAGGCGAGATATTCCACCAGCTTGGTCGGGCAGGCAGCCCGGTTGACGATCGAATCGTCCCGAAGGACGAAACCGACAGCAGCCCTCCGGTAATGCTCATATACGGCGCTTTTCGGCACGCTGAGCACCTTTGCCCGGCCGGCGAGGCCATATTCTGCGGCTTTCCGTTCAAAGTAAGGGACGTCGGGAGTAAGGATGACCAGGGGGCCATGATACCGGGCCCGGGCCACGGCATCCATCATCAGGTCGATGTTCTGCCACTTCTGCGAGCCGCCGGAATAGATGGCTGCCAAGGAACCTGGTGCGCTCCTGTCCGTTCCGCCAACAGGCGAGTCGTCGAAGATCGGGACCGTGTAGATTCTTGCCGGAAAATTTCCATACTTGGCGCGCAGATGATCCGCCATCACCTCGGTAACGACAACCAGCGCACGGCTGCGCCGGACTGTGATCCTTTCGATCAGCCCGTAGAGCAGCGAACCCGCACGCTTGCCGTAGAAACGGAGTTCCTCCGGGAAGACGCCGTGCAGATCGCTGACCACATTCCTGAACAGGTACAGGGGCAGTGCGCGGAAACCATTGTGAATCGAATGGATGTAAATTCCTCCGGCTTGCAATGCCATGCGAAGAATCGCCGGGAAATGGAGGAAGAAATTGACCTTGTGAACGGTCGCCCTGTCGGAGACCGCTTCGACGCTTCGCCGCAGATTGCCGAAAAACCTGATTCCCAGGTAGACTCTGTCGCAGGCGGCAAAAAACTTGTCAACGGCTGCGACACGCTGCATCATGCCGTCTTTTTCCCCTGTACTGTCCGGATATCTGGAGACAAACAGGATCATTGACCTTCCCGGGGGGCTCTCGGCCCCTGCAGCCGTGAGCCCACGCCTGCGTCAATGGCGGACATGACGAGCGAAGCCCGTGCAGCCCACGAATTCGCCGCAGCAATTTCCAGGCGCTGGGCCATCCTGCCGGAATCACGGGACGTGGCCAGGGCTTCGACGATCCTCGTGCTGAAAGCGGCCGGATCGTCAGCGATGGATACCACGCCGTCCGCCTGGTACGCAACGACTTCCGGCATGGCGGTCGAAACGACCGGCAAACCGGCGCCCAGGTATTCATAGAGCTTGATGGGATTCGTGCTCTCATTGAGCAGGTTCAGCTTGAACGGAATGATGCCGACTGAGAAGTAGGCCAGGTAGCTGATGAGCTCGGAATAGGGCTTGGGCCCCAGGGTCAGCAGGTTGGGGATCCCCTCCAGCTTCGGCTTGAGGGTTTTCAGGACCGGCCCGATCAGCACAAAGGTGATCCCGGGCAAAAGCCTCGCCGTTTCAGCTATCAGGTCCACGTCGACCCAGTCATGAATGCCGCCCACATAACCGACAACCGGTTTGTCCCGGTACCCGTGCAGCTCGTCGCCCGTTTTCTTCTCATGGGTCACCGCAGCACGGAAAAACACCTCATCGACACCGTTTTGCACGAGAAGCGTGTTCTTGTTCAGCCGGCTGTGCCGGTCATACAGTTTGCGGCTCACCGCCAGCACCAGGTCCGCCCTGGCCACGACTTCATTCTCGTTGTCTATCAGGCGCTGGTCGATGGTTTCCGCAAAAGCCGCCCAATCGTCCATGGCGTCATAGACGACGAATTTATCCGTGCAGCGCTCCAGATAGCTGATGTCCTCAATCTGCCAGGTATAGACGATTTCCGATTCCCGCAGCCCGCGGGAGCGGAACACGAAATAGTTCTGGCACCTGGTCAGAACCCTGTTGATGCCCTTCAGAAAAGGGAATCTCGGGTCTTCCTTCAGCAGGAACATGTTCTGGATCCTGTCGACCAGCTCCGCCTGTTCCGCCATGTAGCCGTAGCCGCGAAACGGCAGGCGGATGGAATTGTTGATCACGCAGGTTTCGTACTGCTGCCCCAGATACCTGGCAAGATGATGGGGCCGCTGGAAGGTGTTGAACCAGCCGCCGTACGTTATGATAGAAAGTTTCCGTCTGTCCATGTGTCGGTCCGATGCATCTCCTCGGTCGATGTTGTGTGCGCCCGGTCTTTCCGGTCGAAACTCATTGCTGTCCCTCACGAAACTCCCGGGCTAAGCCGGCCGATCAGGCCAGGTTCGCTCTGACCAATCGACTCCGACCGGTCAGGCATGCCACTTCTCCCTGCATTTCCGCCAGATCAGCCAGGAAAACGGCAGCGAGATGACCAGGTGAACGACGAAAAAACCGGCGGTGACACCCAGGGTCGAGTAGTTCATGCCCAGATACCAGGTGGCGAGCCCCTGCACCACCCCCAACACCAGCGACAGTGGCAGAAAAGGCTCCTGTTTATGGGCCCGCAGATATGCGCCGAAAGCCGCTATGACCACGTTGATACAGATCGTGGCGAACAACAGAGCAGCATGGGAAGCGGGAATGAACCTCTGCCCGATGATGAAATATTCCTGCAGAATGCGGATCATTGCCCAGCCGCACAGTGCGCCCACCATGGCAACGGCTGTCGCTTGCACGAGAACGCGCCGGAACAGGGCGTCCATGCCGGACCAATTCCGCAGTGCGACGCATTTTGCCAACTCGGGGCTGCGGGTGGAGATCCAGGAAAGGGCAACTCCCAGCAGGGCGTTCGCCGCACTTAGGGTCATGCCCATCTGCCCCGCGGCGGCGGGGCCCTGGTACCGGAAAAGCACCGGGGTGAACAGCTGGAAGACGAAATAGCCTGAAATCCAGGTCAGAGCGATCTTCCACTGCATGGGCCAGACCTCGCGCCACCAGGAAATCGACGCATGCCGATGTCCCGGGACTCCCCCGCTGAACATCCTTTTCCAGGCCATTGCCAGCAGTTCCGGCTTCTGCCGCAGCAGGTAGGACCACGAAATGAAGACGCTGCCGCAGGTAACGGCGAATACCGAGAACAACCCGCCATGAAGACCGAGGACCAGCCAGCACAGCACCGACGAAACAACCGCCCCGACCATCTCCCGGTGGTTCACCGTGACGACGTCGCCGCTGCCCATGATTACTGAGAAAAAGGGCACCGTGAGCAGGTTGGCCGCCGTACCGATGACGGCCAGCACCCACGGGAGCCGCCAGCTGAAATCGACCGCCGTCTGCCGCCCGGTCTCCAGGAAAACGAGCCCCGCGGGGACCAGGACCACGACGAGCAGCAGCGCCGCAACCCCAAACCAGCGGGCGGCCTTGCACAGCAGGTCGCAGAACCGTTCCCTGGCAACGGGATCTCCTTCGATGGCGCCGCGACTGCCCCAGCTCAGCTTGACGAATTCATGGCTGGCAAACTGGGACAGCACCGTCATGAGGCCGAGTTCGAAAAAAAGCTGCAGCGCCAGCAGGCTGCCGATGGTGTAGTAATACCCCTGCTGCTCTTTGCTCAGGCGTGCGGCGATCATCAGCAGGGTCACCGGCCCGGCGAACAGGCTCCACACCCTGGTGAAGACTCCGTAGCTGACCGCCCGGTCAAGACCGATTCCGCGCAGTATTTTTGTCAGTAGTTCAGTCAAGGTTTGTCATGGGTCCGTACTCCCAGCCGATCGAGAGTGCCCTTGAAGCTCCTTTTCGCATCATGAAGGAACAGCGGGAACCGGGAGCGTTTTCCCAGCAGCGGCAGATACAGTCGGCGGGATCTGCGGCCGCCCCCCCCGTTCCTCCGCTCTTGCCAACACGTTTCCATGAGATCGACATAGCGCCTGGCCATCGTTTCCAGCCCGAACCGCTCCAGGGCAGACTGCCAGGCCGCGCGGGACATGACGCGCACCCGCTCCCGGTCCGCAGCAAGCGACACCAGGCCATCGACAAATGCGGATTCATCCCCCACCGGCGCCAGAAGCCCGTCGGCGCCATCCGCAATGACCGTGTCGGTGATTCCCGGTAATCTGGAGACCAGCGGCACAACCCCCCGGGCCATGGCCTCGAAGAGGGCAACGGGCTGCCCTTCGTAATGTGACGGCATTATGAGGACATCAGCCGAGCCCAGCAGTCCCGTCGTTTCGGCGTGGGGCAGTGCGCCGTGGAACGTCACGGCTTCCGCAAGGCCCGCTTCGCTGACCCGCAGCCGAAGCTCCGCCAGATCGCTGCCGTCACCGACCACGTCAAAGGTTGCCCCGGCGCCCCGGTGCAGGACTCCCGCAACAATGCCGGGAAGATGGAAAACCCCCTTCTGCCCGTGCTCGATTCTGCCGATGTACATTACCCGCAGCGGTTGCCGCAAACAGGGTGTACTGTCGTTTTTGGGGTATTCCCGGAAAACCTCGACGCCGTTCCTGATGAAGGATACCCTGGCCGGCGGAGCGCCGCGCCTGAGCGCCTCATCCCGAACCTGCTCGCCAACGGCAACGAACCGGTCAACGTCTGACTGGTTGGCAAGCCCGATCCGGTATACGTCGTCCATGTCGTTGTGAAGCACCGCTATGACGGCCGTAGTGTCCGGGAGGAGACCGGCAGCACATTGGGCAGCACTGCTGTGGTTCAGCAGCACTGCATCGAAGCCACGCAGCGCAGCGGCAACCCTTCTGGCGTGGCGGCGGCTGCTCTGCCACCTCCGCGGCAGCACCGCCACCACTTCGAAACCCTCGTCATGGGGACGGCCATGCCAGTCTCCGGCCGATTCGGTGACGACAAACGCCGGCTGCATGCCGGAATCCCGCAAGCGGCGGGCAAGGCCGAACAGGAACGACTCCATGCCGCCGATGTTCAGGGCGTAGGTCACCAGGGCAACTTTCATCGTTCGGGTCACCGTCTCTGCAGCCATGGCTTAACGCGCGCCCAGGCTCAACGTCATGAGTTTCTCTGCTATCCTCTCCGCTGCCGAGCCGTCGCCATAAGGGTTATGGGCCATGCTCATCGCTGCATAGGCCGAGGGACTGCCAAGCAGAAGAGATGCCTCGTCAACGATCTTCTGCCGGTCGGTGCCGACAAGTTTCACCGTACCCGCTGCCACGGCCTCTGGCCGCTCGGTCGTTTCACGCATGACCAGCACCGGCTTCCCCAGCGACGGCGCCTCTTCCTGGACGCCTCCCGAATCGGTGATGATCAGGTAGGAGCGCGTCATAAGATAGACGAAGGGCAGGTAGTCCACCGGTTCGATCAGGTGGACATTGGCGTGCGCCCCGCTGCCCAGGACCCTCCGCACCGGTTCCTGGACATTCGGGTTCAGGTGGACCGGGTAGAGGATGTCCGTATCCGGATGGGCCCGGGCAATGTCGGCCAGCGCCTGGCAGATGTTTTCGAACCCGGCGCCGAAGTTCTCACGGCGATGTCCCGTGACCAGGATGAGTTTTCGCGCAGGATCCAGGAAAGCGAAATCGGCCGCGAACTGCTGGGCGAGAATGGAATCCCGGCCCACCAGGCCCGCAACGTCCAGCAGTGCGTCGATTACCGTATTGCCGGTAACCGTGATGCTTTCATCGGCGACCCCTTCCCGCAGCAGATTTTCCCGTGCCGTCCCGGTGGGCGCGAAGTGATGATCGGCAACCGCTCCGGTGACGCGACGGTTCATTTCCTCGGGGAACGGGGAACGCTTGTTGTGTGTGCGCAACCCTGCCTCCACATGGCCGACCCTGGCGCCGCAATAAAACGAAGCAAGTGAAGCGGCCATGGTGGTCGTGGTATCGCCGTGAACCAGGACCATGTGGGGTTTTTCACGCGCAATGACGTCCTTCAGCCCCTGCAGGACATTGCAGGTGATATCGAACAGGTCCTGGCCGGGTTTCATGATGTCCAAGTCGTAATCGGGCCGGATCCGGAACAGGTCCAGCACCTGGTCCAGCATCCGGCGGTGCTGGGCGGTGACGCAGACCAGGCTGCGGAACCGGTCTGGATGTTTCTTCAGCTCGTTGATCACGGGAGCCATCTTTATTGCCTCGGGACGCGTGCCGAAAACGGATAATACCTTGATCATGCGTTGCGGTTCTCCTGATTTATGGGGTAATACAGTTCTCGTTGCCGTGTGCACTCTTTTGGTGTACTGCCAAAACCAGGTTCACACTCCCTCAGCGAAACCGGGTAGAGCGGACTGCTCGCCTCCCGCGCAGAAAATCCTGTTCCTGTCGACGCCCCTGCGCAGAAGCTCTCCCATGATCTCGCCCTGCATCTTGAGAGAGGTGATGACGATGCAACCGTCCCCATTCCCGAGCCCTTCATCAAGCGTGGCGACCGGCCGGCCGAAAAAAACCTTTCCCGCTTTGCCGGCATCCATCACCTCGTCCAACCGGACCAGCGTTTCAGCAAGCGACAGATACGCTATCTCGGCAGTCTCGTCAATGCCGCAGAAAGAGACTGCACGCACACCCGATGCTTCCAGCGAGCGGAACAGCGCCAGGAAATCCTGCCGTGCCAACCGGTAGAGATTGGTGAAATGGCTCACGTGCTGATACGCAAGACGGCTCTTCTCCACAATGCCTTTGGGAGTGAGCAGATAGCCGTAGCGGTTGCGGGGGAACGCCCTGATCCGCACATACCCCTTGGCGGCAAGGTTCTTCAGGTACGAATTGACGAGACCGAGCGCCATGCCCAAGCGCCTGGCGAGCTCGCGTTGGGACAGGAGCTCATCAGCGGCAATCTCGTTGAGGAGTTGGAATGACCGGTAGGAATCTCTCGACTTTTCCTGCGTATCGCTCATAAAATGAACAATACACCAGGGCGAGAGGGACAGGCAATAGAAAATACCGTCCGGCGGAAAGAAAGGCCGACATTTCTGTCGGCCTTTCTGTTTGACAGTCAATCATACCGCAAATCAGACAATGTCTATTTTTCTAAAACGCAGGAAAAGCAACCCGCCAAGAATAAGGCAGTAAAGAAGGACATTGATGATTGGATAGAGGAGGCCGAATCCAGGGAACAAATCACTGCCAATCAACGAAGATGCCGAATGTTGAACACCTGAGAGCTTCGGCCAAAAATAGTAAACAACTTTCCACCATGTCAACTCAACCTGTGGGTGGGCGCCCGATTGCTGCATCATCGCCTGCGCCATCGGGGTGTGGCTGACAGCAGCGATCCCATCGGCCACAAAGCTCACGATACCGACACCCAGGACACAGAGAAAAGCGACGATATCGGGCATCAGGAGCGACAAAAGAAGGACGGCAATGACCACAAAGAGCAGGTTGATGGAACACAGCAGTGAGGCTACGAGGTATTCAGGCATGAAAGCATTCAAGTTTATGGAAGTAATCAGGAACACAATGCCATGCAGGATGAACATGAATAGTACCGACAAGACCCATATGCCGATGATTTTTCCCGTAACATACTGCCATCGGGCTATCGCTTTCGACAAAATACACGATTGTATCCCTTCGTTCCGGTCGCGCCTGAATATTCGCATCGAAAGTAACGCTGCTATGATCATCACGCCTGCACCAATGATATGGAAGGTCACTTTCGACAAAGCACTGACAACGGTTCCGGCATCGAGATACTGTCCGTTCACCACGTAATTGCCTTGATAGCAACCACGAATAAGAACTATGCAGATTGCGCAGATAACGAACATGATGACGAAACTTTTTTGCCGTACTTCATCACTAAGCGTATGTTTAGCAATCCTGAAAATGGAGGGAAACGCTTTCAACGTTTTCATATCAACCTTTCACAAGTCTTACAAACACATCTTCCAGCGTATCACCGTCCTTGACAATGGCGGAAATTGCGTCTTTTACCAAAAGACTGCCGCGATTGATTATTGCCACGGTATCGCATATTTTTTCAACTTCCGACAGCAGGTGTGAATTCAGAAAGATGGTCATGCCTTCATTTTTCAGCGACTCTAAGAGCTGGCGAATTTCTCTGATGCCAATGGGATCAAGACCGGCGGTAGGCTCGTCGAGAAGTAACAGTTTTGGTTCTCCAATGAGTGCAGCGCCTAATCCGAAACGTTGAATCATACCCTTGGAATAGGTGCCCACCTTTGTATATTCCCTGCCTTGCATTCCGATCAACTCGACGATGCGCCTGCATTGATCCACAGCATCGGAGCGTTTTATATCCAGTAATTCAGCACAACGCAGCAGGTATTGCCACCCTGAAAGGGATGCCGGTATACGGTGGTTTTCAGCAAGATAACCGATGCTTGCCCGGGATACAGCATCTGTGCTTGGAATACCGCTTACCGATACGCTTCCCGATGTCGGTCGTGTAAAGTCGAGCAACATCTTGACGATTGTCGTCTTCCCTGCGCCATTGGGTCCAAGAAGCGCGAAACACTCTCCCGGCTTGACAGAAAAGGAGACATTGTCAACAGCCGTAAGGGAACCGTATCGTTTGGTAGTGGTAGTTAATTCAATCATGTAATGCACTCGCTTTAATTCTCGGGATAACTCTACATCACACTAGATGTTTGGAATTGTAATCGGCATATGCTCTGAATTGCAAGTAGTTATGCAAAGCCACCTTCTTTTGAGCAATACAGCAAGGCGAGAGGGACAGGCAATAGAAATACCCTCCGGCAGAAAAAAAGGCCGACATTTCTGTCGGCCTTTCGCATGGTTGACGTAAGGTGGCGGGCGCCCGGGCAGACGCCCGCCGGTGGAAACGCATCACACAAAGAATGGGAATGGAGGCGTTTCCGGGAGAAAACTGTTGAATCCTAGAAATTCCAGAATTCGTCGATTTCCGCGTCGGTGAAATCCCACACCGCGTTGTGCGGCGGAACCTGCTCTTCGAAGAATTCGGGGAGCCGGTCATCCTTGTTGGTGAAACCGGCTGCAAGGTTGAACTCATGCTCGGTCTTCAGCACGTATTTGCCGAACTCGACAACGCCGTTTGCATCAAGGTTCGTGCCGTAACGGGCATTGATCATCTCGTAGATAGCCGTGAAGGCTTCGGGGATGTCAAGGACCGGGAAGGCGACGAATATGCAGAGGCCGCAACTGTCGACAGCCGCGGTTGCGATCTGCAGGTTGCGGGACAGCTCGACCTGGCCGGCTTTGGACAGCGGATCAACGAAACCGCCGACTTTCAGAATGTTAGTGGCGATGGTGTAGCCGGAGGTGTGGTCGGCGCCCATGGTGGAAGTGGCATAGGTGATGCCGATACCCTTGACGGAGCGGGGATCGTATGCCGGGATGCCCTGGTTCTTGACGACCGGGACCCTGGTAATGCCGTAAGTCCGGCCGACGGAGCCGGCGCCGTTGCCCAGTATGCGGCCCAGCGGGGTTCCTTTGCGCATTTCTTCGTCATAAAGACGATAAGCTTCCTTGCCGTCACCCCACGGAAGGATACCGGCTTCCATGGCGACGTTCATTATGACCGCGCCTTCGATGGAGTCGATGCCGATGTCGTCCATGACCCAGTCGCACTTGGCGATGATGTCAAGATCCTGGATAAGGCTGTTGGCGCCCAGTCCCCAGACCGTTTCATACTCGAAACCGGAGGTGATGTATTTCCCGTCGGTATCCACATAGTGCTGGGAGCACTTGATGATGCAGCCGGCATGGCAGCCGTGGGTCGGCATACCGCCCCTGGCCACGATGGTGTCGTGCATGGTCTCGCCGCAGATCTTGTTGGCGTGTTCGCAGGTGCCGAAGCGGAAGTTCTTGGTGGGAAGACCGCCGGCCTCGTTCAGGATGTTGATCAGGACGTTGGTGCCGTACGTGGGAAGGCCCTGGCCGCTGACCGGGTGATCCAGCATGGCTTTGGCGAAGATGCGGGCCTGGGTCTTGAATTTTTCCGGATCCGCAATGGTTACGCCAGGTGCGTCAGTATCATCGATCGTAATGTACTTGACCTTTTTGGAGCCCATGACTGCGCCGCCGCCGCCACGGCCGTGGCTGCGGATATTGCCGTCGGGGTCCTTCACCGAGATGTTTGCGGAAGCCATCTTGTATTCGCCCGCAGGGCCGCATACCAGGATGCCGATCTTCTTGCCGAGCCGCTCGCTGACGGTTTTGATCAGCTCATAGTTGCCCAGGCCTTTGCCGACAAATTCCATGTCTTCCTTGATGGCAGCGCCATCCTTGTTGATGTGGATGCTGTACCACTTGTCTTCCTTCGGCATGCCTTCGATGATGACAGCCTTGTAGCCGAGTTTTTCCAGGTTCTGTGCCGCGGTGCCGCCGGCATTGCTCTCCTTGATCCCGCCGGTAAGGGGGCTCTTAAATCCGGCGGAGAGACGGCCGGAGTTGGAGCACGCCGTGGCGGTCAGGAGACCGGGAGCGAACACCAGCTTGTTATACTTGCCCAGCGCTTCACAGGTCGGGGGAACTTCTTTTGCCACAACCGTAGAAGTGAGCGCGCGGCCGGCCAGTGCTGCCCACTCGGCCGGCACTGCTTCAACTGCAGTCGTGAGGTTCGTCATGTTGATGCGGATAATCTTTTCTCCCATTCCATCCTCCTTATCCTTGTTGTGCGGCACAGGCGGCCATTCTGCAGACGGGGATCCACCTGGCTGAGGTGACACGCGGCGGGTCTGCCCAGGCCGCCGCTTCCCCGCGGAATTATTTCCGCACTTCCGCTGCTTAGATGGTTTACACGGTACGTTAAAACCGGAAAGAATAACAGATGCAGAAAATGCGTTTTGTATTCAGTACAGTTCAGAGGAATCCATAATTGTACTTGTTCAATTCAGATAAACTGTATACACTGAAATGGTAAATCCGGATGCTTGCTGCGGAGATTTTCATGGGGGTGAAAATGCGGAAACCGGCTGTGCAGGACGATTCATACAGGTACGAGAAAATCGCTGAGAGCATCACCGCGATGATTCGCAAGGGAACATACCGGACCGGGGACAGGATTCCATCAGTCAGAAACCTCAGCATCCAGCTGAAAGTCAGCATCTCCACCGTGGTGAAAGCCTATTTCCACCTGGAGAACCGCGGTCTCATCGAAGCCCGTCCACAGTCCGGCTACTATGTCCGCCACCAGACGGCACCGGCTGCCGTCGAGCCGGAACATGTCCTGGCACCCGCAATCCCGACCCTGGTAAGCGTCAACGACCTGGTCATGATGGTGATGCGGGACGCCCGCAACCCTGCCCTGGTGCCGCTCGGGCTGGCGGCCCCCAACCCGGACAACCTGCCGGTTGACAAACTGAACCGCATCCTTTCCAACGTCGCCCGCCGCAACAGGAACCAGGGCATCTCCTACGACTTCCCCCCGGGATGCGAGCGGCTCCGGGTCCAGCTGGCCCAGCGTGCCCTCAGGACCGGATGCTCACTGACGCCGGACCAGATCATCACCACCAGCGGCTGCCTGGAAGCTGTGCTGCTCTCACTGAAGGTCGTCTGCCGCCCCGGAGATACGGTGGCCATCGAAACACCCATTTTTTACAACCTGCTCCAGGTCATCGAAACGCTCGGCCTGAAGGCGCTCGAAATACCGACACACCCGGTCACCGGCATGAGCCTGTCAGCTCTGCGCTATGCGCTCGATCAGACCGCGGTGCATGCCTGCCTTGCAATACCAAATTACAACAATCCCCTCGGCAGTTGCATGCCGGACGAAAAGAAAATGGAGCTGGTCAAGCTCCTTGCCACATACAATATCCCCCTGATAGAAAACGACGTATATGGCGATCTGGGTTTTTCATCCGCACGCCCCCGGATAGCGAAAAGCTACGACAAAAAAGGGTTGGTGATCCACTGCTCTTCCTTCTCCAAGACCCTGGCCCCGGGCTACCGGGTCGGCTGGGTCGTGGGCGGACGGTTCCAGGAAAAAATCGAGCGCATGAAAGCGGTCAGCAATATCGCGACCGCGACACTGCCGCAACTTGCCATAGCCGAGTTCCTGGCCACGGGGGGGTATGACCAGTACCTGAGAAAGATCCGGGGGATATACGGGCGTCAGACATCATTGATGTCCCAGGCGGTGTCCAGGTCCTTTCCCCGCGGGACAAAGGTCAGCTCTCCCCAGGGCGGGTTCGTCCTCTGGGTCGAAATGCCCGAACAAGTGGATTCCATAAAACTCTATGAACTGGCGCTCAGGGCCGGGATCACCATCGCACCCGGCCAGATCTTTTCCGCATCCATGAAGTACCCCAATTTCATCCGCCTGAATTCGGCGTTCTGGTCCAAGGAGATCGAAGACGCCATCGCGGTCATCGGTGCCCTGGCAAAGGGAATGGTGTAGAAGTGGCACAACCGCCCTCACCTGCTCTTCCCCACCCCTCTGCGGTCGCAGAGATGGGCAATCATGCAGGTGGAGCACCGGGGTGAAATCGGCGCGCAATGGTTCTGGCCGAAGGTCACCAGCAGGTCGTTGATCACCAGCCAGTAGCGACGGGGAAGCTTCTGCCGGAGGGCATATTCCGTTTCCTCCGGGGTTCTGGTCTCCACGTACCCCCAGCGGTTGCAGATCCTGTGGACATGGGTATCGACACAGATGCCGGGCTTCCCGAACCCCAGGGTAACCACCAGGTTGGCTGTCTTGCGACCCACCCCCTTGAATTTCAGGAGTTCGTCCAGTTCATCCGGCACCACGCCCCCGTAATTGTCCAGCAACGTCCCGCAGACATTCAGTATGGTTACGGCCTTGGTGCGGTAAAACCCCACCGGGTAGATTGCCTTTTCGATGGTTTCCGGTGACAGCGAAATCATCTTTTCAGGCGTGTCCGCGAGAGCGAACAGCCGCTCGGCAGCGGGGCCGGTCGTCCGGTCCTGGGTCCGCAGGGACAGGAGACACGATATGAGGACCTTGAACGGGTCGCCTCCGCGCTGGGATACGATGGTGACCGCCAGGGTCTGCCACTGTTTGACCGCTTCTGTCAGGATCGCCATTGCTTCATGCAGCTGATCAGGTTCCACTGCAACCTCCTGAGGACTGGTTGGATGACCGGATTGCAAACAAACTTCTCACAATGGGCAAGAAATCGTTTTGCCTGTTGAACAGGCGGCTGAACTGACCTATACTGTCCAGTAAGACAGTACGGGAGGATGAAACGATGCGGCAGTTCATGGACCTTCACATACACACCTTGCATTCCGACGGGGTCCACACACCCTCCAGAATCGTTGCCATGGCCGCGGAAAAAGGCTTGAAGGCAGTTGCCATCACCGATCACGATTCCGTATCCGGTGTCAGCGAAGCACTGGATGCGGGCCGCCACCTCGGCGTGGAGGTGGTCCCGGCTGTCGAATTCTCCATCGGCTACCGCACTTACCACGACGTCCACCTCCTCGGCTACTTCATAGACCACCGCGACCCCTCCCTGACCTCGAAACTCCAGGAGTTTCGCCATGCCAGGGAGTCACGCGCCAGAGCGATTGTGGAAAAGATCAACGCGAAGCTGGCATCCGAACGAAAGGATCGCATCACGTACGACGAAGTGATCGATGTTTCCGGGGAAGCCATGAGCCGCCTGCATATCGCCCTGGTTCTCGTTGACCGGGGATTCGCCCGCCATGTGCAGGACGCGTTCAACCGGTATCTGCAGCCCTGCGATGTGCCGAAACGGTACTTCCCCCTTGAAGAGGCACTGGAAGAGATACGGCGGCTCGGCGGAGTGTCCGTGCTGGCCCATCCGCCCAGCATCACCGAAGACCGCAGGTTGCTGGCGACTCTCGTGCGGGAAATGGCGGGCATGGGGCTGAACGGTGTCGAGGTGTTCAACAATCTCTGTTACAAGGATGACATGATATTCTTCGAAAGCCTGTGCCGGGAACTGGGCCTCGCCATGACCGGGGGATCCGACTACCACGGCTACGAAGACGACGTGGAGATAGGCATCGGCAGGGGCGGGCTTGCCGTGGCATACCGGCTGCTCGAACCGCTGAAGCAGATCGCCGAGGGAAGCGCTGCTTCACGCTGACAGTTCATTTACCGGCGAGGACAGGAACATGGCAGACGCCCGTGAAGTTCTCGAAACCATGAGAAAGGTTGCCAGAATCCGCATCGACATGCTGAAGGAAGGCGTGACGTTCCACAGCAAGGTCCGGCAGGCGTATTACCTGAAGGAATACGAGGAAAAGCTGCGCGAAATCGAGCGGCTGATACGCCGGATGAACATCAGGCTGGTTTACAGCAAGGGTACGGATGAACCCGAACCTGACGGAAACGACTGAGGCGTTCGTGACGAGCGTGAGTGAATGGCTGCCTGCGTCCAATTCGGCACGTTGAAAAGCGCGTCAGGTGGCCATCACTCAAGCCGCACCCTCTTCACTCCCTGAAGTGCCAGGATATCGTCCAGCATCCGGTAGGCAATCTCGCGATTGACAAGTTTCAGCTCGAACTCGATGAAGAATTCCTGCTTTACCAGGTCCCGCTCCACCGACGCATTCAGCATCCGCAGGCTGAACCTGCTCACGAGTTCTTCGATCTTTGCCATCTGCCCTTCCAGGTCCATACTCCAGACCTTGATCGCGCTGTAGGTATCCCGGGTCAAAAACCCCTCGACCTTTTTCAGTACCAGCAGCGAACCTATGGCTGTGGCGGTTACCACCGCCGACAAGGCAAAAAGACCGATGCCGCACGCTACCCCGATCGCTGCCGCGACCCACAGGCAGGCAGCCGTGGTCAGGCCGCGGATGGAAGCCTTTTCCCGGATTATGGCGCCTGCACCGAGAAAGCCGATGCCGGTGACTACCTGGGCAGCAACACGGGAAGGATCGATGGACACGGTGCCGCCCCCCGCAGCGCCCCCGTAAATGGTGTGAAACCAGATGGAAGTCACCGTGAACACGCAGGAGCCGAGGGAAACGAGCAGATGGGTGCGAAAACCCGCGGGACGGCCGTGGATCTCCCTTTCAAGGCCGATGGACCCACCCAGGACCGCTGCCAGCAACAGGCGGAGGATGGTCTCCAGATCTATTCCCATGGTGGTCATTACCTCCCCCGTCACTTCAACCGGAGTCCCGGGTAGCGCAGGAGGTCACCCGAAACGGCTTGCGCCTGGTCATTCGAACGAAAGATCGATGGTGAGCGCCGTCTTTTTTTCGCTGTTCCCGAACCGGATCACGAGGGGCAGGCGGAATCGGCCGTAGCCGAGCTTTTCGATATCTCCCGCAACCTGAATCCTGGGGTCGGGAATCTGCCCCGCGTCCAGGCCCCCGGGCAGTCGTTGCTCCTCGCGAGGGTCTTCGGCACGAAATTCCCCGGGTTCTTCGGCAGGCAGTTCTCCCGCAGCCTCGAACGGCAGTGACTCAGGAATATCCCCGGCAGGCGCCCACCCCGCTTCTTCAGCCAGCGGTTCCAGTTCGGGCAACTCCTCGCCGCCTTCCATGGATAACGGGTCCAGATCCCCTCCAGGTTCGCCGGCAGGAGCTTCATCAGGCCCTGCCACCACGTGCAGATCAGCAAATCCGGGATGCAGCTCCGCTTCAGGAAGTTCCGCTGTATCCGCCAATTCCGCTGCTTCGGGCAGTTCCCCGGTCCCGGCAGTTTCGCGCGGTTCAACCGGCGCGGCTGGTTCCGCCGCAGCAGCAGCCACGCCCGGTTCCTCCTGTGTCTCACCCATCGATTCCTGCAGCTTCCTGAGCACCATCTTGACCATCTCGGAAAGCGTCATGAGCACACCGCTCCCGGTGGCTGCCGACGATGGAATGACGCGGTCGTCGCCCGTATCCAGCAGCATGCGCATCTGCTCTTCAGGCACGGCGTCAGCGAGGTCCGTCTTGTTGTACTGGAAGAGGCAGGGAACGGTACCCGGTCCCATCTCGAGCGACGAAAGACACGCCTTCAGCGTGTCGAGGCTGTCCCTGTTCAGCTGGTAGCGGGAAGGAGACGCATCAGCCACGAAGACAATTCCGTCAGCTCCTTTCAGGGCATTTTTCCAGACACCGCTGTCCACGGAATTGCCCGGGGCGGTATAGATATGGAAACGAACGCTGTAGTCGCCGATCCCAGCCAGCTCCGGCCTCATGAAATCGAAGAAAACCAGTCTGCCGCTGGAAGTGTTCATGAACTTGAACTTCCCGCGGTACTCCGGCTTGAGCTTGTTGTAGATATACTCCAGATTGGTTGTCTTGCCGCTCTCACCGGGGCCGAAGTAGACAATTTTGGCGTGTATCTCTTTTTTCGCGTCATTCACCAGAGCCATGGGAAACCTCCCTATCTATCTTTTTTTTTATTCAGCAGCATCCGCCTCGCCTGGGTCGATATGACGGACGAAACATTCCTGCTCCTTGACAGCGCGGCCAGGTCCTTTTCCGTCAGGGCGGAAATGAACCGGATGGCATGGTGAAGCGGTGTCTTGTGGTTCTCCACCAACGCCTTTTTTATCTGGTAATTCTTTGTCCATTCCTTGTTGACGCAAATCTCTCGCAGTATGTCGTCGTTGTTGACCGCCGACTTGGAAATGGTGAGCACTTCAGCCTCGGTTATGCGGGGATTCTTGATGACCGAAATGGAAATGAGCTTGTTGGTGTCCTTGATGAGGAGCATCCGCCATTCCTTGTCTCCCGTCATGCCCATCTTGATTTTTTCCGATATGCCCATCGTCTGGGCAAGCTGGTACTTGCTGTGAAACTCGTCTTCGTCCTCATCCACAGCCTCATCCATGTCGTCCTCGCCATCATCCCCCCCATCGGCGTCATCCGGCGCCGTGCGGCCGATCTCTCCCGCCGCCACGGCCGCCAGGGCTCCTTCATCAGCCGAAGGATTGCCGGTAATGAGGTCTGCCACGCGAGGATCCCGGCCATGCAGTCTGGCAAGGAGCTCCAGGATGCGCGGATGGGTATGGGGGGAAGCGCATGCCTGTTCGAGGACCTCCCGTGAAAGGCCCTTCAGCCCCTGGACCGCTGCCTCGCGGATTTCCGGATCAGTGTCGCGGGAAAGGAATGCCAGCACCGCCGGCAGGTCGGCAGCGACAATCCCTGCTTCCCCCCGGGCTGCGCACAGCTTGTCCTCCCGTGAGGCATCCGGCTTCACGTACCGCGCTGAAGCCGCGGAAATTCTGATTGTCGCCGTGCGATCTCCAGCCATGAGCGGGTTGCGTTACTTCCGTGCCGCTACGAACGGCTTGAAACCCAGCTTCTTCAGGCGTGCAGCCTCCTCGAGCGCAGCCTCCCGCGAAGAGAAGCTTCCTGCCGTCAGGGTGTATGTCGACACCGGAGTCACCGATTTCCTGATGGTCGGGTTTATCCCTTTTACCTGCAACTGGTCACGCTCCTCAATGGCCCGCTCATACGCAAAGTAGGATCCGGCATACACGGCATACCTGCCGTTTTCCTTCAGCACGAAGGCGTCGCTGCTTGCGGCCCGCACCCGGTTCAGTTCGGCCTGGGCCTCGGCCTGGGTGCCGAAATCAGCCACATGCAGCCGGTTCATCGGCTCGTTTCTTTTGCCGGAAGCAACCGAAACCGGTTTGATGCCGGATCGTTCCAGTTTTGCCTTGTCCCCGGCCATGGAAGACTTCAGCACATACGTCCCGACGACCAGGGTAAAAGCGCCTCCGGGAGTCTTCCCGGCAGCTGTCTGCACGGGAGCGGCGGCAGTGCCGCTCTTCGGCAGGGCTGCTGTCTGGACGGGGGCCGGACCGGCTTTGCCGGAGCCCCCGGGTTTCACAGCGGTGCTCTTCTGCACGGGCACGACCGGCTGGGCAGGCTTTACAGCCGTCTTGACGGGCGGTTTCCTGTCCGTGGTTTTTGCTGCAGGGAGCTGCTTCTGCACATCCATGGGCTTCACTGGCGGCGTCTTGGCCTGCGGAGCGGCCGGGGGGGATTCCTTTGCTTTCGCCCCGGCCGCCTGAACGGTTGCGGCAGGATGCTGTTTTACCTGGTCGACAGAGGGTTGGGGAGACGCAGCATCGGGTGGGGAAGGGGCCGGAACACCGGCTGCCCCTGCGCCCGCCGGCTGGGTAAGGGCGCTGCTCCGTACCGGCATCGCTTTCGTGACTTCGGACGAAATGATGTCGCGCTGACCGGCCATCTCGTCATTCGAACGGAAGATGTCCGTGAAGAAGTAGAAATACCCGAAACAGACCGCAAGGGCCGATAGAACCAGCAGAATGCCTTTGGCACTGCTCCCGCCCACTCCGCCAAGGCCGGTTTTGTAACCACTTTTGGGCAATCCGGTTTCTATCATCGATGCTGTCCTCCCCTTCTCATGGTCTGGCTACGCTTTGTTCGCGGCAGCCGCTTCGTTGATCACCTTCTGTGCCAGATGACTCGGCAGTTCCTCGTAGTGGGAAAACTCGGTCGTGAAAAGACCGCGGTCACTGGTCATGGATCTCAGGTCATTTGCATAGGAAAGCACTTCAGCCATCGGTACGACCGCGCGGATGATCTGCGAGTTTGCCTTGGGCTCCACGCCCACGACCTTGCCCCGGCGCGAGTTCAGGTCGCCGATGACGTCGCCCATGTTGTCCTCCGGCACGGTGATCTTCATCTTCATGATCGGCTCTAAAAGCACCGGTTTGGCCGTCTCCATGGCTTTCTTGAACGCCATGGAACCGGCGATCTTGAAGGCCATTTCCGAAGAGTCGACAGTATGGAAGGAGCCGTCGAAGAGCATCGCCTTGAAGTCGACCACCGGGTAGCCGGCAAGCGAACCCTCGAGGGATGCTTCCTGGATGCCCTTGTCGACAGCCGGTATGTACGTTTTCGGGATGACGCCTCCCACGATCTTGTCCTCGAAGACATATCCCTCGCCACGTCCCTGGGGGACGAACTCCACCCAGCAATCGCCGTACTGCCCGCGCCCCCCGGACTGCTTCTTGTATTTGCCCTGCACCTTTACGGCGGTTTTCATTGTCTCCAGGTAGGGGACTTTCGGGATTTTCAGTTCAACCTCGACACTGAACTTGCGGCGCAGTTTTTCAATGGTGACCTCAAGGTGCACCTGACCCATCCCGGAGATGATCAGCTCCCGGGTCTGGTCGTCGCGCCGCAGGGAGATTGTCTGGTCTTCCTCCATCAGCCGCTGGAGCGCTCCGTGGATCTTGTCCTCGTCGTTCTTGGTTTTGGGCTGGATGGCGTACGAGATGACCGGTTCGAGTGATTTGGCCGGCTCGTAAACGATGGGTTTGTCGGCATCGCACAGGGTGTCGCCACTGACAGTCTCCTTCAGCTTGGCCACCGCCACGATATCCCCTGCCACGGCCTGCTTGACCGGCTTCTGCTTCTTCCCTTCCAGTTCGTAAATCTGGCCGATGCGTTCCGTGCAGTCTTTGGAGGAGTTATAGACGGTTGAATCCGAATTGAGGACCCCGGAATAGACCCTGAAGACAGTGATCTTGCCGGTGTAGGGATCCGACGTGGTCTTGAAGACGAGGGCGGAAAACGGCTGCCCCTCATCCGGAGACCTCTCTTCCACTTCATTGTTCTTCGGATTGATGCCCGTGACATTTCCGCGGTCAAGGGGCGACGGGAGACACTGGCAGATATAGTCCAGCAGCTGGGACACGCCGATGTTCATGGTGGCCGAACCGCAGAAGACCGGGGTAAAGGTGTTGCGCAGCGTACCGACCCTGAGCCCGTCGAGGATCTCTTCTTCGGTCAGTTCTCCGATATCGAGGAATTTTTCCGTCAGGGCGTCATAGGCTTCCGCAACGGTCTCGACCAACTTTTCGCGCATGCTCTCCGCATCAGCTCGGTACTCCGCGGGAATGTCGGTTTCCGCGAACGTGCCGGAGGCATCCTTCTGATAGCGGTATGCCTTCATCGTAACCAGGTCTATGACACCTTCAAAGTTCTCCTCCGCGCCGAGGGGGATCTGCACGGCAACGGCACGCGCACCCAGGGCCTTTTCCATGTCACCCATGGCCCGGAGGAAATTCGCGCGTTCACGATCCATCTTGTTGACAAAGGCAATACGGGGGATTTCAGCTTCGTTGGCCCATTCCCAGACTTCCTCGGTTTGGACCTTGACGCCCGAAATGGCGGAGATCATGACCACTGCACCCCCCAGGACCCGCAGACACGATTTGGTATCGGCAATGAAATCGCCGTATCCCGGGGTGTCGATCAGGTGGAGGGAGTGGCCTTTCCACTCACCGTGGTTGAGGGAGGAGGTGACCGTTATCTTTCGCTTGATCTCTTCCGGCTCGTAATCCATGGTCGAAGAACCGTCATCGACACGGCCGAGACGGTCGTTCATGCCCACGGTGAAGAGAATGGCTTCGGTGAGGGAGGTTTTGCCGGCGCCCCCATGGGCCACAATTCCAACGTTTCTCACTTTTGCGGTGTCATACTTTGCCATAAATCCCCCTTGATGTATCAAATGGATAGTACCCCTCCTGCATGCCTCCATGGTTCCTTTCGCAACATCATTCGCACAGACCCGTCACGGCACGGACGACGGCCGCACATTCCGCTCATACAGAATCCGCAGGCCTTCCAGCGTCAGGTATTCGTGGACCTCTTCAATGGTTTTCGTTTCGGGAGCTATGAGCGCGGCCAAGCCACCGGTGGCGATGACGCGGGGATTTTCCCTGCTCTCGAGCTTCATGCGAGATACGATTTCATCGACCATGCCCACATACCCGTAATAAATGCCCGCCTGCATCGCTCCGACAGTATTCTTGGCGATAATCGAGGGAGGCTTCACCACCTCGATTCTCGGCAGTTTGCTGGCTTTCTGGAACAGGGCTTCAGCCGATATCATGATGCCGGGCGCAATGACGCCGCCGCAGTACTGGCCCTTGGCGTTCACCAGATCAAAAGTGGTGGCTGTGCCGAAATCCACGATGATAAGGGCGGTGCCGTATCGCTCGAAACCTGCAACCGCATTGACAATGCGGTCGGCTCCCACTTCCTTGGGATTCTCGTACTGTATCGACATGCCGGTTTTGATGCCCGGCCCCACGATATAGGGCTTGAGGTTGAAGTAACTGACCGCCAGCCTTTCCAGGACACCGGTGAGCGCCGGAACCACCGAAGACAGTATGATGTCCCGGACCTCATCGTAACGGTATCCGGAAAATGAGAAAAGCTCTCGTATCAGGACTGCATATTCATCTGCGGTTTTGGCCGTATCGGTCGCAATCCGCCAGTCTCTGACCAGGTGTTCGCCATCGTAAAGGCCGAGGACGGTGTTGCTGTTACCCACATCTATGACCAGAAGCAAACTGGAATCCTCCGGGTTCGTGCAATTTCCCAATCACCATCGATATGAATCAGTGCCCCCCGCAATGTGTCGGCGGCATCACAGGACCGTCACGTCACCGGCCAGGACCCGCTCATGCGACCCGTCAACCGTCTTGAGAATCAGGGCGCAGTCCATATCGATTCCTGCAATCTCGCCCACCACGTCCCCTTGGCCGAACGACACCCTGACCCGTTTCCCCATGATCATGCTGCGGGCCAGCCATTCGTCACGGATGGCGGCAAAACCGTCACGCAAATACCCGTCATACAGCGTGTCCAGTTCTGAAACGAGCGCAATGGTAAATTCACGACGGTCCACCACTGCGCCGCTCTCAATGAACAGCGAACTGGCCGGCTGTCGCAACCCTTCGGGAAAGCGGTCTTTCTCCATGTTGATGTTTACGCCTATGCCCAGGACAACGCAATGGATGGTATCTGTCTCCGCATTCATCTCATTGAGGAGCCCGGCAACCTTCCGTCCGTTGACCAGGATGTCATTCGGCCATTTGATAAACGGGCGGAGCGGGGTAGTCTTCTCGATGGCCCGGGAGACCGCGACAGCGGACAGAAACGTAAGCTGGGTGGCATGGAGGGGGGAAATGGGTGGACGGATGATGACGGAACAGTACAGGTTCACTCCCGGAGGTGATTCCCAGCGCCTGCCCAGGCGCCCCCTCCCCCCCGTCTGGGTCTCGGCGATGACGACCGTGCCGTCAACAGCTCCTTCATCCGCCAGATGAAAGGCATGCAGGTTTGTCGATTCTGTTTCGCGCAGGCTGATGATGCGACAGCCGATGCGGAGCGTGGAGAGACCGTGAGCCAGTTCGCTGGCCGTGAGTGCATCGGGCGCCGCAACCAACCGGTAACCGCGGGCCGGAACGGCATCGATCCGGTAGCCCCGGTCACGCAATCTCTTGACATGTTTCCAGACGGCCGTCCTGGAAATGCTCAGCACAGCCCCGATTTTTTCTCCGGACAGCAAACCGCCGTCACTTCCGCGGAAAAGTCCCAGCAATCGCTGTTCCATGTCAGGCTGCACCCTGTCCGGCCTCGGGGAGAAGGGGTCCTTCATGCATCCTCCAGCAGCATGGAGATGTCCATTGCCCGTGCCGAATGGGTAAGCGCGCCCACAGAAATTATATCGACGCCCGTTGCCGCAATCCGGCCGATGCTTTCAAGGTTGACGCCGCCGGAAGCCTCGACGATGGCTTTGCCCCCTATCAGTTCGACCGCAGTGCGCATGGTATCCGGATCCATGTTGTCCAGCATGATGATGTCGGCGCCTGCCCGCAGCGCCTCGGCAACCTGCTGCAGATTTTCCGTCTCGACCTCTATTTTGATGGTATGGGGAATGGCGTTCCTGGCCCGTTCTATGGCGACGGAAATCCCTCCGGCAGCGGCAATGTGGTTCTCCTTGATGAGAACTCCGTCATACAGGCCGCTGCGGTGGTTGGCGCCGCCGCCGACGCGTACGGCATACTTTTCCAGCTGGCGCAGCCCCGGCGTCGTCTTCCGGGTGTCCACAACCCGTGCTCCGGTGCCGCTGACCGCCTCGCGGTAGCGGGCGGTGAGCGTCGCAATGCCGCACATCCGCTGCAACAGGTTCAAGGCAACCCGCTCCCCCTGCAGGAGGACGGCTGCATCTCCGTGCAGCTCGGCGATGACGTCTCCCTTTGCCGCGACAGCTCCGTCAGAGAAAAGCGGGGTAAAGACTGCACCGGGATCCAGCAGGGTAAAAACCCTGGCAGCGACGTGCATGCCGGCCACCACGAACGGTTCCTTGGCAATGAACCGGGCCCGGGCCGGCCGGTTTCCCTCGATCACTGCCGTGGTCGTCAGGTCGCCGGTATGTATATCCTCCCGGAGAGCGTTTTCGATTATCGAGTCTATCCCCAGCATGAACCGTTCCCCCAAAATCTCGCAATGCCTTTTTATAACATAGCTTCAAAGGGACAGCAACCGCTAATACTTCGTTTACGCTGGGAAAAACCGGGATACTGCGCCTGCCCCGCCGGCCGGAGGCTGCCGGGGCATAAGCGCAAAAGCGGACAGAGCCGTTGATCAGCGTCAACGGCCCTGTCCGCTTTTTTTCGTGAATGGTGATCCCAAGGGGACTTGAACCCCTGTTACCGACGTGAAAGGCCGGTGTCCTAACCGCTAGACGATGGGACCTGAACCCCTCTGTGGTGATGCCGGAGGCATGGTTAATGTGGCTGGGGGACAAGGATTCGAACCTTGGTTGGCGGAGTCAGAGTCCGCAGTCCTGCCGCTAGACGATCCCCCATCAGCCAGAGAGAAACTATATATCAGAGACGTTCATGGCCGTCAAGTATTTTGACTGCAACACTGCCGGTACGCGGCACAATGACGGTCAGTGGTGGGAAATCCGGGCCGCACCGGCCTCAAGCACCCGTATGTTGTCGGGAATATACTTGTGGTTCCGCTCGGGCAGTGTGTCTTTCAGGGCTTCGGCCAACGCTGCGGGGGACACCGCGCCTGTCCTTGCGGCATAAGCGCCCACGGCAACCATGTTCACCATCCGGGCATCGCCCATTTCCATTGCTATGGCATTCATCGGAATCGGAATGATCTCGATATCCTCCCTGGCGCATGTGGCAGGATCGACCAGAGAGGTATTGACTATGCAGGTGCCGCCGGCCTTGATCATGGGACAGTATTTGTCGAATGACGCCTGGTTCAGGAACACCCCCACGCTTGGATTGCCGATCACCGGCGAGCCAACCTCGCCATCGGAAATCACAACGGTGCACATGGCAGCGCCACCGCGCTTCTCCACGCCGTACGACGGCATAAAGGAAACATTCTTGCCTTCGTTCATTGCCGCATGGGAAAGCAGCGTACCCGCAAGGAGCACGCCCTGCCCGCCAAAACCGGCCATGTACATATCATGCCTCATCACCATTCCCCCAATTCGTGAATAGTTCAGCCAGACCGCCCCCGTGCGATGGAAACCGGTCACAGTCCGGCGGTATTCTTGAAAGTCCCCAGTTTGAAGTATTCGCACATCTCCCTGCCGACCCGCTCGTTGGCCTCGATGGCGTTCATCCCCCAGTTTGTGGGGCATGCGGCAAGCACCTCGACAAAAGAGAATCCCTTTCCTTCACCCTGATAACGGAAGGCCTTCTTGATCTGTTTTTTTGCATCCATGAGATTCTTCGGCGTGTTCACCGCAGCACGGGCGGAAAACGCAACGCCGTCAAGCCCGCTCAACAGTTCGGCCATTCTGATGGGGAATCCCTCGACCTCCGGTTTTCTGCCAGTGGGTGACGTCGAAGTCCTCTGTCCCAGGAGCGTGGTGGGAGCCATCTGGCCGCCTGTCATGCCGTAGGTGGTATTGTTGACGAAGACGACTGATATGTGCTCGCCCCGATTGGCGGCATGAATGATCTCCGCAGTGCCGATGGCAGCGAGGTCCCCGTCTCCCTGGTAGGTGAAGACAAACCTGTCGGGACGAGCCCGCTTCACCCCGGTAGCCACAGCGGGCGCACGACCATGGGGGGTTTCGATCACATCGATATCGAAATAGTAGTAGAGAAACACCGAACAGCCGATGGAAGCGATGCCAATGGTTTCCTGCTGCAGGCCGAATTCATCCAGCGCCTCGGCAACCAGCCTGTGGATGGTGCCGTGATGGCACCCGGGACAGAAGTGGGTCTGCACGTCTTTGAGACTGACCGGTCGTTTGAATACCTGGTGCATTTCATAACCTCTTTATAGGGATACGGGAATCAGCAGCTGCGGCCTGACGGAAAAGCGGTCAGCCTTCCAGCCGCCGGTAAGGGGCAGAGAAGTTCACAGCGGACTGCGTTGCACTGTCCCGGTCCGCGGGATTAATAATACTTCTTGATCTGTCCCAGGATCTCCTCCGGAGTCGGCAGAGAACCGGTCCCGGAAGGCCTGCCGTAAAAATGAACCTCGGCGTCACGGGCAACCGACAGCCGGACATCCTCGACCATCTGTCCCGTATTCAGCTCCACATCAAGGATCTTCTTGCAGCGCAGGGTTCTTTCGGCAAAGGCAGCGGACGGAAAAGGGAACAGCGTAATGGGGCGGAGCAGTCCGACCTTGAGCCCTTCCTCCCTGGCCATCATGACCGCGGTCTTGGCGATCCTGGCCGCCGAACCGAACCCGGTCACGATCAGGTCCGCGTCGGAAGTCAGGAAATCCTCCCAGCGCGATTCCTTCGCTTTCATTTCCTGGTACTTGGCGTAGAGCTTCCAGTTGTGGGCCTCCAGTTCGCCGTCGCCGAGGTAGAGGGACTTTATGTAGCGCTGCTCCCCGCCGCTCTTGCCCCGCAGCGCCCAGTCCTTGGCCGGCAGCTCCCTGTCGGGCCTTGGATGGGGCACGAGGGGTTCCTTCATCTGCCCGACAACCGCATCACCCAGTATCATGGCGGGAATGCGGTAGATCTCCGCCAGGTCGAAAGCCAGCATGGTGAGATCGTACATCTCCTGGATCGATGCCGGGGCGAGGACGAGTATGTGGTAGCCACCGTGTCCGCCGCCTTTCACCGCCTGGAAATAGTCCCCCTGGGACGCATCGATCCCGCCCAGGCCCGGCCCCGACCTGGAGATGTTCACGATCAGGCAGGGCAGCTCCATGCCGGCCATATAGGAGATTGCTTCCATTTTCAGCGATATTCCCGGGCTGGAGGAAGATGTCATGGCCCTGGCGCCGGTTGCGGCCGCGCCCATGACCATGTTGACAGAAGCGATTTCACTCTCTGCCTGGATGAAGACCCCGTTTACGTTCGGCATTTCCCGCGACATGTATTCCGGTATGTCATTCTGCGGGGTGATGGGATAGCCGAAATAATAGCGGCACCCGGCCTCGATGGCCCCCCTGCAGATCGCTTCATTTCCTCTCACCAGCAAACGCTTAGCCACTTCGTTCCCCCTCGTTGAAAGTCCCGACCCGTTCCAGCGCGGTCATGGACCGGCATGGCCCGCGGCACATGCCGTCACACGACCGTGTTCGGTGTACCATTATTATCCCCGTTTGACAAGGCCGTCAATTCTTTCTGACAAGAAAAGCAGTACAGTGAAGCTGGTCATTGCTCCTTGAACACCTTGATGGCGACATCAGGACACATTTCCGCGCACAGCGCGCAGCCGGTGCACTGGACTTCGGTCCCCTCGAACACTGCCGGTCTGTAGCCGAGATTGTTTATCTGTTCACTCATGGCAATGAGTTTCTTGGGACATGCTATGGTACAAAGAGCGCAACCCTTGCATCTCAATTCATCGATTTCTATTCGTGGCATACTGAATTTCCTCACTCTTGAAAGGTTAGTAGCGCCTTCAGATTTGTTTATTCGATCCTGCAATGTCAGACATGAACAGCAACCGGCATTTTTTCAAAAGGGTTTCAACAGTAAAAATGAATCTTTTTACTTGATTTTGCGTTTTTTTGCGATTAAATAAATACCGATACGCACAATTAATCAGACAGGGAGGGATACAATGCCCGCAACATTAGTGGAACTTGCCGCAAACATTGTCTCATCGCATGCTTCTGTCAATGAAATGTCGACAGAAGAGCTCCTGCAGGAAATCCAGAAAGTGTACTCCGCTCTGCAACAACTGGAAGCCGCCGGCACAGCCGTCCAAACTGCCGAAACAGAGCCGAAAGCGCCGGCCATGTCGCTTAAGAAGGCCTTCCAGGCTGACCAGGTCTACTGCATGATCTGCGGCAGGGGCGGCATGAAAACCCTTGCCCGCCATCTGGCACAGACCCACGGCATGAAGCCGGGAGAATACCGCAAGCAGTTCGGTATCCCCTCGAGTCAGCCCCTGACCGCACGGAACTTCTCCGAGGGGAGAAGAAAAATGGCTCACGACCGGGGATTGGCTGACAACCTGGCCAAAGCCCGTGCAGTCCGTGCGGCCAAACTGGCGGAAAAAGCGGCTCCGACGAAACCGGCAAAAGCACCCAGGAAGAAAGCCTGAACCAGGAGGCCCGTTTCAGTCACACCGGCGAGGCCCCGGCTGGTCATGCCCGTCAGCCGCGGCCTCGCATCCTGCATGTCACGAAGAATGTCCTCAACCCGCCTTGCGCATGGTTTTCAGTATTTCCCACCCTTTCAGCAGGTCCAGCGCACGCATGATCTGGTAGTCGCTCCTGGTCTGTTCATCCATCTTGTCAGGTTGGGGCTTCTCGTCTTTCCTGTCTTTCTTTTTCGCTTCAGAGTCCGATTCAAAGTGGTTCTCGAGATCCTTTTCCCGGATATTGAGTGAGTCCTGTTTTTCCTTGGCCGTAATCTCAAGGCTCTCCACGACGATGTCCGGAGTGATTCCCTTTGCCTGGATGGAACGCCCCTTGGGGGTGAAATACCGGGCGGTGGTGAGCCGCAGACCGGAATCCTCGGCAAGGGGAATGATGGTCTGCACCGAGCCCTTGCCAAAGCTTTGCGTGCCGAGAATGACCGCGCGGTTGTGGTCCTGGAGGGCGCCGGCCACGATTTCCGAGGCACTGGCGCTCCCGCCGTTGATCAGCACGACCATGGGATAGCCAAGTTCTTTCTTCCCTTTTCGTGCCGTAAATCTCATCCTGGAATCGGGATCGCGGCCTTCGGTATAGACGATCAGGCCATCGGCGACAAAATGGTCTGCAACCTTGACAGCCTGGTCCAGAAGTCCGCCCGGATCATTGCGCAGGTCGAGGATGAGGCCTTTCAGGGATCCGCCGTTCTCCTTTTTCAGCGTTTTAAGGGCCTTTATCAGGTCGTCATCGGTTTTTTCCTGGAACTGGGCGATCCTCACGTAGCCGTACCCGGCATCGAGGCTCTTGGACTTGACGCTCTTCACCTGGATGATGTCGCGCACCAGGATGAAGTCTTTGGGCTTCTCGAACCCTTCCCGCATGATGGTTATGGTGACTTTGGTTCCCTTCTGCCCTCTCATCCGCTTGACCGCATCGACGATGCTCATGTCCTTGGTGAGGTGATCGTCGATTTTGAGTATCTGGTCGCCCGACTTTATGCCGGCCCTGAAGGCAGGGGTGTCTTCAATGGGGGAGATGACGGTCAGATAGCCGTCCTTCAGGGTTATCTCGATTCCCAGGCCGCCGAAGGAGCCCTTGGTCTCGATCTTCATCTCCTTGTACATGTCCGGCGGCAGAAACGAGCTATGGGGATCAAGCGAGGACAGCATCCCGTTTATGGCCCCGTACACGAGCTTCTTCGTGTCCACCTCCTCCACATAGTTCTTCTGCACTATCTTGAGAACATCGGTGAAAAGCTCGATGGAATCGTAATCATTACCTCCCCCGGCAACACACTGGTGCTGCACTCCAAAACCGATCACAACGATAAGCGCAGCGGCTGCAGCTATGATCAGCGCCAGTTTTTTCCCTTTCCCTTGTTTCAACATCTTGCCTCCCAAAAAACTGCCATGTATTTTTCCTTTTCCGAATTTCCAGACACATCTATGCGAATTTCTTAACATTCAAAATCCTGATCGCTTCCAGTCCCCCGGGAACTAGCGGACCCAGGGGGAAGGATCTATCGCCCTCCCCTGGTGCCTGATCTCAAAATAGAGCATGGGTCCCTTGGTCGAATCCACGTCACCCACGCTGGCCACCACTTCATTCTTCGACACACTGGCGCCCGCCCTCTTCGCGACCCTTGAATTGTGGGCATAGACGCTCAGGAATCCGCCGCCATGGTCAACGATGACCATGTTGCCGTACCCTTTGAAATAATCCGCGAAAACGACCGTACCGTCATATACGGAGCGCACATCGGCGCCGTTCGGAGCTGAAATCGCTATGCCGTTGCTGAAGGTGAAGGAATTGAACTCAGGATGCTTGTGCCTGCCGTACGTGGTTATGATCCGCCCCCGGGCCGGCAATGAAAGGCGGCCCTTTTGGGAAGCGAACCCGCTGGAAGCGCTCATCGGTTGGAAGTCTTCGACCTCCACACCCGTACCCGGTGTCTGTTTCCCGGCCTTTTTTCCGGCTTTTCCGGCAGCCTTGCCCCGTGCTTTTTGCACGGCCTTAGCCTGGTTCCGTTTCCTGGCAGTATATCTCTTTCTGCTTTCAGCTTCAAGCCTTTGCACGATCGCATGCAGCCTGCGGGAATTGGCCTCCAGTTCGGCTAACGACGACTGATAGGCCTTTTTTTCCTCCCTGACCTTTGTCAGGTAAACGGCTTTATTGATCTTTTCCTGTTCTATCTGGCGCTTGGTCTGTTCGATGGTACCCTTGAGGTTTTCCTTGCGCCGCGCATCACCCTCCATTGAACGCTTCAGCGTGCGCAGCACTTCGACCTGTTCGCTGTAAGCGGCAACCAGCTTCCGGTCATTTTCCACGACAGCCTTCATGTAGCGGAGGTTTTCCTGCATCTGGGGGATGGACTGGGAAGAGAACAGAAACCGGACCGTGCCGGTGTCACCGGCCTTGTAGGCGGCCACGAGACGCTTCTGGATCAAGGCTTTGCGGACATCCGCCTCTTTCTGGGCAGCCTCTATGGACTTTTGCGTCTTGCCGATACTGCCTTCGACGGACTTGAGATCCCGGCTGAGGACCGAAAGGGATGCCTCCTTTTCCCTGAGGCTCGTGTTGATGCGCGTCAGCTCGTTCGACACGCGGTTCTCGACCTGCGTTGTCTTCCTGATCAGCGCCTTCTTCCTGGATATTTCTGTCCTTATGCCCCGCAGCTCCTTCTTGGCATCAGCGCAGAAGGCAGACGAAGCGGACATGCATGACACTATCATGAGCAGTGCAAAAAGCTTTACCGGCATGGCTATAGGGTTATGAACCTTTTCAAGGATGTGAGGCTGCCCAGGAAGCCGAGCAGCGCCCCTCCACCGAGCAGCAGCGCGCACTGTGAAGGGGGCAGAAAAACGAGTCCGGCCGCCGCCTGGCTGAAACTGAGCAGGAAGTCGGCATTGTGCAGGAAGAGAGCGTACGCTGCCAGCAAGAACAGCAGCGCCAGGGCAGCTCCCACGACACCCTGGAGAATCCCCTCGATGAGGAAGGGAACCTTGATGAAAAGGCGCGTAGCGCCCACCAGTCCCATGAGCTCCAGTTCGTCCTTGCGGGAATAGATTGTCAGCTTGATGGTATTGGCCACGATGAAGACGACCGCAAGCACAAGAAAGCCTCCCAGCAGGAGCCCGGCAAAACGGACAACCGCCATGAAGTCGGAAAACCGCTCGACCCACTCCTCCCCGTACTGGACCTCGCCGATGCCCGGCACTGCCTTCAGTCGAGCCACAAAGCCGCCAATCGCCTGGCTCTCCCGCATGTGGCGCTTCAGGCGTATCTCCAGGGATGAGGGGAGCGTTTCGGGTGAGACGTCCTGCAGCAGTTTCTCCTGTCCTTTCAACCGCTCGGCAAACCTTCGCATTGCTTCGTCCCGGGAGATGTAGTCGATGCCCGAAACGCCGCCGACAGCACGTATCTTTGCCGAAAAAGACGCCACCTCCCCTGAGGTGAGCTCGCGGTCGAAATAGACCGTAACCTGCACGCGCTCGCTCCAGGTCTCGGTGACCCGCTCCAGATTGACGTAGATGAGCAGAAACAGGGAGAGTATGAGGAAAGCCAGCGAAATGGTCCCGACGGTGATCAGGTTCACCAGCACGTTCTGCCTGATGTTCAGCAGCGCACGCTCGGTGAAATAGTGGAGCCTTCCCACAAAACCTTCCCGCGCAAGCCTGGGCCGTTTCTTTTTCTTGTCACGCGACATTCGCATTCTCCACGACAGCACCCTTTTCCAGGACGATCATACGTTTGCACCAGTCACCCATCAACCGCCGGTCATGGGTTGCGACCACTACCGTGCTGCCCCGGATGCTGGCTTCCTTGAGAATCTCCAGCACTTTTTCCTTCGAAGCCTCGTCAAGGTTGCCGGTAGGTTCGTCAGCCAGGATGATCCGTGGATCGTTCACCAGCGCCCTGGCCATGGCGACCCGTTGCTGTTCGCCCCCCGACAGCCTGAGCGGTGTGGACTTGATCTTGTGCTCCAGACCCACCTGTTTGAGGATGTGGTAGACCTTACGGTTGATGTCGTGCTTGCCCCAGCCCAGCACTTCGAGTGTCAGGGCCACGTTATCCAGGACCGTCCTGGCAGGGAGGAGCTTGAAGTCCTGGAAAACGACGCCGATCTTGCGGCGGAGGCGGGGTATCTGGGAAACCGGAAGCCCGGTTATGTTGAGGCCGTCCACCACGACCTGCCCGCCCGTCGGCCGCAACGCGGCGTAGATGAGCTTGAGGAGCGTTGACTTGCCGGCTCCGGACACGCCCGTGACCAGGGCGAATTCACCTTTGGCGATGCTGAGGGTGACATTGTTCAGCGCAGGCGTGTCGTGCTGGTACGCCAGAGAGACATTGTGCAGTTCGATCATTGAAGATGCTCCGTCAGTATTACCATTCATTGTAGGGGACCCCATTCGTGCCGACCAGGTCGGAACCGCTGTGAACGTCGTAAACCGCCCCCTTGACTTCGCTGCCGTCCTCGGGAGTCGGCGGAGGCACGATTACCCAGCTGTCGCTCTTCCGGGTAAACGGGTCTACCGGTATGTCCCTGAGGTATTTCTTGTCGACCAGGTCCTGGAGCGTGTCCGGGTAGCGGCCCTGGTCGGCGCTGTACTGGTCTATGGTGGAGCGGAAGTTGTAGAGGTTCTCACTCAGCACCGCCTCTCGGGCCTTCAAAACTCCGGTCTGGTAGCGGGGGACGGCAATGGACGCAAGGATACCGATAATCGAGAGCACTATCATCAGCTCTATCAGGGTGAAGCCTGCCCGGTCAAACACAAACGTCACTGCAGACGATCCTGTACGCTTCACGCTACCAGTCCTTGTAAGAGGTGCCATCTATGGCCGCTTCCTTGCTCAGTGAATACACGTCGAAGACGTCTTCCCCACCCCAGATGTCGCTCTCCGGATCGTCTGCATAGGACCGGAGCCCCCAGAGCGGCTCCTCGTCCTTCTCGGGAGGGTTGAAGGGATCGACCGGCACCCTGCGGAGAAACTTCTTCTTCGTGCTGTAGAGGCCGCCGAAATCATATCCTTCCACGAGCTGCTTCAGGTTTTCCGGATACCCGGACTTGTCCAGGGTGGAAGGAAGTTTGCCTTCGGTCACGGCCTTGTCGTAGCTTTTCTTGAAATCGTCGATGGCGGTCCTCATGCTGCGGAGGTTGCGCCGCAGCTCCGCCTCCTTCATGCGTTTGGCGGTGTTCTGGGCAAGCGGCATCGCCAGGGAGGCAAGAATCGAGAGTATGGCGATCGTCACGATCAGTTCGATCAGGCTCAAACCGCTTCTGTTCTTCATGCCCGGCCTCGCGTAACCGTCACTGCTAGCGGATCTCCACTGCGCTGCTGTATGGTGTCACCTCGACGGACGAACCCGTCGGGGTGGCAAAGTTCGCGGCCTGCAGGCCCAGGCCCGCATACCCGGGCTTGCGGGCCTTGAACAGGATGGTGGCGAGGGTACCGGCGCCTCCGGCGCCGGAGCTGCCGGCGGCGCGCCCCATGATCACCTCAAGGGTTCCCGACTGCCTGTCGAGCGACGTCCTGAAGTCGGTCTTCATGCCGCCCTGCTTGAGAAAGGTGCCTTCCAGCGCACCGATGTACTCGAGCACGGCAGGGTCGAACGCGAGCTTGAACGGCGCCTTCGCCACGTTGGCAGCGCCGGAGATCCTTATTTCGGCGTTGAACTGCTGACCCACGGCGACCGTAGCGGGCGCGCCAATGGAAAGGTTGACGCTTCCCCCGCCTTCGCCCGGCTGGACGGGGGCTGCCGGGG
>DIFZ01000054.1 GCA_002419385.1 Geobacter sp. UBA5735
AGGTGAGGAAGTCTTTGACAGTAACAGTTGAAAACAAAGGAGGAATCCATGAAAGTCGTAGCGTTTAACGGCAGCCCAAACAAGGAAGGCAATACGTGGCATGCTATAAAGATGGTCACTGCTGAACTTGAAAATGAAGGGATCGAAACCGAGATCGTGCATGTCGGCAACAAAACAATCAGGGGCTGCACCGCCTGCTACCACTGCGTAAAGAATAAAAATGAACACTGTGTGTTGCCTGGCGATGAGGTCAATGAATGGATCCAGAAGATGAAACAGGCGGACGGAATCATACTGGGCTCCCCGGTGCATTTCTCCGCCATTGGCGGAACCATGAAATCATTTCTTGATCGTGCTTTCTTCGTAACCAGCGTCAATGACGGCATGCTCCGCCACAAGGCAGGCGCCGCGGTGGTTGCTGTGCGACGCTCCGGCGGCTTACCGACGCTTGACCAGCTGAACAACTTCCTGAACTATGCTGAAATGCTGATTCCAACCTCTAACTATTGGAACGTGATTCATGGCAGAACGCCGGGAGAGGTGGTCCAGGACATCGAGGGAGTACAGATCATGCGGATTCTGGGGAAGAATCTGGCCTGGCTGATGAAACTGGTTGAGCATGGCAAAGGGGCGATTACCCCACCGGAACGAGAGTCCAAAACGTTCTTCAGCTTTATTCACTGAATGTTGGCCGGCGGACAATTATCTGGGCACGGGGAAGATCATGTATCACTGTAGGAATCATTTCGCATGCTGCCGCTTTTCCCATGGGGAACGACCTCACGCAGCTTTGTTATATCACGAAGCGGCGGTGAGCCGAACATGCGGCTGTACTCGCGGCTGAACTGGGAGGAACCACCCTCTTCGTGGGCGATGTCGGCCGCCCCGATCTCTTCCCCGGCAGGGCCCTGGATCTGGCGGCGAAGCTCTTCGGATCCCTCCATGACAAGCTCATGGTCCTCCCCCCCTTCTGCGAGGTCTACCCGGCCCACGGCGCCGGCTCCCTCTGCGGGCGGGCCATGGGAGCCAAGCGCACCAGCACCGTCGGATACGAAAAGCTCTACAACAGTGCCCTCGCCATCAACGACCGACAGCAGTTCATCACGTCACTGACCACCGACATGCCGGAGGCGCCGGATCATTTTTCCCGCTGCAGCGAGATCAACCGTCGCGGTCCGGCACTGGTGGGCGCTCTTCCCGCCCCCCGGCCGCTGGCGCCCCGGCAGTTCCGTGAAATCATGGCCGGGAACGAGATGCTGGTGCTCGATGTCCGGGACTATTCCGCTTTCGGCGGACAGCACCTGCCGGGATCCTACCACATCGACATCACAGGGAATTTTGCCACTTTTGCCGGCTGGGTACTGCCTCCTGAACAGAAAATACTTCTGGTGGCAGATCAGGCGGACGATGTCGCCCAGGCAGCACTGCTGCTCCGCCGGGTCGGGCTGGACCAGGTCGTGGGGTATCTGGAAGGAGGGGTGTTCGAGTGGGCCAAGGCAGGTTTTGCCACTGACCATGTTCCCCAGCTTTCGGCCCCCGAACTCAACCGGCGGCTTTCCACCGGCGACGGTCTCGTGCTGGTGGATGTGCGATCAGCGGGAGAGTACGGCGCAGCCCACGTTTCAGGGGCGCTCCATATCCCTGCCCCCATGCTGCGCACCAAGTATGTCGAACTTGACCCGGACCGCGACATTGCGCTGGTTTGCAGCACCGGCCACCGATCCAGCCTTGCCGCCAGCATTCTCAAACGCCACGGTTTCTCGCGAGTCTGGAACGTGGCCGGAGGCATGACCGGGTTCAACGCCGCCGGGTTCGCACCGGAGTGCCCCCTCTGCGTAGTCCCGCACGGGCCGCGTTTCCTGGGGAAATAATACGGGGGTTCAAATCATGCTCACTTTTCTGACTTTGACCGAATGGTCGCCCTACGCAGTGGGGATTGGCATTGGTCTCCTTTCGTGTGTAGCCTTCGTCCTGTCCGACAAGCCGATCGGTTGTTCAACCGCCTTTGCCCGCACCAGCGGCATGCTGGAGGAGCTGGTTCGTGGACGCGGCAAGTTGCTGGATATGGCCTATTACCGCCAGTTTGTTCCGGAAATCGACTGGGAATGGATGCTGGTGCTGGGGGTAGTCCTGGGCGCCTGTGCCTCGGCTCTTCTCTCGGGAGAGTTCCGGGTGGAATGGGTTCCTTCACTCTGGGCTGCCACCTTTGGTTCCGAACTTCTACCTCGGCTTGTAACCGCTTTCTGCGGAGGTATCATCATGGGGTTCGGCGCCCGCTGGGCCGGCGGCTGCACCAGCGGCCACGGCATCAGCGGCACCCTGCAACTGGCGGTCAGCGGTTGGCTGGCAGTTGTCGCCTTTTTTGCCGGCGGCGGTCTTACCGCCTCCATTATTTACAGCCTGGGAGGCTGAACATGTTCTCTGCCTTTCACAGCAACAAATCTCTACAATTGGTTATCGGTCTGGGAATCGGCTTTATCTTCGGCTTCCTGCTTCAGAAAGGGAATGTCGCCGAATACGATGTGATCGTGGGCCAGCTCCTTTTCCGTGATTTTACCGTGGTAAAGATCATGGTCACCGCCATGGTGACCGGCATGATCGGGGTCCATGGGTTGAGAAGTCTTGGTCTTGCCCAACTCCACCCCAAGCACGGTTCTCTCGGTATGACCCTGGTTGGTGGGCTGATCTTCGGAGTCGGTTTTGCCGTGCTCGGTTACTGCCCCGGCACCATCGCCGCAGCCGTGGGCCAAGGAAAGATGGATGCCTGCGTGGGGGGGCTGACGGGGATTATCTTCGGCGCCGGTCTCTACGCCCACGCCTTCCCCTATCTTTCCCGGACTATCCTTCCAAGGGGCGACTTCGGCGCTCAGACCTTCCCCGAACTGTTCCGTGTCAATCCCTGGGTGATAATCGTCCCGCTGGCAGTTGCACTTGTCGGCTTGCTTTACTGGCTGGAACGGGCCGGGCTGTAAAGGTCTGCTACTGTGTCCATGGAGCCCTCAAAAACCGGTCTCGTACCCGATTGGCCCCGCCCGGCACCAGCGGTGGATCGGCGCTCCAGTTGACCACCGGTTTGATCCTTAATGTGAGGGATTCGCATCCCCTTACCATGACCCTGGGCCTGGGCGCCATCGGCCTGCTGCTTGTCATGCAACGCCTGACTCCCCGCATCCCCGGGCCACTCGTGGCAGTAATCGTTGGCACACTGCTGACGACGCTACTCAATCTTGACCTTGCCGGGGTCAAGACTGTCGGAGGTCTTCCCCACGGCCTGCCCCCCTTTGCAATCCCGGATTTTACCTTCGGGCAACTGTTTTCCCTGATGCCGGCAGGCCTGACCATCGCCATGATCGGCTACCTTGAGTCATTTGCCGTTGCCGGTCTCATCGCCGACAAGAAGAAGATGGTCGGCTACTTTCCTTGCAGCAGGCTGTTTCTGAGTTACGAACATCCCGGTGATCGAATCAAGGAAGGAATCTGATTCGCATTCCCCTGGCTTTAGAAATACTGCCTTGGCAGTATTTTATTGAGGGTGGATATTCCGACGCGAAATCACAATGTATCCCGAGACCACTCGTTCGCCCCCCCCCCGAAAGACGGGGAGAAGTTGACCGGTCACTGAGCGGACGGGACGAAAAGAGAAGTTGCAATCGAAGATTGCACGAACATCGCAGGAAAACAGTCAAGGCTATGGATCAAATCAGGTCCTTGATCCAGAATTGCATGCAGTGATCCCGTTTGACACCATATGAAATGAGGCTCGGTCAGGCAAGGGGAGCGATCTCGCCGGGATTGCTCACGCCGGTTATGGTGCCCTGATCGTCGATGTCGATGTGATAGGCGGCGGGCTTTTTCGACAAGCCTGGCATGCGAAGAATCTCGCCGGTGATGGGGATGAGGAATCCGGCCCCGGATGAGATCTTGATCTCCCGGACCGTGACGATAAAGTCGCTGGGAAGCCCCAGGAGGTTGGGGTTGTCCGAAAGGGATTGCTGGGTTTTGGCGATGCAGACCGGCAGTTTATCGAAGCCGTAACGGTTGATCATGTCAAGGTTCTGCCGGGCCAGGGGCTGGTAGTCGATGGAGACGGCGCCGTAGATCTCGCTGGCCACCGTGAAGATTTTATCTTCCACGGGCTGGTTCCAGTCGTACAGCGGGCGGTAATCGCCGGGCGTAGCGGAGAGGATCGCGACCGTCTTTTCCGCCAGTTCCAGCCCGCCTTCGCCGCCCAGACGGAAGATGTCGCAGGGCGCGATGTTCATCCCTTCGTCTTCCGCCGCTCTAACGACAGCTTCCACTTCTTCATCCGTATCGGAAGGAAAGCGGTTCAAGGCAATGAC
This sequence comes from Geobacter sp. UBA5735, assembly GCA_002419385.1. Lineage (GTDB taxonomy): Bacteria > Desulfobacterota > Desulfuromonadia > Geobacterales > Geobacteraceae > RPRC01. The sequence continues at coordinate 4,341 of DIFZ01000054.1, forward strand.
ACAGGGGACATGGAACTTGTCGATGTTCTGATAGTGCTTCCGGAGATTCGCCATGCCGAGAACAGCCGCCCGGGGATTGGACCGGTCGAGTTCCGCGCGGTCGATGCCCGCGTGGTATTTCAGGGCGCGCACCGTCGCCACGAGGACGACGATGCGTGGATTCAGGCCTCCGTAAGGGGCAACGATGTCGAAGAACTTCTCCGCACCCAGGTCGAAGCCGAAGCCCGCCTCGGTAACGACATAATCGGCGAGGCGGAGCGCCAGGTCGGTGCCGATGATGCTGCTCGTCCCCTGGGCGATGTTGGCGAACGGTCCGCCATGGATGATAGCCGGGACATTCTCCGTGGTCTGGACCAGATTCGGCAGGAGGGCATATTTCAAAAGAGCCGTGACGGCTCCTTCGACTTTCAGATCACCGGCCATCACCGGCCGTTTGTCGTGGGTGAAGCCCACCAGGATCTTGCGGATTTTTTCCTTCAGTTCCGCATAGGACCGTGAGAGGCACAGGATGGCCATGATCTCGCTGGAGGGGACGATATCGAATCCCGTCTCCCGGGGGAGACCGTTTGCGGAGCCGCCGAGGCCGATGACGATGTCCCGGAGGAAGCGGTCATTCATGTCGAGAACACGTCGCCAGGTGATTTTCCGCGGATCGATGTGCAGGGGGTTGTCGTGATAGACCGAATTGTCCAGCATGGCCGACAAGAGGTTGTGGGCGCTCTCAACGGCTGGAAAATCATTGGTGAAATGGAGATTGATGTCGTCCACCGGGTGAACCCGGGAGAGTCCTCCCCCCGTTGCGCCGCCCTTCATGCCGAAAACGGGGCCGAGGGACGGCTCCCGAAGTGCGGCAATGGTGGACTTCCCCAATCTGGCCAGGGCCTGGGCGAGCCCGATGGAGACGGTGGTTTTCCCCTCGCCGGCCGGCGTGGGGGTCATGGCCGAAACAAGAATCAGGGAGGCATCGGAGCGCCGTTCAGAACGGTGAATCGCTTCCAGCCTGACCTTGGCCTTGTAACGGCCGTAGCATTCCAGATCTTCGTCCGCAAGGCCGATGGATGCCGCAATGTCCGCAATGGGTTTCAGTACCGGTGCCGGCTGTTGATGGGAGCGTCGGGTCATAAGCTTACCTGCAGATCACTGCTTCAAACCGGATATCGATGTTGGATTCATCACCGATATGGTAGAGGTCGTTTTTCAGATCCAGAATCTTCACGGACGGCGGCAGGGAGAAAAAACAGACCATCTGAAAGATGCTGGCGCCCGTGACAGGATTATTATCCACATTGGTTGAGATGTCATCAATGTTGATGCCTCTGCCATGCAGGGCCTTGCAGATCTGATGGATGATCCCCGGACGGTCGATGGAGGTGGCGATCAGCTTGTATGGGATAGACGGTGAGACCTCCCGCTGCAACGGCGCCTTGGTCTTACGGACGAAGACATCAATTCCCGTCTTCTTGCGCAGGCTGTCCAGGTCCGTGATGAGTCTCTCCACATTGTCCGTGCTCCCCGAAGTAAGGATGGTCATGCCGAACTCCCCCCCCAGGACACAGCCACGGGATCGCTCGATGTTAATACCCCGCGCCGTGAAAAATTCCGCTATCTGCTTCACCAGACCCGGGCTGTCCGGCCCCATGAATGAAAAAACAACGTAGTATCTCATCGGTCGACTCCGTAGTGTTCCCCTGTTTCAACTCACACTGAAACAGCCATGCCTCCGCGGCAACCCTGAATGAATAACATCCTGACTACTTCCTTAGCCGCCCCGCGGACTGGTGTCAAGAAAATATTTCCAAACAGCAGCTATCATTTCTTGTCTCGCCAATAGTTGGTGGCAACAGCACCCGAGAGGAAAGCACATTGCCACCTCACTCGTGAAATCATGAGTGAGGTGGCAATGATCCAGTGGTACAAGCTGTCAGACGAGCAGGTCTTCGTAAAAAGCACCGAAGGTGTTCTGCGAATTCCGGATATGGATCTCAACCATCCAGATATTAGCCTTGGGGTGAAATGCAACCTCGTGTAACGGACCTTCATAGTGTTCCGCACTGGAATAGTCGCCCAGGCGATGCCCGCCCAGATCCATGTTCAATTCCCAGCCCAGATCTTTCGCCATTTTCTGTGCGAAGTCATACAACTCGACACCGGTTGCCGATTCGTTTTTCCACTTTGCCGCGACGGCTTCGAAGATCTTTCTGGCGTCAACCGCGCACCGCTTCATTTCCGTATTGCTCCCGGTCACGAAGGTGTCGCCGGCATCCCCTTCGTAGCCATCCCAGACAGGGGCGATGTCGATGAAATAGATGTCGTCCCCGCCCAGGCGGACTCCCGGCACGGAATCGGCGCCGAAGGTTATGGTGGTGTTGCTGCCGAAGCGAATGTAGGGTTTGTGGAATGCCTTGGTCGCGCCCATTTCCCGCAGGGTGTCAACCACCACTTTGTTGGCATCCTCTTCCAGCATCCCGACCTGCACCCGGGAAGCAATCAGTTTCACCGCCTCTTGGGCCTTTGCCCTGATTTCCAGCATTTTCTCCACGGAAAAATCCGCACCGGTTTTCTCTATCGTTGCCGAATCAAGCTTTGTCATAGTCGCGACTCCTTTGTCCTCTGATGTTAAACAGCCATGGCACCGCCAATTCCGCCGGCATGCCGTTCCGTCACCATTCACTCGCTGCTTGCCGAATTCCCTCCTTTCACAAGGTACTCCGCCCTGAACCCGTCACGGTTCCCGTCAGGCAAAGCACGTGCAGGGCTCCTGGCTGTGGCGGACAGGGAGCCGGTCCAGGTTCTCTGCGGTTGCAGGAGATCTTACCCGAAACGTAAGAACAGATCCTTGATGCACATCAAGAATCACGGAATCATAAACCCTGCAGGCACAACAGTCGGGCGGCAGATAAAACACTGGCCGATTCCCGGAAGAAATCGGCCAGTGTGCTGGATACCTGAACAAACTTTCAAGAACTGCTTACCCGAAAATCTTCTTCAGATCTTCATCGGGGGTGGAGATGGGGGCGATGTTGAAGTTCTCCACCAGGAAGTTGAGCACAGTGGGAGAGACGAAGGCCGGCAGGCTCGGGCCCAGCTTGATGTTCTTGATGCCCAGGTGGAGAAGCGTGAGCAGGATCACCACTGCCTTCTGTTCGTACCAGGAGAGTACCATGGACAGCGGCAGGTCGTTCACCCCGCACTGGAAGGCTCCCGCCAGGGCCACCGCGATCTGGATGGCCGAGTAGGCGTCGTTGCACTGTCCCACATCAAGCAGTCGGGGAATGCCGCCGATGTCGCCGAAATCCAGTTTGTTGAACCGGTACTTGCCGCAGGCAAGCGTCAGGATAACACAGTCCTGGGGCACCTTCTCGGCAAACTCGGTGTAGTAGTCGCGGCCCGGCTTGGCACCGTCGCAGCCGCCGATGAGGAAAAAGTGCTTCACCGCTCCGGCTTTCACCGCTTCGATGACCTTGTCGGCGACGCCGAGCACTGCATTGTGGCCGAAGCCCACCAGGATCTCCTGGCCCGGGGCGTCGGGGAATCCCAGCAATGCCAGTGCCTTCTCGATGACCGGTGTGAAATCCCATCCGTCAATGTGCGGGATGCCCGGCCACGCAACCAGGCCCCAGGTGAACAGACGGCCGGTGTATGCCTCGGCAGGGCGCTGGATACAGTTGGTGTTGAAGATGATGGAGCCGGGAAAATCGAGAAATTCCTTCGCCTGGTCCTGCCAGGCGCCGCCGAAGTTGCCGACAAGGTGCGGATATTTCTTCAAGCCGGGATAGCCGTGGGCAGGGAGCATCTCGCCGTGGGTGTAAATGTTGATGCCCTTGCCCTCGGTCTGCTTGAGGAGTTCATCCAGCATGCGCAGATCGTGCCCGGAAACGAGGATGGCTTTTCCGGCTTTGGTGCCGAGCTGGACTTTGGTCGGAACCGGGTGGCCGTAGTGCTCCGTATTTCCTTCGTTGAGCATGCCCATGACCTTGAGGTTCGTCTTGCCGCACTCCATCGCGAGGCCGACGAAATCCATGAGGCCGAGCGAGGGGTCGGCGGTTGCCGCCAGTGCCTTGTGGAAGAAAGCGTACACTTCCTCGTCTTCCTTGCCGAGGATCTTCGCGTGGTCCGCGTAGGCGGCCATCCCTTTCAGGCCGTAGGTGAGGATTTCTATGGCCGAGCGGATGTCCTCGTTTTCGTGGAGGGCAGGGATGCCGTGTTCTCCACCCTGCTTGACCAGATCAGCGTCGGGCGCCCAGGAAGCCGGACCGGATGTGAATTGCGGAGCTGCAGCGCCGTTCTTGGCCTTGAAAGCCGTCTCATAGAGACCTTTGGCCTTTTCCTTGAGTCCCCCGCACTGCTTGATGAGTGCCTCAAGCCGTGCCGGATCGAAATCGACATTGGTGACGGTGGCAAAGAGCCCTTCGAGGACAAACCCGTCAATTGCGGGGTCTTTCGCCCCCAGGCCGCGCGCCTTGTCGGCAAAGAACGCGAGACCCTTCAGTCCGTACAGCAGATTGTCCTGCAGTGCCGCGACTTCCGGCTTCTTGCCGCAGACTCCCGATATTTCGCATGCGATCCCTTTTGCTGTCTGTTCACACTGATGACAAAACATGAATAACCTCCTTAGTGGTGGTCGGTTTCCGAATACATACTTTCCTTCAAATGGCATTTGCACTATCGTTTATCATAAGCTAAAGTACGTTAATAACGTACTTTTATGCAGCAGTGTCCGGTTAGGTCCTTGCAGCGACAAAAAAAGTTTCCTCCCCCTTGGCGCTCATGATGTCCCACATTTTTTCCTAGACACCGTGAAGTCGACAACTTCTTAATAGTTAAGTACTTCGCGTCACATGGCGTCCCTCCCCTTAGGTAAGGGGAGGCCAGGAGGGGTTACAAACCGGTTTTTGATAACTCCCCCCGACCCCCTCTTAGCGTAAGAGGGGGAGAAAAACCAACCACTTACCCCATTGTCTTTGCCAGACTTATGGGTAAGGATGAGCCCGTCGAGGGAGGGGGAGCTCTTATGCAAGATTCTAACCGGACACTGTTGACTTTTATGGTACGTTGTTACTTTTTAGGAACTCAGTTGCGGATTCCGCCTGCCAAGAGAAGGATTGCCATGGAAAAGAATCAGAGCGCAGAGCAACTTATGGTTTACCGGGAGAAGGAGTACAAATGCCCCATTGACATCACTCTTGCGGTGGCTCGGCTTATGGAGTGCACTTTTTCCGCAGTGTTTCTTCCAGGTCTTTGAGGGAGTCAAAGCCCCACTGCCTTGCCAGGTTGCAATATGTCGCTTCCGAAAGGTTCGTGCCGGACTCGAGTAATTCCAGCATGTCTTTATGCAGCAGTTCAAGGGTTTTTCCTGAATAGGTTTCAAGTTCGCCGCGCAGATAGGTTTCGAATGAAGTCAGCCCCGGAGCGTTCTCTTCTTTGCTCAACGGGCGGCTTCCACGCATGAGACATGGGTAGTCGGCGATGAACCGCTGTTGTCCCTCAATTGCCAGGCTGACAATTTTATCGATAAGCGGGCTGAAGTTGTTACAGGGTAGAATGCCCTCCATGCGAGCATACTTGACAGCAAAAAGGTTACATTCTGCTTTTTTCGCTCGCAGCAGGTCCATGTGATAGCTTTCCAGAGTCGGAGTTGACCAGGCTGCGAACTGGGCGCGTCGGTGAATCCCGAAGTTATCCGTGTCTTCCTGGCAATTGTACCGGTGAGTGGTCGGAACGGTGAGGAACATGTCGAGCTCGATTTCGAGTATCTGCTCAATGATGGCATTTTTTTCTTCCATATGCTCACCTTTCAATGATGTCATCTGCACACGGTAAAGTTTCTTCTCAGGTCTGGATCGAGAATGCCGGCCTGCACCACTGGGCCGTGATCGGCCAGGAAACGGCTGCCAGAATCGCTCAATCCCTGTCGGTGCAGTTCGTCAATGACCAAGATGCAAAGTGCTTCGATAATGGCGATTTTTTTCTCGCAGTCGGAACTGTTTAAAATCTCGCATATGCGTTCGAATACAGCCGACCCGAGAATCGGCAACTCCTTTACTGCCCGGTGAAGCCACTTGTAAAAAGGCGGATAACGGCGATTGAGAAGAAACACCATGGACATCAGGTCGTTACAGAACCGCAGCTCGCAATAGAGGGTGGCAAAGGGCTCGCCGCGTTTCAGGCTTCGGGCCAGGTTGTATTGACCCGTCTGCGACATGGTCATGCAGCGCGAAGCTACCTTTTTACGCCGGACGTCCTCCGGGTAATATCCGAGAAGGTGGCGGCGCCAGGAAGAAAAAGAATCGGCAGGATCATAAAACACCATGCCGTTGGTGCAGATTCCCAAGTTCTGCTCGGGCAGCGCCAACCAATCACGTACTCTCTGAGGCGGATGATCGAGTCCCGTATATCTTTCATAGAAACCGTTTACGGTCATGACACCCACGCGGCCTTCTTCACCGGGGGTGGCCCGGCGGGGTCCGAAACCGGCAAAAACACGCGGCAGTCGATGGTAGGCGGCAGCCAGTTCCTCCCCACGCAACGAATAATCCTCCCTGTCCAGCCAGACGCAAAAACCAGGCCCCCAGTCATGGTCGCGGGACAGTTCGTCATCGAATCCATAGCACTCCGATCCCGGACCAACCAAGCCCACGGCAATCCGGTCTGTAATGTCGCCGAAGGATTCCCGGATCATTGCCAGACCAAACTCGAAAAAATAATTTCTTGCCAGTTCCAGTCCCTGCATCGCGTGTCCTGCAATCACCCTCTGAGAAGATCAATGTTCTCCATGGTGCGGCGGGCCTTGCCAGCATCGCCGGCCCGTTCATACAGTTCCCTTGCCCTTTCGAAGTTGTCGAGGCCAGCGGTTTTTTCTCCGCAGATGACATGGATGTAGGCGATATTGGCGTATTGGTCGGCGATTCTGTCGGTACAGCCAATCGTTTCGAAGCGTTGAAGTGCCTGTTGATAATAATCAAGAGCCCGGCTATATTCATGCCGGTCCCTGCAGACCGATCCCAGGTTTCCCAACTGGTCGGCGGCCCGATCGGGTTTGCCGCATGCCTCGAAAAAACGCAGTGCCTCGTGAAATGCCTCATCGGCTTCTTCGTAGCGCTGCAGGCGAACCAACAGGAGGCCGATGTTGTTCAGAACAGCTGCTCTGCCTGCTGTATCATCAACTGCCGAAAGGTTTGAAAGGATGGAAAACGAGGTGTTGAGAGCCTTGTCGAGCTGGTTCAGAGCGCACTGGATGTCGGCAATGAGCATGCGCTGGGCTGCCTCCGCGCCAGCATCGCCTGCTTGCGCATAGAGTCTTGCCGATTCCTCGAAGGCTTCCAGAGCCGCATCGTAGGATGCTGATTTCAGATGCTCCAGCCCTTCAAGGGCAAAGACTTTTGCCTCTGTCGAAGTCCTGGTGTCTTCCATGAGCTCTCCCGTCAATACAATTTATGGCTAAAGAAAGTTCACCCGCCCACGGTAACCTCTATACCGAATGAGCGTGCGATGTCGGCCAGCTCTAATACACGGTCCTTGCCGTGAGGCGCAACATCATGGAGTTTGTAGTCCTGGTGCAGTTGACCCCATTTCGGTTCTCCCATGCGGTGGTAGGGGAGGATGTCCAGGGCTTCCAGATTGGAAAAACTTGCGATAAAGCCGGCGGTGGCCCTGATGTTTTCTTCGGAGTCGTTAAACCCGGGTATCAGCGGCAACCTGATGCGAATGGGTTTGCCTGATGCATCGACCCGCTTCGCGTTTTCCAGTATCATCTGGTTGTCGACGCCCGTTCCCTGGAGATGCATGGCCGGGTCCATATGCTTCAGGTCGAAGAGCACGATATCCAAATACTCCAATACCGAGTTGAATATGTTCCAGCTTACGTAACCACATGTTTCGACAGCGGTATGCAGTTTCAAAACCTTTGCCGTGCGCGCCAACTCAAGCAGAAAGACCGGTTGTGCGAACGGTTCGCCTCCGGAAAAGGTAATCCCGCCTCCGGTACGATCATAAAATTCCCTGTCTCGCATCACCACTTCCATTACCTCCTCAACCGTAAGGTAACGCCCACTGATGTTTACTGCGTTGGCATAGCAGACACGCTGGCATTTGCCGCATTCCGGCAGAAGGCAGCTGTCCCGGTCGATGGCGCACACGATCCTGTCCGATGCCCCGAAACACTTGGCGGGACATACGTCGATGCACTTGCCGCATCCGATGCAGTTATGCGAGATGAGCATTATCTCCGGCCGGGGAGATATGGATTCCGGATTGGCGCACCAGGCGCAATGCAGTGGGCATCCTTTCAGGAAGACAATGGTACGGATTCCTGGGCCATCATGGATGGAAAACCTCTGGAAATCGCTTACAAGACCGGTTAGTTCCGGTCGGTTTCCGGCATCGGGATCATAGAGGAGATATTCATGGGTCCAACTCATTGTGCACTCCTGTTTATTCCTTGAGTTGATGCAGACAAACATTTAACGGGCATAATTTTAAAAAGGCGCCGACATCGTTCGAGATGTCAGCGCCTCGTAACATGCTTCCACTTAGAACATCTGCTCGGTACGAGCGATGATATCGTTCTGGATGGCCTTGTCGAGAGCTGTGAAGAAGGCGCTGTATCCGGCTACACGGACAACCATCCCCTGGTAGTTGTCTGGGTGCTGCTGCGCATCCAGCAGGGTGTCGCGAGCGATTACGTTGTACTGGATATGGGTTCCACCTCCGTTGAAGAAGGTTTCGGTGACGCCTACGAGGTTCTGAATCCCGCGGTCGTCCTTGAGGGCATTGGGGTGGAACTTCATGTTCAGCAGGGTACCGTTGGAGGCGATTACATGGTCAAGACGAGCAACCGACCTGACAGAAGCGGTCGGCCCGGACTGGTCGACACCGGATACCGGGGAGACGCCGTCAGCCAGAGGTGTGCCTGACTTGCGGCCGTCCGCGCTTGCGCCAACCACCGTGCCGAGGGGCACGTTCGCTGAGACCGGGTAGAGGCCTGGCTGGAATCTGCCGCCGCGGGGGTTCGAATACTTCTCTACTTCACGGCAGTAGATAAGGGCGCCTTCGTGGGCTATCGTGTCGGCGTATTCATTGTCGTTGCCGTACTTGGGAGCACGATTCAGCAGCATTTGCCGCATGCTTTCCATGTCCACGCCTTCGAAGTTGGTCGCCAGACCTTTCTTGAGTTCGGCCAGGGTGATCGCCTTATCCTCGAATACCAGCTTCTTGAGGGCAGTCAGGGAGTCTCCGACGTTGCCGACGCCCACGCCTTGCGGACCGGTGAAGTTATAATGCGCACCGCCTTCCTGGAGTGATTTGCCCTTGACCATGCAGTCGTCCACCAGGGAAGAGAGGAACGGCAGCGGTGTGCGCTGGCCGTGGGCGATATCCACTGCGTTGTCGGATATGACCAGCAGTTTGACGAAGTATTCCATTTGCGTTTTGTACGCTTTCATCACGTCGTCAAAGGAGGTGAAGGTATCGAGAGCGCCGGTTTTGGGGCCGAGCTGCTTGCCGGTCAGTGCGTCGACGCCGTCATTCAGCGCAAGTTCCAGCACCTTGGACATGTTGAAGAACGCGGCGTCGTGCCACCCTTCGGTCTTGCCTGCCACCTGGGGTTCAACACAGCCGATGATGCCGTAGTCGCGAGCGTCTTCTCGGGTAAGGCCGCGGCTCAGGAGCGCGGGGATAATAAAACGGTCGTTGTAGTACGCGGGCATCCCCAAGCCGACTCGGCTCACTTCGGCTGCCTTGCGGTACAGATCAGCCGGGGTGTTGCTGTGAACACGGATGGAGATGGACGGCTGGTAGAGCTTGGCGTTGGCGGTCGCCTGCAGGCACATGAACGATAGATCGTTGGTTGCGTCTTCGCCTTCACTGTCCACACCGCCGACGATCAGGTTCTGGAACATGGGGTAGCCGCCAAAAGCCTTGGTGGAGCCTTCGTCCCGAACTTTGTTGATCTCGCTGAACTTGATGTAGAGAAGATCCAGCAGTTCCTGGGCTTTCTCCGCGGTGATCCCTTTGTCCATCTGGAGGTAGGGGTACATGTACTGGTCGAAACGCATGGGCGATATTGAATGGCCGTTCGACTCGAGTTGCAGTACGAGCTGGATGAACCAGAAGGACTGGACCGCTTCCCAGAACGAAGACGCAGGTTGCGCGGGGACCTTCTGGCATATGCGGGAGATTTCCTGAAGCTCGGCCTTGCGTTGCCCGTTCTTTTCGCTGGCAGCCAGTTTGTCGGCTTCCGCTGCAAAGCGTCTTGCAAAGGCGATGACGGCCTCGTTGGAGATTATTACGGCGTGCAGGAAGTGCATCTTCTTGAGATCATCCGGGTTGGTGGGATCAACTTTCGCCAACTCCGCTTTTGCCTCGGCGATAATGCCGTTCAGTCCTTGGGCCAGAACTTTGGCATAGTCGACGGAGATGTGGCCGACACCGTTGAAGTAGTAGTTGCCCACGGTGAAAACGCCGGCTCCCTGGGCTGCCAGGGCATCATCCGTCATGAGCGACGTGGCCAACTCGTTGGAGGTTTTCTTGTCCCAGTAAGGAAAGAGATCGCGCAGGATTTTTTTCTTTTCTTCAGAAATGAGGAATACGTCGCCGGCCCGCTTTTCGAGCCGGTCCAGTTCTGCCTCCAGCCATTTGCAGGAAAATTCCGGGTAAACCGGCGCCGAACGGGGCTTGGTGCATTGGTTGCCCACGATCAGCTCGTCGTCCGCGATGAAGACGGTCATCCCGTTCAGGATCTTCTCAAACGCCTTGGCCCGGCGGAGGTGGGTGGGCAGGTCTTCCGTCTCCTTGTAGGATTCGGTGATCAACTGCGCCCGCTCAACGCAGATCTCCGGGGTGGTATTGATAAACCGTTTCTTGATTGCTTCCATACGAGGTGTCGGACCAGGTAGATTCGTTACGTCAATCTTTGTCGCCATTTGTTCCTCCTCTGTTTGCTGTTTGTTCACGCTGGACTCTTGCACGTGTCTGGATGTTGCGGAAAGGCGATCACCTCCTCTCCGTCGATTCTGCGCCCCTTCCGTTGCTGCAGCCGGGAAGTACTGCAAAGCTGAAAAGAAATCATTTTCTCATGACAGCTGATGGACCGATGGATGAGAAAGTCCCATACCTATCAAGTATAGCACCATGAAGTTCTGCCGCAATCGCCTGAAAGAGTGGAATATATCCCTCAAAATGGGTATTTCGGGATTGAATGAGCCCCATGGCGAGGCGGTGCACCTGCAGTATTTGTGGAGGAAGAGCTGGCGACGGGATCGTGGCTGCAGTAAAAAAGGTTCGCCAATCGGAATTACCTGGCACCACGTCTGATCGCGTGTAGGACAAGATGGGGGAAATTGCCGATGTTTTTTCAGTATATGCCGTGATTACCCGGGCAGGCTCATCAACGTTGACATTCTTCAGGATAGAGCCGTCCGCTCCGGCGTCCATAATCTGGAACACCCCATGTCGTTTTCACTATGAAGACCGGTGTTCAAAATGTTCATCCTGTAAATGCTACGAAGAGATCGCGCCATGCGGCAAAATCACATGGAACTCGACACCGGGAGTTCTGTCTCCCGCTGACGAACCGTACGGAGTCCGGCAGAAAATGATGCCATCATGAGCTTCTACGACCAGCTTGCAGAAAGCGAGGCCAAGACCGATACCACGTCTGCCGAGTCCTTCTTCGGTCTTGACAGTGAAAAACTTTTCAAAGACCGACTCCTGATGCTCCTCGGGAATCCCGTAGCCGGTATCGGCGATGACCGCCAGTATGTATTTCCGGCCGGTCTCGATCCGGTTTTGATATTTCGTCGGGACGGAGGAAATGAACTCCGCTTCATTGCCCCCGCTGATGCGGGTGGAAACCAGGATCTTTCCGCCGGTGACGCTGTAGTTGATTGCGTTTGAAAGCAGGTTTCCCATTGTTCTTTTAATACGGAAAAGGTCACAGTTGAGATCGATGACCGGGGATTCTGGCTCGAATCTCACCTCGAGCTTCTTGTCTTCCAGGAACAGGGCAACATCTTCAATGCACGCAGAGATCACCTTGTTGATATCGAAATTGTTCCTGTGCAGCTCGAAACGTCCGTTATCATCGCGGAATATGTCGAGAAAGGCGTTGACCATGCTGCCAAGCTGGTCATTGGTGTTGATCGCCAGTTTCATGATCTTTTTCTGGTTTTCGTTGATCGGCCCGAGCCTTTCGGTTGAAAGGAGTTCAAGAGTCTTGTTGATTGCCAGGATCGGATTGCGCATATCGTGGGTCAGCATCCCCACCAGGTCTTCCTTCATTTTCTCGACCTGCTTCTCTTCCGTGATATCACGCAGGACGACCACATAGCCGGCCACAGCCCCATCCTCGTCATTGACCCGTGAAATTGACACCTGGACGGGAAAAGTCGTTTTGTCATGCTTCACTGCCGTGAATTCGGCTCGGCAGTTATCCATGGCCCCTTTGTCAAGCTTGTCCTTGCATTCATTGACAACATCACCATTCTCGAGGAAATCGATAAAATGGCGCCCGTAGAACTTTTCGCTCGGGTAGCCGAAAACGTCGAAACAGACTTCATTGCTCATCACGACAGCACCGTTCGCGTCAAGGGAAATGATACAGTCTGAAACACTGTTTATCAGCTTGTTCAAATACTCTTTCGACTGTTTCGCCAAGAGCATCTTCTGAATTCCCAGATCGCTGATTGTCTGGGTTATGACCGACATCAGGTTCACAATTTTCCTGAGCCGGGCCCGCTTCACCCGGGGGATCTTCTTGAGAGTCTGCAGGTATCCGTCGATGTCTTCGACGCCGATGGCCCTGGCGCGCTCAACCGCTTTCTCATGAGGTATCGGCTCTTCCAGAACCTGGCCTCCGTTAAGATTGCCGAGATGATGGCCCTCGACAATGATCGGTGTGGCGCAATCCACGAGGCCTGCATTCAGACAGTCGTAAACATAGGGCTCCTTTTGATCCATCGCCATTTTCCCACCGTAGGCGTCGCTGTGGTAGCACCTGAGCCTTCCTTCCTCGGTAGCACGGCAATAATGTTTGCAAAACCTGGAAAAATTCGACTCACTGGAAATCGGGCGGCCTTGGGTATCTGCTATGACGGAACCGATTCCGCATGCCTCATTGACTGCCTGAAGGATCTCATCCAGCTTTTCCTTGGGTATCAGATCAAGTAATTGGAGTGACTGCTTCATTTGTTTTCTTTCCTTTTCGGCTTGTCAAAAGAAAGGTCGACTACCATGTCGCCTTCGTCTTCATGGAATGCAACAAATGCTTTTTTACTTGATCAAATTATGGTGCCTGGCCTTCATTACCGCATCGAGCCGGCTCTTGGCATCCAGCTTTCTGAATATGCTCTTCATATGTGTCTTCACTGTTTCAATGCTCAGGTATAAACAGGCAGAAATCTGTTTGTTGTCTTTTCCTTCTGCAAGGCATTGCAGGATCTGCTTCTCTCTTTTGGTGAGGCAAAAATCCTGGCCAACAATGCCGGTAGTCGCCTGTCGCGGCGAGATTCCCAGATCCAGAAGGTAGGGTGATACTATTTCTTTTCCTTCATTGAAACAGGTTATTATCTCGACCAGGTTGTCGATGTCCACCGTTTTCATTATGTAACCGTTAGCGCCGGCACTCATGGCTTCCCTGATATAATTTTCATCGTTATATGTCGAGAGTGCGAGAATTTTCATATCGGGATAAATTTTTCTGATGACCCGTATTGCCGCGGTTCCGGAAAGACCAGGCATGTCAATGTCCAGAAGGGCGACATCGGGCATGAGAGTTTTTATCTTTTCAATTGCATCAAAACCGTTATCCGCCTCGCCGACGATCGTTATATTGTCTTTAGCCTGGAAAGCAAGACTCAGCCCCATTCTAAGCAACGGATGGTCATCGGCGAGAAATACTTTTATACGTCTTGCATTACTCATGGAATATCCTATAGCAATTGGTGGAAAAATCCTCCAATCGACTGGTTAACGTTTCTATGTGCGCCATTATGTTGTTTTTTACAATGGAATGAAACAAAAAAGAATCACCCGATCGAGTGAAAAAGCTCACCCAAAAGGGGCTTTTCGCCGTGATACTGCTCTGCGAAATGTTTTCAGCAGTTCAGGAGTTCCACCTCAGGAGGCCACCAAACCGGGAGGATTCGGTGTCTGAATGAAATCAATAAAACCGGGACAGATTTATGTTGTCAATGAATGCACAATAAATCTGTCCCGGTTTTCATTCCTCAAAAAGATTCAGGACACAGAGAAACGTCTGGTTTGCCGGGAGAAGGATTGCAAATGCCTAATTGACAAACCTTTGCGGTGGTTGTGGGGCACATGGAAGTCCTCGATCCTCTGGCACTTGTCCCAGGATACCGGGCAATATGCCGGATCCGGCTGGGATGACCCGTACCGTTGTCGTCATATCGCCGCAACGTTCCCGAACGGGAGGAATATTCCCCTGATCTCTCCAGCATCCAGCATGATAAGCCGTGCGCCACCTTTCAGCCAACCCACACGTGTCACATGACGGATACGCTCTGGCTGCGGAGGTACTCTTTCAATTCGGGAATCCCGATGATTCCGAAATGGAAGACCGACGCCGCGAGCAGTATGGTGGCTCCCGCCTCTGCGGCTTCGAAGAAATGCTCCAGTTTTCCCGCACCGCCGGATGCCACGACTTCAGCGGAAACGGCGTTCTTTATGGCCTTGATAACCGGCAGATCATAGCCGGTCCGCGCGCCGTCGCCTGCCTTGCTGGTAGGCAGGATGACCGGGACGCCGTACCCGTCTACACGTCGTGCCCATTCCACCGCATCCTTTCCGGTCGCGGTACGCCCGCCGTCGATGTAGACTTCGTAGCCCGAGGGCATGGAGCCGTTTCTGTCCACGTCAATGGCAACCGTTACCACATCGGGGCCGAATTCCCTGACCATTTCAGGGACCAGGTCCGGATTCCTGAAGGCGGCGCTGCTCACCGATACCCTGTTTGCACCAGCACGCAGCACAGCCTCCGCCGATCTCACATCCGAAATGCCACCGCCGACGGTAAACGGCACTGTTGTTACCTCCGCGACACGTTGCACCACATTCAGCATGGTGGCTCGGCCTTCCACCGTTGCCGTGATATCAAGCATCGCAAGTTCGTCCGCTCCGTTACGGCAGTATGCCAGTGCGCATTCAACTGGATCACCCGCATCCCGGATGTCCACGAAATGGACCCCCTTCACGACGCGTCCGTTCTGCATGTCCAGGCACGGCATGATACGAATCGGCTTCTTCATCAGCTGGATCCCCCTGTTTGTCTTTATTGTTGAACCAACAGCGCTACAAACAGAGAGTATGCCAAAACATCGAAGGAAGCAACTGGTGCGTGACGCAGGCTGGTCTCGGCACGGTTCATTCCATGACGGACGCCGACTTCACCTGGACCCAGACCGACTGCCCCGGTTCCAGCGAAAGAGCGGCCAGCGAGCGTTTTGTCACGCGCGCCAGCAGCTTCGATGCGCCGATTCTGACCAGAACGAGCGAGAGCCCCGGGTGTTCGCCATCGAGCACCGTCTCCACCAGTCCGGGGAGGGAATTGAGGATGCTGCTGTCGCTGTGGCGCTCCAGTGAGATGCTGACGCCGCCCGAAGGCACCAGCAGCCGTACCCGCCTCCCCGGCGGGATGCCCCGATCCCTCGACCAGAGCGAACCGCCGGCGAATTCCACCCGCATGAGGCACCACGCCTCATCTCTTTCGGCCACCACGCCGTCGAGCACAACCGCGCGATCTTTGCCGGCGCAAAGGGGAAAGCCGGTGCCGGCAAGGGTTTCGACCAGGGGGCCCTGTGCCGAGACCCGCCCGCCGTCGAGCACGACCAGATGGTCGGCCAGCCGTGAGACCTCGGCCGCTGAATGGCTGACGTAGAGAATCGGGATGTGGAGCTCGTCGCGCAGCCTTTCCAGGTAGGGGAGGATCTCCTGTTTACGCTCGCTGTCCAGCGCGGAGAGCGGTTCGTCCATGAGCAGGATGCGGGGGGATACGGCCAATGCCCTGGCAATGGCGACCCGCTGCCGTTCGCCACCGGAGAGGCAATCCGTTTTCCGCTCCAAAAGGTGGTCAATGCCGAGCAGTTCGATTACCTGGCCCAGGCTGACGGCTCCTTCCGCCGTGCACCTCTTCAGGCCGAAAAGCAGGTTCTTCCGCACCGAAAGGTGGGGAAACAGGCTTGCCTCCTGAAAGACGTAACCGAGCGGTCTTTTGTGCACGGGCAGGAAACGGCAGTCATCCTGCCACACCTCGCCGTTAAACGACAGGAACCCGTGCGGGCTTCGTTCAAGTCCCGCAATGGCCCGCAGCAGCGTGGTTTTCCCTGAGCCGGAGCGTCCGAAGATGGCGGTAACCCCTGTTCCTGGCATGGTCAGATCCACGTCGAGAGTGAATCCGGGCCAATCAACCCTGAATCTGGCGATAATCTGGTCCATTGGTCAACCTTTGTTCGAAGTGGGACGTTGCCGGTAAATTCCCAACAGTACGAGGAACGAAAAGATGATCATGAGTGCGGACAATCTGTGGGCCTGGGCATACTCCAGGGCCTCCACGTGGTCATAGATCTGTACCGAGGCAACGCGGGAGATGCCGGGAATATTGCCACCAATCATGAGCACCACTCCGAACTTCCCGACCGTGTGGGCAAAAGTCAATACAGACGCGGTCAGGAAGCCGGGAAGGGCAAGCGGTACGGCGACGCTGAAAAAGGCATCGAGGGGCGATGCCCCGAGAGTGGCGGCCACTTCCAGGTGACGGTCGCCGATGGCCTCGAAGGCGTTCTGCAGCGGCTGCACCATGAATGGCAGCGAGTAGAACACTGATGCCACCACCAGTCCCGGAAAGGTGAACGGCAGAGCCCCGATGCCGAGAGCGCGGGTCAGCATGCCCACCGGGCCGTTGGTGCCCATGGCCAGGAGCAGGTAAAAGCCCAATACCGTGGGCGGCAGCACCAGGGGCAATGCCACCACTGCCCCGACCGCCCCTTTCAGGCGTGAGCGGGTGCGTGCCAACCACCAGGCAATGGGGGTGCCGGTGACTACGAGTATCAGCGTTGCCGATGCAGCCAACTTTACGGTGAGCCACAGAGCCTGCAGCTCTTCATGGGCAAGAATCATCGGAGATTCCTTCAGATGTGATAGCCATAGGCACGAATCAGCGCCTTCACTTTTTCACTCTTGAGATATGCCGCAAGCGCTTCTGCTGCCGGATTGCCCTTGCCGCTTGTCAACAATACGGCATCCTGACGGATGGGCGCGTGCAGGTTCGGCGGCACGATCCAGCCTGAGCCGCCGGCAATTTTCCCGTCCTTCATGACCTGCGAGAGTGCCACAAAACCAAGATCGGCATTTCCGGTGGCAATGAACTGGTAGGCCTGGGCAATGTTTTCCCCCTGCACGAATTTCTGTTGATTTTTTTCCAGTACTCCCAACTTGGCCAAAGTTTCAACCGCGGCGGCGCCATAGGGGGCAAGTTTCGGATTGGCGATTGCCAGCCTGGAAAACTTCCCCTTGAAAAGCACCGCCCCTTTCGGATCGACGTAATCGGGGTCGGCAGACCAGAGGACAAGGGTGCCGACGGCATAGGTAAAGCGCTGGCCCGCAACCGTAAACCCGTCCTTTTCGACTTGGGCTGGTTTCTCATCATCGGCGGACAGAAAGAGCTGGAAGGGCGCCCCGTTTTTCATCTGCGCATAGAACTTCCCTGATGAGCCAAAGGACAGCACGACTTTGTGGCCGGTAGCCTTCTCGAAATCCGCGGCAATTTTTCGCATGGGAACCGTGAAGTTTGCGGCCACGGCAACGTGTACTTCGGCGGCCGTTGCAGTGGTTGCGATCAGCAGGGAGCAGGCGAGCAGCAGCAGTTTGATCGGTTTCATGACGTGGTTTCCTTTCATCGAGGGTGAATGAAAACGCCCCGATTCCGTAGTGGAAATCGGGGCGCCTTTGCCTTCGCATTTCTTCGGGGTGCTTTTCTTCCGCTCATCCTGGCCGGACGTTGCTCACGTTCGTCATTGTCTGGTCACTAAAGCGGCTGCTGCTTATAAGGTGTGCAGCGTTTGCGTCCCTGGTTGCCGTTGCAGTTTCCGTAGTTTTAACCGCACTTGCCTCAGGCCTGCTTGACATTGGGGAAGTGTCGTCACTTTTTTATGGAAAACAAGGTACATACAGTGCGCATAAAGCCGTACGTTGAACGGTGAAGAATTCAGCGGAGGCGCATGATGATAGGGCTTTTGCCATTATCGTGCCAGGGTCGCCGTCATCATTCAATGTCGCGATTGACCGGTTTGCAGTTCTTTCCCTTGAACCGGAATCTCAATTTTTCGGACCTATCCCCAACAAAAGGAGGTAAAGCTGAACCATGCTGCCCAAGATGGCGTGAAGGCGTAACGAATTCGGCAACAATCTTGTTTTGGTGGATCGTTTTCCCTGTTTTTTGCGTGTCGGTAAAAAAATGGTAATAAATACTTAAAATCAGTGTCTTCCGGTTTGGTCTG
>DIFZ01000018.1 GCA_002419385.1 Geobacter sp. UBA5735
CCGGAACTGGCGCAAAAGCTCAAGTACTTTAAAGAAGAACTCGTGAAAAGCGTTGAACGGAAAGACAGAGCACTTAAAGCTTTCTGAGAAGATACGCGCGATCGATCCTGTCAGTCCGCAAACGGATCTGATCCGGCAGGCCGCTGACCGCATTCTTCAGGGGGGCGTGGTGGTTTTTCCGACAACCGGTCTGTACGGACTGGGCGCCGATGCCCTGAATGTGCAGGCAATTTCGAAGATTTTTGCGATCAAGGGCCGGTCAAAGGCCAAACCGATACTCGTGCTGATATCCGGAATGGAGATGCTGGAACTTCTGGTAACGCATGTGCCGCTGGCGGCGCGCAAAATCATGGACGCCTTCTGGCCCGGAGGCGTGACGATTGTTCTGGAAGCGGTTCCGGGGCTTCCTGCCAGCCTGACGGCCGGGACCGGGAAAATCGGCGTGAGGATGCCCGCCCATCCGGTGGCGGCGGCTCTGGTTCGAGCGGCCGGCATTCCCATCACAGGCACCAGCGCCAATATCTCCGGCGCCGGCGGCTGTTCAAGTGTTTCCGGGATCGACCCGGCCCTGGCCGAACGCGTGGACATGATTCTGAATGCCGGCCCTTTGAGAGGCGGTGCAGGCTCCACCGTTGTGGATGTGAGCTTGGGCAAAATCCATGTTCTCAGGGAGGGCGCAGTTCCGGCCGAAGCAATATGTGCGGCGCTTTCCCGATGATGGTTTGTCGGCGGGTGGATCAAACCGTCTGAATGAAAACCAATTGTATTGACAAATCAGCGGGCTTTTGCCTATAAAGCTGAAAAATAACGCCGGAGTGGTGAAACTGGTAGACGCAGAGGACTCAAAATCCTCCGCCCGCAAGGGCATGTCGGTTCGATTCCGACCTCCGGCACCACATATCAATCCAAGGAGATCCAAAAAGCTCCTGAAACCCGCACCAAATAAGAGGTTGCGGGTTTTTCTTTGTCCAATAGAGTCCAATAAAATTCATTGACAGCTGGGGGTATATGGGGGTATTTTTCGGGGTAGATCGATTTGGGGGTATGAATTGTACCCCCAAACGGTTTCGTTTTCCTCGTGTGGTCGCTTTCTTGGCGAAATGGAATAAAAAACCCAGAACAGGTGTGAGTCCCATGCACCGGGGAGATAGCCCATGCCCACCGACAAACTCACAGATTCCAAGATCCGGCAAGCCAAGCCGGCAGACAAACCCTACAAGCTCTTCGACGGCGGTGGCCTTTTTTTATTGATTACGCCGGAGGGTACGAAACTGTGGCGGCTGAAGTACCGCTTCGGCGGAAAAGAAAAGCTGCTTGCCATAGGCAGCTATGACAAGGGGTTTTCGCTTAAAAAGGCCCGTGAAGAGCGCGACAAGGCCCGGGATCAGTTGGTGATAGGCGTCGACCCAAGCGCTGCGAAAAAAGAGGAAAAAAAGACAGCACGAGAGCAGACGGAAAATACCTTTCGGGCGATAGCTATGGATTGGTCCAAGACATACGGTGCCCGCTGGTCAGAATCGCACCGCCGGCAGGTGGTTGCCTCCTTGGAGGCGGACGCCTTCCCTGCCCTTGGCGGTCTACCCATCAAGGAGATAACCCCGCCGATGGTGCTGGAGGTCATCCGAGCGGTCGAGGCCCGGGGAGCGCTTGATGTGGCATCCCGTGTTCTTCAACGTACTGGCTCCGTCTTTCGCTTTGCCATCCAAACCGGAAAGGCTGCTTACAACCCGGCGGCGGACATGCAAGGGGTGCTGAAAACCCGCAAGGTGGAGCACCGGGCCGCCATCTCCCGGGCAAAACTGCCCGAACTTCTTAAAAAGGTGGACACCTACACCGGCGATCCAGTCACCCGGATCGGCCTCAAGCTCGTCATGTTGACATTTGTGCGTAGTGGGGAGCTGCGGGGTGCCCGCTGGGGGGAATTCGATTTCGATCAGAAGGAGTGGCGCATCCCGGCAGAACGGATGAAAATGCGTTCCGCCCACATCGTGCCGTTATCGTCTCAGGCTCTGTCCGCCCTGGAGGAGCTCCAGCCGCTGACAGGGCAATACGATCTGGTCTTCCCTTCCCAGCTAAACCCGGACAAGCCAATTTCCGAGAACACCCTCCTCTATGCCCTCTACCGGCTCGGCTACCACAAGCGGGCCACCGTTCACGGGTTCCGAGCGCTGGCAAGCACGATCCTAAATGAAACCGGTTTCCGGCCCGACGTCATCGAGCGCCAGCTCGCACATGTAGAGCGTAACAAGGTCCGGGCCGCCTACCACCGATCCGAGTACCTTGAGGAGCGCCGGAAAATGATGGACTGGTGGGGAGCTTTCATCGAATCCATGGGCAGTGACCAGAAGGTCGTTCCACTGAGGAGACAGCCGGCATGAATACCTATGCCTTTCGGATATCTGCAGAATTCAAGAGCCCATATCTCAGTTAACGTAGTCTTAGGAAGCATGACCAGTACCTTATTGAATGAACAGGGATGGAATCGGAACGCCATCGAACGGCAGCTTGCCCATGCTGAAAGAAACAGCGTGCGGGCGGCGTATAACTACGCGGAGTTCATGCCGGAACGTAAAAAGATGATGCAGGCCTGGGCCGACTACCTGGACGCGATCAAGGCCGGGGCGAAGATCATACCTATGAGGTCGGCGGCTGGGTGACTGGAGGGTATCTTTTTAAACGGTAGAGTTGAAAAAATAAAAATATTAATTTTTTTGCCGGCAAATTTGCCGGCGATATGATATAAGCCTATCATGATATTAGCAGGTCAACCGACAAATTGGTTACAACCCAGCACAAAAGCAGAAGAAAACTGTTTGCGCAATGCCGGATTTCGATGGGGCAAGAAGGGCACTCATACGAGCCGTACAATTATGCTCGACGAACTTCGGGCGCTATTGGCAAGCTGCCAAGCCAACGCGATGCTTGACGATTACGCATCAGCCATCATCGAGAACAATTGCCTTGGCAAGCGCACTGTAGCAACACGAAAGCTGTCGTTTCAGCGCCTATCGGAATTATATTCCCTCAATCCGGAAGTGCTCTTGTTCAGGGTAATGCGGCGCTTCTGGTATGGAGACAGCTCTGGGCATGTGATCCTTCCGCTGTTGCTTGCCCTTGCACGAGACCCACTGCTTCGGGTAACCGCCTCCACTATATTACGTATGCGGCCCGGTGAAGAACTCGCACGCCAGCCGTTGATCGATACGCTGAACCGTGCAGTTGGTAGCCGGCTGAGCGAGAGTACCCTCGATAAAGTTGTAAGGAACGCTGCTTCCTCATGGACCCAATCGGGTCACCTCAAAGGGCGTAACCGCAAGCTTCGTCAGCGTGTTACACCAACAGCGGCTTCCACAGCATACGGGCTCCTGCTTGGACATCTCACAGGCACGCGCGGGTCAGCACTCTTCGAGACCCCTTGGATGCAAGTGCTCGATGCGCCACCAGACGAACTTGTGAATCTTGCCATGGACGCACGGCGACTAGGCTTCCTGGACATGAGTCAATCAGGCGGCGTTGTAGAGGTGTCTTTTTCGCGGCTTCTGACCCCCGATGAAAGGCGATAAAATGGGAAGAATAGAAGAACTGGCAGCTCGATACCGCGCCCACATTGGCGCCCCGTGGCAGCGCAACCTCGCCGGAGATCAGAAGGCTATCTTCGTCGTGTATCCCAAAACGGATGAACGGAAGCTGAGAGCGAGGCTGGAACTATTTGAGATGGCCACTACGTCGACCGGCCACGGCTGGCGTCTGCTGGATATAAGTAACTCTTTTGCGCGGTGGATGGCCGATACCGACTATCGCGAGGCCTACTTTGAAGATCCGGAAGCGTTGGCAATGAAGCTGCGGAGCGACTTTGTGCAGTATGCTGCCGGTCGGCTCCGCGAAGCCCTTACGGATGAAGGAGCGGACGAAAACGCCGTGGTTGCCGTCCAGGGCGTTGCGTGCCTGTTCGGCTTCACCCGTGTTTCACTGGTGCTCAAGGAAGTGGTCAAGGACATCCGGGGCAGGCTGGTAGTGTTTTTCCCTGGTGAATATGAAGAAAACGAATACAGACTGCTGGCTGCAAGAAGGGACGGCTGGAACTACCTGGCCGTACCCATCACGCTTCATAATGGGGTAAACGACTGATGAAAAACAGAGAACTTTTCCAACGTGATCCCGCCATAGCGAAGCTGCTCAACGACGGTGTCGCGGCCGTGCGAGAGGCCGCAAGCCCAAAAGAAATCGAAACGCTACGATATGAGGTGGAGCACTTCGTATGCGAAGGCCAGTATGAAGATGGCCTTATCCGCATCCTGGAGTCCTATCTTGGAAACGTCAGTTCAACGACGCAACCGGCGGCCTGGGTGAGCGGCTTTTATGGCAGTGGAAAGTCCCATCTCTTAAAAATGTTCCGGCATCTCTGGGTGGACACTCGCTTTGACGATGGCGCGACGGCGCGCAGTTTGGCCCGCCTTCCTCAGGATGTGCAGGATCTTCTGCGGGAACTCGACACTCTTGGCAGGCGCGATGGCGGCCTTCACGCCGCTTCGGGCACACTGCCTTCTGGCGGAGGCGAAAGCGTCCGGCTGGCGGTTCTGAGTATCGTGCTGGCGTCCAAGGGCTTGCCCGAGTCACTGCCCCAGGCACAGTTCTGCATGTGGCTCCAAAAAAATGGCATCTTTGAGCAGGTGAAATCCGCAGTCGAAGCTGCCGGTAAAGACTTCTTGAGCGAACTTCACGATCTTTATATCAGCCCCGTACTTGCCAAAGCCATCCTCGATGCCGACCCTGACTTTGCCGCCGACCTGAAACAGGCGCGTGCGGCGCTGAGGACGCAGTTCCCTATGGTCGAAGACATCTCGACCAATGAATTCATACGCCTGGTCCGCGAGGTCTTATCCGTCAATAAGCAAATCCCCTGTACTGTGATTGTTTTGGACGAAATCCAGCTTTTCATCGGCAATGATCCCGGCCGCTCGACGGACGTTCAGGAGGTCGCCGAGGCGCTCTGCAAGCAACTCGACAGTCGCGTTCTGCTGGTAGGTGCGGGTCAGCAGGCATTGGCCGCACAGGATCGATTGCTCCAGCGCCTCATCGGCCGGTTTACCATCCCGGTGGAACTGTCCGATTCTGATGTGGAGACGGTTACACGCCGCGTCGTGCTGGCGAAAAAGGCCGACAAGAAAAAGGCCATCGAAGAAATGCTCAACGCCCATGCCGGCGAGATCAACCGCCAGCTTGCTGGAACGCGCATCGCCGCCTGCGCCGAAGACCGCGACATCATCGTGGACGACTACCCGCTGCTGCCGGTCCGCCGACGCTTCTGGGAGCATGTCCTGCGGGCGGTGGATGTGCCCGGCACCGCCAGCCAGCTTCGCACACAACTCAAAATCGTTCACGAGGCTGTTCGGCAGATGGCCGAAGAAGACCTGGGCACCACTGTTCCGGCGGACTTTATCTTCGAGCTAATCAGTCCGGACCTGCGCAAGACAGGCATCCTGCTCCGCGAAATCGACGAGACGATCCGCAACCTCGACGACGGCACGGAAGAGGGCCGGCTTGCCCAGCGGCTTTGCGGCCTGATCTTTCTTATCCGCAAGCTGCCGCTGGAAGCCGTAGCCGATATCGGCGTGCGCGCAACACCGGAGATGCTGGCGGATCTCATGGTGTCCGACCTGGGCAAGGATGGGACTGAACTCCGAAAGCATATCCCGCGTATCCTGAAGCAGCTTACCGATCCACCGCCTGAATCCGAGCGCCCACTGTGGCTCAGGAAAGCTATGCAGGAAAAGGGTGCGCTGCTCATCGATATCGAAGGCGAGTACAGCCTCCAGACCCGCGAGAGCAGCGAGTGGGATCGTGAGTTTCGAAACCGCCAGACACGGCTGAGCAGCGACCCGGCTTCCCTGTCTATGAAGCGCGGCTCGCTCATCAGCGCTGCCTGTGGAGAGGCCCTCAAGGGAATAAAGCTCCGGCAGGGCAAGTGCAAGGAACCACGGAAGCTGCTGATCCAGTTTGGCAGTGAAGCGCCGCCGGCTGGTGGAACAGATATTCCCCTATGGGTTCGCGACGGCTGGGGCGAAAAGGAAGGCACTGTGGTCAACGATGCCCGCGCCGCCGGCAACGACAGTGCGATCATCTATACGTACATACCCAAAGCCAGCGCCGACGATCTCCAAAAAGCCATTGTCGAGTACGAGGCGGCTAAGTCCACACTGGAGTTCAAAGGAACGCCCACAACACCCGAAGGCCGAGAGGCCCGCGACGCCATGGCCACGCGCAGGGCCACGGCTGAAGCTTCCCGCAGCCAGATTGTGGGCGACGTGATCGACCGTGCGAAGGTCTTTCAGGGCGGAGGCGGCGAGCGGTTCGAGTTGAACCTCGTGGCCAAGGTCGAGGCCGCCGCCCAGGCGTCTCTCGACCGGCTGTTTCCGAACTTCAAGAGCGCCGACGACAACCGCTGGGCCAACGTCATCAATCGCGCCAAGAACGGCGACGAGGCGGCCCTATCGGCAGTGGACTGGGCTGATGCTCCCGAGAAGCATCCGGTCTGTTCGGCTGTGCTTACGGAGGTCGGCTCGGGTAAGCGGGGCAAGGAAGTCCGAGACGCCTTCGAGGCCAGTCCCTATGGCTGGCCTCGCGATGCCGTGGACGCCGCTCTCATAGTCCTGCATACCACCTGTCATATCCGTGCTACCCATAAGGGCATGACGCTATCACAGGGCCAGCTTGACCAGGCCAAGATATCTGTGACCGACTTCCGTGCGGAGACGGCCACGATTAACGCCAAAGAAAGGATCAAACTGCGCAAGCTGTTCCATGCGGCGGGTGTGGATTGCAAGCCCAACGAGGAAACTGCCAAGGCCCCGGTGTTTCTGGCCCGCTTGGCGGAGCTGGCCGACCATGCCGGCGGCGATCCGCCCATGCCGGCCAAGCCAACGAAAAGCCATCTTGACACGCTTCGCGGTTTCGGTGGAATCGAGCAACTGGTTGAAATTCTTAATCAGCACGATACACTCGATCAACAGGTGAAGGACTGGGGCAAGTTGGCGGACCTTGCCGGCAAGCGCAAGCCCGCCTGGGAAACGCTCTGCAAGCTGCTCAAACACCTGCCTGCGCCGCCAAGCGGAGCGACGCGGCAGGCAGGCGCCGACGCCTCTCCGGGGGTGGCCGAAGCCGACGAACTCCGCAAACAGGCTGACGCGGTGAAGGCCGAACGCCGGCTGCTCGACGCGAGCGACCCTGTGCCGGACATCCGCAAGGCTGCGGCCGATGCTCTCCGCGCAGCTACAACCACCGCCCACGCCAAGTACGAGCAGGTCTTTAATGAGGAGATGGATGCCTTAACCGCCAGTGAAAACTGGAAGAAACTCAGGGACGACCAGCAAAAACGAATCCTGGCAGACGAAGACATCGACAAACTGCCGGATCTGTCCATCGGCAGCGAGGCCGACCTGATCCGGTCACTGGAGCGGACTGCCCTGCCGGCGTGGAAGACAAAGGCCGACGCATTGCCCCAGCAGTTCGCGCGCGCCGCCATAGCCGCGGCCAAACTGTTGGAACCAAAGACGCAGCGCGTCCACCTGACCAGCGGAACGCTCAAGACAGAGCAGGAAGTCAAGACGTGGCTGGCTGGCGCGGAGAAAGATATAGTCTCGAAGCTCAAGAACGGCCCGGTGGTGGTATCATGAGCAAGGATTTTTGAGATGAAAAACACAGAAATTCATCATCTTGTCGAGCATCTTCGTTCTCTGCCGCGTGAAACGGAGTGGGTCGAGTTCAAACACAACAACGCTGATCCGCAGGAAATCGGGGAATACATCTCGGCATTGTCGAATGCCGCTGCGTTGAACCGGCAAAGCCATGCGTATATTCTCTGGGGCGTGGAGGACGGCACGCACAATCTCATCGGCACGACATTCAGTCCACGTCGGAAAAAGAAAGGTAACGAGGAACTTGAAAATTGGCTCCTCCGCATGCTGACACCACGGATCGATGTCCACATCCATGAGGTCAATGTCAATAATCTGCCTATTGTGCTGTTTGATATCCAGCCGGCATCGAATCAGCCGGTTGCATTTGGGGGACAGGAATACATCCGTGTGGGCAGTTACAAAAAAAGACTAAAAGATTACCCGGAGAAAGAGCGAGCCCTGTGGGCCTTGTTCTCTGAGAAGCCCTTTGAAGCAGAAATCGCGCTGACTGGGGCAACAGTGGACGACGTATTGACGCTGATTGATTATACGTGCGCCTTTCGACTGCTCGGTATTCCACTGCCTGACAATCGCAAGGCCATCCTGAATCGGTTGCTTGCCGAGAAGGTTATCCTGACTCGCTCTGGCAACCGTTTCGATATCACGAATATCGGGGCCTTGCTTTTCGCGTTCGATCTCCGTAAGTTTGACCGACTGGGGCGGAAGTCTCCGCGCGTCATCATCTACAAGGGCGACAACAAGATCCAGGCCATCAAGGAACATCCCGACCCCGGGAGTGACATCCCACGACCCGGTTATGCCATTGACTTCGAAACTCTGCTCGGCTGGATCAACGACCAGCTTCCGCAAAACGAGCAAATTGGACAGGCGCTTCGCCGGAAGGTCCGCTTATATCCGGAAGTAGCTGTCCGTGAAGTGGTCGCCAACGCCTTGATTCATCAGGACTTCAATATCGCAGGTACCGGTCCGATGATCGAACTGTTCGACAGCCGTCTGGAAGTAACCAACCCGGGGTTGCCGCTGGTCGAGCCCCTGCGATTCATTGATGAGCCGCCGCGATCCCGCAATGAGGCCCTCGCCGGAATGATGCGCCGCATGAACTTCTGCGAAGAGCGCGGTAGCGGCATCAAGAAAGTCATAACCGCCGTCGAGGAGTTCCAACTGCCGCCTCCCGACTTCCGCATCACAACACAACACACCATTGCCGTGCTCTATGCACCCCGTGGGTTTGCCAATATGGACCGCCAGGAACGTATCCGCGCCTGCTACCAGCACGCGTGTCTCTGGTATGTGTCCGGTAAAGAAATGACCAACACCAGTTTACGGAACCGGCTCAAGATAGAGAAAAGCAACTATTCATCAGCCTCTCACATCATTCGCGCCGCCATTGACGAAGGATTGATCCGGCAGGCAGGCGGCTCCCGAAAGGATGCTACCTATGTGCCATTTTGGGCATGAGTTTTATGTTACGCCATGTGATTGAAAGGCCTGTTTGGTACGGCATCTTTTATGCAAGATATTGATAACGTTGTATTTTTTGTCAGAAATTTATGTTACGCCATGTAACTGGGAGGCACTGACCTGTGTCCGTACTGCCATCTGATCTTCGCAACAAACTTGAGCGCGTCGTCATTGAGGCGCGAGATGCGGCCGAAATTGGCGCGCGGGCGGCCCTGGAATCCCTCGCAGTCAATCATTATGAGCCGTACCCGCACATGAAGCCGGCCCAGCGGAAGTTACGAAACCATCTTCGCGCACGGGCGCGCCAGCTCGGGGATCGCAAGTTGCCCAGAGCGGAAGCCGGCGGCAAGGATCATAAGATCAATCACCTGGTCGGTGAGTGTGCTTACGAACACTGGCACCAGATGCTTTTTGCCCGCTTCCTGGCTGAGAACAATCTGCTCATCGAGCCGGAATCAAAGATGGCCATCAGTCTTACAGAGGCTGAAGAACTGGCCGCCGAAGCTGGTGTGGATGTGTGGGTGTACGCTTCGCGCTGCGCCCAGCGGATGCTGCCACAAATCTTCCGGCCAGACGACCCTCTGCTTCAGGTGACCTTTGCCACCGAGCATATGCTCAAGCTGGAGAAGCTCCTGGCTTCGTTGCCGGCGGTGGTCTTCACCGCGTCGGACGCGCTCGGATGGGTTTACCAGTTCTGGCAGAGCAAGAAGAAGGATGAGGTCAACCGCTCGGAGGTGAAGATCGGGGCGAATGAAATCGCCGCAGTGACGCAGCTCTTTACCGAGCCGTACATGGTGGAGTTCTTGATCCACAACACGCTCGGAGCGTGGTGGGCGGGGAAGAAACTTGACGCCAAGGACGCTGCCAACGCCAAAACAGAAGACGAACTCCGGGCGAAGCTCGCCTTGCCCGGCGTGACATGGGACTATCTGCGGTTCGTTCGGGGTGATGACGGCAAGGGCGGGCCATGGCGACCAGCCGCCGGCACGTTTGACGGTTGGCCGAAGATTGCCAAAAGCATCAAAGGTCTCGATCCCTGCTGTGGGTCTGGACACTTCCTTGTTGCGTTTCTCCGTCACCTCGTGCCGATCCGCATGACCGAGGAAGGTTTGTCGGCGCGTAAGGCTGTCGATGCAGTGCTCCGTGACAACATCCACGGCTTGGAGATTGATGAGCGCTGCTGCCAGATTGCCGCCTTCGCTCTGGCACTGGCCGCCTGGACATACCCTGCGGCTGGCGGCTACCGGCCGCTGCCAGAACTCCACATTGCCTGCACCGGCATCGGACCGCAAGCAACCGAGGAACAATGGGTTAAACTTGCTGAAAAGTCAGGCATGCCAACGCAAACGGATGAGCAAGAGCGTGTCAAGAATGGATTGTTGAATCTGCACCGCCTCTTCTCCCAGGCACCAACGCTGGGGTCGCTCATCGATCTCAAACAGCTCAAAGCAAACGTTTTTGCCGCTG
This sequence comes from Geobacter sp. UBA5735, assembly GCA_002419385.1. Taxonomy (GTDB): domain Bacteria; phylum Desulfobacterota; class Desulfuromonadia; order Geobacterales; family Geobacteraceae; genus RPRC01. The sequence continues at coordinate 10,626 of DIFZ01000018.1, forward strand.
GTTACGAGACAATACAGCCATACCTGGCTGCAGTCCTTAAAACAGAGAAGGCCGATGATGAAACCCGCGAGCAGGCCATCGCCGTCGCCGGCATGGTTAAGGCCGCCGAACTGCTGGCCGGTGAATACACGCTGGTAATTACAAACGTGCCGTATTTGGGGAGGGCCAAGCAAGACGAGACGCTCAAGGTCCATTTGGCGGAACACTTCCCCGAAGGGAAAGCCGATTTGGCCACAGCGTTCGTCCAGCGATGCTTGCAATTCTGTACGAAGAACGGGTCCATCGGGTTGGTTACGCCGCAGAATTGGTTGTTCCTTTCAGGGTACAAACGATTGCGGGAGCGATTGTTGCGGAGAGATTCTCTTGAGCTTGTCGCTCGGCTGGGGGAATCAGGCTTTGCCAGCAGTGCGGCCGCGGGAGCATTCACGGCCCTCTTCGTAGCACGACTTGGAGCTGGTGCCTTCGACACCATCAGTGGCGAAATCGTGAAGGCGGCCTGCGTTAGCATAAGCAATGCGCCCATCCCAAGTAGCACCGCCGCAATGTGCTTTTCTGGAATAGACGTGTCGGACGCAACGTCCCCAGCAGATAAGGCGACGGGGCTCGCTCATGCGAACATTTCTTGCGTTAGCATTGATAGCCAACTTCTTTCCCCAGATTTTAGGATATCTTTTTACGAGCAACAGGGAGGCCCAAGTCTACAGTCCGTGGCTGACTGCTATCAGGGTGTAGTTACAGGTGACATCGAGCGGTTTACGCGCACATACTGGGAAGTTCCTAAGAATGCATCCGTGTGGGTTCCATTTCGCCGCAGTAACAACTCGGCAAAATCTTATGGTGATGTGTCGGAGGTATTAATGTGGGAGGGCGGACACGGCCGACTACACGAGTACGCTGCTCAGACTCGCGACCAATTGCACGATATGCACGAAAGCGGGAATTTGGCATGGGGCAAGACGGGCGTTGCGATAAACCGCATGCGCGATCTGCATGCTGTCCCTTACTATGGCGAACACTTCGACAACAATGTTGCTGTCCTATTTCCCAAGAGCGAGTCATGTTCCTTTGGGTCCCTACTCACCTTTTGTCAATCGGATCAGTTCGCCTCGCTTGTTAGATCGTTGGATCAGTCTTTAAAGGTAACTAACCGGACGCTGTTGAAGATCCCGTTCGATCCCGCGGAGTGGCGGGTTTCTTCCTGTAGAGACGGGGAGGGCGTCTTCCCAGAGCCATACACGGAAGATCCCTCCCAATGGGTCTTCCATGGCTGGCCGGAGGGATCGGACGCGCCGCTTCAAGTTGCCGTCGCCCGGCTCCTGGGCTATCGCTGGCCGGCAGAACTTGACGGCAAGATGCGCCTTAGTGAACGCTCGCGGATGCTTGTCAAACGGTGCGAGGGGCTCGCGAAGTTCGCAGACAACGACGGCATCGTTTGCATCCCCGCCGTCCGCGGCGAGTCACCCGCTGCCGAACGGCTTGAATCTTTGCTCAGTGCGGCGGGCATTAAATCGGATAAGATGCGGGAACTGGCCGGTGGGACCGACCTCGACGACTGGCTGCGCAACGGCTTCTTCGAGAAGCACTGCAAACTGTTCCATGACCGGCCGTTCGTGTGGCATATCTGGGACGGTCGCAAGCGCGACGGTTTCCATGCCCTGATCAACTATCACAAGCTTTGCGAAGGTGGCGGCAAAGGTCGGCGCCTACTTGAGAGCCTTACCTATGCCTACCTCGGCGAGTGGATCACCCGACAGACGGACGGTGTAAAACGCGGCGAAGAGGGTGCGGAAGATCGTCTGGCTGCGGCGCTGGAACTCCAGAAACGACTGGAGGCGATTCTGGCCGGTGAGCCGCCTTTTGACATTTTTGTCCGCTGGAAGCCTTTGCACGAGCAATCCATCGGCTGGGAGCCGGACATCAACGACGGCGTCAGACTGAATATCCGCCCGTTCCTTGCGTCAGACCTTCCCGGTGGTCGATCCGGCGCAGGTATTCTCCGTTACAAACCGAACATCAAGTGGACGAAGGATCGCGGCAAGGAGCCGATGCGCCCGAAGGCGGAGTATCCATGGTTCTGGACCTGGGACGAGAAGGCCGAAGACTTCGCCGGCGGTAAGACGTTCGACGGCAATCGCTGGAATGATTGCCACTATACAAACAAAGTCAAACAGACAGCAAGGCAGGAGACAAAGAAATGATAAAGTCGGCACAGAACAGACCCATTTCAGAGCTGTTAAGTATCGATTCAAACTGGCTTTTCCGAGTGCCTCGATATCAGCGAGAGTATGTCTGGCGGCGCGACGATTGGGCGAATCTGTTCGATGACCTGTGGGAGAACCCGCCGGGTTATTTCCTGGGATCGATGATCTGCATCAACCATACTCCGGGGACAATGCAGGTTCAGAACTTGGAGGTGGTGGACGGTCAACAACGTCTGACTACGCTGTCACTTTTATACGCGGCGATCTATTCTTGCCTTGCCAAATGCGGAGGTGGGGATGAAGATGTTAAAAACGAGTTGTTCATTCTGCGTCACCGCCTTGTTTTCAAAGGTCCGAAAAAATTGCTCCGTCTGGAGCCCTCTTATCAGGGTAACAATTATCACGACTATCGCTCTATACTTCAGGAAGCAGGAATCCTTGCCGGCGATAAAATTCTCCCCAATGCAGGCAACCGTAGACTTTTCAAAGCATACCGGTTCTTTATTGGCAGGCTTGATGAGCTGGACGACAAGGGCAAGAAGGTGTTCGACCCAAAGCGTCTTCAGATGTTTCTGGATCGTTTAAACCAGGCCTCTCTCGTGACGATCGAAGTGGGCTCGCATGCCGATGCATTTACGCTCTTTGAGTCTCTGAACAACCGCGGGGTGCCTCTTTCCGCCCTGGATCTGATTAAGAACAACATACTGGCCACGCTAGAGAAGAAGACGCCCGAGAGCATTGATGAGAACTTTAATAAGTGGAAAGAATTGCTTGACAACTTGTCAGACGACTACACGAACCAGGAGCGCTTTCTCCGTCAATACTACAACGCATTCAAGCATCGCAAGGAAGTCAGCGTTCCTAAAGCGCCCCTGGCTACGCGCTCGAATATTATTCACATTTACGAAAAACTGATCGATCGGAACGCTGAATGGCTATTTGATGACCTGCTTGAAAAAGCCAAACTCTACGGCAAGGTGATTGCCCCTCTAAACGACGGCGTACCAAATAGCCTCGCAAAACAGTTGCTCAATTTGGCCCGCATTGGGGGGGCGCCGGCTTATGTGCTCTTCCTTTTCCTGCTCGCGGAACGACCCAAAGCAAATCTTTCCAGAATATGCGAGTTTCTCGTGCGCTATTTGGTTCGGCGTAATCTTACGGACGTTCCACCGACGCGAGATCTTCCCCGCATCTTTATCGATGTCATCAGCAAGGTGAGAGAAAAAACGGATTCGGAGACTGAAAAAACCGTCCGGCATGAACTTTTGACCAAAGGACGTTTTGCGAGCGATGACGCATTCAAAGATAAACTCTCAGGAAGCATTTACCTGGACAATGTCGATGCGACAAGGTTCATTCTCTGCAGCATTGAAGAAAAGTATCAAACACGCGAGAAACTCACTGACCTATGGGCACGAGACAAACGGGGAGACTTGATCTGGACTGTTGAACACATCTTCCCACAGGGACAAAATATCCCTGATTTCTGGGTAAAGATGATTGCCGATGGCGACGAGAAGAAGGCCCGTGAATATCGTGATGCATACACGCACCATCTCGGTAACCTCACGATTACGGGCTACAACAGCAAGCTTGGAAATAAATCATTGGAGGAGAAACGAGACCGAAAAGACGCCAACGGCAGCTACGTCGGATACAAAAATGGACTTTTCCTGAATAAAGATCTGAAAGGAGCAAAAGCCTGGACTGTCAAAGATATTGATTCCAGAACGCGGTCTCTCGTTTCAGAGGCGATGCGCCTCTTTTCACTGGATTCTTAGAAAACCGGTTAGGGTAAGATGTGTCGTTTATGCAAGGCTCTGTATCTTTTACTACAAACGGAACCGCGACAGCGAAGAAAGGAGACAAGTAATGCCTGCTAACGTTCAGACCATGGCTTACTATGGGGGAATACCCTGGCACGGCCTTGGAAAGCAAGTGCCAAAGGGTATCACTGCCGAAGAGATGATCCGGTCTGCCGGTTTGGACTGGGAAGTGGCGCTTCGGCCTGCGCGCGGAGCGCGGCAGATCAACCGTAAGGGAGAGTTTTCCCGCTATGAGATCGTGCGCGTACCCCGACCAAATACCAAAGAGAATGAAGTCCTTTTTGGCGTCGTCAGCCGCCGGTATCAACCCCTCCAGAATATCGAGGCATTCGAGTTCTTTGATCCGATTGTCGGAGAGAGCAAGGCGTATTTTGAGACTGCCGGCGCTTTGGGTGAAGGAGAACGCATCTGGGTGATGGCCAGGATGCCGGGTGCGATGAAGATTGTCAGCGGCGACGAATGTTTCAAATACCTGCTGTTGTCGAACACGCATTCCGGCGAAGGTTCGGTGATCGTAAAATTCACTACGGTTCGTGTGGTTTGCCAGAACACGCTGATGCTGGCAATGGAAGATGGACAGAAAGCCTATCGTGTGCGGCACAGCAAGCAGATGCAATTCAGACTGGAAGAACTTGCGGATTTCCTGTCGACAATTCAGAAGATCTACCTCAAAGCCGAAGAAGAATTCAAACGAATGGCCAGGATTCAAATGACGGGCAACCGGTTCCATGACTATCTGGATTTAGTTTATCCACGAACAGAGAATCAGAAGAAGAAGGGCAAGAAGCCAGAGCGATGGGATTATGTGCGTGAAGTCTTCGAGACGCAAAAAGACATCCAGTTGCCCGGGGTGCGTGGCACTCTCTGGGGTGCGTACAATGCCATCACAAGCTTTGAGGACTATAAACAAACGCAGCAGGAAGAACAGTCTGATCAACGATTAGAGCGGATATGGTTCGGCAGCGGCGCGGATACGAAATTAAAGGCGCTGATTAAGGCGTCTGAATTGGCCAAATCGTGGAATTAAGAGAATCATGAAAACTCCTTCTCATCCAGTATCGACTTTACTTGAGGCCATTCGTGCCTCACTTTTAAATGCCGCGCGGTACAACCCCGGCGATACGGTTTCACCTGCGGCAGTGTTATGGGCCGACGCCGATGGTCAGTGGCGGCCTGTGGTGGAACAACTTCGAGGGCTCATACCGCAACTGCTCACGCTTGGCGAGTACGAACCACGGGCACGAACTGGACCCGCGATCTGGTTACGCTGTGTAATTGAGCCGACGGTTCGGAAAGAGAAATTCCCTGAATGTCAGTGGCCGGATGATGCCGTACCGGTGATCTACATGCCGGCTGTGAGCCGCCAGACGCTTCGGGCCATCGAGGAGTGCCCTGATGGTCTCAAGCCCCTGGTGGAGCTTCAGTATCGTGGGACTGTTTGGACGCAGAAAAATGGCAAGGATTGGACCGTTCTGGCTTTTCTGATTAGCGACGACGGCGGGTTGGGTTTGGACGTGGCAGAGGACAGGCACACGCTCCAGGCGATTCGGGGCGCTTTATCGAAACTGGCCATCACACCGGTAAAGCAGTTGGAAGGCAAACGGCTGGAGGCTGAGGATTTCGACCGCCTGATGATTGGCGACACAACGCGCGATCTGCTGCGTTGGCTTAGCAACCCGAAAGAAGTACGCGAGGAGCTGGATCAAGGAACCTGGTCGGCATTTCGTAATCGCTGCCGGCAGGACTATGGTTTCAATCCGGAAACTGATGGCGAAATCATAGGCGGCGAGAGACTCGGGATACGCGAAGGCGTCTGGTATGGCGTTTGGGAGCGGTTCGAGGAGTCACCTGCATTGTATCCAGGGGTTCCCGATCTGTTGCGTCGATCCAAGCCAGGGGGAAAGTTGATCTTTGACAAAGAACCGTGGCCTGATGAGAACGAAGCCATGGAACATGCACTGCGGGCAGCGCTGGTTGAAATGGGCACGATGAAGCCCGACGAAGCGCGACAGCACCTGGAGTGTTTGGAAGAGAACCACGGAATGCGCCGTAACTGGGTTTGGGCGCGATTGGGCGTGAGTCCTCTGGCCAATGTCCTGGAGCATTTGGCTGTCATGGCCAAACGAACTAGGATGCCGCTGGGAGGGGAATCGGTTGACGCAATGGCCAAGGTTTATGCTGAGGGTGGATACTTGGCCGACGATGCAGTGCTTCGGGCCTTGGCCTGCGTGAAGACCGCAGAAGATGTCACTGCCGTTCAAACGGCCGTCCGGTGCATCTACCTGCCGTGGCTGGAGGATACGACCACGCATTTTCAGGAGTGTGAGGCTGTCAAGTCTCTACCGTCTGCTGAACAGCGGGATGGAGTCAAGGTCAGCGCGGGTGAGTGCATCTTGTTTGCCGACGGATTGCGGTTTGATATCGGCCAACGGCTCGCGGCGATGGCCGGCGAAAGGAACATGGAGGTGTCCGCTAGTTGGCGCTGGTCATCCCTTCCCACCGTAACGGCGACAGCCAAACCGGCAACCCCGCCGATTGCCGGCAAGTTACGTGGCGGCCACATGAAGGAAGATTTCTCGCCCGAGTTGAAAGAAACTGGCGCGCAATTGACCACGGATCGTTTTCGGGAGCTGCTTTCTGACGCTGGCTTTCAGATGCTGAAACATGCAGAGACGGTGGGACCATTGGCTCAGGATGCACGGGGCTGGACCGAGTACGGGGAGTTCGACAAACTCGGTCACAAACTTCAAGGAAAGATGACGGCTCTGATCGAAGACCAGTTGGATCTTCTGTTGGATCGGGTGCAAGGGCTGCTAGAAGCAGGTTGGAAGCGGGTGTGCGTCGTAACCGATCATGGCTGGCTGCTTGTGCCCGGAGGGTTGCCCAAGGTTCAACTGCCGAAATACCTGGCCGAGAGCAGGTGGTCACGGTGCGCAGCCATAAAGGATACATCGCATGTAGATGTTCCGGTCTCCGTCTGGTCATGGAACCCGCAGGAACGATTCGCCCATGCGCCGGGGGCACACTGCTTTGTGGCCGGACAAGAGTATGCCCACGGCGGTGTGAGCCTACAGGAGTGCCTGGTTCCGATTCTTACATTCAACGCGTCACTTGCCGCAGCCGGGCCAATTGTCAAGGCATCTGAAATTCGGTGGAGTCATCAATGGTGCCGGGTGACGGTGACACCGGTAGTCGACGGCCTATTGGCTGATCTGCGGACGAAGCCCAACGTTGCCGGCTCAAGCATTACTGAACCTAAACCTCTTGACGCAGAAGGCAAAGCTTCGCTGCTGGTTGCCGACGACTCGCTCGAAGGAACAGCGGTCAGCCTGGTCATCGTTGATGCAACGGGACGTGTCATTTGCAAACAAGCCACTACGGTCGGAGGGGATAAATAGTATGAAAGAACTCGATCATCTTGATCAACTGGCAGCGTCGGCCTTCGATGGTTACCTCGTCCGAAAAGACCTCGTACGACGTTACAGCCGGCAGTATCCCGTGCCAACCTATGTCGTTGAATTCCTGCTCGGACGTTACTGCGCTACTGTCAACCAGGAGGAGATCGACGAAGGACTGAAGATCGTTGAACGTCAGTTACAGGACCGCACGGTTCGCACGAGTGAACAGGAGCTATTCAAGGCGCGGGCGCGTGAGAAGGGGTCCGTGAAGTTGATCGACCTTGTTAAGGCGCGGCTTGACGCCAAGACCGATTCATTCCTCGTGGAATTGCCGAGCCTGGGGATCAAGGACGTGCGGATCGGTGATACGATCGTGCACGAGCATGAGCGAATGCTGACCGACGGCTTCTACGCCGAGGTGACATTGTCCTATGATGCCGCCATCGCCGAGGAAAAACACGGCAGACCGTTTGCTATTGATAGCCTGCGGGCAATCCAGCTTTCCAAATCGGACGTGCTGTCAACACTCAAAAAAGGCCGTGGGCATTTTACCACGGATGAATGGAAAGATTTCATTCTGCGTTCTGTGGGTTTGGAGCCGGCGGCAATGTCAGACCGGGCGAAGATGGTGGCGCTGTTACGCATGGTTCCGTTTGTTGAGCGTAACTACAACATGGTTGAGCTTGGACCACGTGGTACGGGAAAGAGTCACCTGTACCAGCAGATTTCACCATATTCTCATTTGATATCGGGAGGTAAGGCGACCGTTGCGAAGATGTTCGTGAACATGTCAAGCGGGCAGCGGGGGCTGGTCTGCCTCTACGACGTGGTGTGCTTCGATGAAGTGTCGGGCATCTCGTTCGATCAAAAAGACGGTGTGAACATTCTTAAAGGCTATATGGCCGCCGGGGAATTCTCGCGTGGTAAGGATAATGTTCGCGCTTCAGGCGGCATCGTGATGGTAGGTAACTTTGATGTGGATGTAGAGCAGCAGCAGCGGATCGGTCACTTGCTCAGCCCGCTGCCGCCGGAGATGCGCAATGACACCGCCTTTATGGATCGCATTCACGCCTATGCGCCTGGATGGGATTTTCCGAAGCTCAAAGCCAGTGAACACTTGACGAACCATTTCGGTCTGGTGACAGACTACCTTTCCGAATGCTGGACGAAGCTGCGCGAAGGCACGCGAATATCGATACTGCAAGGCCGTGCGCATTGGGGAGGCGCGTTGAGTGGACGAGATATTGAGGCGGTCAACAAGACTATCAGCGGTCTGCTCAAACTATTGTTTCCAGATCCGGAAGCAACGATCACGGATGAAGATCTTGAGGGCATTGTCCGGATTGCCCTGGAGGCTCGACGTCGGGTCAAGGAACAGCAGAAGCGTTGCTTGAAAACGGAATTCCGCAATACCCACTTCAGTTACTTTATGGGAGTGGACGGTGTAGAGCAATTCGTTTCGACACCTGAGCTTCATAGCGATGAAGCGATCGAAGCAGATCCATTGCCTCCCGGACAGGCATGGGCGATCAGCCCGGGCGGTCAGAATGCGGCGCCGTCTCTATACCGCATCGAGGCGACGTGCGGTCCGGGCAACGGCGTGAAAATACTCAACGCGCCTGTTCCGCCTGCGTTTCGAGAAAGCGTCCGTTTTGGCGAACAGAATTTATACGCACAGGCAAAGTCTCTTGTCGGGGACCGTGACCCCCGCAACCATGAGTTTTCGGTGCAGTTGAGAGCGATGGATACAGACCGTTCCGGACAGGGCTTGGGGCTACCGGTTTTGATAGCGCTGTGCGGAAGCCTGATGGAGAAGAGCACGAAGGGTGGACTTATCATTGTTGGTTCGCTCAACTTGGGGGGGTCAGTCGAGATGATCCCCAACCCGGTTGCTGTCGCCGAACTGGGAGTCGAAAAAGGCGCGGTCCAACTTCTCATGCCAGTTTCAGCGCGAAAGCAACTTTTGGAGTTGCCAGATGAGATGGCAACGAAAGTTAATATCGTCTTTTACGCTGACCCGGCGGACGCCTTTATGAAAGCGATTCTTGAATGAGAATATACGAACTCGTTTGTTACGAATAGCAAACCTACCTGGTTTCAAACAGTGAAAAGTGCAAAAGAAGGGAGCATATGGCCCGACATTACTCAACCAAAGACTTTTTCCGACAGATGCCGAATGCCCTGCTTGCCCGCTACTTTCAGGGGCCCCAATCATGTTGGTGATGGGTACGGCCCACATGGCGATCTTGACAGCAGTCATTGTTTTCCCTCTGGTGAAACCTTTACTACAAGAGTACGATAATGTACTGTAGTGTCCTGTATAATACAAATAAATTGAAAACTTCACATACGAATGAGGAAACGATGGCCCCTTATTACTCCACAAAGGACCACATCCGCCAGACTCCAATGGCCTTGCTGGTGCGGACTGACCGTACGCCATGATTACTGATTATGAATCATTTCTAAGTTTTACAGGGGACGGTTGCGTCTGGTGGTTGCTGCAGGATGCTATTCGCCTGGTGGCAGGCTTTCTTCCTGTGCGTGATGATAACCAGATGCTGCTGCCCGAGCTGCGGGCGCCCCACAACCGTGCCCGGGTGAATGAACGGACCTTACTTGGCGCTTTCTGGGATGCCAGGTAGGCGATAGAGCGACCGATGACGTTTGAGCGTGATGGTTTCGCTATGTCGATGCCGAAGGTTTTTTATCATGGCTTGCGCAATATATCGCACAGACGCAAGCGAAGATCGTATTCCCAAATGAACTCGAAAGCGAGGTTAGAATGGCAAAGGTTAAAGCGGCAGCATTTCGGCAGATAAGTGGCAGTCAGGAGTTTAAGAGCCTGACCCTCGCTCTTGATGCCTGGTTTGACAAAAAAATGGACGACCTACCGGTAGATTTGCGCCAACGTGTTGAACGTGAATTTTTCCCGCAACCCTGGGACGTGCTTTCTGCAGATCAGCGGCGTAGCGTAACACTTCAGTTAGATTATCAGAACGACCCTGCCACAGAACAGGACCGACAATACTGGCGGAATTTCTATGGACGTCTGGGCGAGCTAAAGACACAGATTGATGAATGGCAGTCCGTAGAAACGCCGACGGCCAGGGATATTGCATTGAAAGAATCTCGACTCAAGGAATTGCAGCAAGAATTAGGCCGAATGGAATTGCAACAACGGCAGGCGGGGGATGATTACTACCCTGGGCGCAAGCGTCTTGATGCGGACAAGGGGGCAATACCGACAACCGATTTTATTGCCTACCCGAAAGCCATGAAAATTCTGTGTGAAAAATGGCAGGCGACGCCGGAAGAACTGGCGATATGGATTTCCCTGGGGCCTGAGACTGGCGGCCTCGCTGCCTACCGGAACGCCAATGAGTTGACTCCACCCCCGAGATTTTATTTTGACGATTGCTTGTGCGAGGACTACCTGTCGTCACTCATGTCTTGCTGGTTTCGGAGGGATGATGTTGACCGATTTGAACCTGCTGACCGCTACATCACCGGGGCGGAATTGATCGAGCGCTGGGGCAAGCACCCCAGCCTTAGCCCCGAAGCCTTCATTCTTGCGAAGATTGCCGAATCACGCCTGGTGGGTTTTCACCCGACTTTTGGCGGCACGCAGGGAACTTTCGACGAACATGTGGACTTTCCACCGCTGACGGCCGGACTATTCGCGATGAGAGAGATCGAACAAATCGAAGCTGAAGACCTCGATATTGCTCCGGTTTTACCAGCCCCCGACATGAAGCCTAATCAAAAAGATCAGTGCGAGAAAGGAGGGCGGCCGAAAAGCCCGCTGACAGAAGCGATTGAAAAGGCATATCTCCATTTTCTCGACAAAGGCGATGTGGCCATTCTGCAACCTGGCGAAATCCGGTCTTTTCTAAAAAATTTCAAGTTTCTGGTAAATGATGATGCCCAGTCGCATGGGTTTGGGAATATTCGTACCTATATTGCCGAGCGCATAAAAGAGGTGAAACTTCCTCATTGGGGAGATTGTTTTGTTATAACCCATGATCGGACAGAGGGCCGAAAAACCTACCTTGGCGATAAATACAGCCAAAAAGCTATTGCCAAATTGCTTGCCAAGCTTAGAAAGAAATACCCACTACCTTCCTAAAAAACACATTCCAAAACCGGGGTTTCGGAATCCCCAAACCTGGGTTTCGGAATATTGGACATGGTCAAATCACCTCAAAGCTCACGGATTTCCCGTGGGCGTAAATACACGAGGTGATTCGACATGAAACACAATTCCCTTCCTGCAACCGGCTACCTCCGGTTGTCCCAGATCGTCGGCGATAAGAAGGCCGGTATCGCAGCAATCTTCCCTGTTTCAAAAAGTACATGGTGGGCAGGTGTCAAGTCTGGCCGCTATCCTCAGCCGGTAAAGATCTCCGAGCGCTGTACCGCTTGGCGCGTTGAGGATGTCCTTGCTCTGATCGAACAAGCGGCGAGGAGGTAGGATTATGCCCATGACAGTTTTACCAAGCGAACCGATAAAAGCCGGTAAAGGCGGCGAAGGCGGTGTCCCAAAGGATACCGGCCCTACGGAACATGATTTGCAGATAACCAATGCCGATTTTGTGGCTGCGGTGTTCCCTCTCCTGCCTGAAGGCGCGTTTGCGGCGATATGCTCGAAGAGTGGCGACCCTGGTCTGGGCGGATGGACAGCCAGTCGAGCCGATCAGGTAGCAGTCAATCTCTCTGCTGCGGATAATAATTACATCGGTTGTTCGAGCTTCTATCCTGGCGACGATGGTTCATTCAAGGCGCGTAAAACCCAGTTTGCCGCCTGCCATTTTTTGATGCTCGACGACTTGGGTACCAAGGTGCCGCTGGAGCGACTGGCCGGTTTTGAGTTGTCCTGGTTGATCGAGACCAGCCCCGGCAATCATCAGGGCGGGATCAGCCTCGCCGAACCGCTGACCGATGCCGCAGTGGCCGTACGACTACTCAACGCGTTGATCGGCTCGGGCTTGTGCGATGCGGGCGCGAACGGACCGTTGAGTCGATGGGCGCGACTGCCGGTGGCGATCAATGGCAAGCCGAAGTATGCAGATGAAGATGGTGCGCCTTTCCAATGTCATCTGGTCGCATGGCGGCCCGACAAACGCTATACGCCACAAGAGATTGTGGATCGCCTGCAATTGGAACTCGCCCCGGCAGGGCGACCAAAAAAAACGGTAAAGCCCTCTGCGGCGTATGGTGATGCCTTGCACAGCAAGGGCAACGACGCCGACGATGTGCTGACGCCCAAAGCAGCGGAGAACCCGGTCGTCGCGGCGCTCAAGGCGCGTGGGCTGTACAAGACACCGCTCGGTTCAGGTAAGCACGACATGACCTGCCCGTGGGTGCATGAGCATACTGACGGTCTGGATACCGGCGCGGCCTACTTTGAGCCGGACGAGTTCTATGCGTTGGGTGGATTTTGCTGCCAGCATTCGCACCGAGACAAGTACCACATTCGTGCTTTGCTCGAATACCTTGGAGTGCGCAACGCCGAGGCACGGCATAAGCCGGTGATCCGCGTGGTGGCCGGTGACCTGCACCGCGTGGTGGATGCGGCAGAGAAAGAACTATCGAATCGTGGGCAGCATTATCAGGCGGGCGGCTTGATCGTCTCTGTCTCCACCGATCCGACCAGTGGTGATCCGTCCATTGTACCAACCAGCGCACCGGCGCTGACGCGGGAACTGTCGGTCGCGGCGACCTGGGAGAAATACGACGGGCGTGCCAAAGAGTGGGTGCGCTGTGATCCACCGACGCGGCACGTGGCTATTCTTTACGATTCGCAGAGCTTTCGCTACCTGCTACCACTGGCAGGCGTGGTTCGGCAACCTTACTTCCGCGAGTCCGACGGTGAACTCATCACGCAAGCCGGTTACGACAAGACGACGCAGCGTTTTGGCGTGTTCGATGCGCGGCAGTTTGCCATCCCCTACTCGACACCGGACGCAGCAAGGGAGGCACTGTGCTTGTTGGAAGACTTGCTCACCGAGTTTCACTTCGTTGCGGCCACAGATAAGGCGGCCGCGCTATCGGCGATCTTCACCGCTGTGGTGCGCCCGTCGCTGACGTATGCGCCTGGGTTTCACGTCCGTGCGCCAGTGTTCGGCAGCGGCAAGACATATCTCTGCGAACTGATTGGTGCCTTCGCTGGGCCGGCCGGAAATGCCAAGGTTAGCTATCCCACCACCTCGGAGGAAGCCACCAAGGTGATTTTGTCTTTGCTGCTGACCAGCCCGGCCGTAATTGAGTTCGATGACATGGACACCGACTGGATACCACACGGCACCATCAAGCGGATGCTGACATCGGAGCAAATCACCGACCGGATTTTGGGCGTGAACAAGACGGCGACGGTGAGCACGCGCACCTTGTTTCTGGGGTCGGGTAACAACGTCGGCCCGATACGCGATCTTTTGCGGCGCGTGCTGACAATTCACATCGACCCGCGCTGCGCGATACCAGCCACGATGACCTACAAGGGCTCTCCTGTTGATAAGGTGCGCCAGAACCGGGGGAAGTATGTGGTGGCGGTGCTGACCATCATCCAGGCATGGCGCAAGGCGGGAATGCCTCGCGCTGCGGCGGACAGCATTGTAACCTTCGGCGGCGCGTGGTCTGATTTTTGCCGGTATCCGTTGATGTGGCTCGGACAGCCTGATCCGGCCACAGCATTGCTGGAGCAGGTTCGCCATGACCCTGACGGCGATGCACTCAGCGGTTTGATGACCGAATGGCGCGCGGTTTTTGACTCGGCCGCGACGACGGTGCGCAAGGCTGTGGAGACGGCGATTTATCACCAGCCCAATCTGCTCGATGCAATACGCGAACTCCCGGTGGAAGAACGCGGTGAGATCAATCGCTCGAAGCTGGGTTGGCTGCTGAAAAAGAATGCGAACCGGATTGTCGGTGGCTTCGAGTTTCAGCAAGCTGAAGCCGATGGACGTACCGCTTGGCGGGTGGTGGCCGTCAAATCACCATCTCCACCCCCTTTAACGCCTTCACCGCCTTTCATACCGCCGGTTGAGAAAACTGTCAGCGGCCCGAAAAAAGCGGAAAGCAAACCTGAAAAGATGCTTGGAAGGGCGGACAAATGTCCCTGTTTGGAGGTGGGCAATGAAAAAACGTCATCCCAATCACCGCCTCGTTAAGATCCATCGCAGCTACACGGTAGAAGAAATTGCCGATCTATTCGGCGTTCATAAAAATACCGTGCGCGGATGGGTCAAGGCCGGGCTTGCCTCCAGCGATGATAAACGCCCCATGCTGATTCTCGGTCATGACCTGGCGGCATTTTTTCAGGCTCGCCGGGTAAAAAACAGGCGGGCCTGCAAGCCGGGGGAAATCTATTGCGTTCGATGCCGAGCCCCGAAATTTCCTGCGGCTGACATGGCGAAATATTTACCTGTTACCGAGAAGTTTGGCAACCTGATAGCGAATTGCCCGGACTGCGGTTTCATTATGAACCGGTGTGTTAGTTTGGCCAAAATCGGGGAGGTATGGGGGAATATGGACATCACGTTTCCGAAAGACCTGCAACACATCAGAAATACTCTTGCCCAACTCGGCCAGGATGTCTGTATGAAACCCGAACAGCTCAAAGCGTGGAGTCAGAATCTCGGGTATGAAAAAGTTTTGACGACGTTTCTGAGCTGTGGCGCGGTTGCGTGCCAGCGCCAGAGGGAAATTATACGCGGCTTGACGACACCGCAACAGGTCGTGCAACCGGATGCCGTGACAGATTCCACGAAGATGAAATTGACGCTTTGCACATCGAACGGGCGGCAAGGCTGGCAGCGGTCATATTGGAACTATTCCAGGATAAATGAAAGGACGAATCGATGAACGAGAAACGCTTAACACCCAACGAGACCGTCAAGGCACTTTGCATTGAATGCCTGGGCTTGTCTCAATACAACAGATCCGAGATTGAAAACTGCAAGGGCGATACATGCGTTGGCGGTTGCGCTCTGTTCCCATATCGTTTGGGAAAACGGATTCCAGTTAAAGTTTTCAGAAAGTTTTGCTCGGAATGCATGAACAGACAACCAGCATTGATTCCCGAATGCCCAGCGACAAAATGCAAAATCTTTCCGTATCGCATGGGTAAGAATCCGGTGATAAAATGGAGTCCGTCACCTGAGCGACGCCGGGAAGCAGCGGAGCGAATGAAAAGGGTCCGTCCGCAATGTTGCACACCGGAGCTTGACCCGGATGAAAATTTCTCAGAAGATGCTTGTGCGAATGTATCTTGAAGCCAAATTCAAACAATCGGTCAAGGGTCCATATCACCGTAAGGGCCGGGTTGAGATCGTTTCAAAAAAGTGCGCATTTGCACATATAAATCCCTGCCACCGATTGAGAATGTCAAATCCAAGTTTATCAAGCAGGCCGCCCGCGCAAAGGCGTATCCAAAGCGCAAGTATCCAGCTTGGTATCCAAGCAGTCCGAAAGGGAGAGTTTTGAGGTGGAATCGGACATGCAGAGCCGTTTCACAAATCGAAGCCGATAAAGTGTGCCCATGGGCACGGTTCCACTATTATCCAAACTCGAACCAGCCCAACAGCGAAAAGCGGTTCGGGGTCAGCTGGTGCGCAAGCAAGTTCGCACGCAAAACGCGAGCCAGCCCAATAGCGACAAGCGTTGGGAGTCAGTTGGTTCGCAAAGAGGTGCGCACGCAAAACTCGAACCAGCCCAATAGCGACAAGCGTTGGGAGTCAGTTGGTTCGGAAAGAAGTTCGAACGCAAAACGCGAACCAGCTCAGCAGCGAAAAGTGGTTCGGGGTCGGCTGGCCCGCAGAAGTACGCACGCAAAACGCGAGCCAGCCCAATAGCGACAAGCGTTGGGAGTCAGTTGGTGCGCAAAGAGGTGCGCACCCAAAACGCGCGTGTATTTCAGAGGAAACGATTGATTGGGGTTGTTGAGACCAGGGCGGCTGGCTTCGGCTGGCCGTTCGAAAGACCCCGGCTATGGTTTACTTCGATTCGCTGCATCAAAAACAGGCTGCGGCATGAACATGAACTCAGGGCAGTTTCACACTTATAAGTCCCTGTTTCCTGTCCGAAGAACCCAGACCACCTGTCAAAACCTTGTTGAAAATGTACTCTATTAAATAAAAATCGCATAACAATGGGTTCAATCTGACTGCGAGAAAGTTGGCGGCGTTGACACGGCAAATTTGGGCAGCGCAGTAGGTTACCCAAACGTTAAATTTATCAAGGAACTCAGCACTGTATGTATAACTTACTTGTGACAGCGATGGAGGGGGCTTGGGACAAGAGGTTCTATGAATATGATAAGAGCCGATTCCTTGAGTATACGAACGAAGATATCGCGTCCGTTCTTAAAGGACTGAGTGAATCGCAAATCGAGAATCTTAAGAGTTACCCTTGTCTTTTTGCATACGAGGGCGAAGATTCAGATGTGCGAATTGGGTATCTAACCTCCATCAAGGAACGTGGTCGTAATATTCTGATTGAATTTGAGTTCCAGCAAGACATTGACCCAATACCATTTGAACGAATTCAACCGATAGCACCACTTTTGGATATTCGTGGTTGGGAAATGAACAGGACTCATTGGGCAGTCAAAGACGAGGATTTATTTGCCAGACTGCGATCCAAAGGAGTCCTCGAGCCAGACCGAGAATCAAGGACAACCAAACAAGAAAGGCCAGCTTCCGCGAAATCGACCGATCCCAAAATTAGCAAAGTACAGGGCTTTATCGGAAAGGTTCTATCGCTTGAAAAAGAGGAGGGGTATGAAGTTTTCTATCGAGGGCATTCGAACAAGAAAAAATACAAGTTAGAGCCCTCTTTATTTCGAAGGGACGAAGATGGCAATTATCTATACAAAGATAACGAACATATCCTTTACAGAGAATTATTGGTTTCAAACTCTGCGGACTTTCAGTCTGATGTGTACACGCTCGACAGCCTTGTACGCATGCAGCATTATTCGTTACCAACGAGACTGTTAGACATCACGTCAAACCCCCTTATAGCGCTATATTTCGGGTGCAAGTCTTCACTTGATGAGGATGGGGAAGTTATTGTCTTCACAATGAAGCGTAATGCGATAAAATACTTCGATTCAGATGTGGCAAGTTGTATTGCCAACTTGGCTCGACTGCCTCAAACGGGAAAAGATGAAATTCAATTTGATGAAAACGGATTTAACGACCAGCTTCCGATAAAGCGACTACTTCATTTCATTAGAGAAGAGAAGCCGTTTTTCGAACCAAGAATAATACCTAATGACCTCCGTAAGATAATCTGTGTAAAAGGAAAGCAAAGTAACGACAGGATAACTTCGCAATCTGGCGCGTTCCTGTTATACGGCATAGATGCAGTGTTCGATGAAAGTGGAACTCCAGATATAGCAGTATCAAGGATTACGATAACCAATAAAAAGTCGATTTTGAAAGAATTGGATTTTTTGAATATCAACGAGAGCACAGTATTTCCGTATATCGAGAATTCGGCCAAATACGTGGCAGATAAGTTCAAATTTAACAAGCCCATCCAGCCGACACTAAAAAGCGGCGCGACTGATGAGTGACGTTGGGCATGACAATATGAAGATAAAGGCAACAGTTGATGGCAAGCCAATAGTCGACGCACGAGACTTGCCCTTAGACGTATGGTTACAAGTCATGCTTTCTCCATTGGAGTCGCGCAAAGTCTGTCTCTATCCGGATTTCTGCTTTCCGAGCGAGCATCACCGGGAGGCATATCTGGCCGACATCGCGAACCGCGACCTGCGAGAGGTGAAGGCCCTTATTAGGACCTTTCTCATTCCGACTGGGGTCTTTGGATACGATGCTGAACAGATAGCGCATGCGATACAGCGGGACTCGATGGCAGCGCTCAATATCGAGCGTATCCGTCGCGCAATTCGGGGAGAACCCGTCTGGGAGGGAATCACGTGGATTCTTGACCTCTTACACCGCCCCCGAATGGCGATCCAAGTCATCGACGCATATCTGGCTGCCCATTTCTGGTGGATGCCAGACTGGCGTGTTAATGGCTTGTTCGATGCGATGAGGCTTATACGATCAGCGTACCTCGAACCTCTCCAGCCTCGGGACGAACTCCTTTCTCTGGCTCCACGAGACTTTGAGTTCGTCATCGCGCTCCTCTTCAAGCACATGGGATTCCAGATAGAACTCACTCCTCAGACGGGCGATGGTGGGTTCGATATTAGACTAAGGAGATGCGACGCCGGGAACTCGGAGTTATCTGTAGTTGAGTGCAAGCGGTACACAGAGAAGATTCCCGTCAAGGAGATGCGCGCACTGCTCGGGGTTGTCGAGCGTGACCATCTAACGCGAGGTCTGCTTGTAACGACGTCTGGCTTCACATGATGTGGTTTAATTTCAACGGA
>DIFZ01000002.1 GCA_002419385.1 Geobacter sp. UBA5735
GCGCCTGGGCAGAGCGACGGCGCCTGCGCGGCGGCGCCGGGTCCAGCACCAGGCCGCCGCCCACCGTGATCTGGGGCGAACTGCTCCGGAGGATGAAGAGATCGCCCGGCAGCAGCAGCACCTGGCTCTTGAGCCGCAACTGGGCGAAGGCGCTATCTCCCGGTTGCAGCACGTCCCTGTCCAGCAGGATTATCTGGGCCGGCACCTCGTAGGTTGCCGAATGGAGCCGCAGCGTGGCGCGGTGCTTTAACTCCCGGGACGCGGACGGAAGATAGGTGAATCGCGCGTCCACGGCGCGGGTGGTGCGAAATGCCCCTCGCGGGACGACCACGTTGCCACGCACGATGTCGTTCTGATCGACTCCCTGCAGGTTCACGGCCACACGCTGGCCTGCCGAGCTTTTTTCGGCCTTCACCCCATGGGACTGAACGCTGCGAACTTTGGTCGTCAGGCCTGAAGGAAGGATCTCCACTTCGTCGCCGGTCCCGATCTCTCCGGAAAGGAGCGTGCCCGTCACCACGGTGCCGAACCCGGCAACGCTGAAAACGCGGTCAACCGGCAGCCGGAACGGGCCGTCAGTGGATTTTTCCTCCACTTCAGCAGCCAGGGCTGCAAGGGCTGTCTTCAGCTCTTCGAGACCGACAGCAGTTCTCGCGGAAACCGGAACGACCGGCGCCCCCTCCAGGAAGCTGCCGTTGAGGTATTCCCGGACTTCCTCCACGACCATGTCCCGCCACTCTTCCTCCACCATGTCGCACTTGGTGAGCGCCACAAGGCCTTTTTTCACCCCCAGCAACTGGCAGATCTCCAGGTGCTCGCGGGTCTGGGGCATGACTCCCTCGTCAGCGGCGATCACCAGCATCACCAGGTCCATGCCGCCCACACCGGCCACCATTGTCCGGACAAAACGCTCGTGCCCGGGCACGTCCACGATGCCGAACTCGACACCTTCCGGCAACGTCAGGTGGGCAAAGCCGAGCTCTATGGTGATGCCCCTCTCCTTTTCCTCCTTCAGACGATCGGTGTCGATACCTGTCAGGGCTTTGACCAGCGAGGTCTTGCCGTGATCGATATGCCCCGCGGTACCCAGTATCAGGTGCTTCATAACTCCCCTTTATGCCGGCGCTGCCGTGATTCCGCCCCCAGACAGGACGGCGGAACGTTCTCCCTGCTTCGGCGCAGAGCTCGTTGCGGCAGCATGATTGTTGGCCCTGCAGTGTGTTTTCTGCGGAAAGACAGCGTGCGGGAAGAGGACTCATCCGCCGGTGCGACATGGAAACGGGCACGGAAACAGAGCCGGACCTGACTGCAAAGTAACCCGAAACAGGTCAGATTACAAGGCTTTTTCTGGGTGTTGCGGTATTCTCGGCAAACCTGGCGACGAGTGCCACGATCGTGTGCGGCTGGACAGTGTAGCTGTTTCCCTCGATCATATCGACATCATTGAGCGACACGACGGCGCCGGTCGATTCGAGCGACGTGTCCATGAGACGGCGCCAGGCAAATTTCCCCCCGCCTGCCGCCGGGGGTATCTGGAACTGGAGAGTTTCCCGGTATGCGTTGAACATCATGTGAAACATGATCCGCTCATCCAGACTCCAGACCGTCATGGCGATGCTGTGGGAATCGTGGCTCCAGTCGGGCTGGAAGAGCCTGACGCCGTGCCACTCGATCCTGGCCCTCTGCAGGAGCTGGTTGAGGGTCAGCGCGGAACCTCCCGACAGGGCTTCCCGGCGAATCCTGGTGCGGATCATGTGGCTGCAGAAGCGAAGGATGTCGCCGTGCCGGTCCGGCAGGCTCCAATCGAACCAGCTGATCTCATTGTCCTGGCAATACGAATTATTGTTGCCGCTCTGGGTGCGGCGCACCTCGTCACCCATCGACAGCATCGGTGCGCCAAGCGCTACCAGGGTGACAGCCAGGAAGTTCTTCACCTGCCGGTTTCTCAAGCGTTCGATATCGGGATCATCTGTCGGCCCCTCCACACCACAGTTCCAGCTCAGGTTGAAGTCGCTGCCGTCCCGGTTTTCCTCGCCGTTTTCCCCGTTCCGCTTGGTAGTGTACGTAACCAGGTCGTTCAGGGTGAAGCCGTCGTGGCAGGTGATGAAATGGATGCTCTGCTCAGGTTCCCGCTCCTCGTGGCCGTATATGTCGGGACTGCCCAGCAGCCTGGTTGCAAAATTCTGGACCGTCCCGCTGTCGCCGCGGAAAAAACTGCGCACGTCATCGCGGAACTTGCCGTTCCACTCCTTCCAGTTATCGCCGATGAAGCTCCCCACCTGGTAGAGACCTGCGGCATCCCACGCTTCCGCGATCAGCTTTATGCCTGCCAGTACGGGGTCGGAATCGATGTCCCAGAGAATCGGCGGATTCTTTATGGGGCAGCCGCTTTCATCACGGGCCAGAATGGACGCGAGGTCAAAGCGGAAACCATCCACGTGCATCATCTCGACCCAGTAGTGGAGACTGTCGACGATCATCCTCCTGACGACAGGATTGTTGCCGTTGAGGGTATTGCCGGTACCGGTGTAATTGGCATAGGAAAATCCATCTCCTTCAAGCATATAGTATGCGCCGTTTTCAAATCCCTTGAAACACAGGGTCGGACCATTTTCGTTTCCCTCGGCCGTGTGGTTGAAAACAACATCCAGGATCACCTCGATGCCTTCGCGATGCAGGGCCTTCACCATGTCGCGGAATTCGTCGACAACGCCGAGCGGGTCCTTCCGGGAACTGTAGGCGTGGTGGGGAGCGAAGAACGACACGGGACAGTATCCCCAGTAATTCACCCGGCCCGCCGGTGCGTCCTGCCAGTCGAACTGAAAGACCGGCAGCAGTTCGACGGCAGTGATGCCCAGGTTTTTCAGGTAGGGGATTTTTTCAACCAGGCCGGCAAACGTGCCGCGCCTCTCGGGAGACACGCCGGAATTGGGATTGCGGGTAAAGCCCCCCACGTGCATTTCATAGATGACGGTCCTGGCAAAGGGGCGTTTCAAGGGAAGGTCTCCCTCCCAATCGTAGCCGCGCGGGTCGCATACGACGCTCTTCAATGCCGTGCCGGCATTGTTTCCAGGCTCGCCGGCCGCGCTTCTGCTGTAACGTTCAGGCACTGCCACGGCCTTGCCGTAAGGATCGAGGAGAACCTTTCCCGGATCGAAGCGCAGGCCCCGCGAAGGATCGAACGGGCCATGGGCACGGAACCCGTAGATCTGGCCAGCCTTCAGGCCGGGGACAAAAACGTGCCAGTAGTGTGAAGTCCTGTTGCATGAGGGTTCGAGGACGATCGATCGTGACGGCTGCGCCGCATCGGCGTCGTCAAACAGGAGGAGTTCCACGGAGGAGCAGTTCTTGGAGTACACGCTGAAGTTCACGCCGTTATGGCGGATAGTTGCACCCAGGGGATGGCTTCTGCCCGCACCGGTATTGTGTGCACTATGATTCATGGGGGTTCTCCCTGCGATCAGACCGGTTTCACCTGCCATATCCTGTCACAGTATTCCCGGATTGAACGGTCAGAGGAAAATTTCCCCATCCGGGCCACGTTCAGGATGGACTTCCGTGTCCAGGTCCGTTCATCGAGAAAGGCTGCCGAGACGTGATCCTGGCAGTCAATATACGACTGGTAGTCGGCAAACAGCAGATACTCATCATGCTGCATGAGAGAATCGACCAGCGGGGCGAAAAGCCGGGTGTCGCCTCCGGAAAAATGCCCGGAACGGATGAGATCTATCACCTCCTTGAGACCAGGGTTGGCTTCATAGTAGTCTCTCGGGTTGTATCCGCCCGCTTTCAGCGCCCGCACCTCGTCAGCCCTCAGGCCGAAAAGGAAAAAGTTCTCTTCTCCCACTTCCTCCCGTATCTCGATGTTTGCGCCATCCAATGTCCCGACCGTCAGCGCCCCGTTCATGGCGAATTTCATGTTTCCGGTACCGGACGCCTCTTTGCCGGCCAGGGAGATCTGCTCCGACAGGTCCGCTGCCGGATACACGTGCTGCCCGTTCTTGACGTTGAAGTCAGGCAGGAAGACCACCTTGAGCCGGCCATGGACATCGGGATCGTTGTTCACCACATCGGCCACCGAATTGATGAGCTTGATGATAAGTTTGGCCGCCACGTATCCCGGCGCAGCCTTGCCGCCAAAGATGAACGTCCGGGGAACACAGCAGGATGGGGGGTTGCGTTTCAACCGTGCATAGAGCGTTATGATATGCAGGATGTTCAGGTGCTGGCGCTTGTATTCGTGCAGGCGCTTGACCTGTATGTCGAAGAGGGAAGCAGGGTTGACCGTAACTCCGGTACGCAGTGCGATCAGATTTGCCAGGTCGTTCTTGTTTTCCCGCTTGATGCGGCGCCACTCCGTCTGGAACTCCTGGTCTTCGGCACAGGGCTCGAGCCTTCTCAGCTCATCGAGGCGGGTGATCCAGCCGTCACCGACCGTCCGGGAAATCAGCGCGGCAAGCCGCGGATTGGTGAGCACCATCCAGCGGCGGGGCGTAACGCCATTGGTCACGTTATGGAATTTCTGCGGGAACAGTTCGTGGAAATCATGCAGTACTTCCCGTTCGAGAAGCTCCGAGTGGAGCCTGGCCACTCCGTTGACGGCATGGCTTCCCACGCATGCGAGGTGGGCCATCCGCACGGAGCGGTCCCCTGATTCGTCGAGTATGGACATGCGGGAGGCCCGCGCTTCATCACCGGGAAACGCCTCACGCACCTGTTGGAGGAATCGCCGGTTTATTTCGCGGATTATCTCCAGGTGCCGGGGAAGGATCTTTTCGAACAGATCAAGGGGCCATTTCTCGAGTGCTTCCGGAAGAAGCGTGTGATTAATGAAGGCGAACGTGTTGTGGGTGATTTCCCAGGCCTTCTCCCATTCCATGTCGTGTTCATCCATCAGGAGACGCATCAGTTCGGCTACGGCAAGGGATGGATGGGTGTCATTCAACTGGGCTGCCAGATGCTTGTGGAAGTGTTCAAGGGGTTCTCCGGCCACGCCGCAGATACGGATCATGTCCTGAAGCGAGCAGGATACGAGAAAATACTCCTGGACCAGGCGCAGCTTCTTGCCAATGGACGGCTCATCATTGGGATAGAGCACTTTCGTGATGGTTTCCGACTTCATTTTCGCCTCGACCGCCGCATAATAATTTCCCACGTTGAAGTCATTAAAATCGAAGGACTCCACCGCTTCAGCCTTCCACAGGCGCAGGGTGTTGCAGCAGTCGACCCTGAACCCCACTATGGGCGTGTCATAAGGGACTCCCTTTACCACGCCGGCAGGATGCCACCGTACCCGCAACCGGCCCCGGTCATCGTGAAAGTGCTCAGTGCGGCCACCGAGTTTCACCTCCCGGCTCAACTCAGGACGCGGTATTTCCCACGGGTTGCCGAGCTTCAGCCATTTATCGGTGATCTCCACCTGCCAGCCGTCGCGTATCTCCTGATCGAAGATGCCGAATTCATACCGTATCCCGTAGCCCAGTGCAGGAATGCCGAGAGTCGCCAGGGAATCCATGAAACATGAAGCAAGCCTCCCGAGACCGCCGTTGCCGAGTCCGGGTTCTTCTTCGTGTTCGACCAGGTCCTCCAGATTCAGGCCGAGCCCTTCCATGGCCTGCCGCGCTTCGTCGTACATGCCCAGGTTGGTCAGGTTGTTGCCGAGGTGAGGTCCGGGCAGGAACTCAGCGGAAAGGTAACAGACCGCCTTCAGGTCACCATTCCGCAAGGATTCCCGATAGCGTCGGATCCCGGCATGCCAGCGGGCCAGGAGTCTGTCGCGGACAGTGTAGGCAAGAGCCATGAACAGGTCGTTGCGCGTCGCAACGGCCGGAACCCTCCCCAAGGCGTAGTAGAGGTGATCAAGAAATCCCTGTGCGAGAGCCTCTGGAGTCAACCCGGTGCGGGCCTCTCCGCCTTCATGCTCGGTTCTTCTTTTCCCTGTAATCTTCATGCACATTTCCTCGAATCGTCATTACCGGATGGACGTCAACCCGCCAGACAGCTCAACAGCGGTGTCGGAAAACCGCGCACGTTCCCCGCAGGGAATGGTGACCAGCGCCATGACCAGCATGCGGCTTTCACAGTTGAACAGCTTGTTGAAGGTCAACTCGTGCTCTGTGATTCTAATTTTAGGGCAATTCGCGCTTTCCTCAAGGCATGGGCTGAAATAAGCGCCTCAAGGTTCTGGTGGGGGAGGATGGGGACGAGGCCGGATCCGCAGATTGACACCGTCAGGGCGACAATCCAGCCTCACCGGATTGGACAGCAAGGGCTGCCCGCCAGGGTGAGGCCAGCGGCTGAATCAAAAAAGACCGTTTCCGGATGGAAACTACGTGGTAAACAGCGGCATCTGCCTCCCCGTCTGTTCGAAGAGTTCACAGCAGACCCTGTTTTTCCCTTTCTCTTTCGCTGAATACATGGCCCTGTCGGTCCGGCCGATGACAGATGACGGAAGTTCCCCGGAAACATGCCTGGTGACTCCGATGCTTGCCGTCACGCACGTTTTCAGCTTTGACAACGGTGACAGCCAGGCATTGGCGATGTTTTTCCTCAGCCGTTCGGCAACTTCCAGCGCCTCATCGATATCGGTTTCAGGGAGGATGACGGTAAACTCTTCACCGCCGAACCTGAAACCCGTGTCCGTGCTGCGCAGGTTTTTCCTGATCATCTCTGCAATGACCGCAAGCGCGTTATCGCCCTCGAGATGGCCATACGTATCATTGTACTTTTTGAAGTCGTCGATATCCAGGAGCATGACCGAAAGCGGATGCCGGTACCGTTCAGAACGCTCGATCTCCATTTTCATTTTCTGAAAAAAATGACGCGAGTTGAAAAGTTTCGTCAGTGAATCGGTGATGCTCATTTCCTTGTAATTCTGTTCGCTTTCCCGAAGGCTGTCCTCAGTTTTCTTCCATTCGGTGATATCCTGGACTGATTCTACCGCGCCCAGCACAGTGCCTTCGGCATCCAGAATCGGAGCAGCCGTGCAGATCAGCCACCTTCCCTGCCCTCCGATCAAAGGGAAATAGTCTTCTGTTTCAAATGCCGACTCGTTGAGCGCGGACTTCCTGAAGGTCCCTTCAAAGAAAGCGGCAACTTCGTGTTCATGCAACGTGCCGATGACCAGGTCTGCAATGGTTGCCCTTTCGGACGCATGGAACGCTCTCCAATGCTCGGTTGTCCCGACCACATCTCCGGCAGCCATACCCGTAAGCTTCTCCATAGCCCTGTTCCAGTGGATAACCTTATGATCCCTGTCTATGACGAACGTGGGAACGGAAATTCCGCGCAGAACTTCAGCAAGAGTGATCCGGGAAAACCTTGCATCCGCGTCCACGTTCATAGTGGCCTTTTCCAGAGCAGCATTCTTCTTCATGGGACCTGCCGAAAGAGAGAGATGCAAACATGACCATTGGTGGGAGGACTGTGTAAATATGGCCGTGCCTGATAGAACAAATGCCAGTTTTTATATCATGGCATCGGTGTAATATAAAGCTGTTTCTATTCCACCAAGCGTGACAAATCAGTATCATGCCGAAGCCGGCCAGGTTCAGTATCCGGTCGGCACAAGATCTTATTCCGCGCAGTTGCAGCGGTAATTGTTCGATTTGTCGAAAGCATCAACTGCCTTCAATACCCTGGTCAGAAGGCTGATAGGATCGATCGGCATTTTGATGAATTCAAAAAATCCTCGACGGTACGCAACCAGCTCCTCTTCAAGACAGCTCCCGTCACTCAACAATATAACGGGAATATGCTTTGCTTCATGAAGGTTGTTCAAAGCCTCAACCAGCCGGTAACCGTCCATTTTCTGCAAATCTTTTTCCGTCAGGACAACACATGGGGACTCGGACAATACCATTTTGAAAGCAAGGATTCCGTCATTGGCAACAATCAACCGGTACCCGCTTCCTGAGAGCAAACTCTCTATTTCTGCATACGTGTCCAGATCTCTGACTGCAACCAGGATGGTTCTCCTCTTGCTGGGGACGGAATCTTTCGCAAAGTAATTGCGATTTATTGCCTCTATGATATCTGTCCTCGATGCGACAAACAGCACAATCTCCAGGTTATGGTTCTTGGAGATATTGTCGATTATTTTGATGTCTGTGGGATCAGCTGTCGCGACATACAATTTACTACTCAACTTTCGCAGTGGCAGTTT
>DIFZ01000060.1 GCA_002419385.1 Geobacter sp. UBA5735
AATCCAAATTCAGCGGAAGAGGCATTCTTCTAAACCTTCGAAAAGTGATATTTGATTTTTTGCCGCAGCCAAAGGCCGGATGGCGGCGATAATGTTGTAGACATGGCGCTCGGTAATACCGAATTTCTTTGCCAGATCCAGGTGGTTGTGCCCGTTGAACTCATCCCAGATCTGCCAGTCCCGCGTCTCGTCTCCCCTGGGGATATAAATGGCGTCCCCGCCGTATATTTCGCGCAGCGTATCAACCACGATGCTGGCGGCTCGGTCAGCATGATCGGGTGCGAACCTGGCAGCAGACAAGCGTTGCCGGATCTCTACCCGTAGCTCCTTCAATAAACTCGATCTCTTTGACATTGCTTTCTCCTTTTGCCGCTAAAAACTACACTATCCCCATTTTCGCCTTGAGCTGCGAGAGCGCTTCCAGACCCTTGCGCCGGTCTTCCTCGGTCGGTTCAGGCATCGGCAACGACTGTTGCGGTAGCCGTCTCGGCATCAACTCTAGGAGCTGCGCCGGCGCAGGCCATTCCTTGATCTGCGGAAAAAGCCGCTCGAACCCGGCATGGATGCGCGGCGCGTCGATCTGCTCAATGATGCAGACTTTCCTCAGAGTCAGATACCAGACGTCCGCGTTCATGGTGATCATATCGCCAGCCGGTGAGAATTTAAGATTCTGCGCAACCAGGGCCTGAAGGCCCGTGGCGATCTCCAACCGGAGCCAGTCATTACCGGCCCATTCGGCAAGGGAGGCAAGGGCGGAGGCACGTTTACTGGCTCCGCCTTCCTTCCTCGAAAGTGAAGGAGCGGACGACACGGCAGGAGCAGAGGTGCCCTCCAATACCCGCTTCAGGTAATTGTGATTTTTGAGCGGTTTTGCCTGGCCCTGTTCCCTTTTTTGCCGGAGCGCTTCGACTGTTTCCGCCATGGCCGCGGCAAGGTGAGCCTGGTTGACTGACAGTTCCATTGCCTCCTCAGCCAGCTTGAGCGCCCGGTCATAGGCCAGGGCGCGCTTCTCGCTGCGAAAGAGGGAGAGGTATGAAAGCAGGGCAGGAGCCAAAGGACCGGCCTTGACCACAAGGCACAAGAGATCCCGGCCGGCCTGATCCTGAACGAGGGCCTCGATGGAGAACGCGCCGTGGCAGAGGGGGCAGTGGAAGATCATTCGGGCTACCTCCCCAGCCACTGCTTCAGAGCCTCGATCACGGTGGACGCCTGGCGCGAATTGAGCCACTGCAGCGCGGCCACTCCGGTCATGCGTTTGCAGTAACTGCCAAGCGCCCGCTCGGACGCATCCCGGACCTTGCCAATCTCGTGCAGCGCCAGCCACAGCGCACGGATCTTCCTGCTCTGCGGATCGTCGGCCAGGACGCGGGAAGGTCGGCTTTCCTTGCCGGATTTGCTTCTGGCTTTCCAGCCCAGTTCGCGGAACCGATCAAGCACAGCCTCCCGGCCTTTCCAGTCCAGGTCGGCGGCCGACTCAACCCCACCAGCCTGGTACAGAATGTCCCGGTAGGTGTCGTCATCGAGGCCCAGGTCTTTTTTTCCGATGTGGATTTTTGCCAGTTCTTCTTTGCGGAACTTGTCGTAACCGGACGGTTTGCGTGCTGTCCTTGCCATGGTCAAACCTCCCTTGATGCTTTCTCGATGATTTTCCGTGTCAGCCACTTATCCTTTATAAGCAGCAATTCCACCGCAACCTGGCAGACGCCTGGGATCCGTCTCTCCCCTGACTCCCAATCCTGGTAGGTCCGGTAGGGAGTGCGCAGCTGCTTTGCCATTTCGGCCTTGTTGAGCCCCATCTGTATCCGTGCGGATTTGAGTTCAAAAATTGTCATAATTTTATATTTTCTCGCTGTTTTATGCGCTATGCGTATGACTTGCTATTTTGCGCAAATTGCCAGTTTCACCGGCTCCGGCCACGGTTGTTTCTGCCCCGGCATGAATTTCTTGTCGATGTCCACGAACCCCTGACAGTGTCCCGGCCACTGCCGGATAGGCTGCGGGTGTTCCGGGTGTCGGCAGTACCGTTGCAGCTTCAGAAAGCCGAAGAACTTGCAGTCGCCGCAGGCCATCAGGCGCCCAGCCAGTACTCGAAAACGCCCTTGCAGCCTTTGACCGGCCGACAGGACACCGGTATGCCGTTCTCCCGCAGCTCGGCAGCGATGCTGTTGACCGCGCAGACGTTCGCAGCGTCGATGATCTCCCGCGTGGTGTATGCCCTACCATCAGACAGGAGCTTCAAAACCTTCTGCAGTCGTTCCGAGTTCCTGAGTTTCGCAAAGTGGATGCTGCCGGCACGCTTCATAGTTCACCCCATATAATGGTGACAAGATAAATAGCTGGGCCAAAAATGAGCCACTGAATGCCCCCCGGTAAGGGAGTATTTACACAGAAATTCAACACGCTAAAAAGTATCCAAACGAAAGAGCCAGCCATAACCAGGTAGTACACCGTTTTGATAAGTTCGTTAATGGTGTCCTTCATTCAGTTTCTCCGTGGCTGCATCATCAGGCCCGGAGCGCCACCTCCGGACGACCTACCATTTTGCCGAGGCCGGCAAAATGGTAGGTTTCGCATCTTTCAGAACTTATACTTGCTCGGCCTTTGTTCGAACCGGTCGCATACGCCGTCTCTGGTTACCGTGTAGTGCCTGGTGACACCCAAACCGAGAACCCGGCACTGGTGTTCTCGAAGGACTTCGGTGCCGGGTGACTCGACGATATGCACGCAAAGTCCGCAATTGGTTGCAGAGCAATTCCGCCCGGTCCGGTATCTGACTTCCTGTTTCCCAGTCATGCGCCCTCCCGTTATTTGATCTCGGCGATCAACTCGCCGTTGTCCATGTTGCGGTGCAAAGCCAGAAGCAACCCGTCGCCGAAGCCGTCACTGATAGGCAGATCATCCGCCATGCCGGAGAGCGCTTCCTTCAGCGCTCCCACGGTCTCGATTCCCTCGATCTCTCGTTCCAGTCTGTATTCAGCCATTGCCATTTCTCCTTTGGGTGTAAATTTAGGTCGCAATGCTCAGGTTCAACTGCTGGTAGCTGCCGTCCGGCTTCCGCTCGTAGAACCTGACATATGCCTTGCTGTTGATCACCTGCACGCTGTCGCTGATCGCCTGCATGGCCTGCTGCCATGTTTCGTCCTCAATGTTGATGCGCCGGAGCGCCAGTATCCGCCGAGTGTTGATCCGCCCGGCCTTGTCCACCTGGAAGGCATCGTTGACGATGGTGCGTAGCTCGACGCTGCTGCCGTCGCTCCATCTTTTCAGACAGTCATCGATCAGGGCCTTTGCCGCGTGGAGCCGCTCGTCGAAGCGGATGAACTCGTCGATGGAGCGCACCAGCTTGAAGCGGCCATCGAAGCTGTGCAGGGTCACGTTGCCACGGTTGCCGCCCAGCCGTGCGCCGTACTTCTCGGCGGACAGCTCGACAAACGCCTGGATGTCGTCCATGGACGCGGTTTTGAATTCCGCGATCGTGGACGAAAGGCCCCGTGCTTTGTCCATCAGCTCCAGCACCAGGTCGTTTCGGGCGATATCCACTTCCTTGATGCTCTCCACCGGCACCAGCCGCCCCTGGGTGTCCTCCATGTATCCTCCCGGGATCTGCCTATTTTCCATTGCGTTTAACCTCCTTTGAATTCTTCTTGAATTGGGCTTTAGCCGCCGCTATATCGCGTTCCACGTCAGCCATCATCGCCGTGGTCTGCGCGTCAAGCCACGCCTGCTGCGCCCGGTACTTCGCGGCCATCGTCGTCTGGAACCGGTCGTTCGCGGCATGAAGCCGCACGGTCCAGCCCGCGACACCGCCGATCACGAATGCCATCAGCACGAATACGGGCCATGCGGGTATCATCGTTTCCCTCCTGGTTCTCACGCCTGCCCCTCGCGTCTGACCAGCACACGGTAAAGAGGCTGTGCGGTTGGGAATATCTTCTCGATGCGGCCCTTCGCCCCGGCCAATCGCGGCGGGACGAGGCTTCCCGTCAGCACCAGATTCACCGCCAGTGATGCTGCTCTCATCGATTGTTCCTTCCGCCATTTGCGGTATTTCAGCCAGCACAGGATATGTTTCATTGTCATTTCTCCTTTCGTTCATGGCCATGATCCGTTCCATCCGTTCGTCAGCCCGGCCGGCGCTGACACACAGTGCCCACACAAATACTGCTGCGATCACGAGAACGACTGCAAACGCCGTCATGCCCGTCTCCTCCCGTCGATGCAGTGACACGGTCTACCGGCGTGCTTATGCGCGTCCCGCTCGATACTGTCCGGAGATCTGCGCGGGTAATCCCTGTAGAACCGCTCGCCGCAGTAGACGCAGCCGACGGACACGACATACCTGCCTGACTTCTCCGGGATGAGGACGCCGCCGCATTTCGGACAACAGGGGCGAACATTAGAATTCTTGATTTCACCGGTGTTAAGGTTTACCTTCTCCGATGCTTGTTCGTTCATGGTTTGCCTCCGCATTTCTTGCATTGCCGGTACAGCTGGACCCTGAGCGGGTTCGTTGCGGCGAAAGGCCGCTTCCTGTTCTCAGAGCACTTCCTGAGCGATATCTCTCCCAGCACCGGGCATATGACGGTCGAAGTGCCGAAGATCTCTTCAACCCTGGTCAGCAGGTTATCCAGGCTTCCCTGGTAAGCCCCCTTCAACGCCTGGTTGATGGCAGATGGAGAATATCCGAGACGGCGGGCAATTTCGGCCTGACCGAACTCGGCGCATTTCTCACGCAGCAGTTCCATCCGGTCGGTCGTGGTCATTGTCTACCTTCTCCTCTCTCTCTTTCTTTGTTTCTTTCCCAGATTGCTTCAAAAATTTGTCAGAGCGGCCAATCCCAAGGACAGGGACTGTCGGGCCGATATCATTGCAAATAATGTATTTCTGATAGTCTCCAACCGTTCCGCCCTTGTAGCCGCCAATTTTAGATACATATCCATGCTGTTCGAGGCGGCGCACGAATTTCTGCGCATTGTCGTATTTGAGACCATCAACAGTTGTCATTAGCCCGGGGATTGTGAAAGTGCGCATGATTCTGATGCTCCGCCATATGTTCTGACGGAGCGATTTCACGTCCGCCGGCATTTTCATACCTCTTTTCCCAGCCATTGCTCCTCCTTCTGGTACCGCATGTCAGTTTTGGTTGCCCCCCACCGATCGGTGGAATCACATTGCAGTCCTGTGGGGAAAAGAGATTTCACGTTCCATTGGTGACTTTTTTCCTGCCGAACGTGGGCTGGTCGAAGTAGAGCGGGCGATCACCCCATTGGGCCAGGGAAATGACATCGAGGCCGTTTGTCAGGGCAAACTTCTCGATCTTGGTAAGGCCGATAATGATGCGGCCGATGTTGCCGCCGGTTTCCTTGTGCAGATGCCGGGACAGGTCGTCGGTAAACCTGACTTCGCACACTTCGTTGGCAACCTGCGTCGTATCGTCCAGATCCAGGCCCTTGAATTCGATCCACTGGGTAATGC
The DNA here is from genome assembly GCA_002419385.1 of Geobacter sp. UBA5735. GTDB lineage: Bacteria > Desulfobacterota > Desulfuromonadia > Geobacterales > Geobacteraceae > RPRC01. The sequence goes on from DIFZ01000060.1 coordinate 5,476, forward strand.
GGCGGGCGATCCGCTCATGGGTGCGGATACGGCGGGCGATGTCTTCCATGCCGATCAGGATCACCGGGCAGCCGGAAAGGTCGTAAATATCGCGTAATGAGTCGACCATCTCGAACTGGCGGAAGCAGTAGTCCGCCTCGTCGATGAAGATCGGCCGGGGCTGGCGGCCATCCCTGGTCAACTCTTCGACGATAAACTCCACCATGTCCGAGCGCCGCAGCATGCGCTTGCCGCCCAGCTCCTTGCACAGGTCGCCGAGCATCGAGGTGACAGTCCAGCAGCCGACGGCGCGGACGTATACCGCGTCGTAAACATTGGCCACGTAAGCCAAGGCCGTGGTCTTGCCGGTACCGGGAGGCCCCCAGAGCAGACCCATGCCTTCCGTCCCCATAGGACGGTTCAGGAGGTCTTCGACCGACTGCATGAAGCGCCTCACGTCTTTTGTCTTTACCATTTCATGTCTCATCTGCTATATTCCTCCTATGTCAGTTAATCCCGCATGCGCGGGGAGATGGCCGCCGGTGGCGCAAACACCAGGCGGCTTCTTTATTTCTTCCTCTTTCTCTTTCCCTGTCTTTCTTGCGGCGGGGTCGCAGAAAATATCTCCTCGAACAGCAGCCGCTCTTCCTGCAGCCGTTTCTCTTCCGCCGCTTCCTCGTCCAACCGCTCTTGCTCTTCGTCGATTTCCCGGAGCCATTCCCTCGCGTCGCGCCGCAGATCCCGCAGAAATTCGATATACCCGCTGATTTTCCTGTGTTCTTCGACGCGGAGCGGCCGCCGCAGCTTGGCGAGTTCCCGCTCTTCCGTCTCGCCGGAAGTCCGGATAATGCTCTCCGCTTCTTCGCGCCACGCCGCCAGGGTCCGCTCTTCCCATCCTGGAAGGTTGCTGCCGTGGGCTTTCTTGAGCCGGTCCATGGCTTCCATGGCATGTCGGCCGATGGTCGGGTTGTCGAAAATATCCATTGATTTAAGTGCCATTTACTCCTCCTTGAACCTCCCCGTGCAATACGGGTCTTCCTTGTACAGGCCGACGCGCCTGCCCAGCTCCTCCGACCGGTCCTTGTCGTTCGCCCAGGCTATTTCGTAAGGCTTGGCCAGGCCGAGCTTTTCGCGGGCACGGATATCGTCGTAGATCTCGTTCTGGTCGTTGAAGAACTTCCTCCCGTTCTCCTCCTGCTGCCGGCGTTTTTTTTCCCGCCGCGCTTCGCCTTCCAGCACCTCGGCCGGCAGCTCGATGTGCTCCGGAGCCGCTTTCTGTATCTCGATCGTGCCGATGCGCTCCAGCCGGATTTCCTCTTCCTTGACCGCCAGGCGCTTGAGCCGTTCGGCTTCCCGCTTTTCCGCCGACATCTCACTGATTGGCTTAGCAAAGAAGCGGCGGCTGTTGCCCCTGAATGCGGCGATGCAGATGAGCCTGCCGTCCAGATCGCGGACCAGGACGCCGCGGGGGTCGTGGACGTCGTAGCCGACCCGGACCTGGTCGCCGTGGAACTCTTCCAGCGAGCCGTTGAAATAGGGGTTGCCGAACAGTTGCACGGTGCATCGGTTGACCTTGCAGATTTTCTCCGGCAGGAACAGGTCGGCGACTTCCCACTGCTCCAGCTTGGGCGGCGCGCCCTTCTCGGCGATGCCCTTCTCCCACATCTCGTTGGGGCACATGTGGCGCATGTGGCCAGATTGCGGGTCGCGGATCTTGGGCAACCCCTGGTGCGGCCGTGCATTGTAGTCGTCGATGCGCTCCTGGACCCACACCAGGAACTCGGGCCACGGCATGACGAAGTCCGACATGCCCTTCGTTTTCATGTCCTTCTTGATGATCTTGTGGACCTTGAGTTTTGTTTCCCGGTCCATGTCTCGGCCCTTGTAAGTCAGGAAGTTCTTCGCCTCCCGGTGCCACAGGTCGCGCCGAAGCTTCTCGATCATGCCCCGCGCCTGGGACTGGCGGGCGGTTGACGGAAGGTTCTGGATCCCCAGGCGGCTGACGATGCCCGTCACCGGGTCCTGGAGGAGCTGGTTTTCATAGCCCGGTCCCTTGTCGTGGTAGAAAATCTGCGGAACGCCGTGGGTCTCAACCGCGTGGCGCAAGCCCGCCGCCATGGTCGGGCCGCTTTCAGCCAGGCCCGCGCTCCAGCCGACGATCTTCCGCGTGTACACATCCTGGACATCGCAGATTTCCGGGGAGAACGGCCGGCCGTGGGCCGGGTGGGCGATGCCCCATGCCTTGAAGGTGAGGCCATCGGAGATGAAGACCTCGCCGGGCGCCAGGTCGGACGTGTCGCGTTTGATGTAGGGCCGGATAGAGCGCAGCTCCTGGCCGGTCATGCGGCCGCGGTTCTTCTCCACATTGCCCACGCGCATGAGAAAGCGCCGCGCCTGGTGGTAGCTGGGGAGAGGGACATCAGCCGGGAGAAGAGCCTTCAGGTTGTCCAGGGCGGCGGCTACGCTCGGCTTCTGCGGCTTCTGGTAGCAGGCCATGAAGCTTGCTCCCCATGCCGGAATACTGCTGACCGGCGGAGCCTTGGGAGCGAGCGCGGCATAGTTTCCGGTCTTTTTGTAGATGCTCCACCAGCGCATGAGCGTGGTTTCGGACAGGGCGCGGTCCATGCCGGAGCGGCCGTTGGCCACCGGCACGACAGCCTGTATTTCTTCCGGGAGCGCCTCGTCTGCCGCCTGTTTGACCAGTATCTTGATGGCCTTGGATACGCCGAGTTGGACTGATGCCCCCTCGATGAGCCGAACGAAGATCAGCCGGGCTTCCATGACTCGCCGCTGCCAGTCGGCAAGCGATGTGGCGGGCGGCGCGGCGGGAGGGTCGGCAACGGCTGGCAGGGTTTCCACGGAAACCGCGGGGAGATTGGACAACCGCTCGGGAAGTGTGGCAACGATCTGCTTCAACAGGTAGTCCCGCGTCTCTTCAGGCAGCGCCGTCAAGGGGTACTCTCTGCCGCCGCCCCGGCCTGAGCGTTTTTGGAAAGGCCAGGCTTCGCGATCGGCCTTTTGGAGGACACCTTTTAAGGTATTTGGCATCCCGGGCAGACCGGCAAGCTCCTTGGCGGTGTAGTGGTTTTTGGGTTCGGTCATTTCGGCTCTCTCGGATTAGAAGTCATTGAAACCGTCAACCTTTGTGCTATCATCGGGCATCACCCTCAGGAGGTTTCCAATGGAAAAAGCTCAGGAGCAGCTCTACCGGATGATGGAAAACAGGTATTTTTACGCCGTGGACAAGGTCTTGTGCCGCCAGGACAGTCTTTTCAAAACATACCTATGGTCGGCATCCCTCTCGCTTGCGCTCAATTTTTCCCTTCTGAAAGACCATCCGTTTTTCTGGCCGTTGCCTTTCTGGAAATATGTGTCTCTCTCATCCCTGGCCTTGGCCTTCTTCGTCCTCGCCTATTGCCTTGATTCCCTCCGCGGTAAATCGGATCAACGGATTGAATTCCCTAACTACCGCGTTTATCTGGACTACCTCGGCAAGCATGGTGTTGATACGACAATGAAGATGGTTGCCGACGATTTTGAAGAACATTTCACTCTTCAAGCAGAAGAACAAACGAAACGAGCAAAAAGATTACGAGCCAGCTCAAAGTTTTTGGTCCTTTCCTTTGCGGCCCTGGCTGTCGCCGGGGTCGCCTATATCCTTGCCTGAAAGGAGGTGATCGACATGTCTGACAAGCAGGATGGCGAGGCCCCGGCCCCTAACCCGGAAGCCCCGCCGACACGGCCCGCATCCACTGGCATCTCTACCCATGGGGAGCAAAGGCCGACTTCCACCACCACCGTCGAAATTTCCATCCACAAAGAGAAGTAACTCCTGCGCGGCGGGCTCTCCGCCGCGTCCCTCCGACTGATTTTCATGCAAAGAGCAACAAATCTTGTTTTATTAAAATCCTTGTAAAACGCCTGAAATTTGCTTATAGGTGTTGATTGAAATCAACAAGATCAGGCAGCTCTACCCCAGAGCTTTTCAAAATCCATATTGAGCTTCCGGGCAATGAATTCCTTGATGTGCCGGGAATTGTGGTGCCCGTTGAGCACACCGGATACGGTTGCGGGCAGCACGCCGATCTCGGCGGCGAGTTCTTTCTGCCGGATGCCTTCCCGGACCAGGATTGACTTGACTTTGCGGTACATGGTCTTACCTCTCAAAAGGAGATGATCTATGACTGACGACCAGTTAAGCCGTATTGCCGGTTTGTTTTCCGGAGTCCAGCTAGCCCTGGTGCACATGGGCAACATGCTTGTCTCCAGGGGTGTGATCTCGCACGATGACCTGGCCAGCTCGTTCCGCGATACTGCGGACAATGTTTCAACCAATACTGCCAATAGAGAGGTCATCTCCCTGGTGTTGTGTCAGGTGGCTCGTGGGATTGCGGAGTCGAATCTGCAGGCTTCTCCGGAACAGCCAGAGGAGCCCCAAAAGGCGATTCTTCGCCTGATCCAAGGAGGGAACGCAGATCCCTCTGAACAGTGTTAAGCCATTCGGCGCCGACTATTGTCTTGGTTTTATTAAAGTTCATCTGCGCTCCATGCCATGTTCGCCTTCGGAGCTCTGAAACATGTGAAGTGATATGTTTTCCCAGGAATGGACGAGATCCCCCAGACAGGTTTTTAATTCAGGGGTCATGTTCCCCTCCTTTCTCGTTTTGTGCAGCAAATTTAGCTGGGGACTTTTACCCCTCATTTTTTTAACTTCGTTCCAAATTTATATTTGGAAGCTTACCTAATTATTATTTGGTTGTCAATAACAAAAGTTAGGTTAAAGTTCACCCTTCCTAATATTTGTTTTGGCGTGTATATTTATCTCTAAATATCAGTAGGTTACAAAACTTTTACCAGGTAAAAGTTATTTTGATCGCGAGGTAAATGTTTGATGTCTGAAGTTTTACCTGAAAATACTTTTGCAAATAGGATAGCCACGCTAATTTCTTTGGTGGGAAGCAAAGAAAAGTTAGGGAAACTGGCGCAAATATCAGCGGTAATGATCGGAAAGTATGAAACTGGACAATCCGAGCCATCACGAGACAAACTTATCGCCCTAGCCAACGCTGCGAAGGTAAATGTTTTGTGGCTTGCGACCGGCGAAGGCCCGATGAAGCGGGGGGAAACTGTCTCTGCAGAGGGATACACCACCGGCAAGGACCTGGGCGCGGATTTCGTCTTGGTGCCCCGCTACAATGTCGGGGCCAGCGCAGGCGGCGGCGCCATCATCCACAGTGAGCAGATCGTGGATCACCTTGCCTTCCGCTCGGAATGGGTCCGCAGCGCCCTGGACGTGTCGGTGAAAGACTTGGCCCTGATCAGCGTGAAGGGAGACAGTATGGAGCCCACGCTATCCAACGGGGACATGATCCTGGTCGACACCGGCACCAGGAAGGTCGAGGATAACGCTATCTATGTATTGCGCTACAATGGCGCCCTCATGGTGAAGCGGATCCAGCGGAAGGTGGATGGAACGTTGATCATTAAATCGGACAATATTGTTTATGAACCTGAAACAGTGGAGGGCGACGCCGTCGACCAGCTGCACGTCGTCGGCCGCGTGGTCTGGAGTGGTAGGAGGATGTAGGTTATACTTTCGTGGAAAGGGAGTAATGGATGCCCGAAGAAAAAACAAGAACCTTGTCTTACAGACGTGCGATTTTTCTTGCTCCTGAGGCAGATAAGACTTTAGCTGACTATCTCACTAAAGCGAAAAAGAAGATACCCGGTTTGATTAAATTTACATACGATAGCGGACTAGTCCTGGAAGAACGTCATCATCGACACAAACCTGAAGTCGGTCATTTTTTACACATTGTTGCATATACTCCGGGAGAGCAAGCATCAATTGTTCCTCATATCCCTGGTGACTTATGTACTGCTCCCCCACCAGAAGAAGCTGATTTTCTTGATGGGGATATTATGGTGTTAATTGCAGGCAACCATGTTACAATTTGTGCCAACAGTTTGCATGAAAAGAAGGTAGAGCGTTTTCTGGATAAATATTTTGAAGTTGCAGCCATTGAAAGTGTTTCGCGGCATTTTAATCTTTCTAAAGTAGCAAATATCAACAAAATTAAAATGATAGAAAAACAGGGAGTTAAAGAGATTTCCTTAGATGCTTCTCTCTTTGATGCAAGCATCCAATATTCTGAACGGACAACCATAAGGAAAAAGCTGGGAGGGGCTTTATTGGATGAGGTAAAAGCTCTTTTTAGAAAAGATGATGGGACCAGCGATATCCAAGAATCTGAAAATTTAACAGCACATTTAATATTAAAATATGATGGCAGAAGAAAAGATATCGCTGTCGGGAGACAACGGCTGGAAGATATTTCAAAAAAAATAGTTGAAGAAGAAGAAGAAGAAGGATTCACCATAAAAACTGTTTCAGGAGAAACCTTAAGGGGCAACGATATTGCTCTCAGAAAATCCGTTAAAATAGATAAATTTGGCAAATCTGTATGGTACGACCAGACGTGGAGAGAGCTTGAAGCATACTATCGAGAGCTATTTCATAGTGGATTGTTAGACCAATAACCTTTATGGACTGGAAAAGAATTATTTTATTATGCATTGCAACTATTTGCGGTATTTTTGCCGCAATATATGGGCAATCGTTTATTCACGCAAACGAAAGAGCTATTAATGTTATCGTCACAGCTTTTTCAATTCTTGCAGGTTTTTTGGTTGCAATAATGACTATAATAGGAGAACCAGGGCTTTTTTCAATTAGAAGTTGGCGTTATGCAGAAGCGGCACGGAAAAACCTCCGTAACAGATTGACTAGACAAAAATGGATGTTTATTTTATACCTTATCACACTATCTTTGATATTTATCAGCAGCCTAGTTGAGAAAACCTATCCTTTTGCTACTGTATGGCTAGAAAGAATTTACCTTGGGATGGCCGTTGCCGCTTTTATTTTGTCATTTGGCCTTCCTTCAGCACTTATGAATATTCAACTTGCTCGCCACGATGAAATGATCGGAGCAAAAAGAAAATCTGCAGGCATTAAGTAGCACTACCAAATCACGTGCAAAAAATAACTTCACTTGCCGTTTACTACCAAATCAGGTGCAAAAAATGAATTCATTTCTCCACACGCATGTCATCCCTTAAACTCCCGATTTATAAGCCATCCCATAAAATTCCACACGATCCCGTCCATTCCCGCCTACTACCAAACCTGTCGGTGATTCACAATAACGAACTGATAACAAGAAATTTTTCAAAGCCTTCGGGACAAAACATGGATACCGTTCTCTTGATAAGCGCAACAGCAGTCTCGATCATTGTTTCACTGCTGGCGGCAGGCCATGCCTTGTTGTGGAAACGAGACCCCCGTTCCGCTCTCGGCTGGATCGTTGTGAGCCTCTACTTTCCCCTTTTGGGACCGTTCCTGTACTGGATGATGGGGATCAACCGCATTGTCAGGAAGGCACGCCGCTGGCAGGAAACGGGCAAACGGCTGGATGGCCGGGAGTCCTTTCAGGCTCTGAGCAGGCGTGAAGTCGTCCCGCTGCTCCCTGTCGAGGCCTCGCACCTGGTCGAACTGACCAGGCTGGCCGACAGGGTGGTGGCATCCAGCCTGACAGCAGGCAACCTGATAGAGCCGCTCTCCAACGGCGACACAGCCTATCCGGAAATGCTGGCCGCCATTGACCGCGCTGCCTCTTCAATCAATCTCAGCACCTACATCTTCGACGGCGACCAGACCGGACGCAGCTTCATCGACGCACTGAATAGAGCCGCAGACCGTGGTGTGGAGGTCCGGGTAATGGTCGACGGCCTGGGAGAGAAGTATTCCCTTCCCACCGCCCGCAGCCTGCTGAAAGGTTCGCCGGTGCGCGTGGAAAGGTTTCTCCCCCTGCGCCAGGGCGGCAGCCTCAACCTGCGCAACCATCGGAAAATCCTGGTTGTCGATGGTTGCGAAGGCTTTACGGGGGGGATGAACATCGGCGGCCGGCACATGGTCGACCGGCCGGAGACGAAATCCCCGGTAGTCGACCTGCATTTCCGGGTTCGGGGGCCGGTCGTGGAGGAGCTGCAGCGGATATTCCTGGAAGACTGGTATTTCGCGACAGGCCGGCACCTTGACGACCCGCGCTATTTCCCGCCGCTGACCGCTGGAGGGGATTCCATCGTCAGGGCCATCGGCGACGGTCCGGACAAGGAGTTCCGCAAGCTCCACTGGATCGTCATGGGGGCGCTGTCCTGCGCATCCCGACAGGTGCGCATCATGACCCCCTACTTCATCCCCGATCGAGCGCTGATAGCGGCGCTGGCAACCAGCGCGATGCGCGGCATCGAAGTTGCCATCGTCCTGCCGGAACGCAACAACCTCCCCCTGCTCCACTGGGCAGCCCGGTCCTATCTGTGGGAGCTTCTCCAGTGCGGCATCCGGGTCTTCTACCAGCCGCCCCCCTTTGTCCACACCAAGCTTTTCCTGGTGGACGGCCTCTGGAGCCTGATCGGCTCCGCCAACCTGGACCCCAGGAGCCTGCGTCTCAATTTCGAACTGAACCTGGAAGTGTACGACCGGCAGTTCACCGGATTACTGGAAAGACACTTCGATGAGGCCCTGTCAGGCTCCCGGGAAGTGACCCTGGAAGACATGGATGGACGGCCACTGGCGCAAAAGCTCCGGGACGGAGCGTCAAAGCTCCTTTCTCCCTATTTGTAGGAAGGGACCCGTTTCTCGTGCAGCTGCCCGAAGCGGGAGCGATATTGTGGGATTCCCTGCTCTCCAGCAACATCTTCACCGCCGTGAAGAATCACCATCAGACGCACATGATGAGTCAAGATTGGCGAGATTTACAGTCTGCCGATCTTGACCCGGACAGGTATGTGCGGCACTATTAATGGAACGGAGATCGTGTCACCCGGGATATCCCCGTTGATCCCCTGGCCGACGCAGCTGGGAAAACATACCTGCCGGTCCCCTGTCCGAGAGGAAGGCTGCCATGACCCTTGAAATGTTTCTGGTGCTCGGGCTGGTCGTTTCCGCCGTAATCCTTTTCGCAACCGAGAAACTGCCGGTGGACCTGACGGCCATGATCCTCATGGCCGCCATGCTCCTGTCCGGCCTCATCAGCCCCCGGGAGGCCATCGGCGGATTCAGCAATCCGGCCACCGTCACCGTGGGCGCCATGTTCATCCTTTCTGCCGGCCTCTTCAAAACCGGCGCTGTAAACCTGGTTGGAGCGGTCCTCGGCCGGATCGGCAAGATGAGCTTCTGGCTGGTGCTGGTGGTGATGATGCTGCTGGTCGGCGGTCTCTCGGCATTTATCAACAACACCGCGGCAGTCGCCATATTTTTGCCGATCGCGCTCACGATCGCCCGGGATACGGGCGCTTCCGCCGCCCGGCTGCTCATGCCCCTTTCCTTTGCGTCCATGTTCGGCGGCGTCTGCACCCTGGTGGGCACTTCCACCAATATCCTGGTTTCCTCCATCGCCGAAAACCACGGCCTCCCCCCTTTCGGCATGTTCGAATTCAGCCGGCTCGGCATGATCTTTTTCGCGGCCGGCACGCTCTACCTGCTGCTGGTGGGGGTGCGGCTGATCCCCAAAAAGGCCGCCGAGGCCAATCGTCCTCCCGTCTTCGGCAGCGGCGATTACCAGATCGAGATCGTGCTGGCGCCGGAAGCCCGTTCGGTGGGGAAAACACTGTCGAAATCGCCGCTCTTGAAGAATGTGGACATCCGGCACCTGGACATTTTCCGTGACGGCAGGAGAGTCGACGAACTCCCGGAAGAGCTGGTTCTCCAGGCAGGCGATCACCTGAAGGTGCGCTGCGACCTGGAGAATTTCAAAAAACTCAAGGAGCGCAGGGGCATCCAGTTGCGCCAGGAGATCGGTTCCCCTCCCGGCGAGGAAGCGGAGCTGGTGGAAGCGGTCGTCGCCCCAGGCTCGACCCTGGACGGCCGCAGCCTGAAGGAGGCCCGCTTCCGCTCCCGCTATGGTCTGACCGCTCTGGCGATGCGGCATCGCGGCCATGTCATGAGGGAAGACTTGGAGAACATGCGTCTGCGCGCCGGCGACGTGCTGCTGTTCGAGGTAGATGAGCCAAACCTGGAACGGCTCAGGGAGGAAAAGACCTTTGTGCTCGTCTCACAGGTGGAACTGCCGGTTTTCAGAAAGAGCAGGATGGCGCTCGCCGTCCTCATCGTCGCCGGGGTTGTTGCAGCAGCGGCAACGGGGATTGTCCCGATCATCGCCGGCGCCATTGTCGGCTGCTGCCTCATGATCCTCTGCCGCTGCCTGACCCTCGAGGAGGCCTACGGGGCCATCAACTGGCAGGTTATTTTCCTCCTCGCCGGGGTGCTCACCCTCGGCACGGCCCTGGAGAAGAGCGGCACCGCCAGGCTGCTGGCCGGCTGGCTGGTGGACACCGTAGGGAAATTGGGCCCTGTTGCCCTGGTGTCGGCATTCTATCTGGTCACCTCGCTGCTGACGGAAATGATGTCCAACAACGCCACAGCCGCCCTTCTGGCACCCATCGCCATTTCAGCGGCCGAGTCCCTGGGGGTGGATTCGCGGCCCCTGCTGATTGCCATCACGTTCGCGGCCTCGGCCAGCTTCATGACACCGGTGGGATACCAGACCAACACGATCATCTACGGACCGGGGCAGTTCCGCTACACCGATTTTCTGCGGGTGGGGACGCCGCTCAACATCCTGTTCTGGATACTGGCCACCATCTTCATTCCGCGATTCTGGCACTTCTGACAGGAGGTTGCGATGGATACGTTCAGTCAGCTCCTCGCGCGGCTCAAAGACATGCTGGGTGTTCCCCTGATAAAGCTCGGGTCTTCCCAGCTAACGCTCTGGACGCTCCTCTACCTCGTGGTGCTGGTGGTGCTGCTGTTCCTTTTCAGCGGCAGGCTCAGGACCTGGATCGTCGAACAGCTGCTGACGAAAACGCGCATGGAAACGGGCGCCCGCCAGGCCGTCGGCTCGATCATCCGCTACACTGTCATCGCCATCGGTTTCGTCGTTATCCTCCAGACCGCGGGCATCGACCTCACCGCCCTGAATGTCCTGGCAGGCGCCGTGGGCATCGGGCTCGGCTTCGGCCTGCAGAATATCGTCAGCAACTTCATCAGCGGTCTGATCATTCTCTTCGAACGCCCCATCAAGGTGGGCGACCGCATTGTGGTCGGCAACGTGGAGGGAGACGTGGTGCAGATCAGCGGCAGGAGCACCGAAGTAGTAACCAACGACAACATCAGCATCATTGTCCCGAACTCCAAGTTCATCACCGAAAACGTCATAAACTGGAGCCACACCGATCGCAAGGTCCGGTTCCGCATACCGGTCACCGTGGCCTATGGCAGCGACGTCCAGACGGTGACACAGCTTCTGCTGGAAGTCGCTGCGGCCAATCCGGACGTGCTGAAGGATCCGGCGCCGGGCGTGCGGCTGATGGAATTCGGCGAGAGCGGACTCTGCTTCGAACTGCGGGTCTGGAGCACCAGCCTCATCCACCGCCGGGGGCTCCTCACCAGCTCCCTCAATTTCGCCATCTACGGCAGCTTCAGCGAGCACGGCATCGAAATCCCCTATCCCCGGCGGGACATCCATATCCTCCAGCCGGAAACGGACAGCGGACAACATCGACCGGGCGCCGAATAAGCGGCAAGGTTAGGTAAATCTGGAAAACGCGCGAACCGTCGCGGTTACCCCCATGGTCTTCTTCCAGTTTTCCAGGCATGGAACAGCCGCTCCGAGTACCAGTCGGTGTTCAGTATCAACCTGCTTGGCAACCCGTTCCTGTTCTACAGCATGATAGCCGCCTTCTTTGCCCAATTGGCGTTCGTCTATGCTGCGCCGTTGCAGTGGGTATTCCGCACGGTGCCCCTCACCGGCGTCGAGTGGCTGCGCATCCTGTCGGTTTCGGCATCAATCATTGTCGTTGTGGAAATGGACAAATGGCTGCGGAAAAAAATACTGCACGGGGCTGAGTCAGCACGTTGAACAAGGTTACTTCCGTCGTTTTCTTACCCGCACCAACCGGGCGAGAATGTAAGCCGCCGGAAAAGCCGCGATGCTCAGCATGGCGCCCATCTTGGCCGCCCCCTGGACCTCGGGCTCGCTGAAAGCCTCGCCCGCCACGAACAGGGCAACGGTGAAACCGATCCCCGCAATCACTCCCGCCACCAGCAGTTCCCGCTTCTTCATGCCGTTCGGCAGGGGAAAGCCGAGCTTCCTGCCCAGGAAGCCAAAGGAGAAGATGCCGAGGGCCTTGCCGGCAAGAAGTGAAATGAAAACCAGCCAGGTGACCGTGCCGACCCCGGAAAAGCCGACTCCCGCATTGGCCAGTCCGAACATGAACAGGCCGAAATCGACGATGATCTTCCAGTCGTGCTCGAAGCGGTACAGGGACGAACGGTCAGCCGGGTCCTGCTCGAACAGATGCTTTGCCTCGCGGCGTTGATGGGGAAGAAACGGCACGATGAACACCAGGGCCAGGGCCGGGTGGAGATGGGCCTCGTGGAGCCCGAACCAACTGGGAACGCCGCCCAGCAGCAGGTAGGGCCAGTAGCTCTTCGTCTTTGCTTTCCTGAGAAGCCAGGCTGCCGCCATTCCGGCAATCGTCAGAAGCAGCCAGAGAGGTTCAGCGGGAAGAGACGGATCGGGGTAGAAGATGGCGATGATGGCAAGGCCGATGGCGTCGTCGGCAATGGCCAGGAGCAGGAGAAAGGAGATGGCCGGGTGGCTGTCGCCGAAGACCAGGCGCGCCGCCAGCCAGGCAAGAGCGATGTCGGTTGCCGTGGGGATGCCCCAGCCATGGGCAAAAGCCGGAGAGCCGATGACGTGGTTCAGCAGGAAATAGACCGCCACCGGGCCGATCACCCCGCCCAGGGTCGCCAGGAGCGGATTGACCGCCTTGCGGGGCGGATTCAGATCGCCCCCCGGCAGGCAGCTCTGGGTGATCTCCACAGCGGCGATGCCGAAGAAGAACACCATGAACAGCTCGTTCGCGACAAAATGGAAGCTGAAGGGACCCAAAAAATGGTTGTGGTCAAATGCTGCATACCCTGCCGGATCCAGGTTGGCCCAGACAACCGCCGTGACCACGCCAAGGATGAGCGGGACGGAAAACTCCCGCAGGAGATTGATTTTCTGCTTCACCAGGTTCCTCCACTCCTGCCGATTCCCTGCCTGTTCGGGATGCGGTCGGGATTTTCTGCATAAGAACTGTTACATCAATTCCCTGCGCCACGTCAAGCGAAGCTCCCGCCGGACAGCATGAAAATATCAGTCGCTTTAACCGTACAGCCCATTCTGAGGGCGCTCATGCAGGAACTGCCGGATCAGCCCGCTGAAGCGCGCTCGAGAATCCGGCCCCGGCGGCGCATGGCAGCCGCATCCAGCAGCATGCGCCCGGCCCAGCGGTAGACATTGAACTCGCTGATGAGGCCCCGCATGACCCGCATGCGGTCACGCTGTTCGGCCGTCGGCATGACAAGCGCCAGGTGGAGCGCGGCAGCGCACTGGTCGATATCGTAGGGATTGACGATCAGCGCCTCCGGCAGCTCCCGGGAGGCGCCGGTGAACTGGCTCAGGATCAGCACGCCCCGGCCATCGTCACGGGCGGCCAGGAATTCCTTTGCCACCAGGTTCATGCCGTCATGGAGGCTGCTCACGAAACAGAGGTCCACCCCCCGGTAGTATTCGTAGACCGCATCGTGTTCATGGTGCTCGATCTTGAGAATGATCGGCAGGTATCCGTCCGTGCCGAAACGCCGGTTGATCTTTTCCGCCATCGCCCGCACCTGTGATTCGAACTCCTGGTACTGGCCGATGCTTGAACGGCTCGGCGCCGCAACCTGTATGAACGAAAAGCGCCCGTGCCATTCCGGTTGCAGCTCGAGCAGCCTTTCAACCGCCATGAACCGCTCCAGGATACCCTTGGTGTAGTCGAGCCGGTCGACCCCGAAACCCAGGGCATGGTCGGCAGGCAGGCCGAAACGTTCCCGGACATCGCTCCGGCACTGCTCCACCGGTTTGGCGGTAAATTCCGGGGCGGGTGGCCAATCGATGGAAATGGGATAGCGGTGCACGGCCGTCTGGAGACCGCCATACGAAATGGTGAACGTTTCGCGGTCCACCCGCGCCTCCATGAGGCGGTCAACCGTGTCGAAGAAATTGTTGCAGTGAAACTGGGTGTGAAAACCGAGGATGCTGCTGCCCAGCATACCGTCCAGCAACTGGGCGCGCCACGGGCAGATGGCGAACGATTCGGGGTTCGGCCAGGGTATGTGCCAGAAGGTGATGATGGTGGCATTGGGCAGCCGGTCGCGAATCATGCGCGGCAGCAGCGCCAGATGGTAGTCCTGGACCAGCACGATGGGGCTGTCGGTACCCGATTCATCAACCACTGCCCGGGCAAACTTCCGGTTTACCGCCTCGTACTGTTCCCAGTCGGATGCGCGGAAGATCGGACGCACGTGGGCAATGTGGCAGAGCGGCCACAGTCCTTCATTGGCGAACCCGTAGTAGTAGCCCCGCTCTTCGTCTTCACTCAACCAGAGTCTGCGGATCCGGTAAGAAGGATGTTCGGGCGGCACCATAACGCGATCGTTGCGGTCGACCGTTTCCCGGTCCGCGGACCCGGCGCCATGGGCTATCCAGGTGCCGGAGCAGGCCCGCATGATCGGCTCCAGCGCCGTCACCAGGCCGCTGGCCGGGCGCTGCACCTCGACCCGCCCATCACGTTTGACATGGAGATAGGGCTCCCGGTTGGATACGACCAGTATCTCTTCGCCGCGCAGTTCTGCCTTGAGAATCGAGCGCAGGGCCTCGGGCGACCAGGTGACCTGACTTTCGTCACGGGGCCGGCATTCGGTTTCCAGCTCGCGGATGAGCATGCGCAGATCGCGGGCGATGGGTTGCAGCTCCGGAGTCGTGACCGTCCTCCTGCCTCCCGGCCGGTTGATGATCTCCCCCCGCAGCAGCGCCCGGGTGCTCTCGATCCACCCGCGCCTGCTCAAATGTGCGATCACCACCGTGATCAGCGACACGATGCAGCCGAGTGCGACAAAGAAATAGAAGACGAACTTGCGGGTCTCAGCGCTCCTGCGCTGGATAAAGCTCATGTCATGGACGAAGACGAGCCTGCCTTTCAGCAGACCCTCGGACTCGATCGGTTCGATCGCAACATGCAGCCTGCCGTGAGCGCGCAGAATCCGGGCGGAACCGTTCTTCACCGAAGCGATCCCCTCGCAGGAAAGCTCATGGGGAAAGGTCTTCGCGGCAATCAGCGTTCCGCTTGCCGCATCGCAGAATCCAATGGAGAACAGGCGCTCGTCCTGGGTTATCCTGTTGAAGTAGCTGACGATCTTGACGGTCGAACCACTGTCCAGCTTCTCCAGCAGCGGCTCACGGACCGAGTTGGCGATCACGGCCGAACGCATGTCCAGGTCACGCACGAACCACCGTTCGATGAGCTTGTCGACCAGCGGGACGACCGCATAGGCAATGAGGACGAGCACGGCCACAAGAGGCAGTATGAAACGAAGGGAAAGGCGCATGATGCATCACTCCTGGCAAAGCACTCCCCTGTAGGTGCCCTTCATGTGGGCGGGCATGACAAGGGAGAAGAAACGGCGCGGAAAATCTCCTGCCGGACCGTGGAAAAAAACGCTACACATATATCCGGGGCTCATTGGAGCCGGACAGGATCGAATGGAAAAGGATGAAATATTCCCGCAGATGCCGGGTCAGCAGGAAGTTTTCCCTGACGAATTCCCTGGCTTTTTCACCCATGGCCTTCATCTTTTCACGGTGATACAGCAGGAAGCGGATGCGGTGGGCCGCTCCCTCGGGGGTACTGACCAGGAAGCCGGTGTGATAGTCCACGATCTGCCTGCGTATCCCCCCTGCATTCCCCCCGATGACCGGTTTGCCCTTCCACAGTCCTTCGGTGACGGTCAGGCCGAATCCTTCACGCAGCGACTTCTGGATGACGACGTCGGCCAGCCGCTGCAAGGCGTTCACCGTGCGATGGGCATCCGGCGGGAGAAGCAGCACATGGATATCCGGATCGCCCTTGGCCGCTGCCATGACCTCCTCCAGCACTTCCGCCCCTTCCGGGTCGTCGGTGGCTCCTCCGCCCGCCAGCACCAGTTGCACCGGCTGGACTCTTTTCACCAGGCGGTAGGCATCGATCACGCCGAGCGGGTCCTTGAAGCGATCGAAGCGGGAAATCTGCACCAGGAGCGGTCGGGCCGGATCCAGGCCGAACTCGGCACGCACCGCTTCCAGTTCCTCAGCCGGCAGGTCCCGGTTTTTCTCGCTGAGGGGATCGATGCTCGGTGCGATCAGGTACTGGGGATGAGGCAGGGGCAGGGCAAACTGGGGCATGGAGAAGATGCTGGCATCATATCCCTTGACGATCGGCCGCAGCGTCTTCCAGACCGGCAGGTACGGATGGCTGATGTCGATATGCGCCCGCCAGACCCATTTCCCCCTGCGTCCTTCGCAGAGCTGCAGGAGAGGCGCCGGCTGCGGATCATGGATGACCACGATGTCAGCATCTTCAAGAGAGGGCCGGAGCGTCTCGGCGTTTGCCGTGTTGGTCGCATGGTACGTTGCCCACCCCTTCTGGCTGATGCTGACGGGAAAACCCTGCAAGCCGTTGTGGATGGCTTTCGTCACGGCATAGAAATCCTGCGCACCGCTGATCACCTCCCAGCTGGCATCAATTCCCAGGTCCCGCATCAACGGAACCATCCAGGCAAGGATCTCGGCAACCCCTCCTCCCTCCCGCGTGGAGTTCACCTGGACGATGCGCTTCCCTTCCAGCCTGCGGCCCAGCATTCGCAACTGCCTGATGGTCGAAGAGCCCGCAAAGGCTTCGTACATCTGCAATGCCTTTTCCATTGCGCTTCCCCTTTCTCCGTCAGATTCCCGGGGCCGTCAGCTGGCTGTGGATTTCGTCCCTGAGCTCTGCGAGCGTCAGGAAACTGAAGTCGATTGTCCGCAGCGCCTCGATGAAAGCTGAACCCTTATCGCCGAACTGGACAAGCCACGCCGAAAAATCGTCCACCGCCAAAGGCTCCCTCCGGCGCGCCTCTATGAAATGAAAAAAGATGCTTCCGGTAGTCATCCTCACTATTGCCGACGCCAGTTCCTCCGGAGCGCATATCCTTACATCCGTATCGAAAACAACGGTGGTTGCTTCGAAAAAATAGAATTCGGCCCCCTTGGCAACAGACGGGGCATAGGGAAGCGAGTTGAGCCGGTCGTCGACAATGTCGAGCATCACTCCCCTCAGTTCCTCCATGGAGGCAAAAGCATAGGGATCGAGGACACCGAAACGCTCTGCGAGGACCTGGTCAGCAAGCTGGAGTTTTGCCCATACGGCAAAGTCGTTGTGATAGTCGGGATAATCGAACGACGGACGCAGCAGGGTCTCGTAAAAGTGATGGTACAGTACGTTCTCGCCGCACACAGCCAGCCGTTCACGCAGTTCACGCAGGCTGGCGGCCTCAGGAAGGCCGCTCATCCTTGTCAGCAACACGCAGTCCATGACGACAAATGGTTTCATAACCTCGCCTCCTTTACGCTGTCCAGCCTGGGCGCCCCGGTGAAGTTCGCCAGGCGGAATACCGCATCCGCAAGTTCACGCGGATCCGCAACGAGCATCGATGCGGGAATCAGGCATCGTTCCCCGACCGTGACGGCCGTCCCGCCAAGCCGAGTGATGAGCCGCATTGCTATGGCATCGTTTTCATCGTCTCCGGCATAAAAAAGTGTGCCGGGCCGGGGGGTGTACTTCATGAACCTGCAGAGCGTGCGCACCCCGTATGCCTTGCTGATGCGCGGCACCAGCTGGATCTCACGAACTTCCGGACCCTGGAATATGCGAACATTACGGTCTGACTGCCAGCGTTCCAGCCTGCCGCTCAATGCCCTGCGTGAAGCGTCCGGTGCGTTCCTCGTGTGCAGCGCGACCGACCATTGCTTGTCCTCCACCTGGATCCCGGGCAAATCCGCAAGCGCCAGGATCTCGGGGACCAGCCTGAGCCGGATCGCTTTCAGCTTCTGGGCGGGTTTCCCCGAAAGAATCATCCGGTGACCGCCCGGCACCTTCCATTCCGTCCCGCTGGTTCCGCCCAGGAACACCCCGCCGACCGGCATCCTTGCGGCAAGATCTTCAAGCTTCCTGCTGGAAAGAATTGCAACGTGCTGCAGCGGCATGCTCACCAGATGTTCGAGCATTTTCCGGCAGGCAGGATGAAGCTCCGCCTGATCGCGGTCCCGGACGATCGGGGACAGCGTCCCGTCGAAATCGAAAAACCAGATTCTTTCCTTGAGCATGCGCTTCATGGTCTGCTTTCCTTCTCCTTTCCAGACTGTCCGGCCAAACAGCATCCTTACCCGGTCTGGCCCGGAGTTTCCGGAAGATCATCACTTTTCCCGATCGTGGACCCCGCTCCTGTGGCCGCCAGGCCGGCTTTCCTGCGCCTGCCGCAAGGCCTGTTGACTTCCGAAGAAAGGAACAGCTGCGCCGGTATCTTCTGGGCGCCGAGGATCGTGGCCATCTGGGCCAGGCCGTTGTCGAGAGTTTTCAGCCTCCGTTCGGACAGCCTTTCAAGCCCGGCCACGAGAAGTCCCTGGGCAACTTCCGGAGCCCTGGCCACCACCTCACTGCCGCTTTCGGTCAGCTTCACCTCAACGCTGCGACGGTCCTTCTGCGAGCGGACCCGCATGATGAGACCCTTTTTTTCCAGTCGATCGAGAATGCCCACCGTGGTAGCGGGATGCAGGTACATCCGTGCGGCCAGGTCCGACACCCGTATGGTGCCCGCATCGGCAATCACCTTGATCGCCCAGAGCTGGGGTCCGGTCAGGCCCGTTTCCCGTTCAGCCTTCTTGGACTGGGCATGCACCACCTGGAAAACGCGCCGGAGATTATCGACGATCGCGGCAATCAGATATGGTTTCTCCTCCATCATCGAACCTCTGTCACGATAAAATCAGTTTGCATTGCTGCAACGAATCCTGTACAGTAGCATACAATTGATTTGTACAGAAATCAAATAATAAGCAATAAACAAAGCAATACCATACAGTTACCGCTTCCGGATTCGTCAGTTTATCACACGGTGCACGGCAATTCCCCACGCACCAGGTTTGCTGCCTTTATTGCAGCGCCTCTTTTTCTCTGGCTGCAGGGAGGAACTCAGTCTCCTCCCTCCCCTTCTTTCTCCCACTCATTGCGACCGGAAGCCGAACACATGAAAGGATGCGACGTAATGAACAGATTACTGCCAATAGCCGTTTTCTGCGCCCTATCTGCCGCAGCGGCACTGCCTGATTCCGCCATGTCGGCGCCTGCAGGCTTCCTGGCGCCGCAAATGGAATCCCCCCGCCAGAACCAGGAGGACAGATCGGACCACTACTACCGCGGCGTAACCCATGAAAGCAGCGGACGCCTTGACGAGGCCGTGAAGGAATACCGCAAGGCTCTTCAGTTATCGCCGGCTCACGGTGACGCCCGCCGCAGGCTTGCCGAAATCCACCTCCTGCGCGGGGAAAAGACCGCGGCCCTGGAACAGTTCAGAGAACTCGCGCTCTACCAGGCGCGCAACCCGGTCATTCGCTACCGGCTTGCGCAGCTTTACGAAGCAAACGGCAACCATCGCAAGGCAGCGGCGGAATACCGGGCAGTGACGAAGCTCATCCCCACGTCTCTCCCGGCCAGCCGCAAACTTGCGCAGATCTACGAAAAGCGGAAAATGCACGACGAAGCAGCGGCGGAATACCGGAGAATCCTCAAACATGACCCCAATGACATATCCGCCAGGAATTCCCTGATTGCGCTCTACCTGCGCGGGAAAAAGTACGATGACCTGACGGCATTCCTCAAGGAGAGGACCGACTTGCAGCCTGACGACGCGACAGGCCACTACAAGCTCGGGCTGGTGTACGAATTCAGGAAGGACCATGAACAGGCCGCGGAAGCCTACGCCAAGGCTGTTGAACTGGACTCGGGCAACACCAAGTCGCTCACGGCCCTTGCCCGGGTCTACCGCAAAACGGGCAGGGTTGACGAGGCGCAGAAGCTGCTGGCGGCAGCAGTCAAGGCAAACCCGCAACTGAAGGAATCACCCCTCCTGATGCAGAGCATGGATGAGGAATTCAAACCTTACTACGCCGCAAAGAAGAAGAAGAAACATGCGGCCAAGAAGCAGAAAAAGAAATCAAGGTACGCCGGAAAAAAAGGGAAAAAGAAATCAAGCACGAAAAGAGGGACGAAAAAACGCGGCAACACCAGGAAATAAACCAAGCGTTGACGTCCTGCAAGGGCATGGTATAGTTCATCGCAAATGCTGTGCATTACTGTAATTTCAGGCTGATATGGCAACACCACACGAGGGGTTCACATGCTGAAGGCATTTTGGAACCTCTTCGTGAGGCGCCTGCACGCAATCCGCGACACTGCGATCGCCCAGGTCAATCACGAAGCGGTCATCACCAGCGTCTACCAGGAAGTGGAAATCACCTGGGGATATTTTTTCATCCTGAGCCTGGCAAACCTGATCGCCCTGACGGGACTCATCGTCAACAGTTCGCCGGTAATCATAGGCGCCATGCTGATCTCACCGCTCATGGGGCCGATCCTGAGCACGGGCTTCGCCTTTGTCACGGGAAACAAGGGCATTTGGCGGAGCGCTCTGAAAAAAATAACGCTGAGCATCATCCTGAGCGTCCTGGTAGCGGCAGGGGCGTCTTTCATCTCCCCACTCCAGGATCTCACGCCCGAAATCCTGGCCAGGATACGGCCAAACCTCTACGACCTCCTGATCGCTATCTTCGCGGGCCTTGCCGGAGCCGTGGCCATCTGCACGAAAAAAAGCTACATAACCATCGTACCGGGAGTAGCCATTGCGACAGCCGTCATTCCCCCGCTGAGCGTAACAGGCTTCGGCATCGGCACCGGCAGCATCACGGTCATGGCGGGAGGATTCTTTCTCTTCTTCACCAACTTCGTTGCCATCATCATTGCAACCAGCTCGGTCCTGTTCTTTTTCGGCTTTTCCCCCGCCAGCTACTCGGGGCTTGACAGGACTTCCATAAAAAAACGCATCATGTTCCTGCTGACTGTCCTCGGCATCATCTGCGTTCCGTTGATCTATACCCTGCACCAGTCACTTGTAGCGGTGGGCCTGAAAAAGAGCGTCACGACAGCCCTGAAGAATCAGCTCGATAAACCGGGCGCGTCCCACCTCACCAGTTTCACGCACAGGGAAACACAAGAAAACGGCATCGATATCAATGCGGTCATCAACACGACCAACTACCTGTCGGAAAGGGATATCTCCACAGCAGAGAAGGCGGTTCAAGCAACGCTCGGGAAGAAGGTGAGCCTACGCCTGAGCCAGATCAAGGTCCAGCCGGGCGGCCTCCGGGAAGAACCCTCCGTCAAACCGGCAACAGCGCCCCTGCAGGCAACACAGCGACTGCCCGCCGAAATCGTCACGGATGCCCGCAACAACCTGCTGCACATGACACGGGGAGTAACGGACAAGATCAACTACCTTATTGCGCCGGCATCGGTAAAAGACTATTCCATCGAAGTTTCCGGCGCCAGAACAGAACTGTCCCTCTCGATTCTGGTCAGCAGGGATTACCCGCTCAACAGCGATGAAGTCCGTTTACTGGAGAAAATGACTGCAAAAGAGCTGGGTGTTCCGGTCAGCCTGCGGGTCAGGACATCGCCGTTCGTTTCGCCGCTGGTCTTCTCTGACGGGCAGATCGCGGTTTCCGAAGAGATGAAACGCTCGCTTCTCGCAATCGGACAGGTGGCTGCAAAGGATTCCGATATCAGCGTAACGGTTACGTCGCACCCCGAGTACCCGACAACGCGCAGGAAAAACCGACTTGATGCACAGGAACGGGCAGCATCCGTCGCCCATTATCTCCGGGATGCATGCGGGATTCGCGAAGAGAGCATCGCCATCAGGACGGCGCCGGCGGAAAAAGGAAGAAAACCGACTGTCAAGGTGACTATCCTCCCACCGCCAAACGGCGCTACCGAGGCACCCTGATTGACCACGGCTGACGGGGGCCTGAATCTGCAGCCCTGTTCCTATTCCAAATTCGGCATCACTTGATTCTGACCGTGCTCGGCCGCGGTGCCGCGCCGTCTTTCTTGGGCAGCGTTATGGTCAGCACTCCCTTGTCGAAGGCAGCAGAGGCTTTTTCCGGATCAACACTGCAGGGCAGTGAAAAACTGCGCTGGAACGCGCCATAGTACCGTTCAACGTGGTGGTAGATGCCCGTGCCCGCATTCTGGCACTGCTTGCGTTCGCCCCGGATAGTCAGGGTCGTGTCCTCGATCTTCACCTCCATATCCTCTTGGTCGACGCCGGGCAGCTCTGCCATGATCACCACGGCTGCATCGCATTCCACGATATCCACATATGGCTGCCAGACACCAACCCACGGCTCTTCGCCCCTATCACGGCTGCACGCCAGATCGAGCAGCCGGTCCATCTGTTCCCGCATGCTCCGCAGCTCATGGAGGGGACTGTTTTCAACGATCGCCATCCGCCGTCGCTCCTTTACCAGTCTGTCATTCATTTATTCCTGTGATACTCGGGATTTTACTTCAGATGTTTCCCCTTCGGGATGCTGTGTTTGAGCTTTTTTGAACCGTCATAGAGGGAATTCTTGGTCAAGCCCCGCTTTTCCTTCAAGTCTCTTTTTCCGTAATTATCCTCAACTACCAGCTCAACTTCGTCAGCAAGCTTCTCGATCACTTCCTGTTCATCGTTCATCATAAATCATACCCCTTTTTAAGAGCATCCGATTAGCTGACAATTAACAGAAATGAAAATATCGCCTTTTTTCACCCCCTTCAGTCGATTTGTATTCAAATGGTAGCAGACTTTGGGGAGGACGCAAGCGGATCTGCTCCACTGCGCAGGGAAAGAAAATGCCGACGGCTTATCCCCTCTTGTATGCCGTGATGTTCTGGATTACTATGCGCCAGGGATCGTTATTTACATTACCACAAGGCCGGAGGAGGTTGCCATGCTGGAATACAAGGTCGTAGAAGTGAGCACAGTGTCAGAGGATATCCTGGAAGGAGTCCTGAACGAATGGACTGTCAAGGGCTGGCGCTACGACGGCATGCAGTTCGCCATGCGTGAATCCAGCAGGCGGCCGAGCATGGCATTTGTGCTCTTTACCAGGGAAACGGAACACGGGGGGGTTGCATAGATGACCAGCAGACCGAGCCTCTACCTGATCGACGGCTCCTCCTATATCTACCGCGCCTATTACGCCATACGGCACCTTTCTTCGCCCAAGGGCTTTCCCACCAATGCGCTCTACGGATTTACCCAGATGCTGCTCAAAGTGCTCAAGGACCGGAACCCGGATCACGTGGCAGTGGTGTTCGACGCAGGCCGCCGCACCTTTCGCACCGAGCTTTTCCCCGAGTACAAGGCCAACAGATCCGCAATGCCCGAGGATCTGGTCCCCCAGATCGCGCCCATCAAGGAGATGGTGCGCGCTTTGAACATACCGGTTCTGGAACTCGAGAACTACGAAGCGGACGACATCATCGGCACCATGGCCCGGCAGTGCGAGGCACAGGGCATGGGCGTGGTGGTGGTAACGGGTGACAAGGACCTCATGCAGATCGTCACTGATTCGGTCACCCTGCTGGACACCATGAAGGACAAAACATCCGGCATTGCCGAGGTGATTGAACGCTTCGGTGTGGGACCGGAACGCGTGGTGGATGTCCTGGGACTTGCGGGTGACAGCTCGGACAACATCCCGGGGGTGCCGGGCATCGGCGAAAAAACCGCCATCAAGCTTATCCTGGAATATGGCTCCCTGGACACTCTGATGGAGAGAGCCTCGGAAATAAAGGGGAAAACCGGCGAACGCATCCGGGAGTATGCCGACCAGGCCCGGCTCTCGCGCCGGCTTGCCACCATCGACCGGCACACTCCCATCGAGTATCGCTACGAAGACCTTGCGCTTTCCCCGCCCGACAACCGCAGGCTGGCCGAGTTGTTCCGGGAATACGGTTTCACCACCCTGATGAAGGAGTTGACCAGCGAGTCCAGTCTTCCCACAACAAGCTACCGCACCATCCTTACCGAGCAGGACTTCGAATCCCTGCTCGCGGACCTCGCCACGGCACCGGCCTTTGCCATCGACCTGGAGACGACCAGCCTCAATCCCCGGGAAGCCGAAATAGTCGGGATCTCCTTTTCGTACCGCGAGCACGAAGCCTGCTACGTGCCGGTAGCGCATCGGTCTGAAGGCGCTCCGAGCCAGCTGCCGCGGCAGCTGGTCCTGGAAAAACTGGCGCCGCTGCTTGCCGATCCCGCGCGGCCGAAAATCGGCCAGAACATCAAGTATGACTACCAGGTCCTGCGCCGCTGCGGCATGGAAATGGAGGGGATCTGGTTCGACACCATGGTGGCTTCATATCTGCTGAACCCGGTACGTTCAGGCCACGGTCTGGACTCGTTGGCAGTGGAATACCTGGATCACAAGATGATTTCCTACGAAGAGGTGGCCGGCAAGGGAAAGGAGCAGGTCTGCTTTTCAATGGTACCGGTTGAGCGGGCTTCGCTTTACTCCTGCGAAGACTCGGACGCTACCTTCCTGCTCCACAGACTGTTCCTGACAAGACTGGAGGAGTCAGGCCTGGACAGTCTGTTCTTTGATCTTGAAATGCCGCTGGTGAAGATACTGGCAGAAATGGAGTTGCAGGGGGTAAAGCTGGACCTGGAGCGCCTCGGAGAACTTTCAGCAGGCTTCGCCGCTCAGCTTGCCGAACTGGAGCAGCAGATCTTCCAGCTTGCCGGCTTCCAGTTCAATATAAATTCTCCAAAACAGCTGGGCGAAGTGCTGTTCGACAGGTTGCAACTCCCCGCCGGCAAGAAGACCAAGACCGGCTGGTCAACCGACACGGACGTCCTGACCCGCCTGGCCCAGGAGCATGAACTGCCTGCCCTGGTGCTGCAGTACCGGAGCATATCGAAGCTGAAATCCACCTATACCGATTCCCTTCCCCGCCTTGCGGAGCCTCCCACCGGCAGGATCCATACTTCCTATAACCAGGCGGTAACCAATACGGGAAGGCTTTCCTCGTCGGAGCCGAACCTGCAGAACATCCCGATTCGGACCGAAGAAGGTCGCAAGGTCCGCCACGCGTTCATTGCCGATGAAGGCTCGCTTATCCTGTCCGCAGATTATTCCCAGATCGAACTGCGGGTCCTGGCGCACCTTTCGGGAGACAGGGTTTTCTGCGACGCCTTTGCGCGGGACGAAGACATCCACACCCGCACCGCCAGCGAGGTCTTCGACATCATGCCGGGACTGGTGACGCCGGAAATGCGGCGCCAGGCCAAAACCATCAACTTCGGCGTCATCTATGGTCAGGGAGCTTTCAGCCTGGCACGGGAGTTGGGTGTTTCCACCAGGACCGCCAAGGAATTCATCGACAACTACTTTGCCCGTCACAGCGGAGCGAGGGAATTCCTCGATGCCTGCATTCGCAATGCCGAACGGGACGGATATGTAACCACGATCATGGGTCGGCGGCTGCCGATTCCGGACATCAGGAGCTCTAACGCAAATATACGGGCTTTCGCCCAGCGGAACGCCATCAATTACCCAATTCAGGGTTCAGCGGCGGATATCATCAAACAGGCCATGCTGCGGGTCTGGAACCGCTTGCGGCACGACGGCATGAAAAGCCGCCTTATCATGCAGGTCCATGACGAACTGGTATTCGAAGTGCCGGAAGACGAACGCCTGCAGATGGAAATGCTGGTAAGCCACGAGATGGAGCGGGCCGTGCCGCTGAAAGTTCCGCTCAAGGTGGACGTCAATTTCGGCAGGAACTGGAGTGAAGCGCACTAGCGGGCCATCTTCTCCCTCAATGGAGAAGGGCTTGATTCATTGCCCTCGCCCTCAAGGGAGAGGGCGGGCAAAGCCCGGGTGAGGGGTCGAGAGCCTGTGGGCGCCCTGGAAGAATTGACAGCCTTCTTTTGGGGGCAGACCAAAAAAAAGACCCGCTTACGGGTCCTTTTTCAGTCTCTCCACTCTGCCGTGGGTTTAGGGCCTCACAGCGAGTTCCCTATAAGGGGGCATTCTTGTATCGCTTCAGGCAAAACCCGCAAGGGGCAGCACACCACGACCTGAAGAACACCCGTTCTGTGAATGTTCCGCAGGGGCTTGATAACCTCACGAACATGGCAGAGAGACTACGCTTTGAGAGTACCCCAGAGCAGGGAAAAAATCAAGCGGATTTCGGCTCCCGAAAATCATTTCCGCTACTGCCGAGAAAGGCGATGAGTCTTCCGATCTCCTCCATGAGCCGGGCGAATCCCTGTGGTGTCAGTGACTGGGGGCCGTCCGACAAGGCCTTTTCCGGATTAGGGTGCACCTCCAGCAAAATTCCGTCAGCTCCAGCTACCAGAGCGGCCTTTGCCATGGGAGGAACCAGCATCCTCCTGCCCGTTGCATGGGAGGGATCCACCAGGATGGGCAGATGGGTCATCTCCCTTATCAGCGGCACGACAGCCAGATCCAACGTGTTGCGGGTAGCTGTTTCGAACGTGCGGATGCCGCGTTCACAGAGGATTACAGCTGGATTTCCTTCGGCCAGGATATATTCCGCCGCTGCCAGGAACTCCTCGATGGTCGCGCTCATCCCCCGCTTCAGCAGCACCGGCTTTCTGATCTTGCCCAGTTCGCGCAGCAATTCGAAATTCTGCATGTTGCGCGCCCCAACCTGGAGGATGTCCGCATAACCGGCCACCAGATGCACTGTTTCGGGGCTCATCACCTCGGTCACGAAGGGAAGCCCGGTCTGGCGGGAAGCCAGCGCCAACAGCCTCAGACCCTCCTCTTTCAGACCCTGGAACGTGTGAGGTCCGGTCCGGGGCTTGAAAGCCCCGCCGCGCAGCATGTCCGCCCCGGCAGCCTTGACGGCCCGGGCCGTCTCGCATATCTGCTCTTCGCTTTCAACTGCGCAGGGCCCTGCGATGATCACGGGCCGCCTTCCGGCGCCGATTTCAAGGCCGGCTACCTTCACAATCGTATTCCTGGGATGGAAGTCACGGGATACCAGCTTGTACGGCTTGGAAACATGGATGACTTCCTGAACACCGGGGAGATCCCTCACTGTTGAATCATCAACGTAACCCCTGTTGCCCAGGACCCCGATGGCAGTCCTCTCGCTGCCGGGGATCGGCACTGCAGTGAACCCGAGCCGCCCGATAGCCTTTGTAACCGCATCAATCTGCTTCTTCCCTGCCTTGTGATTCATTACGATGAGCACAAATGCCTCCGATATGAACTCATGTCCATCCGGAAAGTCCAGGTGGACACAGATGAAGTTTCCGAATTGCATACTGCATTCGTGTCGATCCGGAGATTCCGTATGGGCACGAAATAATGGCTCGGAACAGGATAATGACCTATCGAAAGTAGTACCACGAAATTCCCTTTGGTGGTAGTATAGATTTCCCATAACTTCTCTCTGCAAGCGGTTCGTCAACGCCCGTCGATCTGCCATGAAGACAAACGAGACTGCCGCTGAAAAAGGAATGCCCCGTGCGACTGAAGGAAGAACAGATTGCAAAGCTGGCCGACAGGATTGTTGCCGACCTGGAAACCGGCAACCAGATCACTCTGAAAGTGGCGAGACAGCAGGCGGTCAAATCCGTCGCAGAAGCGATCAGGACTGACCTGAAGGCAGAGGAAGACCTGGAGAGGGAAGCTGAGCAGCTCCTTGAACGGACTCTCCGCACAGCCGGAGACCTGGAGGGCATCGACCGGCACAAGATGCTGAAAATGATCAAGACAAAGCTGGCCAAGGATCGCAAACTGGTACTCTGATGCACCACCGCCTGGATTCCGGCACACTCCCGGGAGGAATGACATGCAGATATCCGAAGACAGAATATCCCATATAGCCCACAAGATCCTCGACCGGCTCTGGAATGACGACCTGGCTGACTTTCCGGATGATGCACGGACGCTGGACACCATCAAATCATCTCTCACAGCCTATTTCTCGGTTGCGGACGAGATCGATGCCATTGTCAGAAAGAAGCTTGCCTCTTACTCCCCGGCAAAGGTCCCCGGAAGCAGGGAATGGGAGATCCTCTACCATAAGATATACCTGGAAGAGTCATCGAAAAGATACCGCTGAGCCCCCGCGCCATTCTTCATCAGAAAAATATTTCAAATAATGACTTGATTTTTCCCTGAGCCCTGTTTATATTTTAGCTCGTGATTAGCACTCGGATGGTATGAGTGCTAATATTTTCCACAACAAATTATTTTATCCAGGGTAAGAAAGGAGAATGAAGGTATGAATCTCAGACCTTTGCAGGACCGCATCATCGTGAAAAGGCTCGAGGAAGAGAACAAGACTTCCGGTGGCATCTATATCCCCGATACAGCAAAGGAAAAACCCCAGAAGGGTGAAATCATTGCCGTGGGCAAGGGCAAGCTGACCGAAGACGGCAAGCTCCTGCCGGTGGACCTCAAGGTGGGCGACAAGGTCCTTTTCGGGAAATATGCCGGCACCGAAATCAAGATCGACGGCGTCGACTATCTCATCATGCGTGAAGACGACATCCTCGGCGTGATCGAATAACAGCGATTTTCAGAACACTCCAGAATACCATTATAAATATCGACGGAGGAGATGACCATTATGTCAGCAAAGACCATCAAGTTTGACCAAGACGGCAGAAATTCCATCCTGAAAGGTGTCAACACCCTTTCGGATGCGGTGAAAGTAACCCTCGGCCCCAAAGGCCGTAACGTGGTGATCGAAAAATCCTTCGGTTCCCCCGTCATCACCAAGGACGGCGTGACCGTTGCCAAGGAAGTGGAGCTGGAAGACAAATTCGAAAACATGGGTGCACAGCTGGTGAAGGAAGTCGCCTCCAAGACCTCCGATGTCGCCGGTGACGGCACCACCACCGCCACCGTGCTTGCCCAGGCCATTTACAGCCAGGGCGCCAAGCTGGTCGCGGCCGGCACCAACCCCATGGACATCAAGCGCGGTATCGACCAGGCAGTCGAAACAGTCGTGGCGGAACTCAAGAGCATCTCCAAGCCCATCAAGGACCACAAGGAAATCGCCCAGGTCGGGACCATCTCTGCCAACAACGACAAGACCATCGGCGACATCATCGCCCAGGCGATGGAAAAAGTCGGCAAAGAAGGCGTCATCACCGTCGAGGAAGCCAAATCCATGGAAACCACCCTGGAGACCGTGGAAGGCATGCAGTTCGACCGCGGCTACCTCTCCCCCTACTTCGTCACCGATCCGGAGCGCATGGAAGCCTCAATCGAAAACGTCAGCATCCTCATCCATGACAAGAAGATCAGCAACATGAAGGATCTCCTGCCGATCCTCGAGCAGACCGCGAAATCCGGCAGACCGCTCCTCATCATTGCCGAAGACATCGAAGGCGAAGCCCTTGCCACGCTGGTGGTCAACAAGCTGCGCGGCGTGCTGAACGTCTGCGCGGTCAAGGCGCCCGGCTTCGGCGACCGCCGCAAAGCTATGCTGGAAGATATCGCTATCCTCACCGGCGGCAAGGTCATCTCCGAAGAGCTCGGCTTCAAGCTTGAGAACGCCTCCATGGACATGCTCGGCAACGCCAAGAAGATCACGGTGGACAAGGACAACACCACCATCATCGACGGCGCCGGCGCCGAAGCGGACATCCAGGGCCGCGTCAAGCAGATCCGCGCCCAGATCGAGGAAACCACCAGCGACTATGACCGCGAGAAGCTCCAGGAGCGCCTGGCCAAGCTGGTCGGCGGCGTGGCCGTCATCAGGGTCGGCGCGGCCACCGAAACCGAGATGAAGGAAAAGAAAGCCCGCGTCGAAGACGCCCTCCACGCAACCCGCGCGGCAGTTGAAGAAGGTATCGTCCCCGGAGGCGGTGTAGCCTACCTGAGAACGATCGCCTCCCTCGACAAGCTCAAGCTTTCCCATGACCAGCAGTTCGGCGTCAACGTCATCAAGCGCGCATTGGAAGAGCCGATTCGTCAGATCTCCGCCAATGCTGGCGTAGAAGGCTCCATCGTGGTCGACAAAGTCAAGAACGGCGAAGGCGCATTCGGCTACGACGCTTCAGAAGACCAGTACGGCGACATGGTGAAGTTCGGTATCATCGACCCGACCAAAGTCTCCCGCACTGCGCTGCAGAATGCCGCATCCGTTGCGGGTCTGATGCTGACCACCGAGGCGATGATCGCCGAAAAACCCAAGAAGGACAGCGGCCCCATGATGCCTCCCGGCGGCATGGGCGGCATGGGTGGCATGGGCGGCATGGATTACTAAGAACCAGCCACTGTTATCACAACGAAAAAAGGGAGCGGAAATCCGCTCCCTTTTTTCGTCAACAGCCGCTGCATTATCCTGCCTGCTCCCTCTGAATCCACCATGCGCTCATCCGCACAACATCTGAGTCCCCTGTTCTCGATCTTGACAACTTCTTGATATTCCTCCCCCCTATTTTGAGACGGCCTTGATGTCGGATACGGTAGAGTGTTATGTGACAGATAATCTTCTCAGGGGAGCCACATCATGAAACAGGACCCTCCCGAATCTTTCCTCAAGGGCGTCATCAAATCGTTCGGGCTGGTGTTCGGCGACATCGGAACCAGCCCCATCTATACCCTCACGGTAATCTTCGCCCTGACCCCGCCGACCCCGGCGAATATCATGGGTATTCTCTCCCTGGTGTTCTGGACCATGACCATCCTGGTGTCCGCCGAATATGCCTGGCTGGCCATGAGCCTCGGCCGCAAGGGCGAGGGGGGCACCATCGTCCTCAAGGAGATCCTGGCCCGGCTGATGAAACCGGGACGGCAGATAGCCTTCGTCGGCTTCCTGTCCTACGTCGGCGTCTCCCTCCTGCTGGGGGACGGGGTGATCACCCCCGCCATCAGCATCCTGTCGGCGGTGGAGGGGATGATCCTGATCCCCGGACTGGAGCAGCTGCGGCAGGAAACCATGATCCTGATTGCCGCGGCCATCGCCGTGGTCCTGTTCATCTTCCAGTACAAGGGAACCGACAAAGTGGCCGGAGCGTTCGGCCCCATCATGGTCGTCTGGTTCTCGGCCCTTACGCTCTCCGGGCTGGTCTCCATCGCGGCCCACCCGGAACTGGTCAAGGCGGCCAGCCCCTGGTATGCAGCGCAGTTCTTCAAGGAAAACGGCTTCGCCGCTTTCTTCGTCCTCTCAGAGGTGATCCTGTGCGCCACCGGCGGCGAGGCGCTGTATGCCGACATGGGGCACCTGGGCCGCAAGCCGATCGTCCGGGCCTGGTGCATCGCCTTCTGCGCCCTTATTATCAACTACTTCGGCCAAGGGGCCTACGTCCTGTCCCACGGCACCGGCAAGAACCTCCTGTTCGGCATGGTCCAGTGGGAAGCTCCAGTACTGTACGTCCCGTTTCTGATCCTCACCATCATGGCAACCATCATCGCCTCACAGGCACTGATCAGCGGGGTCTTCTCGGTTATCTACCAGGGAATAAACACCCGCATCATGCCGCTCCTGAAGGTCGACTACACTTCAACCCACTTGAAATCCCAGATTTATATCGGTGCGGTCAACTGGTCTCTCCTGCTGGCAGTCGTCTTCATCATGCTGGTCTTCAGGAAGTCGGAAAACCTGGCCGCGGCCTACGGCCTGGCGGTCACGGGGACCATGACCATCACCGGGATCATGATGACCAAGATCTTCAGCCACACCAAAAAAAAGTGGAAGGTCCCGTTCGCCCTGCTGGTAACCGTGGTAGACCTCGCCTTTTTCGTGGCATGCCTGAACAAGATACCCCATGGCGGCTACTGGTCCATCATCCTGGCCACCATCCCGTTCCTGACCATCCTTATCTGGACATATGGACAGCGCGCCCTCTACCGGGCATTGAAACCGCTCGACCTGGAGACCTTCCTCCTTTCCTACGAGCAGATCTACGCCAGAGGGATAAACATTCCGGGCACGGCGCTGTTCTTCATCAAGGAGATACCGGTCATCCCCCCCTACCTGGTCCACAACGTCATCAGGAGCAACATCATTTACGAACGGAACATATTGGTTTCCATTCTCCGTACCGATGAACCGTTCGGGGTCAGATACAAGATGATCGAGGGGATCGGCACCGGTCTGGACGCCTTCGAGATCCGGGCCGGGTACATGGAGGTGGTCGATATTGAAAAACTCTTTCAGAAGCACGGAATCCGGGAGAAGGTCATCTTCTACGGCATCGAGGACATTGTCACGAACAACCCTGTCTGGCGCATATTCGGCGTCATCAAGAAACTGACGCCCAATTTCGTGCAGTTCTACAAACTGCCCGCGGGCAAGCTCCAGGGAAGCGTGACCAGGGTGGAGATGTGAACAATGAAAATCTACCTTTTCAATGCTGTAAGCGGCGCATACCTGGGGGAAGACTTTGCCGATGAGGGTCCGTTCAGGCATGACGCTTACGTCATTCCGGACGACGCTACGACCATCCCACCACCGCGGGTCGAGGCCGGGCGGATGGCGTTCTTCAATATTCGCGAACAGTGCTGGAAGGTTTGCGACATCCCTGCCCAGCAAAACAGCCAGCCGTGCGATACACTTGGTGAACAGCCTCCATCGGAGGAAATCTTATGAGCCCATCGGAGGAAATCTTATGAGCGCATATGAATGGGTGGAAACAATACTCTTTTTCGTAGTCCTGTTGGCCCTGGTGAAGCCGCTGGGCGCCTTCATGGCACGGGTCTACCAGGGGGAGCGGACCTTCCTGTCGCCGGTGCTCGCCCCCTGTGAAAACCTGCTTTACCGGATCTGCGGGGTGGACAGGGATGAGGAGATGGGGTGGAAGCGTTATGCCTTTGCCATGCTCCTCTTCAACTTCGCGCTGTTCGCGGCGCTGTTCGCCATGCTGCTCTTCCAGCACCTGCTGCCGCTCAATCCACTGAAATTCCGGGCCTTTTCCTGGCAACTGGCGTTGAACAGCGCCGTCAGTTTCGTCACCAACACCAACTGGCAGAACTACAGCGGCGAGTTGACCGCCAGCTATTTCACCCAGATGGTGGGGCTGGCTGTGCACAACTTCGTCTCCGCCGCCACCGGCATGGCGGTCGTCATTGCCCTGATCCGAGGCTTCGTGCGCCGCAAGACTTCCCTGCTGGGCAACTTCTGGGTTGACATGACACGGAGCATCCTCTATGTCCTCCTGCCGATTGCCCTTGTCGCATCCCTGGTCCTCATCTCACAGGGAGTGATCCAGAATTTCAGTGACTACGGGACGGTCCCCCTGGTCCAAGCTGTGCGTTACGACAAAACCAAGCTGGATGACAGGGGAAATTTGGTGAGGGACGCAGCCGGCAAGCCGGTTGTTGAGGCCGTGACGGTCCGGGAAGTCACCGTCCCCATGGGCCCGGTCGCCTCCCAGGAGGCCATCAAGGAGTTGGGGACCAACGGCGGCGGTTTCTTCAATGCCAACTCGTCCCATCCTTATGAGAACCCGACTCCCCTCTCCCATTATCTTGAGATTCTGCTGATCCTGCTCATACCGTTCGCCCTTACCCACACCTTCGGCAGAATGGTCGGGAACCCCCGGCAGGGATGGGCGCTCCTGTCGGTCATGCTTTTCGTACTGATCACTTCATTCAGCGTCCTGCAGACAATGGAGGCTAAGGGGAACCCGCTGGTCGCCAGACTGGGAGTGGAGGGGGCCAACCTCGAGGGGAAAGAGATCCGCTTCAGCCTTGCCGGGACCAGCCTTTTCGAGGTCTCAACCACCGGTACCTCCTGCGGTGCCGTGGCCGCCATGCACGACTCCCTTACCCCCATCGGCGGCATGGTAACCATGTGCCTGATCCTTCTGGGCGAACTGGTACCCGGCGGGGTCGGCTCCGGTCTCTACACCATGCTCGCCTTCGCGGTGATCGCGGTCTTCGTCTCTGGTCTGATGATCGGCCGAACACCGGAATACCTGGGGAAGAAGATCGAGGTGCGGGAGATGTGGCTGTCGCTCCTGACGGTATTGATCGCCGGTATCACGGTCCTGATCCTGTCGGGTATCGCCATGATCACCCCTTCAGCAATGGCATCCATGGCCAATCCCGGAGCCCATGGGCTTTCCGAGGTTCTGTACGCGTTTGCCTCCATGGCCAACAACAACGGCAGCGCCTTAGCCGGTATAAGCGCGAACACGAACTTCTATAATCTGCTCGGCTCCTTCGCCATGATCCTCGGGCGTTACCTGCCGGCTGTGGCGGTACTGGCCATGGCCGGGTCGCTTGCGGAAAAGAAGTATGTCCCCCCTAGTCTGGGAACCCTGCCGACCGATAAGGCACCGTTCGCCATCTGGCTGACACTGGTCATCCTCATTGTTGGGGCGTTGAGTTTCTTCCCGGCCCTGGCCCTGGGGCCGATCGCGGAATACCTGTCCATGATGCGGTAGGGGCGAATCTCGTATTCGCCCTCCAACAGCCTGACAGGGGCGATCACAAGGATCGCCCCTGACACGAGGTATATGATAATGGCCAAACATTCCCCAGCACCCATATCCATATTCGACCCGCGGATCATGCGGCCTGCTTTCATCGACTGCCTCAAAAAGCTCGGTCCGCGTTCCCTGTGGCGCAATCCGGTCATGTTCTGCGTCGAAATCGCCAGCTTCATCAGCCTAATTACCTTCACCCTGTCTCTCGCCGGAAAAAGCTCCGAACCGGTCTGGTTCACCGGCCAGGTATCCCTCTGGCTCTGGCTCACGGTCATCTTCGCCAACTTTTCCGAGGCCCTGGCCGAAGGACGTGGCAAGGCCAGAGCTGCATCGCTGCGGAAGACCCGTACCGAGGTAAAGGCCAAGCTACTGAAAAACCCTGAGTTCGGCAGTGACTATGAACTGGTGCCCGGGAACCTGCTCCGCAAAAGAGATCATATTTTGGTAGAAGCCCATGAGCTGATCGCCGGTGACGGCGAGGTGATCGCCGGTGCGGCCCTGGTGAACGAGTCGGCGGTAACCGGAGAGTCGGCACCGGTGGTACGCGAATCGGGTGGAGATCGAACTGCCGTCACCGGCGGCACCACGGTAATCGCCAATTCCATCATCGTCCGTATCACCGCTGATCCGGGTAAAACCTTCCTCGACCGGATGATATCCCTTATCGAGGGGGCCAAACGGCGTAAGACCCCCAACGAAGTCGCCCTCGAAGTGCTCCTGATCGCCCTGACCTTCGTCTTTCTGCTGGTCTGCGCCAACATAAGTCCGCTCTCCATCTACAGTGTCAAGGCGGCCGGACAGGGGACCCCGGTCCCGCTCTCGGTTCTTACCGCCCTCTTCGTCTGCCTGGCGCCCACCACCATCGCCGCGCTCCTCCCCGCCATCGGCATTGCCGGCATGGACCGACTCTTCCAAAAGAACGTCGTCGCCCTGTCAGGGCGGGCGATAGAGGCGGCCGGGGACGTGAACGTGCTCCTGCTGGACAAGACCGGCACCATCACCCTGGGAAACCGGGAAGCGGTGGCCTTCGTGCCAGTGGGCGGCCATACCGAACGAGAGCTGGCCGAGGCGGCCCTCATGTCCTCCCTCACCGACGAAACCCCTGAAGGGCGGAGCATCGTGATCCTTGCCAAGCAGAAGTACGGGCTGCGGGCGGAGTCCCTTCCGACCAATGCGGAGAACGTCCCGTTCAGCGCCGATACACGCCTTTCCGGCATAAATATGGGAGGTATTCGGTACCGCAAGGGTGCGTGCGACTCGATCATCGCCTTTGTCCGCGACCTCGGGAGCGATACTCCCGAAGATCTGGGCAAGCCGGTTAACGATATAGCCCGCGCCGGAGCCACCCCGCTGGTTGTCTGCCGCGACGGAGAAGTTTTCGGGATCGTCAACCTGAAGGACATCGTCAAGGGAGGAATACAGGAGCGCTTCAGCCAGTTGCGCAGCATGGGGATCAAGACCGTGATGATCACCGGCGACAACCCCCTTACGGCGGCCGCAATCGCGGCGGAGGCCCAGGTGGACGACTTCCTGGCCCAGGCAAAACCCGAGGACAAGCTGAAGCTCATCCGCGACAATCAGGCGGCGGGTTACATGGTGGCCATGACCGGCGACGGCACCAACGATGCGCCGGCCCTGGCCCAGGCCGACGTGGCGGTGGCCATGAACACCGGCACCCAGCCGGCCCGGGAGGCTGCCAACATCATCGACCTGGACAGCAACCCAACCAAACTGCTGGACATCGTAGAAGTCGGCAAACAGATACTGATGACCCGCGGGAACCTGACCACCTTCAGCATTTCCAACGACATAGCAAAGTATTTCGCCATTATCCCGGCGGCCCTGGTTTCCATATACCCCCAGCTGGAAGTGCTCAATGTAATGCACTTGGCCACCCCTTTCAGCGCCATCCTGTCTGCGGTCATCTTTAATGCGCTGATCATCCCGTTCCTGGTGCCGCTGGCCCTCAAGGGAACAAGATTCCGCCCTCTGCCGGCCGAGAAGCTCCTTGTCTACAACCTCCTCATCTTTGGAGTGGGAGGGATCATCGCGCCGTTCGTCGGAATAAAGGGAATAGATCTTGTGGTGGGGATGTTTGTGTAAGATACCACCCCCCTCCTGGTTCAGGAGGGGGTGCCCGTAAGGGCGGGGGTGGTAAGGAGAACATATTCCATGCAAGACCTGAAAACCGCATTCGTGATGTTCATCGCCTTCACTATCATCTGCGGCGGAATCTACCCCGCCATCGTCACCGGTATTGCCCAGGCCGTATTCCCTGAACAGGCCAATGGCAGCGTCATCAAGGACAAGAGCGGGAAGGCAGTCGGCTCTGTTCTTATCGGACAGCCGTTTTCCGACCCGAAATACTTCTGGCCCCGCCCTTCCGCGACCCCTGGTTTTGCCTACAACCCGGCTGGTTCCGGCGGTTCCAACTCCGGGCCGACCAACACCGCCTACCTCGAAACGGTGGCCGACCGTGTGAAAGGCCTGCGCGAAGCCGGTCTGGCCGGACCAATCCCGGCCGAACTGGTGCAGGCCTCGGCCAGTGGACTTGACCCTCACATCACGCCGGAAGCGGCTAGATTGCAGATCCCATGCGTCGCCAAGGCCCGCGGGGTGAGCGATGCTGAACTCACCAGGCTCGTCACGGATAGCATTGAGGACCGTCAGTTCGGCTTTCTGGGAGAGCCTCGCGTGAATGTGCTTGCATTGAACCTGGCATTGGATAAACTGGCGCCATGAGCAATAACGACGATGAAAACCGCCCCTCTCCTGAGGCCATGCTCAAGATCGCCAGAGCCGAGGAGGAAGAGACCAATCGGGGTAAGTTGAGGATATTCCTGGGCTACGCCGCCGGGGTGGGGAAAACCTACACCATGCTGGAGGCGGCCCGGCAGCGGAAGCGCGAGGGACAGGACGTGGTCGCGGCCTATGTGGAGTCCCACGGCCGTACCGAAACGGATGCTCTGCTGGAAGGGCTCGAAGTAATCCCCAAGGCACGTATCAAATACCAGGGGGTACTTCTTCCGGAGCTGGACATTGATGCGGTGCTTGCCAGAAGGCCGCAGATTGCCCTGGTAGACGAACTTGCCCATACCAACGCCCCCGGTTCGAGACACGAGAAGCGTTGGCAGGACGTGGAGGAACTCCTGGCCTCTGGAATCGACGTCTACACAACAGTGAACGTCCAGCATTTCGACAGTCTGAAAGACATCGTTACCCAGATTACCGGTGTGGCCGTGCGCGAGTCGGTTCCCGACAGCCTGCTGGATCTTGCGGCGGAGATCAGGCTGGTGGACATCCCGCCCGATGAACTGCTGCAACGGCTGCACGAGGGAAAGGTCTACATCCCGGAACAAGCCGCGTGGGCCGCTGAGAAATTCTTCCGTCCCGGCAACCTCATTGCCCTGCGCGAGCTGTCACTGCGACGCGCGGCGGCCCGAGTGGACGATGAGATGCGTGCCTACATGGAAACGCGGGCCATTCCCGGTCCCTGGCCCGCCGCGGAACGGCTGCTGGTCTGCGTCAGCGGCAGCCCCTTCAGTGAAAGGCTCATCCGCATCACCCGCCACCTGGCTGACGAAATGAACGCCGCCTGGCACACGGTGTACATCGAAACCCCGGGCGGCGGCAGGCATGTGCAGGAAAACAGGGAGCGGGTCTGGAAGGACCTCCGGCTGGCCGAAAGTCTCGGGGCACACACAGCGACCGTATCGGCGACATCGGTCGCGGAAGCGGTCATCAGGTATGCCGTCAGTCACAACGTAACCAAAGTCGTCGTTGGAAAACCCGCCAAACCCCGCTGGCGAGAGTTTCTGCTTCCCCCGACGGTTGACCAGATCATCCGGCTGAGCGGGGCAATCGACGTGCATGTGGTCAGCATAAAACCGAGCGAACCAAGGACGGAACCCGCCGGCGCCAAGCCGAAGACGCCGATTCGCCTGTCCGGGTACATGGCAAGTCTGGCCCTGGTTGCCGCGGCGACCCTGCTGAGCCTGCCGGCACGTCCCTACCTCGAGCCGGCCAACATGGTCATGATCTACCTGCTGGTTGTCGTGGTAGCGGCGCTGCGTCTCGGCAGGAAACAGGCCATCCTGACGGCTTTCCTCGGGGTGCTCGCCTTCGATTTTTTTCTGGTCCCTCCCCGCCTGACCTTTGCGGTGGCCGACACGCAGTACATCATCACCTTTGCCGCGCTGTTCGCCGTCGGCATTATCATCAGTTCCCTGGTCTCCATGGCCCGCGAGCGGTCCGAAGCGTTGAGGGACCGGGAAGCGCAGACGAACAGTCTTTACCACCTGAGCCGGGACCTGGCAGCAACCGCCGACATCGAAACCCTGCTGGAGGCCGTGCTGAAAAACCTGGGGGAATCCCTGAATGCCAGGGCCGCCGTGATCCTTCCGGAAGGAGAACGCATGAAGGTTGCGGCCGCGGGCAAGGGCCTTCACCCCGGAGTCAAGGAGCTGGCCGTGGCCGACTGGTCATTCCGTAACCGCAAGGAAGCCGGGCGCGGAACCGAGACGCTCGGTTCGGCCGAACTCCTCCATCTCCCCCTCCAGGCCTCCGGAAACCTGCTGGGGGTGCTCGGGATCAAACTGGAGAACGAGGCCGACTATCGTTCCCGGCAAGCCCGCCGCCTGCTCGATGCGTTCGCCAGCCAAACCGCCATGGCACTGGAACGTATCCAACTCTCCCGTCAGGCCGAGCAGGCCCAGATCCTGCACGCCAGGGAGAATCTGGAACGCGCTCTGCTGAATTCCATCTCCCACGACCTGCGCACCCCCCTGGTATCCATCACCGGCGCACTGGACACCCTCCGGGAACGGGTGCACACGCTGGCCGACGAAGCCAGGCTGGAGCTGCTGGATACCGCCTGGGAAGAGGCGGAGCGGCTGAACCGGTTTGTCGGCAACCTGCTGGACATGACCAAGCTGGAAGCCGGAGCCGTCAAGTTGCGCAGGGAGCTGTGCGATGTCGAGGACCTGGTGGGGTGCGCCCTTGCCGCCATGG
Organism: Geobacter sp. UBA5735; assembly: GCA_002419385.1. Taxonomy (GTDB): domain Bacteria; phylum Desulfobacterota; class Desulfuromonadia; order Geobacterales; family Geobacteraceae; genus RPRC01. The sequence continues at coordinate 45,002 of DIFZ01000060.1, forward strand.
AACGGCGTCTCGGGGAGCGGAAGGTCGAGCTGCATGTCCCTTCCACGCTCCCTCCGGTCAGACTGGACATGACCCTGATGACCCAGGTGCTGGTCAACCTGCTGGACAATGCCGTGAAATACACACCCTCGGACAGCCCCATTGAGATTGCCGCCAGGGCCGATGGTGGTCGGCTGGTCATCGAGGTCGCCGACCGCGGTGCCGGCATACCCGAGCGGGACCTGAAAAGGGTGTTCGACAAGTTCTACCGGCTGCCGGTCCCGGAAGGAGCGGGCGGCACCGGACTGGGGCTCTCCATCAGCAAGGGGATCGTTGAGGCCCACGGTGGTACCATCCAGGCCGAAAACCGGCCCGGCGGAGGGTTGAAAATCATTGTTACGCTGCAACTATGAGCAACCTGAATGCATGCGAAGGCGTGCAGACGTCACGGATTCAGGAGCAAAGGAAACTCACATGCCGAAGGAAAACAATCTGCCGCGCATACTCGTCGTCGACGATGAACCGCCGATTCAGCGTTTCCTCCGTACCGCACTGGATTCGGGGGATTTTTCCGTCCATCAGGCGGAAACCGGTCATGCCGCGCTTGCGGCGGCGGCGGCAACGAGGCCCGACGTGATCCTGCTCGACCTCGGGTTGCCTGATATTGACGGAGTGGAAGTCATCCGGCGCATACGGGAGTGGTCTCAGGTGCCGATCATCGTCCTTTCGGTGCGGGATAGGGAAGATGACAAGGTAAAGGCTTTGGACGCCGGCGCCGATGATTATCTGACGAAGCCGTTCGGGGTAGCTGAGTTGATCGCCCGCATCCGGGCTGCACTGCGCCGTTCCCTTCGGCAGGCGGAAGAACCTGTCTTCAGAACAGGGGAACTGGAGGTCGACCTGTCTCGCCGGCGCGTTCTCATGGGAGAGGCCGAAGTGCAACTGACCCCCACCGAATACGACCTGCTGCGGCTCTTGGTGATACATGCCGGGAAAGTGCTGACACACCGTCACATCCTCAAGCAGATTTGGGGAACGGCCTATGTTGAGCAGCCACACGTCCTGCGGGTCAACATCAGCAACCTTCGCCACAAAATCGAAAACGATCCCTCCCGCCCACGGTACATTCTCACCGAGCCGGGAGTGGGGTACCGTCTCCGGGCAGATTTCTGAGTGCGGCCCCCTTTCGTCGGCATTTATTTCTCGATGCCGATCCGTGCCGTGACCCCAGCCTTGTAGTAATGCTTGACCTCCCGCATCTCCGTGACCAGGTCCGCAGCCTCCAAAACCTCCGGGGCAGCCTTTCGACCGGTCAGCACCAGTTCGACGCAGGGTCCTTTTTCCCTCATCAACTCGAGCAACTCCTGGACTGAGACAAGGCCATAGGATACCGCCAGGTTGATTTCATCCAGTATGACCAGATCATAGTCAGAGCCTCTTACCGCTTCCCTGGCCATCCCGAAAGCTTTCCGTGCCATTGCCATCGCCTCGGCATCGGGCTCACCTTCGGCAAGCCATCCCCGGTGCCCCATCTGCACCAGCGTGAAATAGGGGGCGAGCCGTGGTGCGGCACGATGCTCGCCGCACGGTTCGCACCCCTTGACGAACTGGATCATGCAGACCCGCAGCTCACGACCGACCGCCCTCAGGGCCAATCCGAGCGCAGCGGTCGTTTTGCCCTTACCGTTTCCCGTGTATACCTGGATAAGCCCCTGAGCCAGTTTTCGTCCGCCCATATCTCTACCATCCTGGAATCAGCGTACCCACATTCCCTCAATGGGTCAAAAAAAACCTTGCCAACCAATTATATTGTAAATATAATATATACAGATAAAGAAAGTAGTTGCGAGAGTCGATTGACTCTCATTATGCCCTAGTAGACCGACCCTCCTGGTTGCTAGGGTGTTTTTTTGCTGAAACGGAAACGTGAAAAAAGCTTTTTGTGCATTTTCGCACATACCCGTGCCAGAGTTGGTACAGCCTGTTTTTATCTCTCATGAGGATCGCCCCGCATATGGCCTTGAATTGCGTACATGATGCGTTTCCGGCACGACTGCACATTGCTTTGCCGCCATTGGCATAGATATAGCATCAATAAACCGCACTATGCAATAAAAGCTCGGCCCGAACTTCGAGGAGGATAGAGAAATGGGTAGAATGAGGGAACATCCTCGATATAATGTCATTTCCATGAGGATAAGCGACGAAGAGCGGGAGACTCTTCAGGAAATCATGCAGACAACCCAGAAAAGCATGTCAGACATCATGCGGGAAGCAATGGAACTCTTCAAGAGCACGTGGGAAAAACCCCGGCTCGAAAACAAGGCTGCATGAAGAGGCCGATGAACAGTTTTTCCACGGGGACGGAACACACACGGCCCCGCATTTCCTGCCCGGTGAACCGTTACGGCAGACGGTTCACGATCAGAGTTGCCTGATTTTCCAATCCGTCCCCTGCGGAGAATCCAGGAGGACGATATTCCGGGCAAGGAGCGCATCCCGGATTTCGTCACTTTTGGCGAAATCGCGCGCCTTCCGCGCCGCAGACCTCTCTTCTATCAGTTCCTCGATTTCCTCCCGTGTAATTCCCAACTCTTTGAGCTTTCGCTCCCGTGCCCTGTCCAGATATGCCCGTGGCTCGGTCCGGAATATTCCCATGACCATTCCCGCCTCTTCCAGGACCTTGCGCGAACGTGAAAGCAATCTCCTCACTACATCCAGCGGTTTCGGCGCCTCGGCCACCACGCGGTTGACACAGCGCACCAAGTCGAAAATGGCGCCCAGGGCCTGCGCGGTGTTGAAATCGTCATCCATCGCCTCCCTGAACCGCTCCGGAAATGATACCACTTTTTCCTGCAGCTCGGCATGGGCTTCGTTCAGTTTTTTCGGCATCCCGTCCAGACCGTCATCGGTCGCTCCCTCGGCGAGCTCCCCCATTCTGGCCAGCGCAGTGTAGATACGGTCGAGGCCCGCTTCAGCTTCATTCATGTTCTGATCAGAGAAATCCAGCGGCGAGCGGTAGTGGGCGGTCAGGAGGAAAAACCGCAGCACCTCTGCTTCGTATCGATCCAGAACCTCCTTGATGGTGAAGAAGTTGCCCAGGGACTTGCTCATCTTCTCCGAGTTGATGTTGACGAATCCGTTATGGAGCCAGTACCTGACGAACGGCTTGCCGGTGGCAGCCTCGGACTGGGCAATCTCGTTCTCGTGGTGGGGAAACACCAGGTCCTTGCCGCCGCCGTGGATATCAATGGTCTCGCCGAGAAACCGCATGCTCATGGCCGAACATTCGATATGCCAGCCGGGCCGCCCCTTGCCCCAGGGCGAATCCCAGGAAGGTTCACCCGGCTTGGCCTCCTTCCAGAGGACGAAGTCCATGGGGTGTTCCTTGCGCTCGTCCACTTCGATCCTGGCGCCGGCCTTCATGTCCTCCAGGTTGCGCTTGGAAAGTTTCAGATACTCATCGTAGCGCTCCACGTTGAAATAGACGTCGCCACCGGCCTGATACGCAAAACCTTTTTCAACCAGTGCGGAGACGATGCGGACTATGTCGCCGATGTGTTCGGTCGCCCTCGGCTGGTAGGTCGGCACCTCGATCCCCAGTGCGTTCATGTCGCGGTCGAATTCCCGTATGAATCGTTCCGTTATCTCCCGGAAGTCGACCCCTTCCCTGTTGGCCCGGTTGATGATCTTGTCATCCACGTCGGTATAATTGCGGACGTAGGTCACATCGTATCCGATATGGCGAAGATAGCGGTAGACCACGTCGAACACCACATTGGCACGGGCGTGGCCGATATGGCAGTGGTCATACACGGTAACCCCGCAGACATACATGGAAACCTTGCCGGGAGTCTGGGGGACGAATTCCTCTTTCTTGCCGGTCAGGGTGTTGTAGATGCGTAATGGCATAGTCAAAACCTCATAAAAGACAGATGTGATAGCAGCCGTTCCGTGGCTATGCGCCGCTTTTGGTCCAGGAATCCCGCAGCGTGACGATCCGGTTGAAGACCGGGGCTCCGGGCGTCGAATCCTTCGCGTCGACCGAGAAATACCCCTGCCGTTCCAGCTGGAACAGGCTGCCCGGAGCAGCCTGGGCAAGACCCGGCTCCATCCGGCAGGTGTCGATGATCTTCAGCGAATCGGGGTTGAGGCACGCCTTCCAGTCAGCCCCGCCCTTGTCGCTTCCCGGTTGCTGCACGGAAAACAGGCGATCGTAGAGACGGACCTGCGCCGGGAACGCATGGGTTGCCGAGACCCAATGGATGGTCCCCTTGACCTTCCGGCCATCGGCAGCAGAGCCCCCCCTGGAATCCGGGTCATAGGTACAGCGGATCTCCACGATCTCGCCGGTAACTTCGTCCTTCACCACTCCGGTGCATTTCACAATGTAGGCATAGCGGAGGCGGACCTCCCTGCCCGGCGCGAGCCGGAAAAAACCTTTGGGCGGATCTTCGAGGAAATCTTCGGCCTCAATAGAGACCTCCCGAGAAAAAGGGACTTTCCTCGTGCCCATTGAGGGGTCGTTGGGATGGTTCAGGGCGTCGAACTCTTCGTGCAGCCCTTCCGGGTAATTCTCGATGACCATTCGCAGCGGGTTCAGCACTGCCATGGCCCGGGGCGCCCGTTGGTTCAAGTCTTCGCGCACGCAGTCCTCCAGGACCCCCATTTCGATCCAGCTGTCGTTCTTCCCGACCCCGATCCGTTCGCAGAAGGCCCGGATCGCCTCGGCAGTATACCCGCGGCGCCTCATGCCGACAATCGTGGGCATCCGGGGATCGTCCCAGCCGGTCACGTATCCCTCCCGCACCAGCTCCAGAAGCTTGCGCTTGCTCATCACGGTGTAGGTGAGGTTGAGCCGTGCGAATTCTATCTGGCGGGGGGCGTAGATGCCGAGGGCATCCAGGAACCATTCATAGAGGGGACGATGGTCCTCGAACTCCAGGGTGCAGATGGAGTGCGTGATCCCTTCTATGGAATCGGACTGGCCATGAGCGTAATCGTACATCGGATAGATGCACCACTCATCACCGGTATGGGGGTGGCTTGCATGAAGGATGCGGTACATGACCGGGTCGCGCAGGTTCATATTGGGCGAAGCCATGTCGATTTTTGCCCTCAGCACGCGGCAGCCGTCGGGAAATTCGCCGGACCTCATGCGCCTGAAGAGGTCCAGGTTTTCCTCGGCAGACCTGTCGCGGAACGGGCTCTCCGTACCCGGCTCGGTCAGGGTTCCGCGGTATTCGCGGATCTGCTCCGCGGTAAGGTCGTCCACATAGGCCTTGCCTTTCTGGATCAACTCTTCCGCCCATGCATACAGCTGCCCGAAATAGTCCGAAGCATTATACAGGTCCCCGCCCCAATCGAAGCCGAGCCAGTGGACACTGTCCTTGATGGAATCGATATACTCCATATCCTCTTTGGCCGGGTTGGTGTCGTCGAAGCGAAGATGGCAGCGTCCGCCGTAATCCCGTGCCAGCCCGAAATTGAGGCAGATAGACTTGGCATGACCGATGTGGAGGTAGCCGTTCGGCTCGGGCGGGAATCGGGTAACGATGGTCCGGTGCTTGCCGGTTCTCAGATCCTCGTCAATCATGGTGCGGATGAAGTTGGTCGTCTGAGACGGCTCGGTTGCAGCGCCCGCCTGTCCCTTGTCTTTGCTGTTGTTCGGATTAGCCATTCCCTCTCCCTGTAAAAAAATCAGCAGCCAGAAGCATTCACTCAGTTATCAAATCTCTTTATTTTCCATGAGCACGACCGCATAGGTCGCAACCCCCTCGCCCCGGCCGGCAAAACCCAGTTCCTCGGTTGTCGTGGCCTTCACGTTGACCCTGTCCGGATCACATTCGAGGACCTCCGCGATCACTGACTTCATGGCAGAAATATGGGGCGCAAGCTTGGGACGCTGGGCAACGACTGTGGCATCCACATTTCCCATTACGTATCCCTTTGATTCGGCCAGTGTCATAACCTGCCGCAACAGTTTTACGCTGGAAATCCCTTTGTAGGCAGGATCGGAATCGGGAAAATGCTTGCCGATGTCGCCCTCGCCAATCGCTCCCAGAATGGCATCGCAGATCGCGTGGAGCAGGACATCCGCATCCGAATGGCCGAGCAGTCCCTTTGCATACGGAATCTCGACCCCGCCGAGAATGAGCCTCCTCCCGGTCACCAGCTGGTGCACGTCATAGCCATGTCCTATACGCATCCCCGTATTTCCTCCATAAGCAGGCTGTTGGAAAACTGTTCGGAGCCCGTTTGAAGCAGTGTGCGATGCTCACACCCTCGCCTGTCTTGCTGATATTTCCCGGGTGCTGCTCCGTTTGCCGTGCATCCGGCCTGACCCATGACGTTTTGCAACACCCTGTTTCGTGTGCCGAGCAGTTGCCATCCGGAAAAAATGGAACCTATGGCGTGCTGTTTTCCTTCAGGAACGCCTCGGCCAGAATGAGGTCTTCGGGTGTCGTGATCTTGAAATTGCCGTATTCTCCTGCCACTATGTGGACCGATTTCCCCAGCCGCTCCACCAGAGAGGAGTCGTCAGTGCCCAGCCAGCCTTCCAGGGCAGCCTGTTCGTGGGCATCGCGGATGATCCCGAAGCGGAACGCCTGGGGTGTCTGGGCCAGCCACAGGCTGTTGCGGTCCGGAGTTTCAAGAACCACACCGTCTTTGACCACCTTCACGGTGTCTTTCACCGGGACGGCGACAAGGGCTCCGTCATGGCGAAGCGCTGCCTCGACGGAACTCCTGAGAACGGACAGGGGCAGAAAAGGCCTCACACCGTCATGGATGACGACCACGGTATCCTGCGGATCGGGCAATCCCATAGACCTGAGACCGTTCAAAACCGAATGCTGCCGCTCGCTGCCCCCGGGCACGATACCGGCGACCTTGGCGAATCCGTAGCGTTCAACCACGTTTTCACGGCAATAGGGGATCTCGTCTTCGGGAACGACCAGATAGACTTCTTCCACGAAAGATGCATGCTCGAACACCTCCAGCGTATGGGCCAGGATCGGTTTGCCGGCCAGCAGCAGATACTGCTTGTTGATGCCGGCCCCCATCCGCTTTCCCATGCCCGCGGCAGGGATCAGAGCCTTGACTCCCATTTTCTCGCCACCCCCTTTGCCCGGTCGGTCAGGCCTGAAGAAGGCTTGTCCGACGAGCATGCAGCTTGTTTCAACCTCAGTGGATCATCTACTATAAATGCACGCTCTTTTACCGGTCAATGAAAATCTTTTCCATTGCAGCTGCTGAATGGGGAGTTGCGCGGCGGACGACCGCGTAATGCACTTGCATTTTCCACTGTGCGCGGCTAATCTTCTTGCCGGAGGAGTATTCGATGGACCCGGTACGGCATCTCAAGGTATCCATTATCGTTCTGGCCCTTCTCGTCACTCTCGGTTGCCTTGGTTATATGGGAATCGAGGGATGGGGGTTCCTCGACGCTCTCTACATGACGGTAATCACCCTTGCCACTATCGGCTTCCAGGAAGTCCACCCCCTGAGTCAAACGGGCAAGATCTTTACTATGGTGCTCATCGTCTTCGGTGTCAGCGTGCTCGGCTATATCGTCGGAAGCCTGGCCCAGATAATGTTCGAAGGGCAGTTCCAGCGCATTATGGGGAGGAAAAAGGTGGAGAAACAGATCGAGGCCCTCAGGAATCACTACATTGTCTGCGGTTTCGGCAGGATGGGCGCTCTCATCTGCCGGGAGTTCGCCGCCAAGCCGCTTCCCTTCGTTGTCGTCGAGAAAACACCCGAAGTCATAGAAAAGCTTGAAGCTGACGGCTATCTGTTCCTTCGCGGCGACGCCACCGATGACGATACGCTGCTGAAAGCAGGCATCAAGAGAGCAAAAGGACTGATCTCGGTTGTTGCCTCGGACACGGAGAACGTATACATCACGCTCACCGCCCGCGAACTCAACCCCGATCTGTTCATCCTGGCCCGCTCCGGCGACGAGGGCTCGGACATCAAGCTGAAACGCGCTGGCGCCAGCAAAGTCATTTCCCCGTACCTGATCGGCGGAAGCCGCATGGCGCAGGCCATTCTGCGGCCCAACGTGGTCGATTTCATCGAGATCGCCACCGGCCGGGAACACCTGGATCTGCAGATGGAGGAGATCCTCATCCCCCAGGACTCGGGGTTCGTCGGTGAGAACCTGGTAAGCTCGGGCTTCAGGAAGGAAACCGGGGTCATGATCGTCGGCATCAAGAAGGCCGACGGCAAAATGCTTTTCAATCCCGAATCCCATGCCAGAATCGAAGCACACGACACCCTGATTGTCCTGGGTGAACCCAACGCCATCCTGAAGCTGGAAGACCTCGTGAAATGCGCCAGCTGCGCCCATGACATGATCCGGCGCCACGGGAAAAAGAGCGACCATGAAAACTGAACGGATTCACGTCCATGTTCCCTTCGCCCTTCTCTGGGAACATCTGGATTTCATCCTCGAACGGAAGATCAATCCGGAAATCGCGTTTTCCTCTGACTCGCAGGACTCACTGGACAGGGTGAAGCTTGCGGAAATTGCCTTCCTTTTCAATGAAAACGGCATTGCGACCACCATTCATGCGCCATTCATGGATCTGAATCCCGGAGCGCTGGACCGCCTGGTGCGGGAGGCGACTCGGCGCCGTTTCCATCAAGTCATGGAAATGGCTGAGATTTTCAGGCCATCAGTTGTGGTATTCCATCCCGGCTACGACCGTTGGCGCTTTGGAGGAAGCAGAGACCGCTGGCTGCGGCACGCCGTGGATACCTTCAGGCCGATCGTCGAAAGGGCCGGCAACCTGGGCTGCATTGCAGCTGTCGAGAATATTTTCGAGGAGGATCCTTCGACGTTGCGGGATCTGCTGGGCCACCTGGATTCGCCCTCTTTCCGTCACTGCTTCGATGTGGGGCACTGGAACCTGTTCTCCAGGATCGGTATGGAAGAGTGGTTCAGAGAACTCGGCTCGTTCATCGCAGAAGCCCACATACACGACAACAGCGGCACCGCCGACGATCACCTGCCCATCGGCGAGGCAGACATCGACTTCCCCCTGTTCTTCCGCCTCATGGCGCGTTATGCGCCTGAGGCAGCCTGGACCATTGAAGCCCACAGCCGCAGCGCGGTCGAACGGGCGCTCCGCAACCTGGAGCCCTACGTCCTGGAGCGGCAGAGCGGGGACAGTCACTCGTAGAGACCACTTTTTTTCTTGACAGGTGAGCTTCCCATCGGCAACAATGGGCCCATGGCAACCTGCGCTTATTTCACCTTTACCACCTTTTCCTTCTGGTACGGTTTCTTTTTTCGACCGTCCACCCGGGTAAAGGTTTGAGCGAGGTGTAGCAGGCATCAATCAAAACCGGAAGCCGAGGGTGGACACGTAACCATCACTCGGCTTTTTCAGTTTCGCATCCAGCAGTACAGACGTGAACAGGGGCCGGGGGGATACCACCGGCCCTTTCACGTTTTCGGGGACAAGGAGCAGCAGGCATGATAATCGTTATGAAATCGGGTGCGGCCAGAAAAGACAAGGATGAAGTGCTGAAGCGGATCCGGGAGCTGGGCTACAAGCCTCATGTCATCCACGGCACCACCAGGGACGTCATAGGCGCGGTCGGCGACGAGCGTGGCAAGCTCGTCCTCCAGTCCCTGGAGTCCATGCACGGGGTCGAGAGCGTGGTGCCCATCCTCCAGCCCTACAAACTGGCTTCCAAGGAAGTGAAACGGGAAGTCAGCACCATCCAGGTCAGCGACACCGTGGCAATAGGCGGCAAAGAAATCATCATAATGGCAGGCCCCTGTTCCGTAGAGGGGGAAGAACAGATCATCGAGACTGCCGTTGCGGTGCGCAACGCCGGGGCGCACATGCTGCGGGGCGGAGCCTACAAGCCGCGGACCTCCCCCTACTCTTTCCAGGGGCTGGAAGAAGAGGGCCTCCAGCTCCTGGCCAAGGCCCGGGAGGTCAGCGGCCTGCCGTTCGTCACGGAAGTGGTCAACCCCGAGACCGTGGATTTGGTAGCCGACTATGCGGACATGCTGCAGATCGGTGCACGAAACGCCCAGAACTTCGCCCTGCTGAAAAAGGTGGGCCAGATCCGCAAGCCGGTGCTGCTGAAGCGCGGCATGTCCATGACCATCCAGGAATTCCTCATGAGCGCCGAGTACATCATGAGCGAAGGCAACCAGGCAGTCGTTCTCTGCGAACGCGGCATCCGGACTTTCGAAACAGCTACCCGCAATACCCTTGACCTGTCGGCCATCCCCGTTCTCAAGGGAAAGACCCATCTCCCGGTGATCGCAGACCCGTCTCACGGCACGGGCAACTACCATTACGTTGCCGCCATGGCCTTCGCAGCGGTTGCCGCCGGTGCCGACGGACTCATGATCGAAGTCCATTCCGATCCGGAACACGCGTCATCCGACGGCCCCCAATCCCTGAAGCCGACGAAATTCGCACAGATGATGCAGAAGCTGAAGCTGTTTGCCGAAGCTGCAGAAAGGAGCCTGTAGGGGACGCCACAAGTGCCTGCTCCCGAACACAGCAACACCGCCGTGCTCTATCCGGCAGTTCAATCAAGGGATTGACTTGCACCTTGTCATTGGCTACTCTCCTCCGTCAGCAGGCTGTTGGAGAGATGGCGGTCACGAAATGTTCATCGACACTGCAAACGTAAAGGGGAGACGGCAATGGGAGAAAAAATCACGCAAAAGGAAGCATCTGACAAGGCTTGGGAGATCCTCAGCGCACTGAAAGGGGAGCAGAACGGTCCGCAGCAGGTTGACCCCAGCTTTACGCTCTATCTGACGGAAATCATCGCCACTCGGGGACACACCGAAGAGCCTTCGCTGTCACGGGACATGGTGAACGACATAGTCGCCGCAATGATGAAGCACGGCGTCGGCATGCACGACTGGCCGCTCATCATCCGGCACCTGGTAACAGCCCTCCACACCGTGATTCTTTACAACATACCGGATGTCTACCAGGAAAAGGCGGTGGAACTGGCAGCGGTCGACCTGAAAAAAGATTTTGCAAAAACCAGAAAAGAATACTTCGATCTGCTGGGAGTGAAATAAGCGGCAGGGCAGAACCGCGGGGTGCTTCTGCATGCGGAGCACACCGCGGTTCATGGAACTCAGCGGCCCATCACATCCCTGAGCCTGTCGGTGATGCTTCTCTCAAAATAGCCGGCAATCTTCTCATGGAGTGCATCCAGCGATGCCGGCAGCTCCCCCCGCTGCTGAATCTTTGCGATATAGCCGTCAAAATCGAGCGTAAAGGTCTTCTGGCGGATCGGAGCGGGATAGTCGAAATTGTACATACCGTAGAGAAAGGTCAGGTACATGTCGCCGTAATTCAGTTCCAGGTTGTGAAAAGCCCTGGCAATTGCGGCCTTGTCGTCTGCCACCGAAAAGATCGGGATCAAGCCGGGATCAAGGTACTCGGTCCAATCGGTCGGTGAGGAATCGGTCAGTTCGATGCTGTTGAAATACCTGAGCCCGAAGCGGTTGACCGCCAGATCTGGCACATCGGGAAAAGCATCGAACAGCGCATCCATCAAAGGAACGACCGTATCCCAAAGGTCCTGATAATCCGAATAGCTCTTGCAGTCCAGCCACATGAAATTGGGGGCGATGCACAACGTCTTGTCCCCTCTTCCCCCGGTGAAAAACCAGTGATTCTCTTTCACGTGTCTCCGCTGCACTTCGCCGGCACACTTCACCATCATTTCCTCGGCAAGAGCGCCCTTGCGCTGCATGTGGGGCAGCAGCTCCTGGGCCTTTGCCTGCAGGGACGAGGGCAGGCCCGATGAAACCTGGTACAGGTTCTTGGTGAAGTCAAGACGGACCGTCACGTTTTTCAAGAAATTGCTGCGATATTTTCCGGACATCTACGCTCCCTCAACATTGTATTTTCCTATATTACTACAGCATTTTGAGGACTTAGTCACGAAATTTGTGGTACCCTCCATGGAGTAAGAGCTACCGTCCAAAAGAAGGTTTATACTAGTTTCCGGACGGAAACTGATTGATTGTCGGGTGCGTGCTGTTTATAATAACGAAAAAAATTCGTGCGGTGGTACTGATTGGACGTAAAAAATACGGAATTCATAAAAAGCGCCGTCACTCCCGACCAGTATCCCGTGAGCGACCTGCCGGAAGTGGCGTTCGCCGGTCGTTCCAATGTGGGCAAATCCTCGCTCATCAACACCCTGGTGAACAGAAAGAGCCTGGTGCGCACCAGCAGGACACCCGGAAGGACGCGCCTCATCAACTTCTTCTCGGTAAACGGCCAGTTCGTGCTGGCGGACCTCCCCGGCTACGGCTTCGCCAGCGTCCCGCTGGCGGTGCGGCGGGAATGGGGCCCCATGATCGAGTCCTATCTCGGCCGCCGGGCAAACCTGCGTGGGGTTGTCCTCATCCTGGATGTGCGTCGGATACCGAGCCAGGAAGACCGGCTCATGCTCCAGTGGCTGAGGACCTATGACGTCCCGACCCTGGTGGTGATCAACAAGTGCGACAAGGTGTCGAAGAATGAACGGACCCGCCAGTCGGCCGCCATCGCCCGCACCCTTGAGTTGCCTGCGGAAGAGTTCGTCTATTTCTCAGCACTCACCAGAGACGGAAAAGATCAACTCTGGGAGCGGCTGGAGATGCTGCTGTTCGACTGACGGGTCAAAACAATTATTGACGAGGTTATGATGCACACCATAGTGAAGAAAGAGA
>DIFZ01000012.1 GCA_002419385.1 Geobacter sp. UBA5735
AAAAACCTAACCGGAAGATACTGACCACGAATACGTTTACTATTTTCTGAAGACACAATATGAACAATTGAGAAAATTATCATCAGGGGTTAGAAAGAACCTTAATTCAGATGATATTAAGAATTTTAAAATACGCTTACCTGAAAAACTGGTAGAACAAAAAAAAATCGCCGCCGTTCTCTCCTCCCTCGACGCAAAAATCGACCTCAACAATCGCATAAATGCCGAACTGGAAGCCATGGCAAAAATGTTGTACGACTTCTGGTTTGTGCAATTTGATTTCCCCTTCGACTTCGCTCAGGGCAAATTCGACATGAACGGCAAGCCCTACAAATCCAGCGGCGGAAAGATGGTCTGGAACAAGGAGTTAAAGCGGGAGATTCCTGAGGGGTGGAAGGTCGGCTCATTAATTGACATTGCAGACTATGTAAATGGCTTGCCATGTCAAAAATTTAGACCAGTAGGGAATGATATTTTACGCGTCATTAAAATCAAAGAAATGCGTGATGGATTCACCAGTGAATCGGAAGTGGTCAGACCCGATATCCCGAAAAAAGCAATTATTGAAAACGGAGATGTACTCTTTTCATGGTCAGCTTCTTTGGAAGTACAAATTTGGTCAGGCGGAAAAGGGGCATTGAATCAGCATATCTTCAAAGTAACATCGAAAAAGTATCCAAAGTCGTTTTATTTCTATCAACTGATGAACTACCTTCAACATTTTAAAATGATGGCAGACAATAGAAGGACAACGATGGGGCATATCACTCAGGACCACCTAAAGCAAAGCAGAATTGTTTTGCCTCCAATAGATTTAACTGAGAAACTCGAAAATAAGATTAACCCTATTCTTAACGCGATAACAAACAACCAATTGGCAAATAATGCCCTTTCCTCCCTGCGCGACTGGCTCCTCCCCATGCTCATGAACGGCCAGGTGAAGGTGAACTGATCCAAGCCGACAGCGTCCTCAAAGGCGTATTTCTCAATAGGAGTTACGATGAAGCACGCGATTCTGAAGCGCCTGAAAAGAACCGATCATCTGCCGATGCTGTTTATCGGTTCCGGCATGTCGATCCGCTACCTCGGCCTGGAAAACTGGGAGGGACTGCTCCGTAAATTTGCCCTACTAGCAACTGATAATGACTATGCCTATGAAATGTATGTGCAGCAGGCGAAAGGGCTTGAGTGCAAGGATGGGCTGCTGCCAAAAGTGGCGGAACTGATCGAGCGCGACTTCAACCTGCGTTGGTTCAAGGATGATCAGTTTAAAGAAAACCGGGAACAGTCAACGGATGAGATGAGCCGCTCTGTCTCCCCGTTCAAAATTGAAATTGCCCGGTATATGCGCGACAAGAGCCGGAAGCATAATGCCGAGTATGCTGCTGAAATCGAGTTATTCAAGCAGCTTGAAATGCGCAGCATCGCTGGGGTGCTGACAACCAATTACGACAGTTTTATCGAGGACCTCTTTACCAGCTATACGAAATACATTGGTCAGGAAGAACTGCTGTTTTCAACCCTGCACGGCATTTCCGAAATTTACAAGATTCACGGTTGCTGCACGAAACCGGAATCCCTCGTTATCGATGAAGCTGATTATGCTGACTTCTCGGAAAAGAACGCCTATCTGGCGGCAAAGATCCTGACAATTTTTCTCGAACATCCCATCATATTCATCGGCTATTCCATCACCGACACCAACATCGAAAACATCCTGAAATCGATTGTCAAATGCCTCTCTACCGAAAATCTCAACAAGATCAAAGAACGGTTGATGTTTGTCGTCCGGGCGAAAGATGGTGAGACAGAGGAAGTCTCTACATACAGCAAGTCGTTTGAAGGTGGTAAATCAATCGACATGACGCGTATCCGCCTGATGAGCTACGAACCGTTGTATCAGGCATTGCTGGAAAACCAGGCAAAATACAATGCGCCGATGCTGCGGCGGTTAAAACAGGACATTTACGAGCTGGTATTGACGAACAAGCCGACAGGCAAGATCAGGACAGTAAACCTGGAAGATGAAAAGCTGGAAGATGTCGAGGTCGTGATCGGGGTCGGGGTGCTCGCCGATTTCGGTCAGAAGGGATATGCGGGTATTGCCGCGGATGAGTTATACACTGACGTGGTTCTTGACAACCGGGAGTTTGATGCTGAAAGCATAATCTGGAAAGCGTTGCCAACGCTGTTGTCGCACAACAGTAACAGCTTGCCGATGTACAAGTATCTTTCTCAATATTCTGGAGACCTGCCGGAGCGTGTCCAGATGGCGACTCAGGACAAGAGCTGTTTCGATGACCTGCTTTCCAGTACGATCAAAAGAAATCGGGAGCGACACTATTGCCGACAAGAGACGATTTCCTCCCTCTGCGACAAATTGTCGGACGGAAAGTGCCTACAGGTACTACCCCATCTCAAGGAAGAAAACATCAACGTTGACGAACTGCACTCTTTCCTTGTGCGTATACTGAAAGCCAACCCTTCCGCTCTTTCAACGGGAGGTCAAGCTTTCAAAACCGACCTCAAACGGGCCATCAGGCTTTATGACTGGCTAAAATACCACCCATAAAACAAAAGAGCTCCAGCTGCAGCAAGCAGTAACTGCTCACCTCACTGGAACCCTTTTAATTGCTGCCGGTACGCACGCCGGTTAGCGAACAGTAGCTGTTCACACCGCCATGGCCCCAAGTTTGTTTATAACAAGATACCTGAATGGAGCCGATAATTCAAGATTTATATCGCGTAGCTCCAAGACCGCCTACCGGTAGGAACTGACCCCTTTGTCCCCGGGAAAAAGGATTAGGGCTCTCTGGCATTTACGGGTGAAGGATTAATCTGGAATTGACATAGTGGGCAATTTCTGGGGCAATTCCGCGAGAATTGACCCGGCAATTGCCCCGTAGGCAATTCTTGTGCAATTAATCGTTTTCATTACAAGCATAGACAAAGCGGGGTCATATTGAACGCAAGGAGATTGTCCACTAACTCCGCACTTTTTCATTTTTGTGGAAATAGTGGATAGTGCAGATGATGCCTTAAATCTGAATCACTACTGGTAGAACAGGAAAATCCCTATGAACAAGATCGGCCGTAACGACCCCTGCCCCTGCGGCAGCGGGCAGAAATACAAGAAGTGTTGCCTGGCTAAAGATGGACTTTTCGAAGCGCGCCGCCGGGAAGAGGAGCGGGCGGTGCAGGCGGCCCTTGCCTGGCTTGAAGAACGTTATCCCGAAGAAGTCGGCGCTGCCGTGCATTATGATTTCATGGATGATCCAGATGATGAAAGAAGGGATGCCATGGACGCACTGTCGCCGCGTCTGGAGCAGGCCATTTCAGCAAATATCGGCGAATGGCTGCTGGCCGATGCGGAGCTGGACATTAACGGAAAAGACGTCAAGGCACACGAGCTGATTCTCGGGAAAGGCGGGCCGCTTCTGTCCGCCCATGGCCGGGAGTGGCTTCAGGAACTGGCAAAGCGCCCATTGTCGCTGTATGAGGTGAGAGAGGTCATCAAGGATAAGGAGTTGATTCTGGCCGATATGCTTCATCCCGACCAGCCGCCCGTTCAGGTCAGGGAAAAGGCCGCCACCGGTTTTCTGGCGTCGTGGGATACCTTTGGCGCCCGTCTGGTGTGGCAGGATGACAGCCTCGTCATGAGCGGCGCCGTGTATCCCATGGAGAGGGACACGGCACTTGACTGTCTCGAAGAAATAGAAAGCGAAATCGAGCATGAAGAGGGTGATCCCGAACTGGAGCGCTACATAAAGACAAGCACCATCATTGACTACTGGCTTGATTCCATACTGGAGACAAAACCGTTTCCCGAGCTGGTGGACGCCGCAACCGGCGATAAAATCGCCCTGACCACCGATCATTACCGGGTGACCAACTGGGAGGAAATGGAGAGGATTCTTGAGGCGCAGGATGATGTTGACGGGGACCGTGACGAAGGCTGGAACCGGTTTGTCGAACTGGAGGATGGCAGGTGTCGTTCCCGCGCATCATTGACGCCGAAGGGACCGGATACCCTGGAGGTCTTCTGCAGGACACCCGGGTTGGCCGACGAGGCGAGAGCGTGGCTGGAAGATATTGCCGGCGGTGTCATAGCATACAAAATCCGCGAGGTCGTCGATCCCCGTTCGGAAAAAGCGAGGGAAGTCGCAAAGCCCCTGCCCGAGTCCGATATTCCACAGGATATGCAACGCCAGCTCATCCACCAATACCTTGCCAAACACTACGAGACCTGGCCGGGAATTCCTCTGCCCGCTCTGGGAGGCAAATCCCCCCTTGAGGCGGTGAAAGACAAACGGTTGCGTCCGGCAGTGATTGAACTGCTCAAATCCATCGATCAGCTTGAGGCGCGCAGAATCAATCAGACCGGGGGAGAGCCGTTTGACGTTACATTTCTTTGGGAGCGATTGGGACTGAAACGGTAATGGGGGCCTTTTTAGGGGCCTTAAGCAAAACATAACCGATTATTACCATTAAATATCAGCAAGTTAAAAGAACGGTTGGAACTCGTCCCTGCATGTAAAATCAAGGCCTTCCGTCACCGACCGGAAGGCCTTTTGTTTTTCGTGTAACCTCTTTTTGAGTAACGACGTTTTTTAGAGTGGATAGATGGATCTCCAGTACGTTCCGTTGGTCTTCATACATGTGGGAGTGAGAAGATAATATTTAACATGGGCTATTTTCGGTATAAAGCATGACATTCAATTTACACAACCCGCCTGCATCCCGGACCGCTGAGGGTACTGCGCCCGGCGTTGCCGGCCTCCACCTGGATCTGGGCGCCGATGCGCTCTTTGAGAGCCGGTACGTGCGAAATGATACCGATCAGCTTTCCATCCTGCTGGAGCCCTGAGAGCGTTTCAAGGGCGGTCTCAAGAGCATCTTCGTCAAGCGTGCCGAATCCTTCGTCGAGAAACAACGAGTCGACCCGCACGTTGCGGCTTGCCATATGGGAGAGACCGAGCGCCAGGGCCAGGCTGACTATGAAACTTTCACCGCCGGAAAGATTCTTCGTAGATCGTATCTCTCCGGCCTGGTAGTTGTCGATAACGTTCAGTTCCAGCGGTTCCGCAAGATCCCTTACCAGGATATACCGGTCACTCATCTTCTGCAGTTGGCGGTTGGCATGGGCGACCATCAGCTCAAAGGTGAGCCCCTGGGCGAAGTTGCGGAATCTTTTGCCGTCGCCGGAACCGATCAGATCGTGCAGATTCTCCCACCGTGCGCATTCCTTTTTGTGCAGCGCAACGGCCTGTATCCGGGCCTGCTGGAGCTGCTGCTGACCGATGTGCTGCTGAAGCTTCTGGTCGATCGCTCCCAGCGTCTTCTGCAGCTCGCTCAACTGCAGTGAAACGGCGCTGTTCTCCTCTCCAAGCTGTTCAAGGGACTTATCGGTCAATCGTTTCTCCCGCTCGTGCCGCAACGCAGCCGTCCGGTCCTGCCGACGGGTCTGAATTTCCGTTTCTTCCCGTTGCAGCGCATCAACCATGCGGGAAAGTTCGTCGAGACGTTCCTTTTGCAGGCGGGCCTGCAAGAATGCGGCTTCATCCACGAAGCCGGCTTCAGTCATCCGCTGCCGCAAAACCGGTTCCAGTTCGTCAAGTCTCGCCGTGCGCGCAGCTATGGAAGCGGACTTTTTCCGGATATCCTCTTCCAGCCCGGCAAGCTCCGTCTGGAGGCGATTCTGTCCCTGCCATGCCACATCACGTCGTTCACCGGCCTCCTTCAGCGCATCATTCAGGCGCTTTTCCTCGCTGTCCGTACTGCGATCTCCGAAAAGTTCCCGCCGCAAGGTGGCCATTTCGGTCCTCTGCGTGTCCCTGCCCCGAAAAAGCCCTTCCCTTTCGGTGAGATTCCTTTCCAACTCAGCCAACAGAGCCTGTTGTTTCTTCAGTTCGCTGTCGAGATCGGAAATTTTCTTTACAAGCCGCTCCTTTTCCTGCAACCGTTCGCCGTAGGCACTTCGACGTTTGGTCAGCGCAGCGAAGATGTCTTCAGCGTTTTGCAGAGAAATTCCCTCGCATCCATACGGCTCCACAGCGCGTTCCGTTTCGGCCAGCGCCCGGTCGAGATCGTCTCGCAGCGCCGCATCCTCCCGCTCAAGACGGCTGCGTTCGCTTACGGCACTTTCAAACCCGAGAGCAGCGGCCTGGCGAGCCTTATCCAGTGCGGCCACCTCTTCCCTGCTCTTGTCGCATTCCTCCTTTGCCCGCCGCACATCCTCTTCCTTCTGTTCCACCGCACCGATAATGCAGCGGCACTCAGCCAGGGAATCCCCGCACGACGTCATGCAGGCCAGAATGTCGGTGGACCGCGACCCGGTATCAGCGCTCAGTCCCAACTCGGCACTGGCAGCGGCACAGGAGGATTTGTCGCGCTCCAACTGTCCCTGAAACTCGTGCAGTTCGCGTTGCGCCTGCTCCAGGTCTTTCACGACGCCGGCCAGTTCGGCCTTGACGCTGGAGCGCCGCCCGTCCGTTTCCTTTGCCGCCTCGCGGGCAAGCTCCAACTCCTTTTGCGCCTCATCAGGGCATGGCACGTTACCCGTAGCATAGGGATGCTCTGTGGCGCCGCACAGAGGGCAAGGCGCGCCATCGACCAGCTGCGACCGCTCCGCTTCCAGGTCGCGCACACGGTTGAGCAGCACAACGTTATCCTGTAACTGACGGACCATATCCTCACGGAGAACGGATTCCCCAGTTAACGCCTCTTCCTGGCGGAAAAGCTCCTGCCGTCTGTTTTCAGCGGCTTTCCGCCCCTGGTTCAGCAATTCGATCGTGTTGCCGGTTTCCTCGATCCGTACAGCCGCTTCGTGAAGAGTCTTCAGCCGGTTCTCCCGGCCCACCAGCGCTTCGGCCCGGGATCGCCACGCCCGGAGTTCTTGTCCCTGCAACAGGGCTTCGCATTCGGCACGCACCGACCTGAGCCGTTCTTCTGCCGTTGCAGCCGCCAGCACTGCTTCCTGCCAGGCAGTCTCCGCTCGCTGCTGAGCCTCTTCAGCGCACGTGCACACCTCAATTTGCCGCTCCACCTGCTTGCGGCGATCAGCGCTCTGTTCCCCGAGCGCCTTGAGCGCTTTCACCTGCTGCCCTATGCCGGCCAACGTCTCTGCCAGCCCGGCATCCGCCCGATGTTCCTCCTGAAAGGCTTCGACGTACTTGAGCGCTGTGTCGGCCCCATCTATCTCATTATTGCATAGCGCTATATTTGTACGGTGATCATCACCCTGCTTCTTGATTTTCTCGATCTCGCTGTTAAGACCCTGAATCTGAGAGATTATTTCACTGAGCTTGACATCAAGCTCGCGGGTTTTGCGGATCAGCTCTGCCCCCCGTTCCAGCTCGGTTCGGCGGTTTTGAAGATCCGTCGCTGCTTTTTCCAGCACGTCAGCGGCAATTTGGCGTGCTTCCAGCACCTTGGGGAGGCGTTGGCGAGCCGTTACCAGTTCGGCCTGCTCCATTTCCTGCTGCTTCCGAACCCCATCAACATTCACATAGTCACCGTCGAGAGAGAGTGCCCGGTTTCCCTTCGTCAATTGTTCGAATTCGGGAGCGGCCGCTGCCTTTTTTTCCACGAAAGATTGCCAAGCCTTCTCTATCTGCGCGAGTTCAGCGTCGAGGGCCGCAATCCGCTCCGCCCAGGCTTTCCGCTCTGAGATACCGCGTGCAACTACCGTCAGCTCTTTCTCTTCGCGCTCCTTTTCCGCCAGTTCGTCACGCAGCCCCGCCTCTTCCTCCGGGGATAGCAGCTGCATCTTGCCAAGTTCGTCGCGCATCGTCTCGAGCTTTTTCCGCTCTTCAGTGGTGCGCTCGTGGACCTTCATGGAAATCCGGCTGTAGATTTCGGTGCCGGTGATCTGTTCCAGGATCGGAGCGCGCTTGTCGGGGGTCGCCTGGAGGAATACGGCAAATCCACCCTGTGCCAGCAGCATTGAGCGGGTAAAGCGCTCGAAGTCCATCCCGGTGACTTCTTCGACCTTGCCGACCACGGCCGTCAGTTTCGACTCGATGATGTGTCCGCGTTCAGCATCGGCGATTTCATGGCGGGGCGCCTGCAATTTTCCGTCAGCCCGTTTGCGGGCACGATGCTGGCTCCAATGGCAACGATACCGCCCTTGTGCCGTTTCGAATTCAATCTCGGCAAAACACTCGCCCGTCTGCCGGGACATGATTTCGTTGCCGTTCTGGTTGATCCTGGAAAGCCGCGGGGTCTGGCCATAGAGGGAAAGACAGATGCCGTCGAGAACCGTGGTCTTCCCCGCGCCGGTCGGCCCGGTAATGGCGAAGATACCGCTGGAGACGAATGCCGGGTGGGTGAAATCGATGTCCCAATCGCCTACCAGGGAATTCAGATTCCTGAAACGAAGCCGCAGAATTCTCATGATTCCCCCCGCGCATCATCCTCATGCAAGGCCGCCACCGCCTCACGAAAAGCCGAGATCAATTCGCTCTGCTGATCCTGCGGCACCTCATGGGCCGCAAGGCAGCGGGTGAACACCTCGTTTTCGTCCAGGTCATCCAGGGTCTCCTCCGTATCCATGCGGCTCAACGTCCGCTCGACCAAGCGCATGTTCTTGGTCCGAAGAATCTCCAGGGGGGTCCCGTCGATCAACTCCCGTAACCTCTCCTGCAAGTCACCCAAAACATCGTCACCTTCGTAAACGACCTCCAGCCATGCCGAAGCGGCTTCCTTTTTCATTTCGCTGATCCGCTCATCTATCCGGCTCCAGCCACCTCGCACCGTAGCAAGCGACTGAAAGCAGGGAACGGCTATCTCCTCAATTGAGGCGTCTGTCTCACCCAGGTTCACGGCAACGACGACCTTGCGAAGCCCGGCCTCACCGAAGCTCATGGGAATGGGTGACCCGGAATAGCGGCGATAGTCTGAACCGGCAACCTTCTGGGCCGTGTGCAGGTGGCCAAGGGCGAGGTAGTCGAAGCATTCCGGGAATACTTCACTCCCGACATGACCGAGACTCCCGACGTACAGCTCCCTGACTCCGTCACCGTCAATGGTCTGGCCGCCGGCCGTGAAGAGGTGACCCATGGCAACAATGGGGATTTTCTCTCGCAGGGCGTCTCGCCGGGCCGCGGCCGCGTCTCCCACCTTCTGATAATGGTCCCGGATACCCTCTACGAGCTTACGCCCCTTGTCCTCGAAGGTTTCACCTGCTTCAGCCCGCCGGATATCCCGATCTCGCAGATAGGGTACCGCGCAGACAATCAGCGCTGGCTTGCCATCGGCACCGTGCAATATCACCAGCTCGTCTTCCGCTGACTCAGCCATGCAGCCGACGAGATGTACGTTGAGATACCGCAGCACCTCGCGGGGCGCATTGAGAAGCGAAGGGGAATCGTGGTTGCCCGCCGTGACGACAACGTATCTGCAACCCGCACCGGCGCAACGGCATAGAAAGCGGTAATAGAGCTCCAGCGCCCGATTGCTGGGTGTGCCGTTGTCGAAGACATCACCGGCAACAAGCAGGGCTTCAATTCCACGGTCTTTAATACAGTCGAGCAGCCAGTCGAGGAAGCGCTCGAATTCCTCGTAGCGCTTGCGTCCGTACAATGCGCGGCCGATGTGCCAGTCTGATGTGTGGAGGATTTTCATTCAGACAAGTCCTATCAATCCAGGTCCCAACCGCCTGGGTTAACGACACTGATGCGGTGTTGCCAGGTCAGTACTCTTTTGCAGAAAGTTATCAAACGAATTTGTGGGTAAAATGTTTTTGGAAAACACGCACAATCCATAGGCTCCTTAATTCTGGAGCGCATTACCGGCCAGGTAGAGAGGCAGGGTCGGACCTGCACATTCCAGAATGTCAATTGTGGAGGCCCGATCCCCCGTTATCTTGGAAGCGCCGGAAATCGGACAGGAGAGACTCGCCCTTTTCCACCAGTTCAGCGCCTCCCTCGACCAGGACCTCAGGCTCGCTTCCCGACAGAAAAAGATGCATCAGATAATTCATGATGGGAAAATCTTACCGCGGACCGCCAGGAAAAAACAATGGATAACTTTCGGTGCTCACGGCACGGCTTGGGGAGAGGCTCGGGAGGCTTAGGGTCGGATCTCGTGTCCCGACCGCCAGGGTTAACGGTCTGGACGGACAATCCAGACTCACCGGATTAGACAGCAAGGGTTGCCCTTCAGGATGATACCGGAGGCCGAATCAAAAACGACCTTTCCGGATGGAAACGTCAAGTCCCCAAATCCTCCGGCTTTTTCCCGGCATCCGGGATGAAAAGCGGCGCGCCGAACTTCTCCACGCCGTAGGAACCAATACGTTTCTGTGTTGCCGGAGAAACCATGAAATCGGCAAAAGCCCTGGCTCCGGCCGCATTCACCTTGGGCCACCTGGCGGCATTCACCTCGATGACATGGTAAACGTTCAGCAGTTTGGGGTCACCTTCCAGCAAAGTGACAAGCGCGAGCTTTTTTTCCAACGCCAGATACGTGCCGCGATCGGTGAGGGTGTACCCTTTTTTTTCATCCGCAACGAAAAGGGTCTGGCCCATGCCGAGACCGGTCTTCATGTACCACTTCCGGTTACCGGGGTTGACACCGGCAGCTTTCCAGAGCTCATTTTCCTTGGCGTGCGTGCCGGAGTTATCGTGTCGCGAGAGGAAGAGAGCCTTGGCGGCAGCAATTTTCCTGAACGCCTCGGCAATGGTTTTGGACCCGCCTACTCTTGCCGGATCTACTGTTGGGCCAACCAGAATGAAATCGTTGTGCATCACCAACCGGCTGGAACTGCCGGACCCTTCTGCCATGAACTTTTTCTGCGCAACCGGGGAATGCACCAGCAATGCGTCGACTTCGCCCCTCTGACCCAGGACCATGGCCTGCCCCGAGCCCACATTGATTGTCCTGACGATATAGCCAGTCTCCTTTTCAAAAAGCGGAATGAGCACATCCAGAAGCCCCGAGTCCGGGATGCTGGTAGTAGTGGCAAGGATAATGGATTTGGAGGCAGCCAGGGCAGAGACAGACAGTCCACAAGACAGTATGGTCAGGGTTGAGATAAGCGCTACGAGACGGGGAAACAACCGGAATTTTTTCATGGTGTGTTCCTTTCCTTGCGGAGAACTCCTTCTCTTTGGCCAATTTCTTTGCGATGCGTTAAAAACCCGCTTCTACCGGCGGGTTCCGGTAGGAGTGGAGCCGCTGCCTCTTTCCTTGAAAACCTGGTAACGTTCACTCCTCTCGTGCAGTGGTTTCCCGGTATTTTCCCAGAAGTGGGTTACGCCCATGTTGCATTGGGGAAAACTGTCGGTGGAGAGGAGGAACATCGCAGTTTTTTCCTGCAGAAAACTTGTCGTGCGTGAAAATCAGGAAAAGGTCGTGTGCCGTATGTCTTTGCCTTTGACCATGAAAATGACCATTTCCGCCACATTGGTGGCATGATCGGCAATACGTTCCAGATACTTGGAGATATAGTTCAGCCTGAGCGCACGGCTGATTGATGAAGGATCCTCCATCATGAAGGTCAGCAGTTCCCGCTGGATCTGGACGTTCAGGTCGTCGACGAACTGGTCGTTTTCGCACACCCTGATGGCAAGCTGTTCATCGCCGCGGACAAAGGCATCCAGCGATTCCTGCACCATGCGGGAGGTGAATTCCGCCAGCCGCGGAAGATCGATATAGGGTTTGAGCGGTGGCTCTTCATTCAGTTCCTTGACCCGGCTGCATATGCTGCCGCACTGGTCGCCGATCCTTTCCAGGTCGGTCACGATTTTCAGGGCAAGGGTTATGAAACGGAGGTCGCGGGCCGCGGGCTGCCGGCGGGCCAACACTTCCAGGCACTTCTCGTCGATCACCACTTCCAGGTGGTTTATCTCGTGATCGGACAGGATGGTGCGCTCCGCCAGCTGCGAATCTCTATCCACCAGAGATTTGATCGAGTTCGAGATCATGGCCTCGACCTTGCCCCCCATCTCCAGGAGCAGTGTCCGTATCTCGTTCAGTTCCGCGTCATACTGCTTGATGATGTGTTCTCTTTCCATATTTTGCCCTCGCAGGATATTTTCAATTATGCCGGTCAAATCCCCCTCGATCCCCCTTTTTTGAAAGGAGGAAGGTACATTTTTGCCCCCCACTTTTCGAAAGGGGTTCAGGGGGGATTTTTCTAGCCGAATCTTCCGGTTATGTAGTCTTCCGTGTGCCGGTTGTCCGGGTTGGTGAAGATCTTCTTCGTTTCGCCGTATTCCACCAGTTCTCCCAGATACAGGAACGCGGTGTAATCGGAGACACGGGCGGCCTGTTGCATGTTGTGGGTGACGATGACCACGGTGTAGAGATCCTTCAGCTCGTTGATGAGCTCCTCGATCTTGGCGGTCGCAATGGGGTCGAGGGCAGAGCAGGGCTCGTCCATGAGGATGATCTCCGGATTGACCGCGATGGCGCGCGCGATGCAGATGCGCTGGGCCTGTCCGCCGGAAAGCCCCAGCGCCGAATCCTGCAGGCGGTCCTTGACCTCGTCCCAGATGGCCGCACCTTTCAGGCTTCTTTCCACAGTCTCATCAAGTGTCTTCTTGTCGTTGACCCCTGCAATCCGCAGGCCATAGACTATGTTTTCATAGATGGACTTGGGAAACGGGTTCGACTGCTGGAACACCATGCCCACCCGTCGCCGGAGGCTGATGACATCCAGCGCAGGCGAGGTTATCTCATCGCCATCCAGCTTGATGCTCCCTTCGATGCGGACATTGTCCAACAGGTCGTTCATCCTGTTGAAGCAGCGCAGCAGCGTGGACTTGCCGCATCCCGACGGCCCGATGAATGCCGTAACCTGTTTCCTTGGAATGGACAGCGCAATGTCTCTCAGCGCGGGGGACGCTCCGTAATAGAGGTTCAGGCCGGCAATCTCCAGGACGGGGTCAGACAGGGGATTAGTTATATCCAGATCCATAGTGTTCTCCATATTAAGTTCAGATTGCTCCCGTTATTCAATTCAGAATGCCTTGGTTGCATAGCGCTTCTTCATCTTGTTCCGCATATGGATCGCCAGGCTGGATGCAGCGATGACGATGGCCAGAAGCAGCAATGTCGTGACGAACACCATCGGTTTGGCAGCCTCGACATTCGGCGACTGGAAACCCACGTCATAAATGTGGAAGCCCAGGTGCATGAATTTGCGGTCCACGTGAAAGAAGGGAAACGTGCCGTCAAGGGGAAGGGTCGGCGCAAGTTTCACCACCCCCACCAGCATCAGCGGCGCAACCTCGCCCGCCGCCCGTGCCATGGCCAGGATGAGTCCGGTCATGATGCCGGGCGTGGCCATGGGCAGCACGACATTTTTCAGGGTCTGGAACTTGGTCGCCCCCAGGGAGAGGGACCCTTCCCGCAAGCCCTTGGGCACCGACGCCAGGCCCTCTTCGGTGGAAACGATCACCACTGGTACCGTGAGGATTGCCAGGGTGAGGCTGGCCCAGAGGATGCCGCCCGTGCCGAAGGTGGGCGTGGGCAGCCGCTCCGGGTAGAACAGCCGGTCGATGCCGCCGCCGATGCCGTAGACGAAAAAGCCCAGGCCAAACACTCCGTAGACGATGGAAGGGACACCTGCCAGGTTGTTGACGGCGATACGCACAATGCGGACTATCAGGCCTTCACGGGCGTACTCCCGAAGGTAAACGGCGGCAACCACGCCAAACGGGAGGGAAAAGACACTCATCAGCAGCACCATCATGACCGTGCCGAAGATTGCCGGGAAGAGCCCCCCCTCGGTGTTCGACTCGCGCGGCTCGTCCAGGAGGAGCTCCCTGACCTTGCCGGCGTAGAACGAAGCCTTGGCGAACACTCCCATGGTGTTGGGACGGTACGCCCGGACGATCGCGTTCAGCGGGATATCCTTCTCTTCTCCCGCGGCATCCGTGAAGACAGCCGCTGGTTTTTCCAGCGCCTCACTGCTCTCGTTGAAGCGCTCGAGGAGGACGTCAAACTGGGCGAGAAGTTTTTCGCGCCTGCTGGTGAGCCTGCTGATCTCCCCGCGATTCGCCGTGGCGCCGGAATGGGACAGCTTCAGGATCTTCAGGCGGAGCTGCTCCGTTTCGGAGCTCATGTCCGCCATCACCTGCCCCGTCTCCGCAAGTGTATTTCTCAGTCCGGAAACTTCCTTGAGAGCGCCCCGCAACGTCTCCCAAGGGCTGGCGGCTGCAGGCGCTGCCAGTCCTTCAAGGGAGACGGATTTCAGGAAACCGTGGAAATTGCCGTTTTCTTTCCGTTCCAGCACCACGGAATCATGGGGCCAGGATATGGTGCGGATATCCCGCTCTTCCACCCAGCGGAAATCCTGGCCGTACAGATCCCGGTTGCCGACTTTGAACTGGAGCCGCTTGCCGTGGGCATGGGTCGCTTTTTCCGTGGCTGAGACCTGCCCCAACAGCTTGCTGCCGTCCGTTAACGCAACCAGGGCCGTGTCGGACGGCCAGAAAAATCCCAGACCGTTGACCATCACTACACCGACCAGGACCAGGACCATCAGCAAGGTAACGGAGAGCGCCGCTGCCGTGCCCCAGACCTGCGGTTCGCCTTGTTTCCAGAAACTGCCCATAACGTTATCCGTCCTTTTCAGAATCGCCCGTATTTCTTGCGGAATTTCTGCCGCAACACCTCGGCGACGGTATTGATGATGAAGGTGAAGATGAACAGCAGCACCGCCGACAGGAACAGCACCCGGTACAGCGTGCCGAAAACCGGCGCCTCGGGTATCTCAACGGCAATATTCGCCGAAAGGGTGCGGAAACCGTTGAAAATGCTCCAGTCCATGATGGGCGTGTTTCCGGTGGCCATGAGCACGATCATGGTCTCGCCGATGGCCCGGCCGAAGCCGATCATGACCGCGGAGAAGATGCCGGGCAGGGCGGACGGCAGCACGACCCGCCAGGCCGTCTGCCAGCGGCTGGCGCCGATGGCCAGCGACGCCGCGGACAGGTTCTTGGGCACGTTGGAGAGGGCATCCTCTGCCATGGTGAAAATCAGGGGGATGACGGCAAGACCCAGGGCAAAGGCAATGATGATGGAATTCCGCTGATCAAAGCGTGTGCCGAGTACGTCAAACAGCCAGAGCTTGAAATCGCCGGCAAACAGCACAGATTCCAGCATGACGCCCAGCGCATGGGAGACATAGACCCCCAGCAGCAGGGCCGGTATGAGGAAAAGGAACTCGTATCCCTTTGCCATGCGCTTGAAAAGCCGCGTCGAGCCGAATTTCTGCCAGAGGAAAATTGCCATGACCACAACCAGGGGAATTACGGCCACCGCAACGAAGAAAGGGACGATCGCCTTGTCCACCAGGGGTGCCAGCCAGAGCCCCGCCAGGAAACCGATGACCACCGACGGCACGGCCGCCATGATCTCGATTGCCGGCTTGACGTAGTTTTTCAGCCGCGGCCTCATGAACTGGCTGGTATAGATCGCTCCCAGCAGGGCCAGGGGCACGGCGAAGATCATGGCATACAGGGTGCCTTTCAGGGTGCCGAAAATCAGCGGGGTGAGGGAGAGCTTCGGCTCGAAGTCGTCACTGGCGGACGATGACTGCCAGACAAAGGCTGGCTTATCGTACCCCTCGTACCAGACCGCCCCGAACAGGGTTTTCAGGCTGATCTCCGGATGGGGATTGTCAATGCTCCAGAGGGTTACCCGCTTGTCCCGGTCGACAGCTATCACTCCGTTTTCCCTTCCGCTGACCCCATGGTGCGTCAGGGGTTTCCCCGTCGAGAACGTGAGCAGGCGCCGTTCGGAAGTCATGTGATCCACATTGATTGACCCGCTCTTATCGAGCGAGAACAGGGTCTTGCTCCGCTGGGAAGGGAGGACGGCTTCGACTGCGCTGCCATGTTTGGCCAGCGGATGGATGCGAGTCAATGTCTTGCCGCTGCCCAGGCCGGTCTCGGAAGCCGGAAACCAGGTGGAAAAGGATCCGGCCCTGTCTCCCACAGCCACCGAGACATCGCCCAGGACCAGGTTCAGGGCGGTCACGGGGTGGCCCTCTTCGCTCACTTTAACCGTGTCGGTCAGTTGAGGGCTTTCCGGATCGGTGAGATCCCAGCGCAGCAGGTGGCCCGTGTCGGTGCCCGCATAGAGGAATTCTCCTTTGCCGTCTAGCGCAACGGAAGAAACCGTGCCGGGCAGGTCACCGCCGAATTCGCTCCGGACGGTCCTGGAGGTTTCGTTGCCCGCCAGGTCTTCGCTAACCGTTTTCTTGGCAAGGGAAAACCGGTTGCCTTCGAGCAGGTTGACTCTCAGGGGATTCTTTCCCTCGGGAATCCGGGCCAGGGAGCGGAGGGGCAGGGGGTGCGACGCGGTTCTGACCTCTTCCAGAAGTGTCGTTATCAGCAGGGTGTTGGCATCCCCGCCGTCCCGGTCTTCGGCCCCGGGGAAATCCACCTTCAGCGCGGTGAATGACCCGTCCTTCCACAGGATGTCGTAGCGGCGCCCCGGTGCTTCGGCAACAGAGGCCACAGACTGGCGCCCGCCGCCGGGGGGGGCGACCGGAAGGGTTTCCATGACTTTCCCGGAGCGGTTGTCAAAGACCGAAAAAGTTCCTGAGTCGTCAAGGACGAAACCGGTTTGCAGATTGTCGTCCGTACCAATGCCGACAATTTCTGCTGCAGGTGCGACTCCGGTGAGGGTGAACGATGCAACGACGCCGGCCTTGGGTTCCAGGAAAAGAGGGAGCGCGACCTTCATGATCAGGACCAGTATCCAGATGACGGCGAAGATCACCAGGAGACCGCCGATGTTGATGAGCCAGGCGGCAAGCCGGTCGTTGCGTTTCGCCCTGCTGAAGATTCTGTCGTTCATAGAGGATGTTTGCTTCACGCCTTCTTTTCTCATGCAGTGACTCTCTCCCTTTGCGTTGAGGCAGGAAAAGGCACGGCCCCTGTCCCGGCCGTGCCCTTCAGGTGCACCTCACTGAACGTGCTACTTCAGTCCGGAAACGCTCTTGGCGGCTATTTTTGCCGTCAGCGGCAGGAACCCGTCCTTGATGACGATTTCCTGGCCTTCCTTGGAGAGGACGAATTTCAGGAACTCCTCCTGGAGCTTGGGCAGGGGTTTCCCCGGCGCCTTGGCCACATAGATGTAGAGGAAGCGGCTCAGGGGGTACTTGTTGCTGAGAGCGTTCTCATAGGTTGCCGCATAGGCCTGCTGCCCCTGTTTTTCCGAAAGGGCGAGGATCTTGACGCCGGAAGTCCGGTAGCCGATGCCGGAGTAGCCGATGCCGTTTTTGTCCTTCGTTATCCCCTGGACAACGGAGGCCGAGCCCGGCTGCTCCTTGACGATATCCTTGAAATCACCCTTGGAAAGGGCGTGCTCCTTGAAAAACCCGTAGGTGCCTGAAGCGGAGTTGCGGCCATAGAGGCTGATGGGCTGGCTGGCGAGCTTACCGCCTACCCCCAGCTGCCCCCACGTTTTGATATCGCTTGCGAAACCGCGTTTGCGGTTCTTGGAGAAGATCGCGTCAACCTGGTCCATCGACAGCTTCTGTAACGGGTTGTCCTTGTTGACGAACAGGGCGATGGTGTCGATGGCCACCGCCACCTTGGTCGGCTTGTAGCCGAATTTCTTCTGGAACGCATCGATTTCGCTGCTCTTCATCTCCCGGGACATGGGCCCGAACTGGGCGGTCCCGGCGGTCAGCGCCGGAGGTGCGGTGCTGGAACCCTTGCCCTCGATCTGGATGTTGACGTTGGGGTACTTCTTGCGGAATCCTTCAGCCCACATGGTCATGAGATTGTTCAGCGTGTCGGAGCCGATGCTGTTCAGGTTGCCCGAGACGCCGCCCACCGCCTGGTACTTCTTCAAAGACGTGTCCACCTTGAGGGCCTGGGCGGATGCCAGGCCCGCCGTCGCGACCAGAATGGCCGCTGAAAGAGCAAAAGCTTTCTTGAGCATTTCTTCCTCCTGTCTGAATGGTTGCTGCTATCAGGTGTTACTGTACCCGGCAAACGTTACAGCTGTGTTACATATTCGATAAGACTGCCTGAACTCTTGATGTTCCGCACTGCACGAGCAGAGTGAGGATTATGGCGTGCCTGCAGGTGCGTCCGTTTTTCTCAGCGTGAAGGAAAATGTCGACCCCTTCCCCGGGGTGCTCTCCACCGCTACCGATCCCCCATGGGCCTGCACGATGTGCTTGACGATGGCAAGCCCGAGCCCCGTGCCACCGAGCTCACGGCTCCTCGCCGTGTCAACCCGGTAGAACCGCTCGAAGATCCGCTGCAGGTCTTTCCCCGGAATGCCGCAGCCGGTGTCATTCACCGAAATCCTGACATGCGTGCCGATGTCGGTTGCCGCTATGGTTATGGCACCGCCGGCAGGCGTGAATTTGATGGCATTTTCCAGCAGGTTCACCAGTACCTGTTCAAGCCGTTGCTGGTCCGCCAGCACCATCGGCGCCGTGCCGAGCGTGTCGTCACTCACGACCCTGACATCCTTGTCGCTCCATTTCTGATCGAGGAGGCGGACAGCCCGATTGACAGCCGACTCGATGCTGGTCGGCAGGGGCTCCATGGGCAGTGCCCCGGATTCGATGCGGGACAGGGTCAAGAGGTCGCTGATGAGGTCTGCCAAACGTTCGGCGTGATTGTGGATGATCGCGGCAAAATGGGTGGTCTTGTCCGGGGTCAGCGAGCTGCCTTCACTGAGCATTGTTTCAGCGTACCCCTTGATGACCGATACCGGTGTCCGGAGTTCGTGGGACACATTGGCAACGAAGTCTTTCCGTATCCGCTCAAGTGCCTTCAGGTCTGAAATGTCGTGGAACACCGCTACCGCTCCCAGGAGAGTCCCCTCTTCGACCAGGGGCACCCAATGCACCAGTATATTCTTGTCTTCCTGCCCCCCAAGCGTAATCTCCTCGACCACATCTTCTCTGGTATGAAGCACCTTTCTGAGGGTATCGAACATCCCCGGCTGGCGCGTGATCTCGAACAGGGATGTGCCCTGCTCTTGTACCTGCACGGCAAAGAGATGGTGAAAGGCGGGATTGGACAAGGTGATGACCCCGTTCTCGTCGGTGACGATCACGCCTTCTCCCATGCCTTTCAGGATGGTGTCGAGCCGGGTTTTTTCCGCTGAAATCTGTTCGAGCTGGCTGCCCATCTTCCGGGCCATCTCGTTCATGACCGTTCCCAGTTCACCGATTTCGTCCCGGCTGGTCACCGGTATCCGGCAGCTGAAGTCGCCCTTGCCGATCCGTGACGCCATGGCGGACATGGTACGGAGCGGACGCGAGATGAAAGAGGAGAACAGGTAGCTGAGAAGCAGTGAAAAGAGGACTGCAAAGGCAAGTGCAGCCCACAGCATCGCGTGCATGCCGGAGATCGCCTTTTCCAGGCTTGCAAGGGGAAGGGCGAGACGTATCACCCCGCCGCCGGCGGATTCGGTGCGAAAAGGCATTGCCACATACAGCATATCAGTGCCAAGGGTGGACGAGTAGCGTACCGAAGTGCCGATTTCTCCGGCCATGGCCTGGCGGATTTCCGGCCTGTTGGAATGGTTTTCAAGAGAGCGGATCCCGCCGGCGCTCAATTCAGAGTCACCGACAACTATCCCTTTATTATTGAGGATGCTCACCCGGGCCTTTATTTCCCTGCCAGAGGTCCGCGCAAGGGAAAAGCCGTCCCGTTCCATGACCTGGATTTCTTTCGTCGCCATGATTCTGACCAGGCGCGCTTCATTAACGAGATTGTCCCGCGTCTCATCCGTCAGGTGAACCTTCAGGGAATGGCCAAGATATCCATAGATGACAAGGCCTACCAGGACAACCACGGCAAGGTAGGAAACCATGAGTTTCCATTGAATTTTCGTTTTCATCCCTCCTCCATTTTGTACCCGAAGCCCCTGACGGTCTTGATAAGGTCTCCTGCATCGCCCAGCTTGGTCCTCAACCGGGTGATATGGGTGTCGACAGTGCGCGTGTCGCCGATATAATTGTAGCCCCAGACGTTTTTCAGCAGCTGGTCACGGTTCTGTACCCTTCCCAATCGCTCGGCAAGAGCAACCAACAGTTTGTACTCAATCGTGGTAAGGACTGCCTCCTCACCACCGGAAGTAACGATGTGACGCGCCACGTCTATGGTGAGCGGGCCGATGGCGATTACCTTTTCCTCGATATTTTCCGGTTCGGCTCTGCGCAGCACCGAACGTACCCGCAACACCAGCTCCCGGTTGGAAAAGGGCTTCACCACGTAGTCGTCGGCGCCCATCTCGAAACCGACCACCCGGTCGATCTCCTCTCCCTTGGCCGTCAGCATGATGATCGGGATGACGGCAGTTTTCGCGCTCTGCTTCAGGGTCCTGCACACCTCGGTCCCCATCAAGCCCGGCAGCATGAGATCCAGGACAATGAGGTCAGGCACCTGGGCCCGGGCCATTTCCAGCCCGGAAATGCCGTCATTGACCGTCAGAACGCGGTATCCCTCTTTCCGAAGGTGAAAGGCGATCAGGTCGGCAATATCATGCTCGTCCTCGATGATCAGTATTGTTTTCATTGGCTCGTTCCTTTTTGTCAGTGTGGGATACATCTTAGAGGGCACGAGTGACAATCATGTTACAAAAAGATGAATAGTACATGAAATAATGCCACAATTTCAGAATCTGGCCACCTCTCGAAACTCCGAGATGACCTTTAACCTACTTTTTTTCCAGTGCGTAACACTACCGCAACTGTCTTCACGCAACCTCTCGGAACAGATTCCGACCCCGGGCGCCGCGTAAAAGCGAGGCCTTCCGGCACCGGCCGGAAGGCCTTTTTATGTTGCGCGCGATATGAGCAGAATCCTGACCCGGCTTTGCCGGACCACTCCCTGCGGTTCGGTGTCCACCCCGCATTCTCTGATTCAGAACGCCTTGGTAATGTTGAAGGTGGTCATGATGCCCTCGGTACGGTCCACGGCGCCGAATTCAAAATTGGTCCTCAATTCCACGAGAGTTTTCCACTGGGGAATGGCAAACCTGATTTCCGGGCCAACGGCGAAAACCCGGTCGTGCACATCGTCCCAGGTAACGTCACTGCCGCTGTCGTCAGTGACCTGGAACTGTGCGTATCCCACGACGCCGACCTCAAAGCCCTTGAGAGGTCCGATCTGCACGGAGGAGGGGAGAGCCTTCCCGATGCCCCACTCGAAATGGAAGTCGTCGCCCATCTGCACCTCATGGCCGCGCTGCTGGCTATGAATTTCATAGCGGCCAAGCCAGGAAAGGCTCCACGTCTTTGTCTTGTCGGGAAAGAAGGTCCCGCCGACGTCGAACTGTCCCGTCCAGTAGCCTTTGCCCGCCCCACCCGGGTGGTTCTCGTCATAGTGACCGATGGGAATCCACGCCAGCAGGCCGATGACCGCATCCCACTGCTCCCCGTGCCAGGAAATCGCAATCGGTTCCACGACGCAATCTCCCAGGGAAATGCGGCTATCGGAAACGCTTCCGGCATTGAAATCGGTGTACACAACGGGAATGACCACGTTGGGCAGCCAGTCTCCGCCGAGAATCTTGATGTTCGTCACCCATATGGGCCGGTGCACCTGGGCGTAGACGAATACGTCCAGATCCGCCGGGAGCTTCTTCCCGTCACGGTCCGTCAGCGTGTCGGTAAGATAGAAAAAATTGTATAAACGGTAATAAAAACCGGGGGGACCGACCGTGGCCACCTTGATGCCTTCCCCGCCGTTGGTGAAGTGGTTGCCGGTCGGCCCGGCGGATGCCGAACCGGTCCAGAACAGAGCGCAAACAAGAAAAGCCAGCGCTGCCCGCAGCATGTGTTTCATCAAGCCTCCTCATCTCATGACAGGCATGAAGCCAATGTATACTCTCAACAGTCTGTTCGAGCTGCAACTCCCCTCTCAATAGGCTTTTTCCAGGATGGCCAGGATATCCTCCTTGGAAGGGTCCCGGGGGTTGAAGAGGGTGGAAATTTCCTTCAGGGCATCTTCGGCCAGGCGGTCGAACATGTCCCTGGTGATTCCGCATTCTTTCAGGGTGGGTATTTCCAGTTCCACGTTGAGGTGCTTTACCAGTTCGACGGCAGCCCGGGCTGCTGCAGCGTCGTCCATGCCGGTTACGTCGATGCCCATGGCCACGGCGATATCCCGGAACCTGGACGGCGCTGCAGGCATGTTGTATTCCATGACAAAGGGAAGCCCGATAGCATTTGCCACCCCGTGGGGGAGGTTACCGTGCACGCTGAGCGGATGGGCTATGGAATGCACCAGCCCCAGGACCGCATTCGTAAAAGCGAATCCCGCCATCATGCTGCCGAGCAGCATGGCGGAACGGGCCTGGATGTTTGCGCCGTCCCTTGTTGCAGTCACA
Source organism: Geobacter sp. UBA5735 (assembly GCA_002419385.1). Lineage (GTDB taxonomy): Bacteria > Desulfobacterota > Desulfuromonadia > Geobacterales > Geobacteraceae > RPRC01. The sequence continues at coordinate 22,324 of DIFZ01000012.1, forward strand.
ATGTTCGTGCAGATAAGCTCGATGGCCTTCAGTGCCAGAACGTCCGTGGGAATCATGGCACCCTTGGAGACATATGCTTCTATGGCATGGGTCAATGCATCGAGGCCCGTTGACGCGGTAATTTTCGGCGGCATCCCCACAGTGAGGAGCGGATCTGCCAGTGCAATGGTCGCCCCCACGAACTGTCCGCCGATGACCATTTTCTTCTTCCGGGCCGTGTCGGTAACGATGCTGAATGCCGTCACTTCACTGGCGGTGCCGGCGGTGGTAGGAATGGCGATCAAAGGCTTGCCGGGCACTTTCACCGTATTGATGCCGTCGTACTGGTTGATGGGCGACGGGTTGGTGAGGAGGATGTTGATGGCTTTCGCCGAGTCGATGGAACTGCCGCCTCCCACTGCCACGATAACGTCCACTTCGGCGGAGCGGGCGATGAATGCCGCATCTTCGACCTGGGTGTCGGGCGGATTGGGAAGTACGCCGTCATATTCGATCGCCTCGATGTCGGCTGCCGTGAGGGATGCGATCAGGCCCTCCACGATACCTGCCGCCTTTACCCCCTTGTCATACACCACGAATGCCTTCTTTGCCCCCATACCCGCTGCCATTTCTCCAAGTTTTGCCGAAACGCCTTCACCAAAATGCACAAAACTCGGAATGCCGAACATGAATTGCATACCATTCTCCTTTTCGTTTTTTCCGGTGCGCCCGGTTCAATCCGTGCCTGTGGAAAAGTCTTCCGTAAGCCTCCTTTCAAAACAGTGAATTGTCGAGGAATTGGAAACTACGTAGTGAAGACAAAAAGAGCCGCCCGGAAAATATTCCGTGGGCGGCTCGTGAAATAATGATCGAGTGCATTATCTTCATGGCGTCATCTCATCATGAACTGCTGGCAAAAGTATTCAGATTCAATACACCCCGACTGCTCGACTGTCAAGGTGCAAGACAGGAAAGCCCCTCCTCTTCAAAACACATTCCCAGAGCTGAGAATCGTGTGAATAGCCGCTGTCATACCCGGCGTGACGTTCCTCGGGCTTGCTTCACATCACGCATGATGCCTTGCAGAAGCTTGCGTTCCGACTCCGTCAGTTTCCGGTCGCGATAGAGCGCACCGTAGCGGACATCGGCGAACCTCCGCACATGCGGATCGCCGGTCAGTTCCGCAAGCTCCAGGAGTCCGGTCGAGGGGGTAACGGTGATGTGGGGATATCTTCTCGCGACCAGACGGAGGAAATTCCGGACCATCCTCTCTTCGCGCGAATCCCATCGGCGCCTTTTCCTGAAGAGGAAACCCGCCAGGGCAAGCACCGCCACGAGCAGCACCGGCATGAACTGCCGCAACCCGGAGGGAAAAGACAGGTTGCGGATTGCCGAACCTGCCGCATTGAACAGCCGCAGCTGCTTGTCCAGGTCATAGGTAATGACCGCCTGATTCCAGAAATAGCTGAGCGAGTCCACCATCAACCGGGCCTTTTTCAGCAGCCCCTGATGCCGGAACGTCCCCTCCCCGCCGAAACCGGCGGCAAACCTGCTCGGATCCCTCCTGACCCATCCCGCACCCTCCAGGAAGACTTCGACCCATGCGTGGGCCATGCTTTCCGAAACCAGGTAGTACCCGCCCAGTTCGTTGTACTCCCCGCCGTAGTACCCTCCCACAAGCCGCGAGGGGACTCCCGCCGCCCTGAGCAGCACCGCAAAGGACGAGGCAAAGAATTCGCAATTCCCCGCCTTTTTTTCGAACAGGAACTCATCGAGAGGATCGGCGGATCGGGGGAGATCACGCTTTGCATAGCGGAATCCTGCTGAATGGAAATAGCCTTCCAGCAGGGACAGCCTGCCGCTGTCCGTACCGCCCCGCTGCCCGATCGATTTCCCCAGGGCCAGGATCCGGGGGGACAGCCTTTCCGGAAGCCGCAGGTAGAACTCCCGATCGATCCCGGCCTTCGTCCTGATAACTCCCTGTACCGATGAAGCAGTGTCATAGTTAAGCCGGCCGCCGGGTGCGCCTTTTTTCCTGAAAACCAGATCGAAACTCTTTTCCAGCCGCACGCCGTTCATGCTCCACGGGGTATCGAGGGCCACCAGGTACGGGCTCGCCGTCGCTTCGGGGAAAACCGTCTGTCGCACCAATACCGCATTTCCGGGAGGTCGGGGCTCCTCCTCCACAACGTCTCCCCGAACCCAGGCATTGCCCTGCAGTACGTTGAGCACGACACCCCGCCAGTAGAGGTTTTCCCGGGGGAGCTTGCTGCTCCGGGCACGCAGGGCCGGCGTGGCGACCTCAGCAACGCTGGCACTGGAACCGGGTTCCACACGGTCGCCCAGACCCGTGGTCCTGTCACCGGAAGGGGACAGGAAGTTCCACAGCGGGAACTGGGGCCGGGGAAGGATGATGAAAAACAACAGGATCAGGGGAACCGATGCTGCGGGCATGGCCGCCGCAACCGAGGCCACGCGCCGCATGCCCCTGCGGGTCAGGGACAGCCGGCTGTCAACGGTGAAGAACGTCAGGAGCACGAGGGACACGGCTATGGTGAGCAGCAACAGGGCCAGGTACACGAGAAACGCACCGCTCAGGGTGAAGGCTGTCGAGGTGGCAAGGGCAAAGAGTGAAAGGGCGTAGATCTGCAGGTAGTTGCGGGGGATTTTCTCTCCCGCCAGCCGGATCGACAGGAGCACCGCCAGGAGGTTTGCCGCCGGCTCCACGACGTTGTCCCGGGAAAACTGCAGTGCGTAGTACAGGAAAAAGATGCCGGTGAGGACTGTCGCCCGCCACCCCCGCAGGGGCGGGAATCGTTTCCAGCTGGCAACCACTGCCCAGAGCACGGCTGCGGGGAAAAGAAGCCAGGGCATCCTGCCCAGGTAGGGGAAAAGAGGCGCCATGCCCAGCAGGGCCGCCAGCAGCGCCAAAATATCGAGAACCGCCTTAACGGGCACCATAGACCGCAAGCTCCGTCAGCAGCCGCAACCGGTGCGTCCTTGTCAGGTCGGGCCGGACAATCCTGGCGCCGAACTTCAGGCCGACCGGCCGGTTGGCGCGGACAGCACGGTTGACCAGATACGCCGCCAGGGACAGGTTTTCCTCCAGGGCGCCCCCCGGCAGGGAAAGGACATCGATGACCAGGGGGTCTTCGGACGGCGCAGCCATTTCCTTGACCTTCAGCTCCCCGTGGCGGGCTGAAAGCCGCCAATGAATGAGCTTCAGGGGATCGCTCCCCGTGTAGTCCCGGATCGCCGTCACCTCCCCGCCGAACCCCTTCCGCCGCGAAAAGTCCTCACCCCGCGCCTCTTTCTTCCCTGCCCCGCCCCCGGGCAGACACTCCCGGGGAGCAGGGAATACGGTGAAGGGGGCGACCACCGCCACGCTCCTGCGCCTGACAAAAAAATTGATGGGAAAAGGGGAGAAGACCGTCGCTTTTTCCAGCAGCTTCGCGCCCCTGCCGTGAAAGGTAAGCATGACGCAGTCGGAGTCCGCGCCCGCTCTCTCCACGAGGGGAAACAGGGCCTCCCTCCCGGAGACCTCGACACGGAGCAGGAATGCGGGCAGGAGGGGTTTCCGGTTCACCAGGCGGATGGTCACGAGCGTTTCCTTCCCGTCGTAGATCTCGTCGGGGAAAATGACCGTCACCCCCACATTGCGGAGATTCAGCCACCCGAGAAAACCGGAAACCGCCATGAACCCCAGGAGCGACGAAACGATGAGGAACAGCAGGTTGTTGCCGGTGTTGACCGCGGCAAAGCCCAGAAGGAGCGTGATTGCGATATACCAGAAACCGGCCTTGGTAATGGTCAGACCATGGGAATCTCGATGTTTTTGAGCACGGACTGGAATAGGTCCTCCTTGTCGAGGGCTTCGTGTTCCGGGCGCAGGATCAGCCGGTGCGCCCCCACGGGAAGGGCCACATCCTTTACGTCCTCGGGAATGACGAAATCCCGCCCTTCCAGGTAGGCATGAGCCCTGGCTGCCTCTGCCAGGTTGATCCCGCCCCGCGTGGAAACGCCGGTCAGGATGAAGGGATGGTTCCGGGTTGCGGCAACGATGGCGAAGATATAGCCGACGATCTTGTCGGACAGGAGGACCTGTTCCTTCACCGCCCTGCGGGCGGCAACGATATCCTCCAGACCCACCAGCGGCGTCAGGTCCTTGATCCGGTCACGGATGCTCCCGCCCTTGATGATGGTCTGCTCGATGTCTTCCGGCGGGTAGCCGATCCCGGTGCGGATGAGGAACCGGTCCATCTGGGATTCGGGCAGGGGATAGGTCCCGACCTGTTCCACCGGGTTCTGTGTGGCGATCACCAGGAACGGGGACGGCAGGGGGTAGGTAACCCCTTCGACGGTTACCCGCCGCTCTTCCATAGCCTCCAGCATGGCGCTCTGGGTTTTGGGCATGGCGCGGTTGATCTCGTCCACCAGCACCAGGTTGTTGAAGACGGGGCCACGCAGAAAGGTGAACGTGCCCTCTTCGCGGTTGAATATGGAAAGACCGGTGATATCCGATGGGAGCAGGTCGCTGGTGCACTGGAGACGGCCGAATGTCATGCCGAGCACCCCGGAGAGGGCCAGGGCCAGGGTCGTCTTGCCAAGGCCCGGAATGTCCTCGAGCAGGATGTGCCCCCCGGAGAGCAGGGCGATCATGGACAGCTTGACGGCCCGGATCTTGCCGCGGAGGTAACGGCTCGTCAGGGTGTCTATGACATGCAGCATCTCGTCGCGCTTTGCCAGGCTCATGGTTTCTTCCTTTGGGTCGGGTTCGGTGCACGGATCAGTGTAGCAAGCCAGAGGATGGTTTGGCAAGAGTCCGGGCAACGAACTTTTCCCAGTCTGTCATCGCAGTTGCCATTGCCGTCAGGATGATTGTACCAGGTTTTCATTTGTTCCCCATTTGCCATACTCGATCAATTCTCAACGGACCTGTCCCCCACAAGAAGGTGAAGCTGAAACATGCTGCCAGAGACAAAGGCCGAACCCGGCCCTCTTGGAAATGAAGGATTCCCACAAAAATGTTTGGACCTTGTTTATGATTATTTGGTAATATTGCCCTGCGACAAGGAATGTTCTCGCACCACCACGCTTCCCGGGACGTTCCGGGATGCCGGGAATGGGCAAAGGATTATGGTTTGACAACGACTGACACAACCACTTCCGAGCTGAATTTCGATACGAGGCGACTGTCGAACTTCATAATCCAGCTCAATATATCTCTGCGCCTTGTCTCTTCGTACCCGAAAAACCACCCGATAATTGCATCTTCCCTGCACAAGGTATTGCATCTCCTGGAACTGCTGCTGGAGTTCCGGTCCGATATCACTGTGGGCGTCGCGCGAGACACCCTGATGGTGGAATTTGCGCTTCTGGACTCGAAGAATCCCGTTTACCGGAGCCTGGCCAAGGCGCTTTTCGACCACGACATCGCCGCCATCACCTTTACCAGAACCAGTTCGATTGATGACCTGTTGCGGTTCAGTGAAATCATGGCCTGGAAGCGTGAAGTCGTCCGTGAATCTGGCGGTATCGAAAAGCTCATGAATACAGCCGGAGTATCCACCATTGCGGTGAACGGCATCAAGTACGATCTGTTCAGCACCACGGAAGAAGAGACTATCGGTCCGGTCGAACGCAAAGACGGAAAACAGGGAGGCTCGGTATTGTGGGAGAATTTTGTCCATGGCCTCATTGACGGGACCCTGGATCCGTCAGGCAACCGCACCACGCTTGCCGATGCTTTCGACCCGGGGATGCTGGCTGACATGGTCAACGAGCTTGATGACCGTTCAGCTCTGAAAGAAGACGACTATGCCAACGTCATCGCTTCATTCATGGGCAGGTTGCACCATGGCGAATTCGACGGCAACCTCCCTACCGATTCCCTGGAGAAACTGGTTTCGTTCGTCCACAAGCTGAACCCGCAGCTCAGGAGGCAGTTTCTGAACGGTGCGTTCACCGTTCCCGAAAGCAAACGGCACATGGTCGAACAACTGCTGGCAAAGTTTCCCGACGACATAATTCTCGACGCCCTTGCGGAAATCAATTCCCGCACCACCTACACACCGCCGGTAACCATAAGCCTCCTGCAGCGCTTATCGAAAAAAGAAACCGCGATACGAGGAAAAAAAACCTCTTCCACGTCCGTGAGAGCAGCGGATGACGAGCACCTGGGCGAAAAACTCCGCATCATTTTCCGGGAAGACGACCGTGACGAGTATGTGCCCAGCGATTACCAGCAGGCCCTTCGCGCGATCACCTCCATGAACAGCCTTTCGGTGCCCGGTCTGGAAGGAATCGAGGAGTTGCGGCTATCATTGCTCGAACACAACGTGGAGACCCATGTAGCAAGGGTGATTCTGCAGATCATGCAAGCCCCACCGGAAAGCTGTCTGTCTGAGCCTTTGGAACGGAATCTTCTCGACCTCGTCAACTATTTTCTCGAAATGGGCGATTTCGCTTTTCTGGCGGATCTCTACACCCGGTTGCGTGTCCTTGCCAGCTCCCGAGAACGCTCCGCGCAACCAGCAGATTTCACCCTGCTCGAATTCTTTGCAAGCGATTTTTTTGTCGGAAACGTGCTGGATTCCCTCACGGCATGGGACAAGTCAAAACAACCGGAAATCCGAGAACTTGTCTGTACCGTAGGAAGCACTTTCTGTCAGCCGCTCCTGAATCGCCTGGCAGAAGAGCAGAACAGATCCCGCAGGCGCTCCTATCTCGGTTGCCTGTTCGAATTAGGTGAAATTGCGAAAAATGCCGCAATCGAACGGCTATCCGACACCCGATGGTATTTCGTGAGGAACCTGATTCTCATTCTGCGTGAACTCGAAGATCCTTCAATCCTGCAGCACATTTGCAATCTTGCAGAGCATCCGCATCCGAAAGTCCGAATGGAGGTTATCAGGGCGTTGCAGCATTTCAAGCATCCGGCCGCAGACCAGTTGCTTCTTCAGGACTTGAGCAGCCCTGAAAGGGACGTGCAGCTGAACGCCGTCACCCTGGCTGAAAACAGCCGGAACCATGAAGTCTTCCGCAAGCTCCTCGCATGTCTCGTCAGTGGCCGGCCAACCGGCTTCGACCTCGAGATGAAAAAATCCATCGTCCGGACTCTGGCGAAAATAGGAAATTACGAAGCACTGCCGACGCTGATGCAGTACCTTGAGACACGACACCTGTTACGCCAGGCAGCCCACACCGCACTGAAAACCGAGATAATTCAGTCACTGCGCAACTACCCTGCCGCCGCCGTCCTGCTGCTTGATAAAATCGCCGGATCAGACAATGGTGAACTGTCGAGAATTGCGCGTGAAACCCTGACAAATCTCCACGGTGAAGCATGAAATCAGATCGAGCTGCTGCTTTTCAGAACTTCGCACGGCATTTTGCCAACGCCATATCGACGGTTTCTCTCTATTCTTCGGGACACCACCAGGTAAGCCGGCAGTGTTCCCTGACACTGTCAGACCTGGAGGAAGCATTGGGTGGACAGCAGGAATTGTCCGTCGTGATTATCGACAACCAGATGGTGGTTGAAGGCATGCCGCTCGAGGAAAGCCTGCCCGTATCCCGTTTATCCCAAACCCTGACAGCACGGGGAATCGGACACATCAAGGTCCTGCGCGGTGTGACACTTGATGAAATCCTGACGGTTGCCGGGAGCCTTTCGAAGCAGAATTCGCGCGGCGAAGTCTGCTCAACGGCACACATCCGTTTCGGGAAAGTCGCCGTACGTTTCTCCCATGACGGATGCGGAACTGCGGCAATCGATCCTCCCCGGGAAGACCAGGGGGCTGACTGCCAGGTGGATAGGGGGAAATACTGCGACGTATACGAAGGAATCAGAAAGCACAAACGGCTGAGAGTGGCTGGTATAATGGAAATCGTTTCCGCATTCATCGCCACGGTCAAGAGTGAAGCAGACCCCTTGCTGGCTTTGGCGCCGCTGAGGTCAAACGACGAGTACACCTTTACCCATTGCGCGAACATCTGCATCCTCAGCCTGGCACAGGCCATGGCACTCGGTATTGACGGACCGCTGCTCCATGACATCGGCATCGCCGCAATGCTCCACGATGTCGGCAAGTTCCTTGTGCCTGAGGAGGTATTGAACAAGTCGGGGCCGCTTGACGAGAAGGAGTGGCAACTCGTCAAACAGCACCCCCTCATGGGCGCGCACTACCTTCTCGACACCCCTGGCGTGCCGCACCTGGCGGTCATTACCGCTTTCGAGCACCACATGCGATACGACTTTTCGGGGTATCCGGAAGTACCGGGCCACTGGCAGCAGAACCTGTGCAGCCAGATGACCACGGTTTCCGATTTTTTCGATGCCCTGAGGACCAAACGCCCGTACCGGGGAGCCATGGATATGACGAAGATATCCGGCATCATGCTGGAGATCGCGGGCACAGAACTCCATCCCCTGCTTGCCAGGAATTTTCTGAAGATCATGGACAGCTTCGCAAAAACACCGTGATGCCTGTCTCTGAGCCGTCCCTGGCACGTTTCCATCGGGAAGGTGAGGGTTAGCATCACCTTCCCCGGAAGAGTGGGACAGTTGTTAGGAAACCGGTGAAAAAAGCAAAAAAAAGCCCCTGGCCATTACGCCAGGGGCTGTTTCGTTAGCGTGCCACACAGCTGAAGTTCCCAACGACCTTGTCTGCGGTATCTCGGAGAAGAAGTCTGGAAGAGGGGGCCGTTCGAGTTCTGCAACCGGTCATTCCGGTTCGTTATGTTTGCACGGTACGTTTATGTCAAGACCGCGCATCACCGCAGCCTTTCATTCGGTTTCATACTGCGTTGCCCATGCGAAAACGTCACTGACGATTTCGCACAGAATGAACCGATACCAACCGGAGTTGGTGAACCACAGAAGTTTCTTACCTGATAACTTTAAGTTTCGCAGCAGCAACGTTTTCAGGATCGATCTCGATCCTGTACATGCCGGAGTTCCCGCCGTTGTCCTGATCGACGATGATTGCGTTATCGAGAACGTTCATTACGTTTGCGCAATACCCGGTCTCATACTTTACAACGTTGCCTTTTTTGAACGGAAGTGCCATTTTGATTCTTCTCCTTTCGAAATGAGTCACCCCAAGTGGGTGCTTTCTACAATCCGCGCAAAAACCGACCGTCGGTCCGGCGGATCAGCCAAATCCTGAATTTTTCTGTACCTTGTATCTGCTCGTGAAAAATGCGGGGCAACCGGGATACCGGCGCAAATCCGTGCTACACGAAGCCCGCAACGGGAAGGAAATTTACTATTGCTAAAAACATCATTGCCAGTCCACCGGGCATCTGGTGTAAGACCGGCACCGTGCTTCAGTTTGCATTGAAACTCTCCTGCCAACTGTCAGTCGCTGATTTTAATTGCGCATAAAGCGAATGTCAATAACAAAATGAGCAGTTTCCCCCTCACTATCTGGCACTTTTCTGGTGCTCCTACTGCCTGAGTCCCCAGGCATGACCACCACATTGCGCGGGGGAGGCATGCTGCCAGCGGAAATACATTGAAATGCCCGACCTTTAGAGGTATTATTCTCCCCGCAGTCCGAGCCCGCAATTCCAACCGTTTTCATGCATCCAGACGGTGCCTCGCTGCCGGCCGGCAGGCCGGACGATCACGCAAACACTACCTGGTACGCGCGGTGCTTCGCTGAAACCCGGCTTCATTACCTGTTCAGAATGTTCGGCAATCACTGCGCAGTCAGATTCGACAAATACTTTCAGGAAACATTTCAAACAGGAGGCAGTAGCCATGCACTTTCATTTTTCCTTGCCGAGTTCCGTGACGTTTGCTCAGGGAAATGCCCAGAGCGTTGGTCACCTTGTGCTCGGGCTGGAGCTGAAAAAAGTATTCTGTGTCTACGACAGCGGCATCAAGAAGGCCGGCATTGCCGATTCCATCGTAGCTGCGCTGAAGGCAGCCAAGCTCGAGGTCGTGGAATGGGGCTCACTTGTCGCCAATCCGAGCGATGTAGTGGTTGAAGAAGGGGCAAAGCTTGCCCGCGCCGCGGAAGCGGAAGTCATCGTTGCCGTGGGGGGAGGCAGCGTAATTGATGCCGGCAAGGCAATTGCCATCCTCATGACAAACGAATCACCCATCAATCAGTACGAAGGTATCAACCTGGTAAAGAATCCCGGGATTCCGGTAATTGCGGTCCCGACCACTGCCGGCACTGCCAGTGAGGTGACGGCATTCACTGTCGTGACCGATACCGCACGGCAAACAAAAATGGTAATTGGCGGCCAGAATGTAGGCCCGCGGTATGCCCTGCTCGACCCCCTGCTCACCAAGGGGATGACTCCTGAGCTGACAGCCTCGACCGGGATGGGCGCTTTTGCCCACGCCGTTGAGGCGTATCTCTCTGCTGCGGCATCGGTTGCGACCAATATCAATGCACTGAAAGCGATAGAGCTCATTTACCGCAACCTGCCGATTGCCGTGGAGAACGGCGCAAATGCTGATGCCCGTGCAAACATGCTTGTCGGAAGCATGCTGGCAGGGTTTGCGTACAATTCCGCCATTCTCGGCCTTGCCCATTCCATTTCCCATCCGCTCAACGTCCACGGCGGCCTGCCCCACGGGATCGCAAACGCAGCGGTTCTTCCCCATGTCATGGAATATAACGGCGTGGTCGTCCCTGAAAAACTGCGTGCGGTAGGAACCGCCATGGGGCTCGAGCTTCAGGGACTCGACCGGGAAGAAGCGGTTCGGAAGACTGTCGATGCCGTAAAGGAACTTTCCCGACAGATCGGCATCCCCAGTCTCAGGGAAGCGGGCGTTTCCCGGGATGTCTTCGACCGTATCGCATCAGACGCGCTGCAGGAGATCAGCACCATTTTCAACCCCCGCAAACCGGGCAAAGACGACGTCATTGCCATCCTGGAAAAAGCCTACTAGCAGGAGGCGCCGGGGTGCAACGGGATAACCTGTTGACAAAACCCCGGCAAAAAGCTATAAAGTCCACTCACGGGATGTAGCGCAGCCTGGTAGCGCACTTGCTTCGGGAGCAAGGGGCCGCTGGTTCGAATCCAGTCATCCCGACCAGATTTCAAGGGGTTAGCCGACACGGCTAGCCCTTTTTTGCAGCCGGCCACCAATCCCACCATGATCATGCTCCTGAATCCTCCCCGTTCCCACCCGACCACCCATTGCCTGCTTCAGGGCCGAAAAGAGTCGCAGCCTCGGGAGCCGTAATCTCCTGTACGTCTCTCAACTTTCTTTCTATGGCACGGGAACGGACCGATGCGGTATCGATCGTATTGCTCGCCTCGACCAGTTTTTTTCGGGTTTTCTCCAGTATGGTACCGAATGCGGCAAATTCGGTTTTGACCGCTCCAAGCAATGTCCAAACCTCGCTGGACCTTTTTTCCACGACCAGCGTGCGGAACCCCATCTGCAAACTGTTGAGCAGCGCAGCCAGGGTGGTCGGCCCCGCGATAACGACTTTGAACTCCCGCTGCAGCGTTTCAAAAAGACCCGTTCTGCGTAGGACCTCGGCGTAGAGACCCTCGGTGGGAAGGAACATGATGCCGAAATCGGTGGTATGAGGCGGGTCGAGATATTTGTCCCGTATGAGGCGGGCCATCTCTTTGATGGTCTTCTCCAGCTGTTTCGAGGTCTCGTCAATCAGGACCGTATTCCCGGCTTCCTGGGCTTCCACCAGCCGGAGATAATCCTCCTGGGGGAATTTCGCGTCAATGGGCAGCCAGACCGTTTCCATGCTGCCCGGATCGCGACCGGGCAGCTTTACGGCAAACTCGACATGGGCGCCGCTCCCCTTTCGCGTCGCTACGTTCGATTCGAACTGGTCCCCGGTCAGTATCTGCTCCATCAGGCTCCCCAGTTGAATTTCCCCGAGCATTCCCCTGGTCTTGACATTGGTAAGCACTTTTTTCAGATCACCCACGCCCGATGCCAGGTTCTGCATCTCGCCCAGCCCCTTGTGGACCAGCTCAAGCCTGTCGCTCACCTGCTTGAAGGATTCTCCCAAACGCTTTTCGAGCGTGTCGTGCAGTTTTTCGTCTACCGTGGCGCGCATCTGTTCGAGCTTCGCATTATTGTCCTCCTGAAGACTGCGAAGCCGCTGTTCCAGCGTTTCCCTCAGCTTGTCCAGCCTCTGTTCGTTGCCTGCCGTCATGTCCTTCAACTGTGCCGAGAAAAGCTCCAGCTGGTTTTTCTGCAGGGTCGCGATCTCAAGCATACGGCCCGCAATGGTATCGCCCATGCCTTTGAGGGAATTGCCCAACTCCTCGCGGGCCAGTCTGCCTGCGGCAGCCGATTCTTCGCGATTCAGGGCCATTTCGGCTTTTATGGCCTGTTCGATACGGGCCTGGTTTCTTTCCAACTGGTCCAGGCGGCCAACCATGTCGCGCACTGGGTGGTTCGCAGTTCGGCTGGCGAGAACAACAAGCAGGATCAGGGCAAGAAATGCCAGAACAGCGTTAAGGATCAGTATGACTTCGACCATGGAAACTCCGGTTCTTCTCTTGTTTCAATAACTGAAAAATATCAGATCGCGCATGTTTTGCCCAGCAGTTTGACGGAATCTGCCGCGATTCCTGGTGGTATTCAGGAGCAGGGATGCTCTCATCACGGTGGAGTTCTCCACAACAGAAGGTCGAGGTCCCATCCTGTTCGCAAAGTACTTGAAATGATGAACAAGTCGGACTATGGTAACCAAAAGCTCGGAGAACATGATGCGGCAAGGAAAGGGCATGCTTGACAAAGCGTCATATCTGCTGCTTGCAGCTGTGCTGATTACAGGCTTGGCACATTCACCCGTGGCCGGGTCACCCGTCAGGTTGCGGGTCAACACTTCCCACGGCCTGGAGAATGCCAGGGGAGCAGTTGCAGATGCCGGGATGAATCTCGATTCGGAAGTTTCAGTGACTCCTTCTTCGCCCGACAACGGGCAGTCGTTCCTCCCGCCCGACCGTTTCCTGGCCGACGGGGAAAGCGTGGGGGCAACGATCCTGTCCTCCAGTTTCAGCGGCTGGGACTACCTGTTTGATTCCGTGCTGTACACCAGACTGGCCGGCAAGGGCATGCTGCATGTCTACGCCTACGTACCGAAATCCGCGCAGCCTGACAATGCCCCTCCTCCGGCAGCGTTTGCTACAGTCAACAGGATTGGCGGAAAAACCGGCGGCGGCATCGAGTTCGGCGTGCCCGACGGGTACATGAACGGCAAAGGCGGAAGCACGTCTTCTTCAGGAGCTGCCGCCCAACTGGCCGGCCTGATGGCATGCCTCAAATTTTCACATCCATCCTGGAACTGGTTCGATGTCAAGGCTGCCCTGAGGTCTACCGCCTCCAATTATGCCACCGGATACGACCCGCGGAACTTCGGGTATGGAACTCTGGATTATCCTGCAGCCAACGGCCTGCGAGACGCTGCGGCGTTGCCGCTGTTCCCGCCGGCTGTCGTGCTCTTACCCCAGCGCGGCAATTCACTGCGTTTTTTCGTCAATTCGTTCCGGCAGTCCAGAAGGGTGGCTGATGTCCTCTTCAAGTTCGCTGCGCCACCCTCCCGGCAGATGAAGGAACTCACCCTGGCAGAGATATCGGCGCTGGGCGGTCAGCTGGTCTTTTCCGGGGATCCTCCGGTACGCTCGAACATCTTCAGCTACCGGGTGACAGCCGATGAAACCGCATTTTTTGTCTGGCTGGCAAAGAGCGCGCACGACAGGTTTTCCCGGATCGAATCCTACTCGATCATCGGGCCGGTAGTGCTGAAATTCGTTGTGCCGCCGATTTATGGCCCGAGGTTGAAAAAGCCAGGAAGAAAGATCCCCGGCGGTTCCCCAACGGAACACTAGCCGGTGAAAACCATTATTTTTTCAATGTTCTCCAGCAGGTAGTTCTTCCCTTCCTCATTGAACAGGACCATCTCGTATTCGCTGCCATTGTTGTTTCTTTTTTCCGATTCGATCCCGTAACCTGAAGATTCGGCCTTGACTATGGTCCTTGTTTTTCCGTCTGCCAGGACCTGCTCGCCCAGCACCCCCATTTTTTTCAGTTGCCGGTTGATTTCGATTCCGGTCAGTTTCCTGCTGTTGCCGGTGTCGATAACCTCGTTCAGGCACCGAGCGAATTCGTTGATGCCGATCTTGCCCTTGGGCAGCTGTACCCGTTTTTTCTCCTCAGCGGAGATGACAAAAGCAGACGGTTTACGCGGGCCGCCCCTGGGCGGCCCCTCAAGTGCTTTTCGCAGGATTTCCTGTATGAAATGGAGGCACCTCACCATTCTCGGATCATGAATGAAGCACGTGTTTTCCAATGGCTGCCCGTCCAGCGGGTTCATGCCGCCAGCCATTTTCTGCACCATTTCCCTTGCTTTGGCAATCTTGTCCCTTTCCTGATTCATCCTGCCACCTCCCGTGTCGTGAGCTGCCGCAGGCGCTATTGAACGCACCTACGCGTATCGCGTATTAGCAATACTTAACGATAAATACTTTACAATTTCTTAATGGTCAAGAGAAAAATGCAGCAGAGGGGACCGACGAATTTCTGGCGGATGTTCATCTTCCGTTTACGGGGAGCTGCCGTTGCCGGCTGTAAAAAAGGCGACGTTCACACGTCGCCTCTGGAGAGACTTTGTCATCATTCCGGCGAAGGACGGATTCCTGTCGTATCACCGGACTCAACCATTTCCATCAGACGGCTGCTCCAGCGGGATCCGGCAGGTACTGCTCGAAATTCCGCTTTTCCTGGGAGCAGCGATAGGCTTCTTCCGGTGCTATCTTCTTCGTCTTCAGAAGTTCCAGGATATGCTGGTCCATGAGTTGCATTCCGTCCTTTTTCCCGGTCTGGATGATGGAAGGGATCTGGAACGTCTTCCCTTCACGGATCAGGTTGGCGATGGCCGGGGTGCCGGTCATGATCTCCATTGCAGCCACCCTTCCCTTGCCTGCGGCGGTCTTCAGGAGCTGCTGGCACACCACCCCCCTCAGGGATTCGGACAGCATGGTCCGCACCTGCTCCTGCCCGTCCTTCGGAAAGGCGTCGATGATCCTGTCCACCGTCTTGGCAGCCGAGTTGGTGTGGAGCGTACCGAAGACCAGGTGGCCGGTTTCAGCCGCGGTCATGGCGAGGCTTATGGTCTCCAGGTCGCGCATCTCCCCCACGAGAATGACATCGGGGTCTTCCCTGAGGGCTGCTCTGAGAGCAGCGGAAAAGCTTTCCGAATGTTCGCCGATCTGCCGCTGGTTCAGGAGCGATTCCTTGTTTTCGTGGATGAATTCGAGGGGATCCTCCAGGGTGAGGATGTGGTCCTGGCGGGTCGAATTGATCAGGTCGATCATGGCTGCCAGGGTGGTTGACTTGCCGGAACCGGTCGGTCCTGTCACGAGTACCAGCCCTTTCTTGAGCAGGGTCATCTTCCGCACCCCTTCCGGCAGTCCCAGGTCGTCAGCGGACAGGATCTTGGCCGGTATAATGCGGAAAACCGCCCCAATCCCTTTGTGCTGCATGAAAACGTTGCCGCGGAAGCGGGCAAAACCGGGAATCGCATAGGCGAAATCCAGGTCTCTGCGAGACTCGAACTCTTCACGCTGCTTTTCCGACAATATTTCAAAGAGGATAGCCGTGAGCTCCTCATGGGACAGGGACTTGAAGTTGAGGCGCACCATGTCGCCGTGAAGCCTGAAAATCGGCGGCGCGCCGGTGGATAGATGGAGGTCGGAAGCTCCCTGCTCCTTCATCATTTTGAAAAGCGCATCAATTCTGGCCATTTAAGCAATCTCCTCGTAGGTCAACATATTCCGGCAATCCCGGCCACGTCGTGCTCTCAGGCGTTGCCCAGGCCCGCCTGAAGTAAATCGTATTCCTCTCGCGAAATTTCACCGCTGGCAAGCAGTTCCCCGATCTCCTGCCCGATGCCCTGGTAACCGCTCTTTGCAAGGTAGCGGAGCAGCGTGGAGCTTTCCCTGGCAACGGGGAACCTGCGACGGAATCCTTCATCGAAGGGTACTATGTCCAGCAGGTATCTTGGCCGCCCGAAACCGCTGAAGCTGCATTCGGCACAACCGGCAGCAGACGGACCATCGTCAATGCCGCTTCTTTCGTTTGTTTCCCTGCAGTGAGGGCAAAGCGTCTTCAGTTCAGTGATGGCAACAACGCCACTGATGCCGTCCGCAACCGACGAGTTGGCAAAGCGTGCATTGAGCAGATAGGCAAGGGAGGAATCAAGACCGCTGCGGGATATTCCGGCAACCACTTTCTTTCCGCGCATGGCCGCTTCCCATGCCGCATTGAAGGAACTGCTGTCGGTCACATCCTCAACCACCATCACGTCAGGATCATGATCCAGGATTGCGGACAGCAGCATTCCCATATCGGCGTGCTCGGCACCCGCAAGCGGAATACGGGGATAGGGCCGCTTCCCCCTGCCTATCCCTTCACCCAGCAACATTACATTGCCGCTGTGCGCCGCCCCGTCATCAAGGAAGATGTCAATGAAACGGTTACGCAATGGCCTGTCGCAAGCGAAGAAAATGACCATGCCCGCACCCGGCAGCGACAGGGATCGGAGCCTGTCGGCCATGGCGGGGCTCAGTCCGGTTTCGACCAGGTCAGTAGGGAGTTCGCTGCCCGGGCATTGCCTGAGGGTTATGCATTCGCCCTCGGTGGCTTTTATCATCGAGATGTGGAGCGGCACGTCACAGCCATTATAAGTGAAGAGAATGCGGCCCTCCGTGGCCGGTTCCCGTGAACCGTTGATTTTGCTGACTTTCCGCAGGTAGGTGATAAGGGGGGGATAGGACGCGACCGGGAACTCGCCAATCTGGCTGAAGTTGCCCCTGTTTCTGCCGGAGACATGCACGAAGCCACCGGCTGGCTGCAGGGAAAGGGAGGACAGTCCATTCTGGAAGAAGAAAAGAACCAGGCAATCCAGGAGCTTGACGCCGCTGGCGTCGGCGTTGATGTCGTCAAGGATTTCATGAAAAAACACCGCAGATGAAAATCCGAAGGTCGCCTCTTCTCCTGCCATTCCATAAAACAGATCCAGCATTTCCCGCAATTCCCGGATGATCGGTATGGAAACGGTGACCCTGCAGCCGGTGATGCGTTCCACTTCTTCAACAGCAGCCCTGTTCAGGGGATCGGCCAGCGCGATATGCAACTCGTCACCGGAGCGTATGATAGGTATGAGGTTGTATTTTCGTGCCAACTCGGGCGGGATCAGCCGGGTTGCGTCCCGGTCGATGACCTGCTCGCTCAGCCTGACATAGGGGATGCCCAACTGGTTGGAAAGAGCCCAGTCGATATCTTCCTGCATCACGATTCCGAGCCTGACCAGTGCCTCCCCGAACCTGCATCCTGAAGAACGCTGCTCCTCCAATGCCGCGGCGATATCCTGTTCCTTGATGATGCCGGATGTAAACAGGATCGTACCAAGTGTCCCTTTTTTCACCAGACTGTCCATTCCTTTCTCCCTCATGCCGCGACATTCCCGCCTTCCTCCGGATGACCCGGAAACGGGACCTTTGTGTCCGTATCGGATGAGCGCGCAAAAACTTTACATTCTTCGGGGCGATATGCTAGCCTCCCTGAAATTCCCATGATCACGAACCGAAGGGGATTACCAAGAAACTGCAGGAGAAATCATGAAAAGAAAAGCTCTGGCCCTGTTCTCCGGAGGGCTCGACTCAATACTTGCCGTCAAGCTGATGCTTGCGCAGGGCATCGATGTGGAGGCCATCAATTTTACCTCGCCCTTCTTCATGTTCAAGGGCGGCAAGGGAAAGAGCGAAACCGAAGCAGTCAAGGCAGCGCGGGAACTCGGCATACCCATCAAGGTGGTCGACCTCGGCGTCGACTTCCTTGAGATGATCAGCAAACCCAAGCACGGGTACGGCAGCGGCATGAATCCCTGCATCGACTGCCGCATTTACTTTCTGCGCAAGGCCAGGGAGTTCATGCCGGAAAGCGGGGCAGATTT
Source organism: Geobacter sp. UBA5735 (assembly GCA_002419385.1). Classification (GTDB taxonomy): domain Bacteria; phylum Desulfobacterota; class Desulfuromonadia; order Geobacterales; family Geobacteraceae; genus RPRC01. The sequence goes on from DIFZ01000012.1 coordinate 40,260, forward strand.
CGTCATTACCGGCGAAGTCCTGGGGCAGCGGCCCATGAGCCAGAGAAGGGATGCTCTCCGCCTGATCGATCGGGAAAGCGGCCTTGAAGGGCTGCTGCTCCGCCCCCTCTCGGCCAGGCATTTTGCACCCACCATTCCGGAACGGGAGGGATGGGTCGACCGGGAAAAGCTCCCGGCCATCTCCGGGCGCTCCCGCAAAGAGCAGATGCAGCTGGCAGACGAGCTGGACGTGAAGAACTATCCGTGTCCCACGGGAGGCTGCCTTCTCACGGAACCGTCGTTCCTCTCAAAGATTCGCGACGTGTTCGAACATGCCGGCCAGCTCGATCCCCGGGACTTCCATTTGCTGCTGGTCGGACGGCATTTCCGCCTGGGGCCGGAAACCAAGGTCATCATCGGGCGCAACGAGGGGGAAAATCTGGCAATGGAGCAGGCCATCCGGCCCGGCGATACCATCCTGCAGTGGCTCGACGGCGGCAGCCCCCTCGGCATGGTTACAGGGATCGCCACAACAGACCTTCTGGAAACAGCGGCCAGGATTCTGCTGCGCTATACCAAAGCCGGAACCGGCGCCCAATGCACCATCAGAACAACCATTGACGGCAAGGAGAGCAGGCTGAAGGTTGTGCATGAATACGCCGAGACGGACGTGGAAAAGTTTCGCGTGTAATACGGTCTCGTGTCCCGTGCGGTCAGTTCGCCGAGCGGGAGACTAAAATCCTTCCTCCGGATGCTCCTGCTCCGGCGGCGGCTGCACAGGAGCCTCCGAAGCGGCATCTCCGGAGGTCCCCGGTTCCGGTTCCGCAACGGTTTCGGCAGCGCCCCCCGCCTGCGGCTGTTCTGCCATATCCTGTGCGTCCGGTTCCGGCATCACCGCTCCGGTCAGATTGGGAAACGCCTCTTCCTTCTGTATGCTTTCATCAACCTTCTGCTGCAGCCTGCCCACGTTCGGCTGCTGCGACAGGGCAAGCTGATACTCCCCCGCTGTCAGGATGCCTTTCCTGCGCAGAAGCTTCAGGATCGCATCGGAGCGCCGGACTACCTTGTCCAGGTTGCGGTACGGGTTGTACGCCACGCGGGGCCCCGGCAGCATGGCGGCAAGGAAGGCGCATTCCCGCGGAGTGAGCGCAGACGCCGGCTTGCCGAAGTAATAGCGGGCGCCATGGCCGATGCCGTACACCATGGGTCCCAACTCGACAACGTTGAGATAGAGCTCCAGGATGCGTCCCTTGGTCAGCTGCTCTTCCATCCGGTGAGCCAGGACGATCTCCTTGGCCTTGCGGCTCAGGGTCTTCTCGCGCGAGAGGAAAAGGTTCTTTGCCACCTGCTGGGTGATGGTGGATGCTCCGCGCGCAAAACTTTTCTTTTCCAGGTCGTATTTAATGGCGTTCTTGATGGCCTTGACGTCAATCCCCTCATGTTTGTAAAACCGGGAATCCTCTGCCAGGATCACCGCCCATTTCATTTCCGGCGGTATGGCTGCCGACCTGGTCCAGTAGGGGTTCTTCGGCCCGACCACCAGGGGATGGTAGTTGCCGTGCCAGTCCTTGACGCGGATGGTCATGTTCATGCGGCGGTCCTTGAGAGAATCCACCGTGGGCAGGAACAGGAGCGATATCCCGACGTAAATGCCGTACACCACAACTGCGCCGATAATGAAAACCAGTATCCTTTTCAGCTTCAATGTCCTACCTCGAAATGTTTCCGTTGACCTGGCAGCCTGCCAGGCGACAGACGTTGGAAGCCCTAAGAATCATGTTCGCTTGAACTGCCTGCCGTTTGGTTCTCCTGCGGGTGTGTTTCCTTGGAAGCCGCGGTTTTTTTCCGTTGCGACGCGCTTTTGGTTGTGCAGCCGCGTGTCTTGCAGCCGGAGCATTCCACTTTTTTTTCCTGGGGCTTGCGCTGTGCGAGCAGTGCCCGTTTTTCTGCCATTCCCACCGCCATCCTGATGGCGGCCACCATGCTCAGTTCGGACGCCCTGCCGGTCCCCGCCAGGTCGTAGGCAGTGCCGTGATCCACAGAGGTGCGGATAATCGGCAGCCCCAGCGTAACATTGACTCCGTCGTCGAAATGAAGCAGCTTCAGGGGAATCAGCCCCTGGTCGTGGTACATGCAGACGACCCCGTCGTAATCCCCCTTGGCCGCGAAATGGAACAGCATGTCCGCCGAGAGCGGGCCATGTGCGTCAATGCCCTCTTTCCTGGCCATTTCGACCGCAGGGCCGATGACCCGCCGCTCTTCGTCGCCGAACAGGCCCCGCTCGCCACAGTGGGGGTTCAGAGCGAGGACCGCAAGTCGCGGGTTCTCGCGAAAATAGGTGTGCAGGCCGCGATGGGTGGACCTGATAGTGGCCAGCACCCGTTCCATGGTGATCAATCCCGGCACATCGGCGAGCGGTTCGTGGATGGTGACGAGGGTGACCCGCAGCCGGTCACCGGCAAGCATCATCACGTAGTCGGTGCATCCGGTCAGGTCAGCCACGAGTTCAGTGTGCCCCGGGTACCGGTGGCCACCCCGGTTCAGGGATGCCTTGCTGATAGGCGCCGTAACCATGGCCGCGGCATCGCCGGAAATGCAGAGGCGCACGGCTTCGGCGATATAGCGGAACATGGCGTCACCGGCCTCGGAGGAAGGCCCGCCGTATTCCATGTCGGTCGGGGCAAGGCTTGACAGAGAACGGAGAAAGATTTTTCCGGATGTGTCGTGCGGCGGCAAGCCTTCGGTCAATTCGAGGGTGAGGGCTGCCCCGGTAACGGCCAGTGCCCGCTCCATGGCCGCGGCATCGCCCATGACCAGGGGCCGGCATGCCGACGTGATGGCTGGAACGGCAAGCGCCTTTGCAATCACCTCGGGTCCCACCCCGGAAGGGTCTCCCATGGTTATGGCAACAATCGGTTTTTTCATTCTAGGTTCCTCGCATGGTGTACGGAGTCCGCGGCCGGCCTGAAGACCACAGCCATCTCATTGACGGAATGGACCGCGGCGTGTATATAGTTAGTTTCCTATCTGGAAACCGCTTAGTGTTCGGATAGAGTTTCCGGATGAACACTACGTGTTAGGGGCGGTTTTGATAGACGCCCTGAAAAACCTTTCTCTCAGGATTGAACTCCATGAAACTCATATTCTTGCTTGTCGCACTCTCCATTCCGTTTGCCAGCGCTGCATCAGAAAACCGCACCCTGCCGGTCGACAACGGCAGGGTGACGTCAGGCATCGGCTGGCGGCCCGACCCTTTCGGCAGCAATCGCATGACCTACCACCGGGGGATTGACATCGCCGTCCCGGAAAGGACACCGGTATTTTCGGTACGTAAGGGAACCGTGCTTTTTGCCGGCAGCCACAAGGGATACGGGAATCTCGTGGTCGTGGACCACGGCGACGGTTTTGTCTCCTTTTACGGCCACAACTCCTCCCTCACGGCTTCACCCGCCCAGCGGGTCGACAGCCGGACGGTCATCGCGCTTTCCGGAAACACCGGCCGCTCCACCGGTCCCCACGTCCATTTCGAGACAGGCAGGAGGCAGGATTACCTGGGGCGATGGCACGCTAATCCGGGAAAAACACCTGAGCCGGTGGCGGATGATGAGTACCTGGACCTGTCGGGCGGCCTCGCAACCGGCGGGGAAAACGGTGAATCCCTGTTTGCCCTGCCCTCCGATCAGCTCGGTACATCAGACATCATTTCCCTGCAACCGAACTGACGAATTGATCGCATTCCCTGGTCCCGGCTCGGAACTTACCGTGCCGCCAGTCCCAGCATCAGATTCACGTAGCAGGCAAAATCGCCCAATTCCTTGCGGTCATACCCCAGATCGTCCCTCCAGTATGCATCCTCACCGGCTGCCCCCATGACCTGCGCCATCATGTCGCACATGCTTATGAACGTATCATGGGCACGAGTACGGGTGGAATTCATCGCTGCCTTTCCTTCCGGCGCCGCCAACTGCCACTCAGACCTCAAGCGGGCATAGTCGGCTGCCGCACGAAAGAAATCCATCCTCTGTTCCGCCAGCTTTGACGTGCCGATTGCATAGGCAAGACGGGTCGCCTTTTCCCAATCCATCGAATTCACCTTCCGGGCTTCTATTGTCATCCATAGGTAATATACGGCAATGGATGCCGTACCTCACAACAAGTCGATCATATATACTCCACCCTGATGCAAAGAAAAAGGGCTGATTTTCCCCTGGCACAAAAAAACCCCCGGGCTTTCCGCAACCGGGGGTCTAAAAAAAGAGCTTTGATCGACAGGAGCCTATTCCTGCCAGTAGATGCAGTTCACCGGGCAGCCGTCAACTGCTTCCTGGATCTTCTGCTCAGTCGCGCCGGCAGGGTCGTAAACCTCAGCCAGGTTGTCACGGGTCAGGCGGAAGACCTCCGGCACTGAATCCACACAGAGTCCGCAACTGATGCAGGCATCCTCATCCACATAAGGAATTCGTGCCATGAAAACCGACCCCCTTCCTGTCATTCCTTCTCGAACAGGCTCTTCTCAGCGCCGCAGAGGGGACAGACCCACCCCTCAGGAAGGTTTTCGAACGCGGTTCCCGGACTGACGCCATTCGGGGGATCACCCTCTGACGGATCGTAGATATAGCCACATATCGTGCATCGATACCTGTCCATCTTTTCCTCCTCATGATCGAGTTGAAAGAAACGGTTCCAGTGTACCCCGTTTTTCCAGCGTGGCAAGTGCCACCCCGGTATCGTCGGGCCGTCTGCTGCCGGCTGCACAATCCGGCTACCGCACGATAACCTCGACCCTTCGATTGCGGGGCTCTGCAGTCTCGTCAGGGGTTTTGACCAGCGGGTTGTCTTCGCCATGGGATGCCACTTCCAGGCTGTCGGGCGCAACACCCCGCGCAACCAGGAGATCCTTTACCATGCGGGCGCGATCGAAGGCGAGGGCAAAATTGGCCTCACGCGGGCCGACGCGATCCGTATGTCCCACGATGCTGACGTCCGTCGATTTCCGGGCAACTGTTGCGGGAAGTATCTCGTCGAAAAGTTGTGCGGATTTTCCCGTCAGTTGAGTCGATCCCTGAATGAAGTACAAGGTGAAATGGATCGGGGCCAGGGGAAGCGCGTCGATGGATTCGGCGAAAAATCGCCGTACCTGCGTATCCGTCAGGTGAAAGGGAGCGGAAGGCGCAACTTCGACCGACTGCACTGCCGTTGCCTGGCCCGGTTGCCGAAGTGACTGGCTGCCACCCTTGTTGGACACCTCAATCTGCCCGGCCGTTCCGTCAGCATCCGGGAGCAGGACGATCATGTTGCCGTTTTTCGTGCAGGAGAAACAGGCAACTGCTGACAGAATGACAACGAAAAGCTTTCTTTTGATCATGTGAGCACCTCGCATGCCGCTACCGCCCGGCACTACCCGGCGCGGACAGTCGGCGCTGCATCTCAACGCTGCTCCGCAGCCTGCTCTTCGATGCGGACCGCGAACCTGGTTCCGCGGAGTCCTATGGTGGCCACCGGCGTTTCAAAGCGGACCGATGCCGGCGCCAGTTTCCCGATGATACCTGAAACGAAAGCAGCGGTTCCCTTGAGCATCCTGGTAACGAGGGACAGTTTCCCCTCGGCAGGGGAATAGAGGAATTCGTTGACGACCAGTTCGCTGTCGGGCCCGATGGACAGCAGTGTATCGTCCCTGAAGACCATTGCCAGGGAACCATCTGCGCCGGTTTTCAGGGTATCGTTCCGGTATACCCGTGTGCCAAGAGTCACGGCAATCGGTTGCGAGCCCCTGACGATAGTTGCGGTACCCCTGACAGTCTTTATGCTGCCCGCATAGGTTTCCAGAGCGTGGAGCGGGCATGGACAGAGGCAAAGCAAAAAGGCCGCTGCGAACACTTTCTTCATGGTCCCTCCCTTGCGGATGCATGAAACGCGTAATGGGTACACCCTTCGCATGTTCCGCCTTTCAAAAGATGTTTCGATTGAAGGTTTTTCATCAAGTGTATCCAACTTCTAGAGTTTGGCAAAACATCATTCGTCTGTCGGAGGGGACGGAGCCTGCCCCGGTTCCACTACGATCTTCACGAAGCCGCTGCGACAGCGGGCAATGACCCCTTCCAGCCAGTCGGCCTCGTCTTCCTGGTGGGAATGGATCAGCTCACGGTGGTACTGAAGGAGCAAAGCTTCTACCTGGGTGACATCCTCTTCCCCCAGGTCCATGATCTCCACGTGCGCCCCCCTGGCAATGCGCAGGCGAAGGGCATCCCTGGTCAAACCCATCTCCGGGTCAAGGCGGCAGAAAACGACCCCTCCCGTCATGCCGGAGCAGATCCAGGGACCCGGGTCGCCCAGGACCACCACGCGGCCGTCCGTCATGTACTCGAAGGCGAATCCCTTGAGGTTCGCCCGGTCCGCCAGGCAGCCGAGGAAATCCCGGAGCGGACGGTGGATGCGGCCGCCCAGCACCACATCGGCTCCGGACAATCGTATGCACGCCCTGCTGTCGGCATCACCCTGGATGATGAAGGTCCCGCCCAGCGCGCCGTACGCCAGTCCTTTGCCCACCGAGCCGCCGACGCGGACGCCGTTGCGGTTTTCCCCCTTGAGGATCACGATCCTGCCCCCGCTGGCCGACTTTCCCACCCCGTCCTGTGCGCCGCCTTCCACATAGACGGTGATGCCTGCCGTGGAGAAGGCGCCGAGGCCGTTGCCGGGTATGGAGTCGCGGCGGAAATGGAGGATCGCCTCCCGGTCACCGGCCAATCGACCTTCCCGACGCGCGCGTATGACCGCTCCTGCCAGGTAGGTGCCGATGGCCCGGTCCGAGCTGGAGGCGCTGTCGTCATCATAGTGCACCCGGTCGTCACCGCCGGCGAAGGCCTCGGTAACCAGGCCGGAAATGAGCGATGTCAGATAGTTGAGCGGCTTGCGGATGATGCGGACCGCATCCCGGCTCCGTTGCACCTCGCCGTTCACATGGGGCTCCAACAGGCCGCTGAGGTCAAGCCGGTCGAACCCCCTGTTCTGCTGGAGCAGGTGGGCTCTGCCCACCAGGTCCTGGGTGCGGCGGCAGCCGAGCTTCGCGGTCAGGGTGCGGATCTCGCGGCCCAGCGCCCGGAAAAAGGTGGTCTGGTAGATGACGCCGTTTTCCAGGACCCGTGGCACGAAGCGCTTCATGCCACGCTCCCTGGCCTCTTCGAGGGTCTCGATCTGGGTGGCGATCCCCACGTGGCAGGTCCCCAGGTGGCAACCGCGGCAGACGGTGCAGCCGATGACCACCATGGCCATGGTGCCGAAGCCGACCCGGTTGGCGCCCAGGAGCATCAGTTTCACCACGTCCCGCCCGGTCTTGGCCCCGCCATCGGCCCAGATCTCCACCCGCGAGCGCATGCCTGCCTCCGCCAGCGCGCAATGGGCCTCACGGACCCCTATCTCAACCGGGAAGCCGACGAACTTGACGGCGTGCCTGCGCGCGGCGCCCGTGCCGCCGTCGTAGCCGCTGATGGTGATGATGTCGGCGCCTGTCTTCGCAATGCCCAGGGAAATGGTGCCGATACCGGCAACCGAAGGAACCTTGACGGAAATCCGGGCACGGGGGTTGGCGGTGCGGAGTTCCTCGACGATCTGCGCCAGGTCTTCTATCGAATAGATATCGTGGTTATTGGAGGGAGATATGAGGGTTACGCCCGGCGTCGAGTGGCGGGCGGCGGCGATCTTTTCCGTCACCTTGAAACCGGGCAGGTGGCCCCCTTCGCCCGGTTTGGCCCCCTGGCCGACCTTTATCTCGAGGAAATCCGCCGAATTCAGGTATTCCATGGTGACGCCGAACCTGCCGGAAGCGACCTGCTGCCCCCGGTTCGCACGATAGGCGCCAAGAAGATCGGCGATCTCGCCCCCTTCGCCGTTCATGCAGACGATATTCAGCCTGCGGGCAGCTTCGGCATAGATCCGGAACGGTGTTTCCCCCTGGGAACCGAAACTCATGGCCGAGATCAGGATCGGCAGGTCATGTGAGCCAACGGACATGTCCACTTCCTCCGGGTCCGCCGCCACCTCCTGTTCGAAGCGGAAATCCACCAAATGACGGATGGCGAGGGGATGTTCTTCCTCGAGGCGCCGCACGAGGCGTGAGAACTCGGTGTAATTCTCCTCCATCTTGGCCACCTCTCCCGCAGTTTTCCAGATGCGGGGATAGAGGCGGAACTGGGTCTCTACCGGCTGGGGCTTGCGGCTCTGGGCAACGGCGCATCGTTCTCGCGCATCGGTCTCCAGACTGGAAAAACAGAGCCCGCTATTCCCGGAACCGCAAAAATTCGGGGTGGAAAAGATTTCCGCCACGTCATTGGTGAGGCCGACCGAGGCGAAATACCTGCCATAGCCCTTGATTTCGTGGGTTCCCATGGTTGACATAACCTTTTCCAGCCCGGTCCTCAAGGTAGAGAGGAGGTTGGCGAGTCCGTTTTCTACCATATCGGCCAGCTCCCACATCAGGTAGGGACAGAGCGCATCGGCGCCCATGCCCAGCAGAAAGGCGATGTCGTGCAGGTTGCGGATCGCGCCGGAGCGGACCACGAGGGAAACCCGGCGACGCAGGCTGCCGCCGTCGTCATGGACTGTCTCCCGCAGAATCCGGTCCACGGCAGCAGTCGCCAGCGCCGGGTCCAGGAAACCCGTGGATCCCAGCAGGGCCGCGCCATCGTCCAGCAGGATGATCCGGCTCCCGCCGGACACGGCGGCCCGGGCTTCGGCGGCGATGCGGCCAAGGCATTCCCTGACCGGCTCTCCTGCCGGCAGGGAACAGGCGATGATCCGGTAGCGGTGCCTGCCGGTGCCGAAAAAGCCGAGCAGCGCCTCCAGGGTACAGATCCCCTGGGCTGCCGCGGTTGTGCCGTCCTGTTCCGCAATGCCGGTCCGCCTTCCCCCGGCTAGGAGGGGGAAGGCGAGGGCTACGGCGCGCTGCTCACCCTTCCGCAGCTGGGGACGGGGCCCCAGGAACACCCTGGTTGAGAAGTGCTCCGCCTCCCGTTCCCGGTCGATTGCCGGATTGGTCACCACTGCAACCTGCTCTTTGAAGAAGTCCGAGACATTCTGCCGGGAAGTCGCCAGGGCAGCCAGAGGGCCGTCGTAACCGAGGGAGGAGACGGGCTCCCTGCCGTTGTGCGCCATGAGGCGCAGGGTTGCCAGGTCGCTGGCCTTCCAGGCGTTTGCGGCCTGCAGGTTCTCCTGACGAAGCCTCGCCGTCTTCCCGAAGGACGCCGGGACACGGAAACTGCCCAGGGAAAGCTCCCTTCCCTCAATCAGTTCCCGGTCATGTTTCTTCAGGCCGGTCTTGCGCGACAGGCCGGAAAGCACCTCGGTCTTGAGATGGTGGTGCTCGAAGAGCTGGACCGGTTTGCCCGGCAGCATGCGGATGCCGATCTTCTCACCGGGCGCCAGCGGCCTGGGATCGGAAAGGATCTCACCGTTGGGCACCACGCCCAGTTCAGACGAAGCGAAAAACTCCTTTTCCGTCTCGCCGAACCAGAGGGGGCGAAGGCCGAGGGCATCGACGCTGAAAACGCAGTGACCGCCGGAGCGGGCTATGATCGCTGCCGGCCCTTGGGCACTGGCCGTGAAGAAACGGCGGAAAAAGGCATAGACAGACCTGAGCTCCGCCGCCATGCTGTCCATCTCGCTGAAAATCGGCGGGAAGACCATTTCCATTGCCTCGAACAGGGACAAACCGTACCGGTGGATGAGCCCATCGAGCGTGCGGTTCAGATCCTGTGAATCGCTGCCACCCGCAGGGAGGCTGATGCCCAGCATACGGGCCTCTTCACGAAGCCGCTCGATGGTGTTGATTTCGCCGTTGTGCCCCAGCAGTCCGAAGGGCTGGGCACGCAGCACTGTGGGCAGGGTATTGGTGGAATAGCGGCTGTGACCGATGGTCAGCGCCGAGCAGAAATCGCGCCGCTTGAGCTCGGGGTAGTAGCGGGGCAGGATTTCCGGAGCGCCGTGGACCTTGTACACGACGCTGTCCGTCGACAGGGAAGCCACGTGAACGGGGAAATCTTCTTCAAGCTCCGCGGAGAGCCGGGACAGCAGACCCGGCGCCTGCCGGGAATCCGGGCAGCGGAGGGCGACCTGCCAGAACAGGGGTTGGTCCCTGCGGGCGTTGGCGCCGAGCATATCGCTTCTGACCGGTCCCGGACGTTCCAGAAGGACTTCCACAGTGTTTTCGACAAAGCGGCGGTGAAGCATGCCCAGGAGTGCGGTATCCGCCGACAGGGCATCACGGGGCACGAGCAGGTGACCCACAGCGAAGACTGGCGCATCTGCCAGCGCAGCGGGCCGGCCGGCATCTTCGAGGGCCTCTTGCCAGATGACCCGCGGAATGTCGGTCAGGACACCGCAGCCATCCCCTTCCCCGTTGATCTCCCCGGAGCGGTGCCCCATCTTGACCAGCGCTTCGATGGTCCGCTGCAGATTGCCGTGCGTCGCTTTTCCCGCCTTGTTGCAGTAGCAGATGATGGCACAGGCATCGTGCTCCTCCGGAAGGGTTGGATTCAACTCGTTCCGCAATCCACGCATAGATTCTCCCTTCATTTTCCAGCGATTATCTGATAGGTTCTTGATAGATCACGTCCCCTTCACTGACGGGATGGAGGAAATTTCGGAGGTCACCATGAAGGGTTTTCTTCTCCGCTGGCTGATCAGCGCGATATCGCTTCTCGCTGTCGTCCACATAGTTGCCGGTGTCAGTGTCGACCGTTGGCTGACAACCATCATCGCCGCTCTGGTGATCGGGCTGCTCAACGCCTTCATCCGGCCGCTGCTCCTGGTGCTCACCCTGCCGGTAAACGTGCTCACCCTGGGTCTTTTCACCCTGGTGATAAACGCCTGCCTCTTCTCTTTTGCCGCCTGGCTCGTCAGGGGATTCCAGGTCACGGGCTTCTGGAGCGCTTTTCTCGGTGCGTTGGTGTTCAGCATCGTCAGCGGGCTCCTGAACCTGGTCATCAAACCGGACCAGGGATGATCTGCCTGGCTCCCATGATTCATGTCATCTTCCAGGCCGGAACCTACAATTAGTGTTTATCCGGAAACTCCGGATGGAAACTACAACTAAGTGTACCAGATTATCCTTCCCTTCACTGGAGTGTTGACGACCGCGGCAGTTTTGTGGTCTACTTGGCCAAATGAACAGCATTGCATATCTGGCTCTCGGGTCGAACATGGGCGACCGCGAGCTTAACCTTCTCCGGGCCGTGGCCGAGATAGGAAAGATTCGAGATGTGCGCATAACCGCACTGTCGGGGTTCTACGATACCGAGCCGGTCGGCCCGGTGCCCCAGGAACCATTCATCAACGCCGTGCTCCGCTGCGACATCTCCCTGAGCCCCCATCAGCTGCTCGACGAACTGCAGCGCATCGAGACCGGCGTGTTCAGGCGGAACAGGGACATTCCCCAGGGCCCCCGCACCATGGACCTGGACATATTGTTCTACGACGATCTGGTGATCAGTGACGACAGGCTGACCATCCCCCACCCCCGACTTCACCAGCGCCGTTTCGTTCTGGTTCCCTTGTGTGAAATCGCACCTGATCTTGTCCACCCTCTGATCCGCGACAGCGTGAAGAAGATCCTCGATTCGCTGCCTGCCGGTGAACGGGTTGCCAGGGTCTAGGGCAGAGAGAAAAACATGTTCAGATTGTTGATGCTGGCGGCTCTCGGATACCTGCTTTTCTTCTTTCTCAGGATCGTGCTGCGCAGGCAGCAGCCCCGCCGGCCCGGCCCGCGGAAAGAAGTGACAACCGTTCGCGATCCGGTGTGCGGCACGTACGTGACAATGGAAGACGCAATCGCGGGAAAGCTCGAAAACGGGCAGAAAGTGTATTTCTGCTCGATGGAATGTCTGAACAGGTATCGTGCAAGCCGGGCGGACAAATAACGCAAACGTGAATCAGGAGGAAGGGAATGAAGTTTTTCATCGACACGGCCGACGTAGCGGAAATCAGGGAAGCCAACGCCCTCGGCGTACTGGACGGGGTCACCACCAACCCGTCCCTGGTCGCAAAGTCAGGACGCAAGTTCATCGAAGTCATTAAAGAGATAACGGAAATCGTCGATGGGCCCATCTCCGCTGAAGTGGTAGCGCTGGATCATGAAGGAATGATCCGGGAGGCTGAGGAGCTCGCCGCCATCCACCGCAACATCGTGGTAAAGATTCCCATGACGGCGGAAGGGCTGAAAGCGGTGAAATCACTCCACGGCAAGGGGATCAGGACCAACGTCACCCTGGTTTTCTCCCCGCTGCAGGCCCTGCTCGCCGCCAAGGCCGGGGCGTCCTACGTTTCCCCCTTCGTGGGCAGGCTGGACGATATTTCCCAGGACGGCATGGGCATCATCGAGGACATCCGCACCATTTTCGACAACTACGGCTATGAGGCGGAGATCATCGTCGCCAGCATCCGCAACCCGGTCCACGTGCTCAACGCAGCTCTGCTGGGGGCCGATATCGCCACCATCCCTTACTCGGTCATTGCCCAGCTCTCCAGGCACCCGCTGACCGACATCGGCATCGACAAGTTCCTGAAGGACTGGGAAAAAGTGCCGAAATAGGAGCGCTGGACGCTCCTGAACGGTTGGCGTTACATGCCAGGGGCGGGTTTCAAACCCGCCCTTTTTCATTTCTCCATATACAATGCCATTTGGTTACTGCGAGGGAACACCCATGACCGACACACCCCATGCCACGGTTTACCGCAAGGACTATACGCCGCCCGACTATCTGGTCGACACCATCGAGCTCCGCTTCGAACTGGGGGAGGAAACCACCCGGGTCCATTCCCGCATGGCGATGCGGAAGAATCCTGCTGCCGGCCGGGGCTCCCGGCCGCTCCGCCTGGACGGTCAGCGCGTCACTCTTGTCGATGTGACACTTGACGGAGTTTCCCTGTCACAAAACGCCTATACGGTCAACGGCGAAGGGTTGACCATCCCTGAAATTCCGTCCGCCTTCATCCTGAAGGTAACCACCGAACTGCGGCCGCAAGACAACACTTTCCTGGAGGGGCTCTACCGTTCGGGCGGCATGTTCTGCACCCAGTGCGAGGCCGAGGGGTTCCGCTCCATAACCTACTTCCCGGACCGGCCGGATGTCCTGGCAGTCTATACCGTCACCATCGTCGCCGACCGAAAGAACTGTCCCGTGCTGCTCTCTAACGGCAACCTCAAGGAGCACGGTGAATTACCGGACGGCCGCCACTTCGCGGTCTGGCACGACCCGTTCCCCAAACCCTGCTACCTGTTCGCCCTGG
>DIFZ01000040.1 GCA_002419385.1 Geobacter sp. UBA5735
AAATCGTTTTTGCGGGACCATCACAGTTGAGCGATTAATTTCATAACGCGGCACAACTTCCAGGCCAGCCCCCTTGGGGGCAGGCCCGGCCCTCCTATGGAGGGCGAATTTCAAAGCCGCGCCCTATGGGTGCGGATCTTTACTTCACATCAGCCATTTCGAGTCGTTGTTCCAGCTTCTGGTCTTTTGAGCAACACCCTGTTCAGCAATTGTGTCGAGCCTTATTGGGAAACAGTGCAAAATTTATTACGTTTCAATTGCCAAGCCAGCTTTCTCCCCGTGTTGGTTATTCAGCTTAGAGGAAACATTATAAGAAAGCCTCCATTGCCGAAAATCCTAATTGTGCGCTAACTAAATTATCTATTTAGTGTAACTATAATCAATAATTGATGTACTATTTGGGCCAGAAGCAGTGCCGATTGGCCCAATGTAGGTGTCAGAAAATGCTACATCATCAATATATATTGATACGTTTTGATCAAAACCTGAATTTGACCAACCAAGCAGGTATCCAAATTTGAAATACCCTGGTGCGCATGGTGCGCCATTGAAGGTTAAATTTGTTGAACCAAACTGCTTTATTCCATTTACCCAAAACTCAAACGCTCCATCTCCAGTACCAGTGTCTCTTTTGATGTGAAATTCAAAGCATATCCATTTGCCAAGCTCTGTACTTGTTAATTGCCAAGTTCCCATATTGGGAAGAGACTGAATACCTCCTATGCTGCCGCTGCATTGTGCTTCCCACTGGCTGGAAATATATGTTTTATTTGCTTCTGGGAAAAGCCTGGAAATAGTGCCGCTTTCAAATGACGCTCCCATTTTTATTGGATCGCCAGAATAGTTTGCCTCATCACTCCACAGTCGGATTAACTTGTTGTTATTAGGAGAAACGTTTCGGTGATGATAATTTGTCGGGAAATATATGTAAAACCTTATATAAACTCCATTCTTTCTTGTTCCAAGATCAAATCTTTGCTCTGCAAATGAATCACCAGTGCCATTTGCTGCAAACAGAAACCTTAAAGATCTGCTTCCAGTGTGTGCACGTTCAGAAGTTACTGACGTCGCTACTGAATTTGCCCATCTTGCACCATTCGCCGTGTAGCTTAGGCTGCCAGATTCAAAACTATCGGCAAAAAAAGGTGCTGCCGGCGTATCGTTACAGCATATTATAAGTAGAAAGAATACGATACTAAGGCAAATCATTGACTTGTGATACATTGTTGACCTCCTGTTGCTCTTGTTTGTATACATGCAGTTATTGCGACAAGTAAAAAAGCCGGGCCCGAAACCATTGTGGCATTTCGGCAACCCGGCTGTCTCAGGGAGACCCTTTAGGCTTTCCGTCCCATCCTCGCGGATGGTATAGTATTATCGTGTACCGCGTATAATTTTTATTGTTTGATACTCTTATCGCTTAAAAACAAAAAACCATATGTGATATGCATCACTAGAATACTTGATTGGCTTGGTCCGGTTGATAATGATGTCCCGACATCTCGGGACGCTCTAAGCCCTGCTTATTGAAACATAATAACACACCGGCTTATAGCTTACCATCCCAATCATGTCAACTACTCTTTTCGTGGAGAAGCTTGAATTGCCTGAAATATCAAATGATTGGACTAAGCTTATATTGCTGACGCTACGATTTGGTTTGTTTCCTGGTTTTGGTTGCGCGCGGGCTCTTCCGTTCCCCTTGGCGTGGGAGCCATTGGAGACTGATTTTGAAGGGGTTTCATTGACTTACTGGAATCCATGATGATATGTTCTAAACTTGCTTCATCCAGTTATCTGGGCCAAGGCGCGAAAATCGTAAGTTGCATCGCCAGGAGGGTGCATGGAGACAATTATGTATTATCATGATCCTTTGCGAAGGGTGGTCGGCTATGTTCTTTGCGTGCTTTTCTTTGCGGGGAGTGTCTTTGGCTGCGCCAGGGAGGATTCAGCACCTCGGGACGCGAACAAGGAGTCATCGGTGACGTCGACGAACAACCTGTCTTCAGGTAATTCAAGGACACCTTACAAGCTGGTATTCATTCATCATTCGGTCGGCGGACACTGGCTGGAGCACGGAAACGGCGACCTGGTCCGGGAGCTGAACCGGAATGGTATCTACGTAAATGATATAACATACGGCTGGGAACCCCGGCAACTGACCGACAGTGCGCTCAAGCGTGCCAAGAGAAAAGCGCTGGGAGTGCTCAATAAGGACCGTTCCGGTGCGTATGGCATAGGTGACCGTACCGACATCGGCCAAATGTACGACTGGTTTGCGGGGCCGGATACCGGGATTATCATGTCCGCAGTCTACCGGGAAAACGCCGAGACGGATCGCTTTGGCGACCATGCAAATGACCGGAGTCTCGTTCCTTTTGAGAGTGAAAAAGAAAACGAGATCGTTATGTTCAAGTCCTGCTATCCGAATACCCTTTTTAAGGGGGAGCCGGGAGACAAGCCAAACAGTGCACCGGACCCTCCACGCAATTATACGGCTGATTCGGAACAGCATACCATCGCGAACGCCAAACGCACGTTCAATGATATTCTCAACTACTTCAAGAGCCGTCCCGACAAGTTCTTTGTTGTCGTCACCCCCCCGCCCCGCATCGAGCTGCCTGAAAACGGGCGGATTGCCCGGGCCTTTGCTGATTGGCTCCATGACGATTGGCTGAAGGAGAACAGCTATCCCTACAATAACGTCATGGTTTTCGACTTTTACAATGTCCTGACTTCCGCAAAGAGCGAAAACCTCTCCGATGCCGGCGAGGAGAACGGTAACCACCATCGCATGTGGAAGGGGAATGAACAGCATATCGTTTCGGTTGATCGACATACGCTGGCGTATCCCCGGAATCCTGGCGACAATCACCCTTCATCAGAGGGATTGAAAAAGGCGACGAAAGAGTTTGTGCCATTGCTGCTTGAGAAACATCGGCTCTGGAAGCAGGGCCTGGCAAAATGAGATCACCTTTGAGGGGGGATGCGTAAAGGGAATGGGCAAACACGGTCGACGAATCATCGGGCATAGCGGGATTTATCTGCTTGGCAGCCTTCTGGCACGTGCTGTCAGCTTCATAATGCTCCCGATTTACACGAGAAACCTTACGCCGGCCGATTACGGGGTTATCGAATTGCTTTCGATGATCATCGACCTCGTGGGTCTTCTGCTGAGCCTCCGGATAGGCCAGAGCATCTACAGGTATTACTTCAAGTACGACCGGGAAGAAGACCGCAACCAGGTATTGTTCAGCTCCTATGTGACCACACTGGCGTCCAGTGCCCTCGGGATGATCTGTGTTCTGGCATTTGCAGACCAGCTCTCAGCGGCCGTGTTCGGCAATGGGGAGTACGTCGGGCTCTTGCGGCTGTTTTCGCTTTCGATGTTGTTCCAGGGGCTGGTTGAAACCCCCATGGTCATGCTGCGTGCCCAACAGAGGCCGTGGTTCTATTTGGCGGCAAGCATCGCCAAGCTGACGATGATGCTGGGACTGAACATATATTTCGTGGTCTATCGCCATCTTCATGTCGAAGGAGTGATTTATTCCTCCCTCATTTCCGGGGCGGTCATGACGCTCCTGCTCGGTGTCTACCTGGTAAGAAGCACCGGGTTCTGCTTCTCCATCGCCAAGGCAAAGGCGATGATGGGGTTCAGCCTCCCCTTCATGGCGGTGGGCGCTCTTTCGTTTTACATTAATTTCGGCGACCGCTATTTTCTCCGTCTTTTCGGCGGCGGGCTGGAGCAGGTCGGCGTGTATTCGCTTGGCTACAAATTCGGTTTTCTGCTGACCTTCATTGCCGGCGACCCGTTTTTCAACGTCTGGGACAGTGAAAAATTCCGAATTCATAAGGAACATAAGAATCCGCCTGTCGTCTACCAGAGAGTCCTGCTCCTCTATGCTGCCGTGTTGGCGCTCGTTGCAGTCGGTCTTTCCCTGTTCGGGAGAAACGTCATCATGATCATGGCTAACCGGGAATACTGGGGGGCGGCTGAACTGATTCCGGTCGTTTGCCTTGCCTATATCTGCAATTGCATCACCAGTTATGGAAACATAGGTATTTTGGTCAAGGAAAAAACAATCGAACTTACCTACGGAACCCTTCTTGCCGCTGTCATCGTGACTGCCGGCTACCTGCTGCTCATCCCCAGGTTTGGCGCCATGGGCGCGGCCTGGGCCACGCTGCTGGCATTTGCTTCCCGGATGTTCTGGGTCGTGATCCGGTCCAGGCGCTATTACGACATGCAGCTTGAGTGGGCCCGGGTGCTGGGTATAGGAGCGGTTGCGGGCCTGATATGGATACTGTCCGATCTCTTGAGAAGCGAATCCATTTACCAGTCGTTGATGACCAATGCGGTTGCTCTGGCCATTTGCGTGGTTGCATTGCTCTATCTGCCATTTCTGCCGGCGGACGTTCGGAAGGAGGCAAAGTCCTTGCTCTTCAACCCACGTTCGTCATTCATAAGACTCAAAACCCTTGTCGGGCTCAAAGCGAATGGAACGGTTTGAACCAATAATGGTAGGCGTTGCCAATGGATAATACCAAACGGTCCATAGCTTTTCTCGTCTACCCGGTTCTCCGTTTCCCGAGAAACAACCGGGAGTACTACCTCACCCGCGAACTCCTGTCGCGAGGGTGGCGCGTCGCCTGGCTTGTTCCGGAGTCAGGGACAAACGAGGGCGTTCCTGTCGAGGATTGCATCCTGCGCTACAAGGATTTGGATGTCAGGGGCCGGACATATCTTTTGCCGCTCTATCTCGCAATAATGCTCAGTGCGAGAGGAGTCAACTACCTCTGGCTGTCCGGCTGGTCGATCAGGGCGGACAGGGAAATATTCTGGTTGGTACGGATCATGGGCATGTTCGGTATCGAGACGGTTTACGACACCATCGACCCCAAGTGCGTATTCGAAGTGGCAAACAAGAATCTGACAAGTCCTGACGCAATACGGAGTGCACAAGAATCCATAAATGAGATATACGGACTGTGCAGGCGTGTTCTGTGCGTTACCCCGGAAATGAAGGCATTGCTGGTCCATGATGGAGCCGACGAACGCAAGCTGTTCGTGGCTCGCTGGGGAGTGGATCGCTCTATTTTCAACCGCGCTGCGATAACGGGGGATTTGCGCAGTAGGCTGGGTATTGGCAAGAATACGTTCCTGGTTGGGTGGCTCGGGTCCATGACCGAATTCAAGGGGCTCCGTGAAATGTTGTTACCCCTCGTGGACAGGCTGGGCGCTGAAAATAACATCCATTTCCTGATCGCCGGTGATGGCCCCCTGTTTGCGGAGGTGGAAGAATGGGTCGCTTCGGCGAAGCGTGCTTCGGTTACCCTGCTGGGCAGGGTGCCGTATGAGGATGCTGCCGAATTTACTGCAGCACTGGATGCGTATATCGTGACCACGAATCCGGATTCCGACTATGCCCGGGCCATCTGCCCGGTCAAGTGTTGCGACGCAATTGCCATGGGCACTCCGCTGATCACGACTCGAACGCCGGCAACGGAATATCTGGAGCAGACCTGCAGGAACGTTCATTTGTGCGAGTATGACATTTTTTCCTTTGAGGCGGCGGTCAAGAGAATCGCCGCTGATCTTGACGGTGTAAGAACGTCCCGAACCGATGAATTATGCGGAGTTGTCTCGCACCAGGGAGTGTCACGCGAAATTGCGGACATACTCGATGAGCTTGCAGAGGGTAACAATTGATCCTGAAATGGAGGGCTGTTTGCAAATGTCAGAATGCACGACCAGGAAGCTGGCGAAAAGACTTTGGTGGGATATTGCCGATCCCAATGAAAGGAAGTATCTCCAGTATTTCCTCATGGCGGGCATCCCCGGGCTGTTCGGCGACATGCTGCGGGGGAGTTTCGTGTCGAAAAGGGTTGCGAGCTGCGGGGTGAACTTCCGCGTACTGGCCGGGACGCGATTCCGTTCCATGGAGAAGCTGAAGATCGGGGACAACGTGAGCATCGGCTATGACAATTTCATCCAGGCGCGGGGCGGGGTGACCCTGGGCAACGATGTCATGACGGCGCCGGGCGTGAAGATCTGGTCGGTGAATCATGATATCCAGGACCCGGACAAGCTGATCCGCG
Organism: Geobacter sp. UBA5735; assembly: GCA_002419385.1. Classification (GTDB taxonomy): domain Bacteria; phylum Desulfobacterota; class Desulfuromonadia; order Geobacterales; family Geobacteraceae; genus RPRC01. Next base: position 6,100 of record DIFZ01000040.1, read on the forward strand.
AACAGGACGAGACAACTGCGGAGGTGATAATCGGCAACGATGTGTTCATTGCCTCGAACGCGTTCATCCTGCCGGGCGTTACCTTGCCGGATGGGTGTGTTGTCGCGGCAGGCTCCGTGGTCGGTGCGAAGGCTTACAAGCCCTATGCGATCATCGCCGGGAATCCGGCACGGATGATCGGTTTCAGGGGCGGGAAAGCGACCGAATAGTTTCGGGCCTGTTCGCTGCATTTTCCCTGCGAAATTATCCCCAGCAGCAAGGGTGTTGCTTTCGTTAATAGTCGTCACCCCGCTGATAAACGGGATCTAGGGGAGATAAAACCTATTGAAAAGGCTAAATTCCGGCTTTGCGCCGGAATGAAGGGTTCACGGGTTTTTAGACTTTTTGTAAAATAGATATACAAAGTAATTCCATGACGAAGGCGGTGCTGACCGCCTTTTGTCATTTCAGAACAGGACTTCAGGGCGCTTCAGGTTACTGCGCCGGCTTATGAATGTAATAATGGTTGACTTAGATTTATAATAATGTATTTTAACTAATGTATGATGGTTTGGACTTTTTGCGAGGAAATCAGGATTATTCTGCACGACGGAAAGAATGTAACATGCTCAAATGCCGTATCTGTGGAAACAGCATAAATAACGAGCTTCATATCGCACGGGAAATGGTTTTCGGTTTGCGTGATGAATTCGAGTATTTTCAATGTACCTCGTGCGGTTGTTTGCAGATCAAAGATATCCCTCCGGATGTGGAAAAATATTACCCCCCCGAATATTATTCATTCGAAATACCAGAACCACAGAGGATCGGTCTTCTGCGTGACCTGTTGAAGCGGCGCAGGACGGCAAGTTTGCTCGGGCAAAGAAACGTTCTCGGTTGGCTGTTGGGGGTTATTTATGGGGCCCCTGACCTGCCTGACTGGTTGCTGGGCAGTGGCGTGCAGTTGGAGCACAGGATCCTGGATGTCGGCTCTGGATCGGGCAAACTGCTCGCCCGGTTGCGCAACGAGGGATTCCGTGAACTGCATGGTGTCGATCCATTCATAAAATCAGACATGATTCAGGAGAATGGATTCTGCATCTGCAAAGGTGAATTGTCGGATATTGACGGCCAGTATGATGTTGTCATGCTCCACCATTCTCTGGAGCACATGCCTGATCCACATCTTGCTTTTCGGCTTCTCGGGCAGAAACTCGCCCATAATGGGTTGGTATTGATCAGGATTCCAGTCGTCTCCTCATTTGCCTGGGAAAAATACAAGACAAGCTGGTTCAAACTGGATGCGCCACGCCACTTTTACCTGCATTCTTACGAGAGTCTTTGCTTGCTGGCCCGCAGCCACGGATTCCAGGTAGTAGAGCTTCGTTATGACTCGACGGCGAAACAATTCTGGGCAAGTGAGCAATGTCTGGAGGGAATTCATTATCTCGCCGACAATTCATACAGAAACGACCCGCATAACTCGATGTTTACCCAAGCTCAGATCGACCGGTTCGAAGAAATGGCGCAAGAGCTCAATGCGCAAAGAAAAGGTGATCAAGCATGCTTTTACCTCAGGAAGTGCAGTTGAGTGAAAGGTTTCTGTGCAGGAAGGTATTTTTTCGCAGGAGAGAGGCGCTGTTCCATAGATGATACGGGATGATGAGGAGTTGGAGAAAGGCAATTCGAACAGCTTGCCTTTTCCCGGGAGTCCTCACTTCCGGGAAGCACTGCCACCCTTTCATTGAAAAGGGTGGCAGTGCTTTTTCAGAAAGTCTTGCCTCTCAGTCTATTGCGCCAACTGCCAGCCGATTTCGCCGACGAACTCGGCATAGGCGGGCAGGAGGTTGCCGTCGGCGTCGATGACGTCGGAGACGGGCCAGGTGTTGTCGATGATGTTGTTGGTCCGGGGGAAGCAGGTGGCCGGCAGGTTGACCCCGCCGCGGAAGCTTATGTAGTCTTCCATGGGATAGGAGGTGCTTCCCCTGCTGATCAGTACGCTGTTGCCGAAACTGTAGGGGCCGGAAGCGGCGCAGTTGCTGCCGTCCAGGTAATTGACGAACAAGAGGCCCTGGATGCTGTTCCGGTACAGGTCGGTCTTGCCGGGAGGACTGGCCTGTGTTCCGCCTATCCATACCGCGGTGCCTGTTCCCTTGAAGAAGTTGTAGGTTATTTCCGTCGTGGAACGGTTGCCGTTGCCTGCCAGCGGGGTGACGCTGTCCAGGGTGGACCGCAGGTCGTTTCTCCTGATGGTGAGGAGCGTGTTGTTCTGCACGTTCTCGATGAGCGCCTTGCTGCCCTGGGTGCCGACGGTCACGCCGGACACGGTGTTGTGCTCGATCAGAGCATGGTTCTGCTCTTTCAGGCTGACCAGGCCGACGCCGCTGCTGCCCGTCAGGGTGTTGTTCTGGAACACGGCAAAGTGACCTGTTCCGGCGGAGCTCCCCTCGGTGCTGTAAACGCTGGCGGCATGGCCGGTGGTATATTGGGCGGTTGCCGCGGAGAAGGACGAATCGCGGATGACCGAGTAGGCGGCGTTGGACGCAGCGCGCACCGCCCAGTCAGGGATGTTGATGAAGGACAGGGAGCTGAAATAGATGGATGAGGCACCCTCGATATAGTGCTGGGCCATGTCGATGGTGATGGTCTCACCCGGGTAGCCGAGCCATGCGGAAGGCTTGCCGGTGAGCCTGCAGCCCTGGCTCACCCAGTAGAGCTGGGGCCCCCTGAGGGGCAGGGTGTGGGTGCCGGCCCGGAAGTAGACGATGTCGGTGGCGGTGGTGGCAGCGTTCAGCATGGCGGCGATGGAGCTGAAGGGCTGGGAGATGCTGCCGGTTTCCACACCGGAATAGGCAGCGTCGACAAAGACGAAGCCGGTGGTCGAAACGCTGACTGACCAGGTGGACTGGGCCTGGGTGCCGTCGGCATCGGTGACGGTCAGAGTGATGGGTCCGGTGGTTGCCTGGGGATCGGGCCAGGTGATGAGGCCGGTGGCGCTGTCGACGACCATCCCCTCCGGCTGGTTGGCCAGGGAGAAGGTGTAGGGATAGGCCCCGCCGTAGATTGCCGGGCGGACGGTGTAGGCCACCCCCGGGTATGCCCTGAACACGGGATGGGTGGCAGGGATGGCCGGGCTGCCCGTGCCGGCTTCCCGCGGGAAGCCGATCTCCAGGGGGTTGAATGATTTGCCCCTGCCTTTCTGGTTTACGGCCAGGGTCACGGGGCGCGTGGTGTTGCCAGTGCCGTTGGTCAGGTTGGTGAAGGTGACGGTGTCACTGAACGAGCCGGGCACCAGGCTGTTTGCATCGCTGTTCAGAGAAGCGGTCACCACGACGGTCGCCCCCGGCGCCAGACTGCCGCTGGCGGAGGAGAGGGAAAGCCAGCTCTGGGTTGCCGAGGCGTTCCAGTCGATGGCGGTGGTGCCCGTGTTCCGCAGGGTATAGGTGGCGCTGGAGGGGGAGAAGGTTCCCCCCTGGTCGCCCGCAGCGGCAAACCCGTCTGCCGGGGTGACCTCAAGCGTGCCCGGCAGAGCCGTGAAAACGGCAGTCACAGACTTTTGCCCATCAATGGTGATGACCAGCGGGCTGGTTGTGCCCGCAGCGTCGCCGCTCCATCCCGCAAAGGCATACCCCGTGAACGGCGTCGCGGTCAGCGTCACCACTTCGCCGATGTCATAGGCGGATTTCGCCGGGCTGGCGGAAACCGAGCCCGCAGCGGAAGGCAGAGCGGCAAGCGTCAGGCTGACCGGCAGCGGCGTTACCGTGAGCGTGACGTTCCGGGAAGCAGAGCCGTTGCCGTTGGTCAGGTTGGTGAAGGTGACGGTGTCGCCGTAGGCGCCGATGGCGAGGCTGCCCGCCTGGCTGTTGAGGGTTGTAGTCACCGTGGCGGTCGCCCCGGGCGCCAGGCTGCCGCCGGTGGGGGCGAGGTCCAGCCAGCCCTGGGCTGCCGAGGCGCTCCAGTCGATGGGATCAGTGCCCGTGTTCTGCAGGGTATAGGTGGCGGTGGCAGGGGAGAACGGCCCGCCGACGGCTCCCGTAGCGGTCAACCCGGCCGCAGGGGTAACCGCAAGGGTGCCGGGGACGGGCACTGCCGCCAATTGCCAGCCGATTTCGCCGACGAACTCGGTGTAGGCGGGCAGGAGGTTGCCGTCGGCGTCGATGACGTCGGAGACGAACCAGGTGTTGTCGATGATGTTGTTGGTCCGGGGGAAGCAGGTGGCCGGGAGGTTGACCCCTTCCCGGAAGCCGATGTAATCCACTGTAACGTAAGGGCTGCCGTCGCTTATGAACACATTGCTGTCAAATGAGTAAGGGCCGGAAGCTGAGCAGTTGTTGCCGTCCAGGTAATTGATCAGCATATGCCCGTGGATGGTGTTCCGGTACAGGTCGGTCTTGCCGGGAGGCCTTGACTGGGTGCCGCCTATCCAGACGGTTACCCGGGTTCCCTTGAAGAAGTTGTAGGTTATTTCCGTCGTTGATGCTTCTCCGTTGCCTGCCAGAGGATTGACGCTGTTGAATTCCGACCTCATGTCGTTTCGTCTTACGGTGAGGAGCGCGTTGTTCTTCACATTCTCGATGAGCGCCTTGCTGCCCTGGGTGCCGACGGTCACGCCGGACACGGTGTTGTGCTCGATCAGGGCGTGGTTCTGCTCTTTGAGGCTGACCAGGCCGACGCCGCTGCTGCCTGTCAGGGTGTTGTTCTGGAACACCGCATAGTAGCCGGTTCCGGCAGAGCTCCCCTCGGTGCTGTAGACGCTGGCGGCATGGCCGGTGGTATACTGGGCGGTTGCCGCGGAAAAGGACGAGTCGCGGATGACCGAATAGGCGGCGTTGGACGCGGCGCGCACCGCCCAGTCGGGGATGTTGATGAAGGACAGGGAGCTGAAGTAAACATATGGTGCACCCTCGAAATAGTGCTGGGCCATGTCGATGGTGACGGCCTCACCCGGGTAGCCGAGCCACGCGGAAGGCTTGCCGGTGAGCCTGCAGCCCTGGCCCACCCAGTAGAGCTGGGGCCCCCTGACCGGCAAAGTGTGGGTGCCGGCGCGGAAGTAGACGATGTCGGTGGCGGTGGTGGCAGCGTTCAGCATGGCGGCGATGGAGCTGAAGGGCTGGGAGATGCTGCCGGTTTCCACACCGGAATAGGCAGCGTCGACAAAGACGAAGCCGGTGGTCGACACGCTGACTGACCAGGTGGACTGGGCCTTGGTGCCGTCGGCATCGGTGACGGTCAGGGTGATGGGTCCGGAGCTGGCCTGGGGATCGGGCCAGGTGATGAGGCCGGTGGCGTTGTCGACGGCCATCCCCTCCGGCTGGTTGGCCAGGGAGAAGGTGTAGGGATAGGCCCCGCCGTAGATTGCCGGGCGGACGGTGTAGGCCACCCCCGGGTATGCCCTGAACACGGGATGGGTCGCCGGGATGGCCGGGCTGCCCGTGCCGGCTTCCCTCGGGAAGCCGATCTCCAGGGGGTTCAGGCTTTTCGCGTCCGACAGCGAGGCAAGGGACGATATCATGAAAAAAGAAACCAAGAGTGCAGTGAACAGTTTATTGAAATTTCGCATGACAGGGTTCCTTATGCATGCCGGTGCGCGTAATCGCCCCCCGGCATTCCCGTGTATGTAAATAAAATCGACAAGCAGACGGCAATTCTGACATCCGGGACGCTATGCAAGAAAACCCCCTTGCGGGCAAGGGGGTTTTCTGGATGTTCGGGTCTGAAGGTTGTTCAGCAGTTTTTGCTGCGGCGCCAGGCGGCGAGGCCGACAAGCCCCGCGCCAAGGAGCAGTATGGTGCCCGGTTCCGGAACCGGCGGGATGTCTCCGGTAAGCTTCATGTCGAAGAATGTCTTCGCGCCGTGATCTTCGGCCAGCACTTGAATCAGGTTTTCTCCGGGGGCCAGGAAAGGTGAATTGTCAATAGCCAGGGTGTATTCCCAGATGCTCGTATAGCCTTCAGCGTTATCTTTTGCTATTTGAATACCATTTACGAAGACGATGAATCCATTGTCGGCAGCCACGTTTAACGTGAGGTCACCGTTAATAGGGCCGGTAGGTATCGTAAAGGTCTTCTGCAAGGCGAGATCGGTCCCCTCTCTCCAGTAGGTATTGTAGGGGAGTGAATTGCCATTGCCGAATCCAGCATTGCCAGTGGACCACGTTGCGTTGGCCCAATCAAACGAAGACAAGCCGACGTTGCCCCAATCCTGCCACAGGTCAGGTTGGCTGAACTGCTGGTACTGCCATTCGCTTCCCTGGCTGATAAGTGTTGTGGGGACCGCAAGCGCAAGCCCGGTGGAGAATGTAAACAGGGTAGCGGTAATCAGTGTAACGAGCAGTTTCTTCATCATGGCATCTGTCCTCCGTTGGATTCATAACGTTTTCACATTTATAAGCAACAGATATGCCATTTGAAATATACCAATAATATCAAAAATATATCGAGCAAAAAGTCGGGAGGACCCTCTTGTTGTCAAATAATCCGACAGCTATCTTTGCGATGGCGCCCACATGACCATTCTCTTGCCGCGGGCAAAGCGCCACCAGGCAACCAGTATTGCCAGGTTAACCGCAAAGAAATACATGGGGATTTTTATCACGGCATTGGCAGGCGGCGATTTGGACAGCCACCCGCCGATGGCGAGGGCGTAAAAAGCCAGCTGGAAGGGGAGGAGCAGGGAATACCAGAGTGAACCAAGACTCAACAGGGCGTTCGCGCCCAGGGCGGTGACGAGGAAGAGCGGCACCAGCCACCTGAGCAGCTTGTGGCAGAAATACTGGTAGGAGAAGAGGCCGTAGCGGAAAACGTTCAGGAACTCCAGGTTGCGGAAAAAGACCGTCAGCCCCCTGAGAACGGTGCGGACCTTGCGATCGAACTCTTTCCTGCTGTCGGAGATGTCCTGGTAGTAACCGATGGATTCCGGGTCGCTGATGCCGCGCAAACCGAGCTTCATGCTGTTCAGGACGGTCCTGAAGTCGCTCTGCATCTCGCCGGAGAAATCGCGGCACACGGCGCTGCGCGCTGCGAAAAAGGATCCGCTCAAGCCGACGAGAGAGTTCACCCGGGACTCGAGCTTCCGCAGCCACATTTCATATCGCACATAGGCTCCTTCGCCGCACGGATTGCCATCCTGGCCGATCACCCTGTCGACGCTGCTGACGCATCCGACTGTGGGGTCTGCGAAATTTGCGACGATTTCCTGCAGGCCGTGGGGATCCAAGCGGGTGGCCACGTCGGAAAACACAATGATCTCACCAGTAGCGTGCTGCACTGCGTCTTTCTGGGCGTTCTCCTTGCCGCGCCGTTCGGGAAAGGCAAGAAGATCGATACCATGCTGGACATATTCTCTCACCATATCGTTTGTGGCGTCGGTTGATCCGTCGGAGGCGACCAGCACCTGGAGCTTGTCCTTGGGATAGTCCAGCGACACGGTGTTTTCCATTTTGTCCCTGATTCTGCGCTCTTCGTTGCACGCGGTGATGATCAGGGTCACGGGCGGCTCGATGGGAGCTTTGCGCGCTTCATTTCTTTTTAAGGAGCTGATCAGGCGGAGGGACAGGGGGTAGCCGAAATAAGCATGGAAAATCATGAAAATAGATATCCAGAAAACATATTCCACAGTATGCTCCTTGAAATTTACGAATTCGGAATAAAACCTTCAAATCCAATGGGACGCGGATCACATCTGATAAAATCGGATTTAAGCAAAAGACTGAAAGTCGATAATTACAATGGATTTGCCCGTGCCTTTATCCGCGTCCCGTTAATTGCTTGTGCTGAAAGCCAGCCGGCGATAAAGTTGACAATATTTTTCAGCCATGATCTCCGCTGAAAAACACCTTTCGGCTTTCTCCCGCGCTGCCTGAGACAATTTTTCCCACAGTTCCCGGTCATTTTTGAGCAGCAGGCACTTTTCGGCAAAGTCCCGTGGGTTTCTGCTGTCGATGAGAAACCCCTCTTTTCCATTTTCAATGATTTCAGCAATCCCGCCAACCGCCGGTGCAACAACCGGCAGGCCGTGGCCCATGGCCTCGAGTATGGTCATGGGTATGCCTTCATGGATCGAGGTGTTGAGATAGACATCCAGTCCCTGGTAGAATGAATCCATTTCATCGACATGACCTTTGAAGTCGAAGAGGTCTTTCACGCTGCATTGCAGTGCCCGGTATTCGAGAGACTGCCTTTCGGGTCCGTCGCCTGCCAGTTCGAACCTGATGTTTTCATGATCCCCAGAGGCTACGTAATTCGCTATGTCAACCATGAGTGAGTAATCCTTGACGGGGAAGAGGCGGCCGGACGAACCGATGGCAAACTGTCCGGTTTGCGTTTTGCATGGTCGTGTAGCGGGTAAGTCGATGCCATTGTGAATGGTTTCGACTCCCGTTTCCCGGAATCCGAAGCGTGACACAAGCGTAGTTCGAATGTCGGCTGAGACTGCAACCGTGGTAAAGTAACGGGAAAGCAGGTGAAAATTGATTCCTGAGATGATCCTGGCCCCTGCTGAAGCCTTCCTGTTGTGAAATTCGGGGAGGCCGTGCTGAGTGGAAACGAGTTTCAGGCCTTTCCGGAAACGGGATGCGAGAAATGCCAGGATGTTTTCCTTGTAGCGATGGGCATGGATGAGATCGGGGGGATCATTGGCAACCCTGTTCCGGACCATCCGTGCAATTTTCGGGAAGGAGTATTCGCGCTCGTCGAGTACGTGGACGGTCAGGCCGCGGCCTTTCAGCTGGTCGGCCAGTTTTCCGTAATTGAGAAGCATGACGGAAATGTCCAGGTCCTTAATAGTCCCGAGTCGGCTCAGCAGATTGAACGCCATGACTTCGGCCCCTGCCCAGAGGTCGCCGGAAATGATATGCAGGATTCTCATCCTGGTTGAGTCGTTAGTATTCATGATGCCGTCAACGATCTGATTTGGGTTAAAAATGCACTATACTATAACCATTATCTGATTATAAACAAATAATTGATCCGTCACGGTTTGGCATCAAGCGAGCCAGGGCGGACCTTGCCGGTGGCTTCACCGGTCGCGTACGGCTGCTTTCCTGCCCGGATTCCGGCGCACGCCACGAACGACAGAATACCTACACGGAGGAACTCCATGCGACTTGAACGTGCATCAATCCTGTTTTCAATAGTATTTCTGGCCGCTTCGGTTCTCCATGGTTGTGACGGGGCTCCCCCTGCGCCGATCGGGAAAGACCGTCCAGCCGTGCGCCAGGAGCTCTTGCGAATGCGGTCCTGGCTCGACGACCCGGCTATCGGGACATTACTGCCGGGAAGTTTGCCGGAATTGCGCTCTCTCAAGCAACGGCTTGCCGAGGAAAGCATGAACCCGCGGCCCGAGGCTGTCGCACCGTTGCGCCGGGAAGTTCTCGCCGTTCTGGGGAAACTGCATGGCGGCGACGGATCGTTTGCTCTCGGCACTACGCATGGCCTGGACAAGGTTTTCATCGATGAACCTTTCAGCGGTTCATTCGATCCGGCTTTGCGCATAGCTCTGGCCAAGAATGAGTCTGAAGGGGTGCAACTGGTGGTGATTCCGACGGGTGAGGAATTGAAAAACGTGTCTGTCAGGCTGGATGGCCGGCTTGCCGGCATCTCCAGCCGCACTGCATTCATCCCCGGCAAGCAGGTGAAGATAGATCTGGTCGGGTATGTGGATACGACAACCGGGAACCGCCCTTACAAATCCCCACGCCCGGGTTGGTGGCCGGATCCCCTTCTTGCCAACAGAACGTTTGGAGTGGCATCCGGCGAGGTCCAGCCGCTGTTGGTTACGGTGACGACCACTCCGGAAACCGAACCGGGCGAGTATGGCGGAACGCTGGTCGCCAGTGTCGATGGTGTCGTCAAGGCTTCCATTCCCCTGGTTGTCAGGGTTTTCGGGTTTGCTCTCCCTAAACGCGGGCACTTCGCCACCTTTGCCCTTGGTTGCGGCCCGGACAAGGTGGCCGGCTTCTATGGCGCCGACCCCGACGGCAAGATCATGGAGCGTTTCGTTCAAGAGGGATTCAGGCATCGAATGCCTCTCGTGGAGCTGATCAGCGGCTGGAATTGGACAACCGCGAAAACTCCGAAGAAAGCCGACGGCACCTACGATTTCGACAGCCTGGACCGCTGGCTGGAGATATTTGCGGAAGGAGGCGTCACGCGATTCCCGATGGTGATTGCACCCCGCTTCCGAAGGTTCGGCGGCGGCGATTACTCCGGGGAGTTCAAACAGGAGTTCGGCAGATTCATCCGGGCATACGCGACCCATCTCAAGGCCAAAGGTATGTTCGATGCCGCGGTGATGTACAACATCGACGAGGCATCGAATGACCCCGATATGCGCGAATGGGAGCTGTGCAAGGAGTTGTACCGCGTCTCCAGGCAGGCGGCTCCGGACCTGCCGGTCGTCCAATGCCTGAATGAATATAAAGGAATACAGGCTTTGGCTGGATATGCCGATATTTGGGACCTTTACTTCGGACAGTATGAACAATCCGGGGGGGCCGCGCGGCTTGCAGCGGGCGACCAGATCATGCTTTCGGTATGCATCTGGCCCAGTGAGCACCCCAACCTGTTCATCGAATACCCGCTGCTGGATGCCCGGATCATGCCGTGGATAGCCTTCCGGGCCGGCGCGACAGGCTTCGAATACTGGGAAATGTTCACTTCCTGGAAGAACAACCGGGGAAACCGTGACTGGTGGAAAGCGGGCGCCCGCACTTCATGGAAGCTTGCGAAACCCCACGGAGACGGCCTGCTGATATACCCTGGACCCGCCGGAACACCGTTTCCCAGTCTTCGCCTGGCATCGCTGCGCGACGGCATTGAAGACTACGAATATCTGGTTCTGCTTTCCGGAAAAGCGAGAGCCAACGCTGGGGCGAGGGCACTCTTGAAAGAAGCAACGCACTCGCTTGTCTCGGGTACTACGTCATATGAGAGGGACCCGACCCGGCTCCTTGATTTGCGGGAACGCATCGGCTTGTTCCTGGAGAAGGAATGAGTCTGACGATTCAATGAACCAGCTTTTTGCACGCTGCCCGGTCTATCTTGCCGCTGCTGTTCTTGGGCAGCGCCTTGACGAACCGTATCTCGCTCGGCAGCTTGTGGCGGGGAAGCGTCTGCGAACAGCGTTGCAGGATATCACGTTCCGTAGTTTCCCCTGCAATGGGGACTGCGACCGCTACCAGCCGGTGACCGGCAAGAGCGTCTTCAATTCCCAGGACGGCACATTCCATGATCAGATCGGTATCGATGAGCGCGTCCTCGATTTCCTGGGGGTTGACCCGGTGTCCCCCCACTTTAAGCTGGTTGTCCCGTCTGCCGACCACGAAGAAGTAGCCGTCCCGGTCCAGGTAACCCAGGTCTCCCGTGTGGTAGCCATGGGCGCTGAGAGCTTTTGCGGTGCTCTCGGGGTCGTGCCAGTACCCCTGCATGATGTTGGTCCCCTCTGCGACCAGTTCGCCGGTTTCGCCCTGGGGCAGCTCTTCCCCGTTCTCGCCCACGACCTTCATAGTAACGCCCGGTATGGGGATGCCTATGGAGTCGATCTTTTCGTGAAGGCGATGAGGCTCGACGTAAGTCAGCCGCGCGGATGCTTCGGTTGCGCCGTACATTACATAGAGCTTTGTATGCTCCGGCAGTGCCTTTATGAGATCCACTTTTGTATGGCTTGCCAGATGGCCGCCGGCTTGGGAGCAGTAGCGGAGCGAGGTAAGCCTGTCGCGGACCGAGCGCAGCGGCGAGCGGTGCAGCAGATAGGCATAGGTGGAGGGGACACCGGAAAATCCGGTAACCTCCTCGTCTATCATCTGCTGGACTACGCTTGCCGGATAGGCGAACGTGTTGTTGATTACCACGGTCCCGCCGACAGCCACATGGGTATTGAGGAGCGATTTGCCCATGACGTAGAAAAACGGCAGGACCACCATCTGGATGTCGGCGCTGGTGAGTTCCAGGTATTGAACGATGGAATTGGTGTTGGCGACGATGTTCCGATGGGAGAGCATCACTCCTTTTGGTTGGCCGGTGGAGCCTGAGGTGAAGATGATGCTGGCCAGGGACGTTTCGTCCAGCGGCAGGTCGGGATTACGGCCATCCCCGGTTGCCGCGATTTCGCCGAAGGAACCGACCGTAAGTGGGATGTCACTCCACTTGAGTCTTGGTCGGGCCATCAGGAGAGCGGGAATGGAGAGCGCAGGCATATCTATCTCCCGAAGGACCCTTTCGCATTTGGCCGATGAAATGATGCCCCTGGGGGTGATGCGGGACAGCAGGGGCGCCAGGCCGTCCGGCTTCAGGTCAGGGTTCAATGGCACCGCCACCCCCCCGGCTTTTAGTATCCCGTAGTAGCCGGACAGGTATTCGCGGCAGTTCTCCAGCATGAGCGCGACACGGTCGCCCGGTGCCACGCCATGGTCCATGAGCCAGCGGGCGATGCGGTTTGCCTCCCGGTTGAGGTTTTCGTAGCTGATTCTTTCCTTGCCGTGCACCATGGCGCACTTGTCGGGCAGCGCGCGGGCGCTCTCTTCCAGGAACTGGTGGATCAGGGTCTGGTGACTGATACTTGACATGAAAAACTTATTAACCTCTCTGAAACCGCAGATGAACGCGGATGCACGCAGATAAAGCCTGGAAGCACTGCCGAACTGATCTAACCAACTCAACCAATCAAACGAACACAACCAATGGAACAGTTCTCACGCTGCTGCCATCTTGGTGCCGAGGAAGCCGACGATGTTGCCGACGGAGTCGAGGTTTTCCGGAATCAGTTCGTCGTCATGGACTTTGATGGCGAACTGCTCTTCCAGGTAGCTGATTACCTCCAGAATTCCTGTTGAATCTATCATCCCCGACTCGAGGAACGAGGTTGAATCCTCCAGGCCGTTATCGTCTCCGAAGAGGAAATTGTCCACTATATATGCCCTCACTTGTTCACGCATTTCACTCATTGCTGTTCCTTTCAGATTTCAGAATCTAAGTTTCTCCGCGCAGGGCCACAGGTAAACAGTTTTCAAAGACTTTTTCTGCGCCTCCGCGGGAGTTATGGTTTTTGACTTTATGCTTTTTTTAGAGTCGCTGTTGCCGATCAGCGAATTCAACACCAAAACCTGTATATCCCGCAGAGACGCAGAGAGAATCAAAAAATCAGGGGGAAAACAAAACCAGTAGTTTTTAATTCTGCTGCTCATTTTTCATCCCTTGCGAGGGTATTTTTTGGGTTTTGATGTTACTCTATCTTCCGGTTTTCTCTGCGTCTCCGCGTCTCTGCGGGAGTACCGGTTTTAGTTTTTGAAGCATTATATCACGATTTCCGGCACCTCTTCCATAAGAAGCGGCTTCAGGTGCAGGTAGCGGGTCGTGGCCCGCTTGGTATCGATGTCTCCGTTCACTTTTTCTATCTGTTCCGGCTTCAGGCCGATCGCCTGTGCAACTATGGAAGGGTCAACCCCATGGTTCTTGCCGTAGAGGCACAGGTCCATCTCACGATAGGGAAGGGAAAAATAGAATTCGTCCTGCCCCTGGGCGAGTGAATAGGTGTCGGTTGTCGGCGGCCTCTTCCTGACTTCTTCGGGTATGCCCAGATACTCGGCCAGCTGGTAGACCTGGGTCTTGTACAGGTGGGCGATAGGCTTCAGGTCTGCGGCTCCGTCGCCCAGCTTCACGAAAAAGCCCTGATCGTATTCCAGTCGGTTGGGCGTTCCGGCAACGGCGAAGTTAAGGCGGTCCGCATGATAGTATTCAAGCATTTTCCGCGTCCTCTGCTTGAAGTTTGTGGCTGCCACTATTTCAAGGTAGGGTTTGAGCGGCAGGCGTTCCGTTACCGTTTCGCCGTCGGGCGACTGGGCCACGACCGAGAGGAGGCTGAAGCCCTGGTTCTCGAAAATGCTTGAAATGACGATCTTCGATTTCCATCCTGCCCCGTAGCCCGGGATGGCAAGCCGGACAGCGTCATCGTACATGCGGTAAAAACCGATGGCCTCGAGGATCGGTGAAATGTCGATCCGTTGCGATTCTATGCCAAGGTGGTCGATAACTGACCGGCTGAGGCTGGTGGTTTCCTTGGCGGAATGACGCTCCGGCATCTCCAGGCCGAAGACACGGTCGGGGCCAATGGCCTTGACCGCGAGGGCCGCCGTGACGCTGCTGTCGATGCCGCCGGACAGGCCGATGACCAGGCCGCGTCGCTTCAGCTGGTTTTTCAGGCCGTCGCGGATGCGGGCGCAGATCTTGCCGACTTCCTTTTCGGCATCGATGACGAGAGTGTCATATGAAAACGGTTGTGCTGGTGTCATTTGTTCCCCTCCAGTGTCATGGTTCATGTCTCCCGCAGAGAAGCGCGGGTTTGATTATAGAGCGTATTGATTTTACCCTATGGTTCTGTTTTTCTCTGCGTCTCTGCGTCTCCGCGGGACGACCGGTTTATTCTTTATGGTTTTTTTGTTTTTTCAGCTTAGCTGTTTCTGGCCAGCGAAGTCAAAACCAAAAACCATATATCCCGCAGAGACGCAGAGACGCAGAGAAAATCAAAAACAAAAGTTTGGGGAAAACCGAGTGATTCTTAATCAACAAGGCCGTTCACGCACCTGGTGATGCCGTCTATCATCATCGCTTCACCAAAGTTGAGAAGATACCCAAGTTTGCATCCGGTCAGTCGCAAGTAAGTGTGTACCTGTTTCTTGTGGGCGCCGGTCACTCGGTCAATTGATTTCAATTCCACTATGACTTTGTCATTGATCAGGACATCCGCCCGGAATCCTTCATCGAACCTTATTCCCTTGTATTCTATCGGAATCGGCAGTTGCCGTACAACGGTTAAGGCATGTCTCTTTAACTCATGGGCGAGGACAACTTCATAGACTGTTTCCAAAAGGCCCGGGCCCAGATCGCGATGGATCGCTATCGCACTATCTACAACGATTGTCCCAATCTCGTTTTCGGTCATTCTGGCTGTCCTATCTGCCATATCCCGCGGAGGCGCAGAGAATGAATCTGTTGTGTTTTTTGATTTTACCCCATGCCCACGGTTTTCTCTGCGTCTCTGTGTCTCCGCGGGAGATCAGGTTTTCGCCTTTCTCCTGTCGATTATCTTGTCCACCGCAACAGGTTGCACGCTCTGCGCAAAAAAGTTCTCAATGTACTGTTCATGAAGTATCTGCGTGGAGAGTATCCCGATCAGGGCCATGTTCTGCGTCTCGCTTTCCACGAAACGGTCGTCTTTTATGAACCTGTTGACCAGATTCCTTGTCTTGAGTGGATTGAAGTACCCGGTTTTTTTCAAATTCCCCTCAGAGAGATATTCGTGCGCATAGCCGTCTCCACCCCCGAAGAACACGTCCCTGATCGGCGCCCGATAGGGATGCTTCGGCCGTGAGACGATCTCGTCGGGGATAAGCGCTCCGAAGGTTTTCTTGAGGATGAATTTCTCTTTCAGTACTTTCAGCTTCCACTGTGGCGGCAATTTCATGGCAAACTCTATTACCCGGTAATCAAGGAAGGGTACCCTGAGTTCAAGGGAGTTGCCCATGGCGACCCGGTCACCCTGGGAGGAGAGGAGATAATTGGACAGGAAAATCTCCATTTCCAGGGTCTGGGCACGGGAGAGCATGTCGCGATCGCCGAAATCGGCGGGAAGAGCGTGCAGCACGTCTGTTTCAGGCTGGTAGGAGCCGAGCTCCGCCATGACTCTGCTTGAGAAGAAGGTGCTGTTTTTCCCGGTATTTCCCCAGCGGATCCGGTGGGAAAAGATGGGGTCTGCTGCGCTCCCGGCGGTGACGGCGAAGAATTTGCGCAGATAGGTGCGGGCGCGCGCCGGATTCTTGAAGATATACGGATAGAGCCGCTCCAGCAGCAGCGGCCTGAAGGCGGACCCGGGGTTTTTGCTCCAGAACTGCCGTATTTTCGCTTCCTTGAAGATGTTGTAGCCGGCAAACACCTCGTCGGCCCCTTCACCTGTCAGCACCACCTTGAAATTGTTTTCCCGCACCAGTCGGGACAGCAGATACATGGGAACCGGGGCAGTGCGCAGGATGGGCTTTTCGCAGTGCCGTACAACGGCCGGAAAGTTTTCGCGGATGTCGCCATTGTCGATCAGGAGCCGGCTGTGATCGGTTCCAAGGTGTTCGACCATCATCTGCTGATAGGGGGTTTCATCGAAGGCCTGTTCCTTGAAGCCGATGGAAAAGGTCCGCAGATTGTTGTTGAAGTGCCCAGAAATCAGGGCGGTGATGATGGATGAGTCCAGTCCGCCGCTCAGGTAGGCGCCGACCGGGACGTCCGCCCTGAGCCTGATCCGGATGGCATCCAGGAGGAGTTCCCTGAGCTGTTCCGTTGCGTGTTCAAGAGACGCGGGCTCCCGTGCTCCGGGGGGAACGTAGGGAATGCTCCAAAACGGCTCCATGCGCACCATGCCCCGTTTGTCGAGCAGCATGAAGTGACCCGGGGGGAGTTCGTAGACATCTTTGAAGACTGTTGTGGGAGTCAGGGTGGTCCACACCGTGAAAACCTGGGAAAGAGCCCGGGTATCCAGTTCCCTGGTTACGGACGGATCGACGAAGAGGGCCTTGATTTCCGATGCGAAGAGAAACCTGTCTCCAGCACGGCAATAGTGGAGCGGCCTGATGCCGACCCGGTCCCTGGCGAGAAAAAGCGTTTCCTGTCGGCTGTCCCAGATGGCGAATGCGAACTGGCCGTTCAGGTGGCGAAGGCAGTCGGGTCCGTATTCCTCGTACATGTGGACGATTATTTCCGTGTCGGTCCCGGTGCGGATGGAATGGCCCCTCTTTTCCAGGTCGACCTTCAGTGCGGGATAATTGAAGATTTCACCGTTGAAGACGATCCACAGTGTCCCGTCCTCGTTGCCGATGGGCTGGGTCCCGTCGGCAAGGCCGATGATGCTGAGGCGGGCATGTCCCAGCGCAACGTGGTCATCCACATAGATGCCCGTTTCATCGGGACCCCGGTGCCGCATGGCGGCGATCATCCGGGCAACGAGCTGTTGCGGCTCGGGACCCGGTTTCAGAATTCCAGCGATTCCACACATGTGAGCCTCAAAATGTCCAATGGGTTCCCCGGTTACCCTGTTGGCACTACAGGTGCGCCACAGGGGGAGGCTGAGGATTTTCGACTGAGCTTACCAGATAAAGCAAGTCTGATGCCAGAATAAAACTGATTTAATGTCCCGGCTCCTTTTTTATGGAAGCCAAAAGTTATGGCTACCATGTTTCCATGACCATCCCCTTCAGGTGAGGTGTAACTCGTCGATATGGAAGTCGTTTTCAGATTGGTGCAAGGCTGGATGCCTGACTTCCGGAAAGCGTGTCATGTTCGCCCATGGATTGATGTGACCTGTGGGTTGTGTCCAATCGCACCAGACGTCAAGCTGACCGGAGGCTTTTTGTGTGCAATAATTGTCACCAAAAGGCACGGTTTGTGTAAAGGGGTGCTATTATGACCAGTTGTCGTGATGTCGCTGTTTCCATTCGATACATATATGTTCGGAAACCTCAAAAATAACTTGACATATTCAGCCGGCTGTATTATTCCAGTTCGAAATAAAAGTTTCCACAGGGAAATGCCGCATACAACCGACGATCACCTGGTAAGCGACAATACTAAACCATCCGCGAGGATGGGACGGAAAGCCCAAAGGGTCTCCCTGAGACAGCCGGGTCGCCGAAATGCCATGAACATTGAATGGTATGAAAAGGTGCCCGGTTTTTTTGTGTGCGCTGGAAACTTTTTCGGGTGCCGGCATGCTGCGGGAAACGCAACCAGGTTGGCGGGTTTTCGGGCAGAAAAAATGTGGCCCTGCCCTCTAATTGTGCGGGAATTGTGACGGGGCGCACAAAGCTAAATTTATTTTTCAACTAATACTGCAGCTACAATTCAAGATTGTATGCAAGGTAAACGATAATACTAAACCATCCGCGAGGATGGGACGGAAAGCCTATAGGGTCTCCCTGAGACAGCCGGGTCGCCGAAATACCGTGAGGTATGCACAAGGCGCCCGGCTTTTTTGTTGCCCGGCGCCAGGGAGATCCAGCTGATGAAGCAAAAAAAGATATCTACCTTACCTGGTTTCTTGGTGAGCCGGACGGTTCTGGTCGCACTACTGGCCCTTGCCGTCCTGCTGACGATCGAATCCGCATGTTTTGCCGTCACGGTCACGCTCCGCTGGGGAGCCAGCACCGGCGCTACCGGCTACCGGGTGTATTACCGAGCGGATTCCTCCACGCTGCCCTTAAGCGGGACGGGCGCCGACCAGGGGTCGTCACCGATTAATGTCGGCAATCAGACCTCGGCAACGATAAGCGGCCTCGATCCTGCCCATTCCTACTATTTTGCCGTTTCAGCCTACAATTCCGCCGGGGAAAGCCCCCTGTCCAACAGGGTTTCGATACCCGAACTGCAGTCACCATCCACTTCCATAACCTATCCTGCCAACAATAGGAACGTGAGCGGTACGGTTGCCATAACCGCCAGTGCAACCGACAATGTCGGCGTGACGAGAGTAGAGTTCTATGTGAACGGTCTCCTGCGGGGAACCGATACGTCGACTCCCTACACGTATTCCTGGAACACCGCTTCGCAGGCTGCCGGCAGCTACACGCTCATGACCAGGGCCTATGACGCTGCCGGAAATGTCGGTCAATCGGGGAACGTCGTGGTAACCAATGTCCGCGATACGACAGCTCCCGCAGTGTCTATGACATCACCTTCCGCCAATGCCACTTTGAGCGGGACGGTGAGCATCACGGCAACCGCCACCGATGCAGTTGGCGTTACCAGGGTCGAATTCTATCAAAACGCTGTGCTCCTGTCGGCAAGCAATGTGGCACCCTACAGGTATAGCTGGAATACCGCAACGGTTGGCAACGGAGTCTATACGCTTTATGCCAGAGCTTATGATGCGGCCGGAAATGTCAGGCAGTCTTCGAGTGTTTTGGCTGCGGTCAACAATGCTCTCGTTCAAAGCACGGGCACCAGCAGCTCCACTCGCCAAAAAGGCGACGTAAACCTTGATGGCAGGATAGATATTGCAGACGCACTTGTAGCGCTGCGTATTGCGGTCGGCATTGTAACGCCCAGCACGGACAATCTTGCCTATGGCGATGTAACGCCGATCGGTTCGACGGACGGCAAGATCACCATTCAGGATGTCATGGCGATCCTGTCGGCGGCATCAGGAAGGTTGGTGCTTTAAGCACTGTTTTACCTGTCTTTCAGCTGAAAATCTCAAGCCGTGATGTTGCTGCGACATCACGGCTTTTTTGCGTTCATGTTGAGGATTACCCAATCAGACAGGCAAGACCACTCGCCAATCCGAAGATACAAGGTTTTTTTGAGAAACCGGTATTCCCCCCGAAAGCAATTGTCAGGTTTGTGATGATCATCACACAAGAGACCACGGTTCACTGCGATAAGTATCTACAAAGATGAACGCATACGGTACACGATAATACTAAACCATCCGCGAGGATGGGACGGAAAGCCTAAAGGGTCTCCCTGAGACAGCCGGGTCGCCGAAATACCAGCAGAGGTATGGAGCGCCCGGCTTTTTTTGTGCCCGCATTCCACATGAGCAGGGAAACTGACAAGTTTGCAAGTCCTGAAGGCAACAACGGTTGCTTCATCGGGAAACATGGAGCAGGGAAATGAATACACGGTTTGATGGAAAAGGCTTCAAGGCATTCAGCTGGGAACTCTCGGTTTCCGCACTGATTGCTGTTCTGCTGGTTTTTGGCATAGGGGCTTCGAGCCATGCAGTGACGGTTTCACTGCAGTGGGGTGCGAGTACGGGGGCAACCGGTTACCGGGTCTATTACCAGCCGAATTCTTCCGCGCAGCCGTTCGGCGGAACCGGTGCGTCACAGGGGAGCGCACCGGTAGACGTATCCAACCAGACGAGCGCGACCATCAGCGGCCTCGATCCGGCGAATGCGTACTATTTTGCGGTCACCGCCTACAATGAGGCGGGCGAGAGTTCCTATTCCAATGTTGTTTCAGTTCCCGAGCTGGCATCGCCGACCACCGCCATCAGTTACCCCGCCAACAACGCTTCCGTGAGCGGGACGGTAGCGATAACCGCCAGCGCATCGGACAACGTGGGCGTGAGCAGCGTCGGTTTTTACGTGAACGGGGTGCTGCAGGGAACCGACACCTCGACTCCCTATACCTGTTCCTGGAATACATCATCGCTGGCGGCAGGGAGTTACACCCTGACGGCCAGGGCCTCTGACGCAGCGGGCAATGTGGGCGAATCGGGCGCAGTGACGGTAACTGTAGTGAATGATACGACCGCGCCGACGGTTGCGCTGACGTCTCCGGCCAGCGGTGCGACATTGAGTGGGATGGTAGCGGTAACCGCCAGCGCATCGGACAACGTGGGCGTGAGCAGGGTCGAGTTGTATGCCAACGGCACGCTCCTGTCGGCGAGCAACGTAGCTCCCTACAGCTATAGCTGGAATACCGCAGGGGTATCGAACGGCAGCTATACGTTGAGTGCCAGGGCGTATGATTCGGCGGGCAACGTGAGAAATTCGTCATCCGTTTCAGTCGTTGTCAACAACACGGCAGCGGTCGGAGGCACTACGGCTGTATTCGGCAACAGCTCCGATGCGACCCATACCGGGACCGTCGAAGACACGTATCTGAATATCAATAATTCGACAAACTCGGGAAGCGCGACGCTCAACACCTACACCTGGCCGGCCAACAGGCCTGCGAACGCGATCCTGATGAAGTGGAACCTTTCCGCCCTTCCGGCAAACGCCCAGATCCAGAGCGCAACGCTCTATCTCTACATGAACCAACTCGAAGGCACGGGCGGTGACAGCCTCTACGAAATCCCCGTACACAAGATCATCAACAGGAATCCGGTTCTGTCCGGCAGTAACGGCTATACCCATGACGGAATCAACGCGTGGACGCCCAGCAGCGTGCCGTACAACAGCATACCGCTGGCGCAGTCCGACATAGGTGCGGCGGTTGATGCTCCCCAGATCGACACGACCTACGGATACAAGAGCTGGAATGTGACGGGCATTGTCCGGGAGTGGGTGGCAAACCCGGCCGGCAATCTCGGCCTGCTGCTGAATTCGTCGACAAAGGCCGGTTCGGACAGCAACCGGGGCTTCGCCTCCAGCGAGGCGGCGGATGCCGGCCAGAGACCCCGGCTGGTCGTGACGTA
>DIFZ01000066.1 GCA_002419385.1 Geobacter sp. UBA5735
GTGTCATTCCTGTCGCAGGGGCCACCGGCGGCGCTCTCCTCCCAGCAGTTCGTCTACGGTCAACCTGGTGAAGCTGTTTATCGATGCGTATTCGGCGAAAAACCGGTCGAGCACGCAGCCGAACAGGTACAGATCGCCAGGTCCGGCGAAATGGTCTTCCCGGACGCTCAGCCTGATGCTGCTGCCCCTCAGGTGAATTCCCTCAACCATGGCTTCCTCCGGTGTGACCTGCACGCATTCTATCCCCTCGATCCGCTTCAGGTTGGCGGCCCGGGGGCCGTCGAGAGCGCTGTCCTGCTGGAGGTAGAGCCGCAACAGGGCATGCAGGCGCCCGGTGGTACCGGCCGTCACCTGGTTCAGGTAGAGGTGGGTGACGAGCCGCTGCAGGAGCCCAGGTCCCAGGGGCGGGGGCACTCCCGGATTGACCGGTGTGATGTTGCTGCACGTGACGCCCGCTGGCTTCCCCGACTCGAAAAGGCGGATATCACCGATGTGCAGGCTTTCAGGCAGGGTCCCGTTGGTGCAGGTGAGGTCAATGGAAAGGGTTTCCCCGGCTGTGATGCCGACTCCTTCGGGAAATCCGACGCTGAGGTACGCATCGTAGCTGTCTCCAAACGGGGATTTCTCCAGGCCGGCATGGTATACCGGTCCGGATGAAGCAGCGGAACCGAACAGCTCGAATGCTGCGTAGGCTCTCTGCATCCCGGTCCGGCTGGAATACCCTGTAACCCGGTCGATGGAGAAGACCCGGTGATGGTTCGGGTTCGGCCCGCTGGGTCGCACAAGGTAGCGTCTGGTGCGATGGTTGACGTATACCGGATCGGCAGTGCAGGAAAAGAGGTTTACGGCCGGAACTGCATTGGGTACGAACGCGACGCGCTTCACCAGATGTTCTGCGGCAGCATTTCCGTCTAGTTCGAAGTTGATGGTAAACTGCCTCCCCTCTCCCCGAAGCTCCCAATGCTCCCACCCGGTGAGTTCGATAAAAAGATACTTTTCCGGTCCGTTGAAATACTCCTGAAGCAGGCGGTAGCCGGGAAAAGCATGGGGGGGATATGGGAGCAGGCCCTCCCCTTCTTCATAGCCGAGCGGTTTCAGGCAGTCCCCGGGAAGGGTGATACGGGAACCCCCGTCGGCTGAAGCGATGACGATCCGGTTCAGTTTCCGGCTGAGGAGCTGCAGCATTTCGGCGGCTGACGCACGGTCGCCGGCAAGGAAAAACCTCAGGGATGCGGGGCACCAGGCAGAAAGGGAACATCCGTGCAGATCGACCGCCAGTTGTATACGGCCGGATACCTGCTCGACTGTCCTGTCCCTGATTTCCAGTGGATGGATTTCCAGGTCGCGGGTCGTCGTGAAACGGCACGGCGTACCATCGACCGGTGTGGAGACAAGCTCTGTTCCGGAGGGTATGGTAACGGCTTGATCCCGTGGAGCGAAGGATTTGAACCCGATCATGGTCGATGCCGGAAACGGGCGCAGGTAATGGTGCAGAATCAGGTCGGCAAGGCTCCGGACGAGTTCGGGGAAATCGTTCCTGAGCAGGCTGCCGAGCATGCCGTTCTGATAGGCCGCGGAATCCAGCAGGCGCTCCACGTCAGGGTCTTCCCCGGCCTCCCCCAGAAGCGGCGCCAGGGCGGGAACGGCTTCGGCGAATTCGTGCGCAAGCTCCTTCAGCCGGAAAAGTTCTGTGCGGTAACGGCGCCCTTTCATCATGCAGCTGCTACCTGCCCACTACCATGAGTTCGATTTCCGCGTCCTCCGGCGCATCGTGCCAGAACAGGGCGATGGTGCGGCTCTTGGCAACCGATGCCCACTGGTCGTCATGGTGGTCTATCCTGAAGTACACGGTATGGGCCCGACGAGGAAGTTCCTGCGGCGGAATTTGCAGGTATTCCAACGAAATTCCCGACAATGCCTGGGTGACGAGCATGTGCATGCATTCCCGGGAACTCAGCTTGGCAAGGTTTCCCAGGGCTTGCAGCACGTTTTTCTGGTCGCTGTCGGTCCTTACCGCCAGGTAGTAGCAGTTGCGCCCTTCAAATATGGACGGTTTCAGCTCGGCGCCAAAGTACGTGCCGTCGCTTGCCAGACGGATGACGTATTCGGGCCCGGCGGTTATCTCGTCGAGGAGGTGCGTTATCATGTCCTGGGCTGAGGAAAAGCAGTGCCACAGGTCCCGATGGTTGTAGACCGGGATTTTTACGTCACCGTTTTGCAGCTCTCCCAGCACGCTCACCTGTTCTGAAAACGTGGTCAGTTCGCCCATCAGCTGCCGCAGGATGCCGTACAGGTGCCACGGGTGGGTGCGTTCTGCCGTGGTGCAGTGGAAAAGGAGCGGCACGTAACGATTGACCGACCTGAGGGCAAGGAAGTACACCATGTCCCGTGAGCCGAATTCTGCCGTTTGCACCCCGCGCCTGCTCTTGTGCTCTTCCAGCTGGTACGCCCGGGCGGTGACCTGGTCCCTGATCTCCTCCCCCAGTTTCTGCAGGGTCGTGGATGCGGACAGGGCAATGCAGGGGGGGATGAAGTCGCCGCTCAGCCTTATTTCCGCGCCGAATTTTTCCAGTTGGGCCAGGGGAATGAGCTGATAGTCCCCCAGTTTGTCGGTTTCCGTCTCCCAGAATATCTTCAGTGCGAACGAGAGTCTTTTGACATGGGCGCCAGGCCCTCCCTGATGCAGGTCTCCGGTTTCCTCGCTGTCAGCGGCTGCAGCAAAACGCGTAGGTACCCCTTCAACGCTTTTCAGAGTCGGCAGCACTGTGACATTCTCGCCGTCATCGGTCCAGTTCTTGAGGCCAAGGTACACGGTAAAGGGTTTTCCGTCCTTCACCCAGGATTCGTCGAAAGACCGGGCATCGATCAGGGCATTGCCCGGCAGGGAGACATGGGTTCCGTCTCCGAACAGGAAATCTCCCCTCTGCAGGGCAAATGTGCCTGCAGACAGGGACCCCGCCAGGATCTCCATGCTGCCCACACCCCAGAATTCCGGCACTAGGTACTGTCGGTATGGCGCGAAGAGTTCCTGATTGGCACGGTCAAGCAGCTGAAAATGCTGCGGCTGCAGATAGATCCCCTGGTGCCAGAACAACGGTTTCGCTATGTTCATCGTTTCTCTTTCCCCTCCGGTATCCCGTCCGGCCTCGTGCGGAGCTTGATGCCGATTTGGTTGAATATTATTTTATTAACATAATGTCATTATGAATGTCAATTTATTTAGTTTCCGTCCGGTAACTGTTTCTGTAACCACCTGGTCTTACCGGATGTACACGCTTTAAAGATGACTTACCTTTTTCTCCCGAGGCATTCAGTCACTCTTTGAAACTGACCGTGAACCCTCCGTCCTTCCCCGTACCCAGACGCACCGAAGAAGGCATATCTCCTCCACCCATACGTTCCAGAATCTTTGCCGACAACTGGGGGAGGATCGTCCCGCGCATGATGTGGTCTATATTGCGGGCCCCGGTCTCCACTTCGGTGCAACGTTCAGCGATCCGGTCGACCACCCCCGTTGAATAAGAAAGCGACATTTTGCTGCTCTCCAGCAAACGCGCTGCAAGCCTGCCCAGCCGGAGAAGGACGATTTCCTTCATGATTTGCGGATCGAGCTGATAGAAGGGAACTATGGTCATGCGCGCCAGGAGGGCAGGTTTGAAATGTCGCGACAGCAGTGGCCGAATCGCCTCCACCAGTGAACCCGGCTCGAGCTTTTCCGGGCCGGAACATAACCGGGCAATGATATCGGACGCAAGGTTGCTGGTAAGGAACAGCACCGTATTCCTGAAATCTATCTCGCGACCTTCGCCATCCGACAGGATTCCCTTATCGAACACCTGGTAAAAGAGGTTCACCACATCCGGGTGTGCCTTTTCCACCTCGTCCATAAGGATGACCGAATAGGGCTGTCGGCGCACCGCCTCGGTGAGCACACCACCCTCCCCGAAACCCACATAGCCGGGAGGCGAGCCTATCAGGCGGCTCACTGAGTGCGCCTCCTGGAACTCGCTCATGTTCACGGTCGTGACAAAGCGCTCCCCGCCATACAGCAGATCAGCAACCGCAAGTGCGGTTTCCGTCTTGCCCACACCGGACGGTCCGACGAGCAGGAATATCCCCTGGGGCCTGGTGGGCTCATGCAATCCGGCTTTAGCAGCCCTGAGCGTCTCGCAGATGGCATGAAGCGCATCGTCCTGCCCCTTGATCCGCCGGCGCAGAGACTCCTCCAGCAGCATGACGTCGCGGGCCTGGTCCCGCAGCACCTTGCCCAGCGGGATGCCGGTCCAGTCCGAAACAACCTTTGCGACAACGTCGGGATCCACTTCCAGGCGAACCAGCGGCGAGCCGCCCTGGAGCAGGTTCAATTCATCTGTTACTTCACCGAGCTCTGCATTTCTCTCCGTCCAGGAATCAGTTATTCTCTCCCCTTCCTTCATACTGCCCAACTCCTGCCGCAGCTCCACCAGCCGGTGAGCCAGCGCCCGTTCCCTTTCCCAGTGCGCGGTTATTTCCGCGAGTTCTCCGCGGAGTGCGTCGATACGTTGGCGCAGCACCCCCTGCCTGCCTTCGTCGACTTGTATCCCGTGCAGCGCGTCCCTTTCAAGTGCGCCCACTTCACGCTCCAGCGCCTTGATCGTTCGTTCCCGGTCCTCGATCTGATCGGGCTTGGCGGTAAGCAGGATCTTGACCCGCGCAGCGCTGGTATCCAGCAGATCGACCGCCTTGTCGGGAAGCTGCCGTCCCGTCAGGTAGCGGCCGGCCAGTTCGGCGGCAGCCGTGATCGCATCGTCCCGGACCGTCACTCCGTGGGCCTGCTCGTACTTGTCTTTGAGACCGCGCAGTATGAGTACGGCCGTCTCCACCGAAGGTTCGTCCAGCTTCACCGGCTGGAAGCGGCGCGCCAGGGCGGCATCCTTTTCGAAGTATTTCTTGTACTCAGACCAGGTTGTGGCAGCTATGGTGCGCAACTCTCCACGGGCCAGCGCGGGCTTGAGGAGGTTTGCCGCATCGCCGCCCCCGGCCTGCCCGCCTGCACCGATCAGCACATGGGCTTCGTCGATGAACAGCACGACCGGTTTGGGAGAAGCCTTGACTTCCGCGATAACCGACTTCAGCCGGTTCTCGAATTCCCCTCTCACTCCCGCACCTGCCTGCAGAAGTCCCAAATCGAGCCCGAGGATGGCAACATCGCTGAGGAATTCGGGCACGTCATGCTCGGCAATCCGCAGTGCAAGACCCTCCACGACCGCTGTCTTGCCCACGCCGGCTTCGCCGACGACGATCGGGTTGTTTTTCCGCCTTCTGGCGAGGATTTCGATCATCCGGGCTATCTCCCGGTCCCTGCCGAACACCGGGTCGATCTCATTGTTCCGCGCTCGTGCGGTGAAGTCGGTGCAGAAGCGTGCCAGAGCAGAACTTGTTGCCGGAGCAGCTTTCACCTGCGCCGGTTTCTTTTCCTCAGGTGAATCTTCCGTCGAACCCTGTACGATATCCCAAAACCGGCTCACAAGATCGTCGCGTTGTATCGGGCTCATCAAATCGATGTAACTCCCCTGAGCCAACTGGAGCGGCCTTGCCAGCAGGGCAACCAGCAGGGCTCCCGAACGGATGTGCCCTTGGGAGAGGTCCAGGGACGAGACCAGCCAGGCATCCTGGCACCACTGTATGACCGGTGGCGAGAATACCGGTTTACCGGAATTGCCGGTCTGCAGATACTCGACAGACTGCTCCAGAGAGCATCGGACCGCTGCCTGGTCGATATTGAAGCGACGCATGATCAACTCAACATCACACCCGGATTCTTCCAGAAGACGTGCGAGCAGATGTTCGACGGTAACCTCGTAGTGGCTTCGCGAAACGCACATGCCCGCTGCCCCTTCAAGGGCGCGGGTGCAAACGGGGTTGAGACGGTTCAGCAGGTTTCTTATGTTGATTCTCTGCATGGCAATCCTTTCATTTATTGCAATATCATTATTAGTTTAACTTAATTTACGTAAATCATATATCATTTGACATTCCCAATGTCAATAACAACGTGACGTTTCTGTTGATCATGGAAACATGAGGCACTGCTGTGGCATCAAGGCGGCGGCGTCAGTAAAAATCTTCCCATTTCATAGTTTTGCTGCTATATTGAAAAGCTAGTAAAAACCGTGACGAAGGGATAACAGAGAAGAGATGAACTACATAAGCACACGGGGTGGAATCGAGCCGGTATCGTTCAAGGAAGCGGTCATGATGGGCCTGGCGACCGATGGTGGGCTTCTGTTGCCGCAGAGAATTCCTTCCGTCGACCGGCAAACCCTCGAGGAATGGCGTAACCTGCCCTACCGGGACCTGGCATTCCGCGTCATTTCACTCTTCAGCGACGACATCCCTGCCAACGACCTGAAGCTCCTGATCGACCGGGCGTACGACTCGTTCCGGCATCCGGAGATCACGCCGACAGTCGATGTGGGCGGCATGCACATCCTGGAGCTTTTCCACGGGCCGACTCTGGCGTTCAAGGACGTTGCGCTCCAGTTGCTGGGCAACCTGTTCGAGTACCTGCTCCAGGAAAGCGGCCGGAAGATGAACATCGTCGGCGCAACCTCCGGCGATACCGGAAGTGCTGCCATATACGGCGTGCGAGGCAGGAAGAACATAGCGATTTTCATCCTTCATCCCCATGGCAAGACCTCGCCGGTTCAAGCCCTGCAAATGACCACGGTCCTGGACGAGAACGTCCACAACATAGCGATCAGGGGCACCTTCGACGATTGCCAGAACATGGTAAAGTCCCTCTTCAACGACCTTGAGTTCAAGGAAAAATATTCTCTCGGCGCGGTCAACTCCATCAACTGGGCACGGGTTCTCGCCCAGGTGGTCTACTATTTCCATGCCTACTTCCATGTGGTCGACAAAATCGGCAAGGAAGCTGTCTTTTCCGTGCCCACCGGTAATTTCGGCGATATTTTCGCCGGCTACGTAGCCAAACGAATGGGCCTTCCGATCAAACGCCTTATCCTGGCGACCAATGAAAACAACATCCTGACCAGATTTGTCAACGACGGGGACTACTCGCTGGATAACGTCGTACCGACCCTCTCTCCGTCAATGGACATCCAGGTTGCATCCAATTTCGAGCGGTACCTCTTCTACCTGTTCGGTGAAGACCCGGCCAAGGTCAGAGAGACATTCCAGCGATTTGCCGTTTCGGGGAAAATGGAGTTTACCGCGGAGCAACGAAAGACCGTGTCCGGTGACTTTCTATCACGGTCGGTCAATCGCGCCGAAACGCTGGACACCATCAAGGACTTTCACAACCGGAACGGCTACCTGCTCGACCCCCATACGGCGGTTGGGGTCAAGGCAGGCCTGGATCATCTGGACCAGGAAGCACCGGTGATCTGCCTGGCGACCGCCCATCCGGCCAAGTTCGACGAAGCAGTCGTCATTGCAACCGGGAAGAAACCGGATCGGCCCGATTCACTCAAAGGCATAGAGCGGCTCCCGACGCGCTGCGAAACCCTTGACAACGATCTGGCCCAGGTCAGGCTGTTCATTGAGCGGAGCGCCATCTGAAACGTTCACGCATCGGCTGATGGACATCCCATGAAACTCAACTGGAACGATATCGAAACAGTGCTCCTGGACATGGACGGCACGCTCCTGGACCGCCATTTCGACGACCATTTCTGGCTGGAGCATGTGCCGCGCACTTATGCCCGCAAAAACACCCTCCCCCTGGGAAAAGCCAAGGAACTGCTGTATGCGCTGTTCCGTTCGCAGGAAAACACCCTGAACTGGACGGACCTGGATTACTGGTCATCGCGCCTGGGGCTCGACATCCCGCTGCTGAAAAGGGAGGTCGACCACCTGATCGCCGTCCATCCGCACGTCACGGACTTTCTGCTGTTCCTGAAGCGGAACGGCAAGGCAGTCCAACTGGTGACCAACGCTCACGGCAAGACCCTGGACCTGAAACTGCGCAAAACACGGCTTGGCCCCTACTTCGACGGCATCGTCTCGGCCCACGACCTTGGCCTGCCGAAAGAGGACGGAAGATTCTGGGAACGGCTGCGGGAAAAGACGCCCTATGATCCTGAACATACCATGCTGGGCGAAGACAGTGAAACCAACCTGTCGACGGCGCAAGCTTATGGCATCCGCTACCTGTTCTATGTAAGCCGCTCCAGTTCTTCCCTCCCACCCTCCCCTTCGAGGCGTTTTATTTCACTGCACTATTTCAGCCAACTGATCCCGCCCGCCGGATCATCCGAAATTGACCTGAAACGATACTGTTCGGTCCCCAACGAGCTTTTCGCGGAAGTTCGCACCTGATATATCGTTTCACAGTTCCCGTGCGCACATGTTTCTCCTCGCGAAATCTCGGACATTAAAGAAGCAGCGAATTTTACCGAAACGACACCTGATACACCGTAGCCCCACATGCCATAAAGCAATGCTTGAACACGGTGAAAGATGCCAGCAGGCTGGTTGAAGGAGGAGCCATGCTGAGAGAATCGATCGTATGCATACTCTGCGCAGTCCTGTGCACTGCCTTCTGCCCGCCTGAATCCCCAGCACGGGACCTCATTGCCAACGTCGGCATGATCCCGCCCCACTCGGTCATGGGAGCCGACGGCAAGCCGCAGGGAAACTTCGTTGAAATCGTCAAGGCAATCGATTCAGTTTACACGGAAGGCGCTATTGAAATAAGGCTGTTGCCCGTCAGACGCTCCGCGGACAAACTGGTCAGCGGGCAGGCAGATTTTTTCATACCGTATTTCCGTAACAAACAGGTCCCCCTTTCATCTCTCCCCTTTGCCTATGCCTCCGAACCGGTTGTGGAGGTATCGTTCGTTCTTTATACCCGCTCCGACAGGCCCAGGCTTCCGCTGGACAAATTGGACCACTACAACGTCGAAACCCTGCGGGGCGCCGCAATGCACTTTCCGTTCAAGATCTCGGGGGTAGACAGCTTCGGCCAGGGAGTGCTGAGAGTCGCAAAAGGGAGGTCGGATGGATTCATCGTAGAGCAGGAAGCCGCTGATGCCTATATCATGAAACACAAAATAAAAAACATCCGGAGAACGCTCTACGCGACATCCGATTCCTGCATAATGATTCCCAAAGGCCCGAGAGGGCGGGAAATTGATAAAATCATCTCCGGAGCGTTGCGCACGTTGAAAAAAACCGGGCGGTTACAGAAAATCACCCGTAAAATCCATAGACCCTACAGCAACTGGCAGCCTTATCAAATGAACTGGTAGGGAATCCCGTTTCACATGAAGTGTTGCCACTGCGGCAGGTTTTGTCCGAGCGGCAATAACCTGCATCCATCCGGAAACTCCTGATAATGGCTAAGGACTGAAAATGCCGTTCACTGTGCCGTCGCAAGGCAAATCGCTCACCAAAACGCTCATCGCGGGCATTTCGGCTACCGTTCTCGTCGTGTCGCTGATCGCCGTGGCGGCAATGTACGGTGCGGTTTCCCATACCACGAAAGATGCTCTTGAACAAAAAGCCGATGAAATAACGGCATACCTTGTGGGGGCACTGGAATCCCCGTTGTGGGAAATCAGTGCTCGAGGAATCGAATCAACGGCCAACTCCGTGTTTCAGGATGAATCGGTTGTCAGGCTGGTTGTCAAAGATGACGACGGATCCGCTGTTTTTTCAAAAGAAAAAAAAGAATACGACGAACTGGTAACCAGGAAGTCCACAATAACACACAAATCCGGCAACCGCGAAACGGTCATCGGAGAAGTCGAAATCTCCCTGTCAGAAACGAAATACCAGAGTTTCAACCGGCAGCTCCTGCTCTATTCCATTCTGATAATCCTTCTCATCCTCGCATCGATCGTGACCGTGACGGGTTTCCTTATCCGCTCCACCTTGCGTCGCCCCCTTGAAGAGCTGAAGAAAATCGTCGGCCGCTATGCTTCGGGAATATACGGCACAGGAGGCAATTCCCTTCCCTATAGAGAATTTCTTCCTTTCAGTGCGGTCCTGGCCCACATGGCGGAGAAAATTGATGAACAGATCAACGTTGCCCGGGATGCTGAAGCGAAGTACCGGGAAATTTTCGAGAATGCTACTGAAGGGATCTTCCAGAGCACCTTCAAGGGAGGATTTCTTATCGCCAACCCCGCTATGGCCAATATCCTGGGATATGATTCGCCTGATGACCTGATTTCCAGCTTGACCGATCTCGCCAGCCAGCTCTATGTTCAGGGCAAGGACCGTGAAAAGCTCTTTCAATCCCTCGAAACACGGGAGGGTGTCTTTGAATGCGAAATCAGATTCTATCGCAAGGACAGGCAGGAGATATGGGTGCTGCTGCGATCCCGTCTCGTGCGGGACGACAAGGGTTCCCCGCTTCATGTGGAAGGATTGCTGACCGACATAACCGACCGCAAGCGCGCGGAGGAAGAACTGAAGCAGGCGTACAGGTCTCTGGAACACAAGGTCGAAGAACGGACCGCGGAATTGAAGACGGCAAAGGAAGCCGCAGAGGCCGCCAACCACTCCAAGAGCCTGTTCCTGGCAAACATGAGCCATGAGTTGCGGACCCCGTTGAACGCGATCCTCGGATACTCGCACCTTTTGGAGCGTGACAGTGCCCTGGGTTCGCGACAGGAAGAGTATCTGGACATCATTACCCGCAGCGGAGAGCATCTGCTGGAGCTGATCAACGACGTTCTGGAACTGTCCAAGATCGAGGCGGGCCATCTCGATCTCGAACCGGCAGCCTTCGAGCTTCCCGCCCTGCTGCATGATCTCCACGCCATGTTCCGGATCAAAGCCGAAAACAAGGGGCTTTCCCTTCATCCGCCGGAAACCGTCGGTCTGCCGTGCTGCCTTGTTGCTGACAAGAAGAAATTGCGTCAAGTGCTCATCAACATGATGGGAAACGCTATAAAATTCACAGTAAGAGGTTCAGTCGCGCTGCGGGCCACGGCAAACAGGCAAACGGGAGCCGGGATCTGCCTGGTCGTGGAAGTGGCGGACACCGGACCCGGCATCGCCCCCGATGAACTGGACAAGGTTTTTGAAGTGTTCGAACAGACGGCAACCGGCAGGAGAAGCAGGGAGGGCACCGGTCTCGGAATGGCTATAAGCCGTGATTACGCGCGGATGATGGGAGGCGACCTTACCGTTTCCAGCCATCTCGGGAAAGGGAGTGTCTTCCGCCTGGAAATACCCGTCGAGGAAGGTCATGCGGCCTTGACGGACGGGAGCGTCCCGGTGCTGCGTGTAGCAGGGCTCAAGACAGGTCAGGCTGCCCCACGCGTTCTCATTGTTGAAGACGGCGAGGAAAATCGCCTGTTGATGGTGCGACTGCTGGAAAAGGTTGGCTTTGAAGTGCGGGCTGCCCTGAACGGCATGGAAGCAGTTGACATGTTCGGGGATTTTCGGCCCGATTTCATCTGGATGGACATACGCATGCCACTGATGGACGGCATCGAAACGACCAGGCGGATCAGGGATGCGGCTGGAGGCAGGGAAACAGTCATCGTCGCGCTGTCGGCAAGCGGCCTGG
Organism: Geobacter sp. UBA5735; assembly: GCA_002419385.1. Taxonomy (GTDB): domain Bacteria; phylum Desulfobacterota; class Desulfuromonadia; order Geobacterales; family Geobacteraceae; genus RPRC01. The sequence goes on from DIFZ01000066.1 coordinate 11,528, forward strand.
AAGAGGAGCGCGAACGGATCCTGACTTCCGGCTTTGATGGCTTTGTTCGCAAACCGTTTCGTGAGCGGGAGATTTTCGAAGTTATGGCCAGGTGTCTTGAGATCGACTATGACTACAGGGGAGAACCGTTGGAAGAACCCTCCGGAGCTGAAAGCGGCACCGTAGATCCGGCACGGCTGGCTGCCCTCCCGGACGGGTTGCGGGAAAAACTCCACGAGACGCTCCTCACGCTGGACTCGGCCCGCATCATGAAAATTCTGGAGACGGTCACGGAATATGATCTCGTGCTCGGCGGGACACTGCAACATCTCGCGGAAAATTATGAATTCGGCCGCATCTTGGAGTATCTGGAGGGAGCATGCATACCCGATCCGCTGACAGACCACGAGTGACAGGCTGCCAACGAGGTTGTTTTTGCGGGGAATATCATTCATTATGTAACCATGTTCCCTTGACCCGAAATATCCGAGGAGATACGCAGCATGCAAGAATCCGCTTTTCACGAGATACTTATCGTCGACGATATTCTGACAAACCTGAAACTCTTAACCGACATTTTCAGGGGCAACGGGTACACGGTGCGACAAGCATCCAGCGGAAGCCTGGCTTTGCGATCGCTGGAAATCAAGCCGCCGGACCTTATCCTGCTGGATGTGAACATGCCGGAAATGGACGGTTACGAGGTTTGCAGGCGCCTGAAAGCCAACGAAAAAACCTCTTCCATTCCCGTCATCTTCATCAGCGCCTGCAATGAAGCATCAGAAAAGGTCGAGGGTTTCAATGCCGGGGGAGTCGATTTCATTACCAAGCCATTTGCCCCGGCCGAAGTCCTGGCGCGAGCTGCCACGCATATCCGCCTGCGTGAACTGACAGAGCGTCTGGAACAGAAGGTCCATGAGGCTACGAGCGAGCTGATCGTCGCAAATCAGCAGCTCCGTGAATCTCTAGCGGAAAGGGAAGTGCTGCTGAAAGAAATCCACCACAGGGTAAAAAACAACCTGCAAATCGTCTCCAGCCTTCTTGACCTCCAATCCAACGCCATCCCCGACACCCGGTCCAGGTACCTGTTCCATGAAAGCAGGAGCCGGATCCAGGCAATGGCGATGATTCATGAGATGCTCTATCAGAGCAGTGATTTTGCCGTGATTGATTTCGCCAAGTACCTGGACAGACTGACATCGAGCCTGTTCCAGCTCTATCTGCAGGACGGTAGGGTTTCCCGTCTGCTCGACGTGGGCGAGGTGATCCTCGGCCTCGATGAAGCCATTCCATGCGGCCTGATAGTCAACGAACTGGTCTCGAACGCCTTGAAATACGCTTTCCCCGGCAATCGGCCGGGTGCCTTGAACGTGGGGGTCCATTGCCTGGATGGAGGCATGATAACGCTCATGGTCGAAGATGACGGAGCAGGATTTCCGGATTCTTTGGATTTCAGGGAAACCGAGACACTGGGTTTGCAGCTGGTCACCCTGCTCGTCAAACAGCTGCGGGGCACTATCGAACTGTTGAGCACGCCTGGCACGTGCTTCAGGATACAGTTCCCGAAAAGCCTGACCCGCCACGACTAGCCCTCCTCCACACGGAACCCCGCAGACAAACCGTGCACCGGTGCCCTGCCCTCCTTTCCCCTTTTGACAGAACACCGCGCTGAATCCTTCTACCGACTGGACCTAAAATCTTTCCCGCGCATATAGCAAGCAGGCATCTCACGAAAAACAAAAGAAGACCGGCCACCCCTCATCGGGGCAACCGGTCTTCTTTTTCTCATCCCGCTCTTCCGTGCACCACGGTGTCACAGGACAACCGTCAAAGCGTGAGGACTACTCAGCTGAAGCGCACTCTATAATCGCGTCGATACGGCGGTTCTTCTGGCGGCCCGCGGCGGATTTGTTCGTCGCGACAGGCTTCGATTCACCGTAGCCCTTGGTGGAAAGGCGTGAGCTGTCTATCCCGAACTTCTCGACCAGGTAATTCTTGACACTCTCGGCCCTGCGCTCAGAGAGCTTCTGATTGTAGGCTTCCGTACCACGGCTATCGGTGTGGCCTTCGAGAACCGCACTGGTCGTGGGGTACTTCTTCATGAAGTCGGCCACTTTGCCGATTACGTTGTGATACTTCGGCTTCACGGCTGCATTGTCGTAATCGAACTCAACATTCAGGGTAATGCACACTTTACCGGGCGGCGGCGGTGCGGGTGCGGCGGGCTGCTCCGCTATCGGAGCAGGACAGCATCCTTCGGCCTCTTTGGCAAGCCGACGAGCTTCAGCCAACAGCCTCATTGCTTCGTCATTGTTGCAGAGCCAGTAAGTTTCAGCGGCCTGTTTGCCCAACTCCTTGGCCTTGGCAATCTTCTCCGGGCAGTACTTTGCACAGGGTGACTGCTCTGCCTGGGCAATGACGGCCTCGGTCTGACCGAACTCATCCGGCACCTGCAAAGCTTTGTCCTCAACCCCGAAATGATAGGTCGAGCACGAAGCACACAACAAGAGACACATCATAAGACCTGACAGCAAGAAACTCTTCTTCATGGTTACTCCCTCCTTTTTGAATTTACTTCCCTTGGACGTACGTCCTAAACGAACGTGCTTCAAACTTACTATCACCTCAACCGGAACCGGCGCATGTTGGAGAAACATGCGGATTTGTGGTCGAGGAATATCATATAACGGCAAACACCTGTTCGGGTAGCAGCATTCCCCACCAATAAGAACTGTTGTTCAGTTTACACCAAATTCCTTAAGCTGCAAGTCATAACTGACATTATTACATCATGGGGTTAAGGGGATATGGTTCATGATATCCCGTTGTCAAAGCGTGCAGTTATCCCCGGTCTGATTTCTTTTCAATTTCAGCAGCGGTACGGTTAAGCCGGATCAGGACTGCCCGCGCACCGGAACGGCATGTCGCGGTGAAGTTTCGCGCTACTTCATGAGTTCCGAAAGCAACCTGCCGCCAACCCCGATATTTTCCCGCGGCATTTCATTGATGAGAACAGTGAATTTCTCAGCGGGTATCTGGGTAACTTCGCTTGCCTTTACGGTCAACGCATTCACGAGCTCCGCCTTCTTCTCCGTACTCATCGTGCTGATTGCTATGGTAATGACCGGCATACCCTGTCTCCTTTCCTGTTTTTTCCTCATCCGCCGAGCAGTGAGGCGCCATCATCGGTCACCAAACTCCCCCCAGCTTTTCATTGGTTCAGGGCGATTCGAGGCATCATACCACAGTTTTTCATTAATTCAATACCAACATCCTCTGCGCCGGCCTGAGGCATCAGCCGTCATATTCGCAATCCGCCTGCAACACCTGATAGTCGAAAATCAGCCCGCCATCTTTGCCGTGCACGACAAACACAAAAGCGACGCCCTTTTTCAGCAATTCCGCCGAATTCTTCTCCCTGCAGATTCCCCGGCGGATATCGCGTGAGACAAAAGGGCGCACCTCATTGCCGTTGACTTCTGTCGCGTTGTGATCCAGCCAGGTATAGTTGATGGTCATCTTCTTGCTGCCTGCCTCAAAACCGTCCAGCCGCAAATGGGGATTCAAGTCGCGCGGACATGTTTTGTTGTTCATCTCGGCATTTTTCACCAGCAGCCTGTTCAAGAGCACATCCGGGTCAGAAGCGGCTTTCAACGCAGGCAGGCAGAGCGCCGCAAAGCCGCACAGGCCCGCTACGAGGACCAGCAGAATGATGACCAGCGCCCTTATTTCGTTCCTGGCTGAACCATGCTTCCCTGCAGGTTTTGCAGCTGACATACCACCCCCCCAACATGTATTATTGCTGCGGAGCCTCACGAAGCAAACTTGATTCTCTCGCAAAAAATCCGAAACACCGTTAACCCGTCATTCCGGCAACCGCGTGTCGCCGTAGCTTTAGCGGTGGCGCAAAGCCGCAATCCAGTCTTTTCATAAGGTTTCAACACTCCTGGACCACGTTGTTCAACGGGGTGACGACTATGTGCGAATGCAGCAAACTTCGCCTTGAGGTTCCTTCCTCTTTCAAGCACGTCTTGATGTGTGCGTCCATTCAAGGATCTACAACTGGCCACAGGCTTCTTGGCTGCTTCTGTCTTTGGATATGCGAATAATACGGTTTTTATGAGCGGAATTCAACAGGGAAAATGATCGGGGAAGCTCTTTGCATGCCGTTGTGCGGGGACCGGCCGAGCCACGGTCTATCGGGTGCCGGTTTCCGAGTGCCCCCGGGGAGTGGATCGCAGGTATCGAACCAGCATATAGGTGAGCACGGCGGCGCCGAAACCAATGACCGGACCGACCACGACAGCTCCCAGAAACCACTCCCAAAGGCGGTAATGAATCTCATTGAGCATGGTTTGACGGTTGAATTCACCCCAGAAAGAACCAGACCGTAAAAAATGCCCTACCTCCACACAGAGAAAAGGCACGAACGGGAATACGCAGATATTGCTGGCGGCCACCCCGGCCAGCTTGTTCAGATGGAGCTTATGATTAACATAAACGATGGTAACGATGCCGAACGGGATGATCGGCAGCGACCCCAGGAAGATGCCGACCCAGCTTGCGGCGGCAAGCTCCGCTGCCGATGCGTGTTCACGGCTGAGAAGGCGGAAAAATCGTATCGGATCCGAAAAGAGCGACAAGGAATTGTGTGGAGCCTTCTTCGGGACCATCCGCCTGTGTGGCCAGGGGAGGAGAGAGCGTATTATCAGCACGGCATGGAGAAAAACAACCTTGAGATTGTCCCTGAACGTGCGGGGAGGGATATCCCTGTCGCCTGCCGGCAGGCTCCGATCCGGCATCTCCACGGAGAGAAGCGGCAGACCGGCCCAGGCCCCACGCACAAGCGACTCGACCTCGAATCCCCGCTCCTGGTCAATAAATTTCCGTGAAGTGAGAAATTCAACGGGATAGAGCCGGAAACCGCTCCGGGTATCGGGAAGCGACTGGCCGCACTCGAGGCGTACCCAGAAGCAGGAAAAACCATTGCTGCAAAGGCTTGACTCCCGCATGCCGCAGACTTCCTTCCGTCCGGCACCGATCACGATGGCTGGCCAGGAGACCCTGGCGGCCTCCAGGAGAAGGCCGGCATTGGCCGGATCATGCTGCCCGTCGGCATCGACGGTGAGAATCGCCCCGTAGCCTTTTTCCTTTGCCAGAGCGGCTCCAGCCAGGACAGCGCTGCCCTTTCCCGCGCCCGCCGCCAGCCGCAGGCGCTCCACCGGCAGATTCGCGACTGCCTCGAGGTCGTCATCGTCGGAGCCGACAACCAGCACCGGGAACCCCTGTTCAATCGCGCTTTCAACCACCAGGCGCAGGGCCAGGGAGCAGCCACAGAGCGGGATAACCAGCAAGGTCTTGGGGAGCGGGCATTCGATGCTGTCCGGCATTCCTAGACTTTCTGGTTCCGCGCTGCCAATGAATCGGCGCCGGCAGTACGCCGGGCAACCACTTCCAGCAGCATGCCGCCGCAACGAAACACCTTGAAAAGATGAGATTGTATTTCGATCTGCTCGCAACCCGCTGTCCGGAGCATCTCCCTGATTTCCCAAGGGCTGTGGGACTTCAGCCACAACCTCTGCCGCACGGCATTGCCGAACTGGATAAAGAATCTCAAGAAAGATCGGCGGGCCGTGATGAAATAGATCACCCCTCCCGGTTCGAGATGCCGGGCGAGCCTGCGTAAAAGTCCCGGCACATCCGCCATGTATTCAAGGGAGGCAAAGGCGCATATGACTGAAAAAGTGCCATCGGGCGCGCTCTTCTCCACGTCGCAGATGACAGTCCTGATGTTGGTCACACCTTCATCGGCAGCTTTTTTCGCCAATACCTCGAGCATGTTACGGGAGATGTCCACGGCCACGACTTCCCGGCAGTGGCGGGCAATGGGAAGGGTGAATATTCCGGTGCCGGCCCCGATTTCAAGCACCCGGCCCGCACCGGCAAACAGCTCGGGCAGGCGCGACGAGAAAAGATCGTATTCCTTGCGCTTGGACATTGACACGGCGGTCTGAAACTGCTCGTGATCATAGTTGGGAGCCAGGTCGTCATAGAAGAGCTGAACTGTTTTCAATCTGCTTCCGGTTTCGGCGTGGAGCATCGTTTTCCTTTCTGTCGGCCAGTCGATGGGTGCATTTGGTGCGCTTCGGCACAGAATTCTAATCTTCGTGCAAAAATCGCATGGCACACATGCGATGTGAGTTCACCAATGTTAATCCAACATGACCGCACTATAAAGCGGGCACACGTCAATGTCAAAAGAGATTGTATGAGCGGAACTGAGAAAACAGAAGCGTTCAACGCTCGCGAAGGCATGAAAGTGTCAGGAATCGGGAAAGAGCCCTGCTAGGGATATGTTCCGTCGGATTTCCTCCCAGCACCCCAGATCACTTCATAGGTAACAGGAATCCCCTGCGAACCGCCGAATTCCTGCTGATAGAGTTCGCCCATTCTCTGCAGGACTTTTCTGCTGTGCAGCCCCCGTCTCCCGTGCGTCGAGGCATTGCCCGCGCCGATCCGGCGCAGGGATCGAAGAAGGAATGAAACGGAAGCGTAGTGCTCGAGTTCAACGGTGGCCTCGACCAGGCAATCGGCAAAGCCCGCCCTGCCAAGGGCATCGGTCACCTCGCCAACGGAAAAGAACCGATGGGTCCGGTCTTCTTCCGGCCGGCCCGCCTCACGGATGGCTTTTCGATAACACGCTTTCAGCTCCCGCATGGTACTCCCGCCAAAAAGGGCGAACCGGAAGCACCCGCCGGGCGCCAGCACCCTCATGGCCTCGCGGAAGGCCTGTTCCAGGTCGTTCAACCACTGGAACGTGGAAGTGGACACTACAAGGCCGAAGGATCCGTCGGCAAACGGGAGATGCTCGGCATCTCCTGTTACCCGCAGCACCGATCCCTTCCCCTGCCGGGGAACAGACCCGCACTGGGCCATACCCGCAGCCTGGTCAATCCCTGCCAGGAGTGCGCCGGGGTAGAGTGACCGCAGTACGCGAAGCAGCATGCCCGTCCCCGCCCCGACATCCAGGACTCGGCCAGGGGCATTGCCGCCTGTGGAATCCGCAAGCTGCGCCGCAAGCTGCAGAATGACCCGTTTCTGTACCTGGACGGTCTCTTCATAGAAGGGAGCCTGCCGGTCGAAGGAGCGGCGCACCCGTGTCTTGTCAAGTGCTTTCATGGATTCTTTCGAGAAAATCATTCAGTAGTGCGTTCAACTCCGCCGCTCTGGTCAGCATGGGTGCATGACCGGCGCCATCGAGAACTTTCAGCGTCGCTCGTGGCAACCGTTTCGCCATAAAGCGCGCGGCATCGACAGGACAGATCGGATCACCTGAGCCGTGAACGAGAAGAACCGGCACATCCACCCCCTGAAGGCTGTCCCTGAGATCGGCGGCAGCGAGAGTTTCCAGAGATCGGGCCGCCGCATGACAGGGAGGTTTTGGTGCGTTCCCGAGGAACTCCCCTGCAATGCGCTCAGAATTAATCAAGGCCCGCTCCTCATCCGGAAACATGCCGTTGAAAAATTCCTCGTAGGCTTTTTCGCGATCCCTCTTCAAACGAAGCCCCAGTACCCTGGGCTCTTTGGGTGAAAGGGCGCAGGGGTAGTCCGGTGCGGCGGAAAATTTCGCTGTGCCGGACACGAGCACCAGGGAGGACAACCTTTCCCGCAGCTCCGGGAATGCCGCCAGTGCGACCATTGCCCCAAGCGACCAGCCCACCACGGTCGCCCGGCGTATATCGAGATGCTCCACCAGCCCTGCCAGGTCCGACACGAGATTTTCCAGGGCATACCCGTCATCCGGCGCAGCCGAGCGGCCATGCCCCCGCAGGTCAGGGGCAAGGCAGCGGTAACGGCTCGAGAGGGCCTGGAGCTGTGCGCGCCACACAGAACTGGACAGGGACCAGCCGTGCAGGAACACCACAGGCTGCCCTGCCCCCTGGTCTTCAAAATGAATGGCGGTTGTATCGCTGCTCAGAAAATGCGGCATTCATCTTCCCCGTGCAGTGTGCAGCGGCGAGTTTTTCGGTATACCGAAAGTGCCCCGCTCAGATTATCCCCAATTGCTTCCCTGTCGCAGTAATGACCTCTACCGCCCGCTCCAGGTCCTGTTGCCGGTGAGTCGCCATGACCGTCAAGCGGAGCCTGCTGCCGCCGCGGGGAACGGTGGGCGGTCGTATCCCCTGGACAAAAATGCCCGCGTCAAGCAGGCGTCGGGAGAATTCCATCGTCTCTGCGGCGCCCCCTACGAACAGGGGCAGTATCTGGGTCTCACTGTCCATGGTATCGAAACCGGCAGCCCGCAGGGACTTCTTCACTGCCCCGGCGTGCTCCAGAAGCCTCCCGCGCAGTGACGATCCCTCGCTGGAATCCACGATATCGAGGGCAGCCAGCGCCGTTGCCACTACGGACGGTGGAAGAGACGTGGAAAAGATGAAGCTGCGTGCCCTGTTCACCAGGTAATCGACGATCTCACGCGAAGCTGCCACATAGGCGCCGAAGCCGCCCAGCGCCTTGCCCAGGGTGCCCATGTGGATGTCGATGGCGGATTCGAATCCACAGAGTTCGGCAGTCCCCCGCCCCCCCGGCCCCAGGACACCCGTGCCATGGGCGTCATCTACCATCAGCAGCGCACCGAATTCCCTTTTCAGCGATACCAGTTCGGGCAGGAGCGCAATATCGCCATCCATGCTGAAGACACCGTCGGTGATGATGATTTTCCTGCCAGTCCCTCCCCGGTTCCGGTCAAGAAGCCGCCGGAGCGCATTCACGTCCCGGTGCGGGTAGCGGATCATTCGCGCCCGGGACAGGAGGCAGCCGTCCACGATGCTGGCGTGGTTGAGGCGGTCGCTGAAAACCAGGTCTCCGCTGCCGGCCAGTGCCGGAATCAAGCCGGTATTGGCGGCATACCCCGAATTGAACACGAGGGCGGCTTCCGTGTTTTTGAAGGCTGCCAGTCGCGCCTCCAGTTGTTCGTGGAGCGCCATGTTGCCCGATACCAGGCGGGAAGCCCCGCTACCGGTGCCATAACGTTCGGTTGCCCGTATCGCCGCTTCTTTCAGCACAGGGTGGTCCGCAAGTCCCAGGTAGTTGTTCGAGCAGAGCACCAGCACATCACGCCCCTCCAGGGTGAGGTGCGATCCCTGCGCCCCCTCCGCCCTGAGCATGCGCCGGTACAGGCCGTGCTCGCGCAAACCGTCCAACTCTTTCATGAAACTGCCCGACATGGCCCCTGACCTTTGCCTTTCCTTGCGCCCGGCACACTTGTCAACCATCACGAACAATCAGGTTGACGAGATATGAAGTACCATACAATCCCGTGTTTGAAAAGAATTTTCTCCCTGCTGCGGAGCCTGAATACCGCGGGGGAACTATCAGCTGCCGGTGCGAAACGCTATTTCTGGAAGGTGCCGCCGACGAGCGTTGCCGTGATGCTTCCCACCTTGACCTTGGTCTTCATCTTCACCGGAAGCAGCCGATGATCGTCGGTCAGCCAGATATACATGTCCCCCCGCTTGTCCATGATTCCCTCAGATTTGAGCAGCGGCTTGATGACTATTGTGTCGAAGTTACCGAGCTTGGTCTTCAGTTTTTCTTTCCGCAGCACCTTGACCTCGACTCTCCAGACTTTCTTGCTGTCCAGGATCGTCAGAAAAACCGGTTTGCCAACCTCCAGCTTGAGCGTCCTCACGTAGTAAAAGCTGGAAAGGGTGTCAAAAGTGCTGCCCGGAAGCGCTATATCCATTTTCTCGCCACTGAGGTGATTGCGGTAATGGCTGATCTTCCCCACCTGATCGAACAGGACCTCCCGGTCCCTGCTGTGCCGCCCCTCGCGGATTTTCATCCGGTACGACCTGGGCAGGCCGATGCCGGGAGGATTGGCACCGGTCAGCACCGATTCTATGCGGTCCTCCACCGGGAAAAACGATGAAATCCAGTCGGCCGAACGCGCTGTCGAGACAATGTGGATCTCGTCGCCGACCTTGTTGATTTCCTGCATTGCCGTGCCTGCCTTGATGCCGGCCCAGGTCAGGTCGTAGACAAGCTTTTCCGGGATGGCAAACGCCGCCGCCAATGGGGCGGCAGAAAACGAGAACAGCGGCATCAGCAGCAGAACCAGAAAGAACCGCCAGGATCCAGGGGGGGCGTATCCTCGACAGCGCATCTTCACACCATGCATTTCCAACACTCCTTTCAAAGAAAAAGGGCTGGACTCGGACAGCCCAGCCATGTATCAGGCAGCCGCAAGGGTTGCGTTCACGAAGCGCTCTGCTATAGTTTTACATGATTTTCCGGGCCGACGCCCGATTTCCCCGGAAGGAGAACCCCATGAAACTCGAAGAAGTCAAGAAAATCGCCCAGGCGCACGGCATAAAGGTTGCCAAGATGAAAAAGGCTGACCTGATCAGAAGTATTCAGCGCGCCGAAGGCAACAATGACTGTTACAATTCCGGCTCGGCTGATACGTGCGGACAGGAGGAATGTCTCTGGCGCGACGACTGCCGATGATCTGGGTATGACAGCCTGAACGGAGCACTCCGGTCCTCACCCGGGATTCCCGGCCGGCTTACCGGCTCCGGGAATTTCCGGACGCACCAGTTCGATGACCGTAATCTCCGGCGGAGCCAGGAACCTGATGGGGGGCCCCCAGGTGCCGGTACCCCTGCTGACATAGAGGGATCCCCCTCCGGCTAAGTTTGTCAGGCCGTTTGTCAGGGGATACAACAGCCTGGTGACCAGAGAGAACGGAAATATCTGCCCCTGGTGGACGTGCCCTGACAGTTGCAGGTCAAAGAGCCCCAGGCTGCCTTTTTCCACGGTCGGCCGGTGCTTGAGCAGCAGGGTGAACTCCCCGGAAGAACGGCTTGCGAGTGCTGTCTTTTCCTGGTCAGCGCACCCCGCTCCCATCCGGCAAGCAACCGGGTCGGCCACGCCGGCCAGCCTGATGCCTGCCACCTCACGCGAATCCCCGCCCAGAACGGTAAATCCTGCCTGGCGGGTAAACTCCAGCGCCTGGGTTATCCCGGCATAATACTCGTGGTTCCCGGTTACGGCATATTTGCCGAATCTCGGTTTCAGCTCCCGGAGGGCGGCAGCCATGGCGGCCATGCCGTCAATCTGGCTGTCGACCAGGTCTCCCGTTGACACCAGGATATCCGGATCGGCCTTTCGTATCTCGCGCACGATCCGGTCGAGACGTTCCTTCCCGACAATCAGCCCTAGGTGGACATCGGATATCTGGACCACGGTAATACGCCCGATCTCGGCAGGGATCTTGCGCGACGCTACAACAACCCTCTCGGTCCGGATATCCAGCGCTTCAGAATAGCCGTATATCGCTATGATGAGAGCGCAAGCGCCTGCCAGCAGGAACGCATTGAAGTCGGATACGGCACTCAGGGGCAGCTCTTTTCCCGCAACATGCCCGGCAAGGCGGAGCAGCACCCTGCACAGGTCGATGGTGATGGAAGCGCAGAAAAAGAGAAAAAGCACTCCCATCCAGACATACCCGGCATGGGCCAGGGCAATGGCTAAGTGTTCAAAACCCTGCTTCTCAGTCAGCCGTATCATAGCCGGCATGACAGTCATTGCCGTAATGAACAATGCCAGGCATATTGTCAGCGGCATGGCAAGGGTCATTACAGACGTTATTTTGCGAAAGGCATAGTAATGCATTCCGCCGTATAAAAGGAAAAAAATGAGCAGGAAAAAGCTCATGCCGTCACATCCTCACCATGTCGCCACGGCCATCAGTCCCCTCCCCCTGGCAACCTGCCACGGATGGCAGAGGAGATTCCATTCCAGCGATACTACCTGTTTTTTTCATACAATGCATCCCCATCCTTCTCAGACACCACAATCCCCTCTCTTTCCAGAAGCTCACCGCTCGCTTTCCAGAGAGCGGTAACGGCTATGTTGTATTCGGCAATTGCGCGGATCCGGTTCCCTTTGGCGCTTACCATGTCGTTCTGAACGTCCAGGACATCTTTGACCGTTGCAAGACCGACCTTGTTTTTCTTGATATAGGCTTTCAGACGCTCCTCGGCATAGGCGCTACCCCGCTCAGCCACATCCAGTTGTTTGTACCCGGCCTGCAAAGCCCTCACGGCAAAGCGCACGTCATTTGCTACGGAGTCTTCCATGCTTCTGATCTGGGCCGATGTCTGTTCAACCCTGAGTTTGCTCCTGACATATTCGTTCTGAGCCGTGCGGTTGCCCAGCGGATAGGTTAGCTGCAGACCACCGCCCCAGACCGGGTACTTGCCCGACCCGACCTTGTCGAGAGCGCGGTTGTATTCCGTGCCAAGCCCGGTCAGGGAGGTGTTGAGGACGAGGGACAAATCGGGCAGGGTCTGGTTCCGGGCGGCCCTGCTCTGCAATTCGCCGGTTTTCAGGGCGATCCTGAGTTGCTTCAACTCTGGCCTTTCCACAAGGGCTTTCCTGATCGCAGCGTCTTCGTCGACGACATACTGCTCGTGCCAGGGAGTGTCGGCCGGCACGATTTCTGCGTCAGCGGGAAGTTGGAGCAGCGACCGCAGCGAATCGACCTGGTCCTTCACTGCCTTCTCGGCATCGATCAGGCTTTTCTGCATGGTTGCAACCCCGAATTCAGAGTTCAATATCTCCATGGCAGGCAGCACTCCGGCTTTGACCTGCGCCTGGGTGTCGCCCAGAATCCTCTCAGCAAGAACAAGCGATGCTTTGCTCACCTCCAGGTATTCGCGAAGGCTGAACAAGAGGAAATACTGGTTCCTTACCTTGGCGACGATATCCGTAAGCTTTTCCCTGTAGTGTTCAAGCGCCCCTTCCTTGCCGAACTTCGCCACCCGGATGTTCAGCTCGGTAGTCTCGCTGCCGAAACTCTTCAGCAATGGCTGCGTGAAGTACAGGCTGAGATCGGAGCTGAAGTAATCGTTGAGAAAACGGTTGGGGTCGGAGTTGTTCCGGTACCAGGTGTTATTGAAAGAAAGGCCGACGGTCCCCCCGGAGGGGATAAGCTGCGTGATGCCCGCGTTATAGTCGAAGACCCGCTGATGGTTGACCGGAGTACCGCTTGCATAAACACTGGCCGGTTGAGTTTTGGAATCCTGGTAATGAAGCAGCAGGTTGAGCAGGGGGTCGTACATGCCTTTGCTTTTGCGTATGTCGGCTTCTGCCGCGGCAGGATTGTAGAGTTCCGCCTTCAGGTCGAGGTTTTTCTCGACAGCCATCCGGACGGCCTGTTTCAGGGTCAGGTTGACGCTGTTTTCCTGGGCACACAGGTTGCCGGACACGCCGACAACGGACAACGCGGCGGAAACAAGACATGCTTTCACGAAACGAGGAGATATGAGCATGGGAGAATCCTTTCTCGGTATCCGGACGTCATTCATATCGAAGCGCATCTATCGGGTTCAAAGAGGCAGCTTTCCTGGCCGGGTAGAAGCCGAAGAAAATGCCCACTGCGCCGGAAAAGCCGATCGCCATGGCAATCGCATTGAATGAGACGAGTGTCGGCCAGTCGAAGAACGCCGAAACCAGCTTAGCCCCCGCCACACCCACCAGCATCCCCATTATCCCGCCGATGAAGGTCAGAAGCACGGCCTCCGTCAGGAACTGCATGAGTATGTCACGCTGCTTGGCGCCGATTGCCATGCGTATCCCGATTTCCCTGGTACGTTCGGTTACGGAAACCAGCATGATGTTCATGATGCCGATCCCTCCGACGATCAGCGAAATTGAAGCCACCGCTCCCAGCAGCAGGGACATGGCCTTTGAAGATTCTTCACGCACACTGAGGATTTCGGTGAGATTCCTGACGGTGAAATCGGCATCGCGTCCTGGTCCGATCCGGTGCCGCTGGGTGAGAAGCTCCGTGACCTGTTCTTCTGCTCGCGACAGGTCCTCTTCGCTCCTGGCCTGGACCATGATGGAGTTGACCGTGTTGGGAAACTGGCTGCCCAGCAGTTTGCGCTGGGCGGCTTTGATGGGCACGTAGACAATATCGTCCTGATCGGATCCCTGAGGTGACTGTCCCTTGCGGTCCAGTATGCCGATCACCTTGAAGGGAACTTTCTTGATGCGGATGACTTTCCCCAGCGGGTCTTCGGACCCGAAGAGGTTTTCGACAACGGTCTGGCCCAGCAGGCAATTTTTCGTCGCCCCGTCCACGTCCGACTGGCTGAAGTTCCGCCCCGACGAGACGGGCCAATCCCTGATGACAAGATATTCGGGGGTAACGCCGAGAACCGCAGTCGACCAGTTCATATTCCCATACACAAGCTGCGCGCCGCCGCGAACCAGCGGTGCGGCAATGGCGACAGCCGGACATTGGGTCTGAATGGCGTACGCGTCGTCATAGGTAAGACTGGGAATGCTTCCTGAGCCGAGGCGAATGCCCCCGCTGGTGAGCGAACCGGGCAGCACCAGCAGCATGTTGCTGCCCATGCTGGAGATCTGCTCCGATATAACCTTGCTGGCGCCGGACCCGATTGCAACCATGGCGATGACCGAGGCTATGCCGATGATGATGCCGAGCATGGTGAGGAACGACCGCATCTTGTTGGTCCTGAGAGCCCTTACCGCTATGCGAAGGCTCAGCATGAGCTCGTTCACAGCTTTCCCCTCACCGCTTCCGCGTCCATCGGCTCAGGCACAGTGCTGTCCGCGATGATCCTGCCGTCGCGGAACACGATGTTCCTCTTGGTGAAGGCAGCCACATCCGGTTCGTGGGTAACCATGATTATGGTGATCCCCTGCCTGTTCAGCTTCTGGAAGAGCGCCATGATCTCGACGCTCGTTACCGAGTCCAGGTTACCGGTAGGTTCGTCAGCGAGTATTATGGCCGGGTCGTTGACGAGTGCGCGTGCGATCGCCACCCGCTGCTGCTGCCCTCCGGACAGCTGGTTGCTGGAATGGCCGGCGCGCTCGGCAAGCCCTACCAGAGCCAGTGCTTCCATGGCCCGATCCTTCCTCATGCCCGACGGGACCCTGCCGTAAACCAGCGGCAGCTGGACATTGTCCACGGCAGAAGTCCTGGCCAGCAGGTTGAACCCCTGAAAGACGAAGCCGATTTTTCTGTTGCGGATCTCGGCAAGGGCATCGCGCGACAGCCCCTGGACGTGATCCCCTCCCAGCCAGTAGTCACCCGACGTCGCGGTATCCAGGCAGCCCAGAATGTTCATGAAGGTCGATTTGCCGCTTCCCGAAGCTCCCATGATCGCCACGAAATCCCCGCTCGCGACAGAAGCGGAAACGCCCTTGAGAGCCTCTACTCGCTGTTCTCCCATCGTGTAGACCTTGGTTACGTCATGCACGCGGACGACATCTTCCATTTAAAACCTCGGCCCCATGCTCCGGTTGGTTTGCGCAGACTTTTGCTTCTTCTGCACCTGTTCGATGATGAGCGCCTGCCCTTCGCGCAGATTTCCCGAAACCAGCTCCACGAACGTATCATCAGACACACCGGTTTTCACGGAAACAGGCACGGGTTTGCGGTCGCGCAGCACGTAGACCTGCTGGCCTGCAGGCCCGGACGGACGGCCCGTTCTGCCGGCGTTCCGCGCACCGGATTCCCCACGGGGCTCCCTGGGCTTGAATCGCAGAGCCGCTCCGGGAATTTTCACCACGTTTTCCTTTTTCATGACCTCGACCGCAACATTGGCCGTCATGCCCGGCTTCAGCTTGAGCCCTTCGTTGTCCACGGTCACGATGACATCATAGGTAACCACATTCTGCGTGATGATCGGGGCATTCCTGACCTGGGCGACCACCCCCCCGAATTCCGTTTCCGGGTAGGCGTCAACCGAAAACACGACCGGCTGCCCGACCTGGATCTTGCCGATATCGGCCTCGTCAACGCTGGTATTGATCTGCATCTTGGTCAGGTCCTGGGCGATCGTGAACAGGGTCGGCGTCTGGAAAGAGGCGGCAACCGTCTGGCCCACATCCACGTTCCGGGAAACCACAATGCCGTCAACCGGCGACTTTATCGTCGCATACCGGAGATTTGTCTGTGCCTGCCGGTACGCGCCGAGTGTCTGCTGCACGCTTGCTTCAGCCGCTCTCACCGCTGCCCCGGTTTCCCGGAACCTGGTTTCGGCGCCATCGAAATCGGCTTGGGAAACCACGCCATCGCTGACCAGTTGCCGGTTTCTCTCCATCGTTCTCCGGGCATCCACCAGAGTTGCTCTCGCTTTGGCAAGGTTGGCCAGCGCCGATTGGTAGCTCCCGCCGCTCTGCTGGACCTGTGAAGTAAAAATCGACGGGTCAATCTGGGCAATGGACTGCCCTTTTTTCACCACGCTGTTGTAATCGACGAAGAGCTTCTGGATCGTCCCGGACACCTGCGTGCCCACCTGGACGGTGATCACGGCGTTCAGCGTACCAGTGGCGGTCACAGTCGACAGGATAGTGCCGCGTTCGACCTTGCCCATCCGGTAGGAAGGTTTCGGCGCGCTCTTCAGAAAAAGAAACACTCCGGCTGCCAGAATCGCGACGGCAACCGCACCTGCAACAAGATAACGTTTCATTGTCTGCCTCGAAAAGGGAAGGAGGGCCGCACCGCAAAAAGATACTCCCTGAATGCGGCCTATGATCAATTGCACACATATTCACCTGATTGTCAATCGGATCGGCACGATACGCGCCGTCTCCCGGCTCTTCATAACGCACGGCAGCCGGCACTGTTGACAAGCAAAACGTCCGGAATGGCATACCGAACCAGGTCCGCAACTCCCTTGCATAGCGAGTTTCCGGCCCGAAACCGTCATATCGTAAAATATACTGTTTACATTCTTTTCAAAGAAAGAAATTTACGCTACTGTGAGATTGAAGACAGCGGTTCGTCATGCCGTTCCTGCTGTCCAGTTACGCGACCGTATCGAGGATCACATGCCTGCCCGTCGTTTCGTCGTACCTGACATCCATGGCTGCGCCCGCACTTTTTCAGCGCTCCTTGAGAAAATCCTCAACCTGAGGCCGGCCGACACACTCTTCCTTCTGGGTGATTATACTGACCGGGGACCCAGGAGCAAGGAGGTAGTCGACCGCATCATGGACCTGAGAAAAAAGGGGCAGGCAGTCCACACGCTGCGGGGAAATCACGACGACATGCTCGTCCGGTCATGCGGGAATCCGGAATACCTCAGGGTCTGGCTTCTCAACGGCGGAGGGACGACCCTGACGAGTTTCGGCGTTGAAGATCCGTGCCAAATCCCCCCGGTGTACCGCTCTTTCTTCTCCAGATTGCCGTTCTTTCTCGAGCTGGATGACTTCATACTGGTCCATGCAGGTCTCAACCTGCAGACGCCAGACCCTTTCACCGACACGGAAGCCATGCTCTGGAGCCGCTCCTTCACCGCAGATCTCCACCGCACCAGGGGAAAAACCATTATTTCCGGACACACACCAGTGTCCAGAGAAACGATACGGGAGAGCCTCGGCACCGGCCATATCCTGCTGGACAACGGCTGCGTGTATTCCAGCCAGCCAGGGCTGGGTACGCTGGCAGCCCTTGAGCTCGACACACTGTCCCTTTATTTCATGAAAAATATTGATTGACCAGCTTATGGGAAGGAGCTTTTCATGAAGCACTATCGAAAAGAACTCTGGTTCGAAATCAGCAAGAGGCGGGATTTCATCAACATTACCCATCAGGTCCGCGAATGTGTCCAGGAAAGCGAGATCGGCAACGGCCTGCTGCTGTGCAACGCCATGCATATCACCGCAAGCGTCTTCATCAATGACGACGAACCGGGCCTGCATCTTGACTTCGAGGAATGGCTGGAGATGCTTGCCCCAGAAAAGCCCTATTCCCAGTACCACCACAACGGGTGCGAAGACAACGCCGACGCACATCTGAAGAGGACCATCATGGGTCGGGAAATCGTCGTGGCCATTACTGACTGCGATCTTGACCTGGGCCCATGGGAACAGATCTTTTACGGCGATTTCGACGGCAAAAGAAAGAAGCGGGTCCTGGTCAAGATAATCGGCGAATAACTGCCTCGGGGCAGGTCGCTGCCGCACGGAACACTAGCTCAGGTGCCGTATACGGAATTTCTCCACCATTTCGACCGGGTGATAGGAAAGCTTGGCCCTCCGCAGATTCGGTTCGCCCAGATCCTGTTCACGATTCACGAATACACAGTCCGTGAAGCATTTTCTGTTGAATTCCCTGTCCACCAGCTGCGAAACACCTTCCAGGAAAGGGTCTCCCTTTTCGAAATGGCACACGGAAGTCATGGCATTGAGTCGCTCCCCCAGCGCGAACGCCCTCACTTCCCCCTTGACCAGCACCACCACCCCCTCCAGACCGAGCTTTTCAACCATCTCAAGACCTTCCCCGGTTGCACTGGCTTCATGCTCAAGGGAGCTGCTGGCGGAACCAGCATGAGCGCCCGTCCAGACTTCAAGGACATCGAGTGCCCCTTTCAGGTGCCGGGAGGAATAGGGCTCGACCAGGTATTCATGGCGTGAAGAAAAATAACTGATCCTGTTTTTCTTCTTGTGAAAGCGGTTCCCCGGCAAATCAGCCAGTTCAAGCCTGCGATGAAGGTAATCATGAGCATCCCGGTCCTCCTCGACCAGCAGATGTTCTGAAGGCGTCATAAAACGGCCGATGAATGCCCTGTCCGCCCCGTAAAGGGTAAGTCCGTCCCCCAGAAGGCAGTCCACGGCTGACTGAATGTCACCCGCGAGGGGAGGAAGAAAATATGCACTGCCGTCATACCCCCTGCCCAGAATGACGACAGCGTCGCCACAACTGGTGATACGGTAGTCGTGAGCATGACGGAACAGGAAAATGTTGGCGAAAGTGAGTTCCGAAACACGGGGCTGCAACCTGCCGAACAGAGCATGCAGCAGCTGCCGGTCTTCCAGGAATACGGCCCTGGAGGCGGGGTATGTTGGAATATCCATGACAGGACCCTCAAACAAGAAGCATTGCAGAGCCGTAAACTTCGTCAGGCAATAAACCGGAAAACAGCATGAAAAGCAGAAACGGAAAAACCGGCGCAGGCATGAACGGTCAGGGTCATTGCCAGTTGCCTGGCACACCCTGCCTCGGTTCTTTGCCGCACGCCGGTTTTTCCGGAGAAGAGCATTTTCGGCCCCATGACAGCGGCCGTTTCACACGACACCCTATCCTATAAGAAAATTATGCCGCCTTGCCCTGTTGGAAAGGATGGTCGGATCGAGCAGTTCACCACACCCGGTGCATTTCCATGCATAAAAAGATCGTACATAATCATAATACTTTTCTGAAAACATCAGCCCTCTGCATTTCGGACATTGCATGACGATCCCTCCCCCTGTCGAAATAAAAATACATGTATGGAGAAAGATTCATCATATGTGCCAATATGCCTGCACAAAAAACACTTCCTGATTCCTCCAGACCACCAGGAACTTAACTGTCTGTTTTTACGCAGCGTTATGGATCAGCAAAATAACTCCTGATGAGCTTCATGCGCGCGGCTCCCATACCCGGAACACGTTTGAGATCTGCCACCGAGGCAAAATCGCCATTTATTTGACGGTACTCGACCAGCTTTTTCGCTGTCCCGGGCCCGAGTCCCGGCAGACACTCCCAATCAGACTGGCTCATCCGGTTCAGGTCAAGCGGTATCCCCAGGAGCAATTTCTCCTCAGCCCCCATCTCTTTCCTTTTAATTTCAACAGATTTGTCATCTTTTACCTGGATCTCGACAACCTCTCCGCTGCGCAGCGGAGGTGACGGCCGGTATGCACCGGAGCTCATTGGCGCAGCAGCGAAAAACGCCATTATATTGACGCCGGCACCTCCTACAGCTGCAGGAAACCGATAAACCCCTGGTTTTCCGACATTTCCACATATCCGCACCGTCACTGCGGCGGAATCGTAAGCCGTCTCCGGAAAAAAAGACACGGCACCCCCAACCGGAGAGACGCCGTGCCTATCAAACAAGAGTGCACTAGAAAAAACCGCCATTGCCAGCCAGATTATGAAACGCCTGCCGCGTTCGATCACTTTTTGCCCGGTTCGGCCTCCTCGCCCTTGTCAAGCTTGTACTCTATGCTGTCAATCAGGGCCTGGTAGGAAGCATCAATTATGTTGTCCGACACTCCGACAGTCCCCCAGCGGTTTTCCCTGTCGCCAGACTCTATCAGAACCCTGGTTACAGAAGCGGTTCCCTGCCCAGCAGGGAGAACTCGTACCTTGTAGTCATGAAGCTTTACCTCCCTGAGCCGGGGGTAGAATTTTTCCAAGGCCTTTCTCAGCGCGTTGTCCAGCGCATTGACCGGCCCGTTGCCTTCAGCTGCCGTGTGTTCAATCTTCCCACCGACCTTGACCATGATCGTGGCTTCCGTGACAGGTTTCTGGTCTTCCTGGCGCTTTTCGTCGATGACGCGGAAACCGAGGACGGTAAAGAACTTGCGATGGGTGCCGAGTGCCCGCTTCATCAGGAGTTCGAATGACGCCTCAGCCCCCTCGAACTGGTAACCCCGGTTCTCCAGATCCTTTATGTTGTCCAGGATCTCCATGGTAACCGGGTCCTTGCTGTCCAGGTTGATGTCGAACTCCTGTGCCTTTGCCAGGATATTGGAGCGGCCGGACAGATCGGACACCAGAACCCGGGTGGTGTTTCCCACCAGCTCCGGCCTGATATGCTCGTACGTCTCCGGATGGCGCTGTATGGCGCTCACATGGACCCCGCCCTTGTGGGCGAAGGCGGATTTGCCCACATAGGGCTTGTGCTTGTCCGGAGTAAGGTTGGCCAGCTCATACACGAAACGGGAAAGCTCCGACAGTTTCCTGAGCTGTTCGTCGCTGACACAGTCACGGCCCATCTTCAACTTGAGGGCAGGGATGATCGAGCAGAGATTTGCATTGCCGCACCGTTCACCGAATCCGTTAATGGTCCCCTGAACATGCACGACACCGCTCTGGACGGCACTCAAGGTATTGGCAACGGCACACTCGGAATCATTGTGCGTATGGATGCCGAGCGGTGTGGTGATTTTCCGGCGAACAGCTTCCACGATAGCCGCCACTTCGAACGGCATGGTCCCGCCGTTGGTGTCGCACAGGACGATGCAATCAGCCTTCGCATCCTGGGCCGCCACAAGTGTCTTGATGGCATACTCGGGATTAGCCTTGAAACCGTCGAAGAAGTGCTCCGCATCGTAAAACACCTCATCGACATGCCCCTTGAGATAGGCAAGGGAGTCATGGATCAGGTCAAGGTTCTCCTGGAGCGAGATGCGCAAAGCCTCGCGAACCTGGAAATCCCAAGTCTTGCCGAAGATGGTGACCACATCGGGCTCGGCCTGGATCAGGGTACGGATGTTCTGGTCCTTGTCCGGGGTGGTCTTTGCCCTGCGGGTGGAACCGAAGGCGGCAATCCTTGCCTGCCCCAGCTTTTCACGCTTGATATCCCTGAAAAAAGCCACATCCTTGGGATTGCTTCCGGGCCATCCGCCCTCGATGTAATGAATGCCCATCTCGTCCAGCTTGCGGGCAATGCGGATTTTATCCTCTACCAGGAGCGCAATGTCCTCAGCCTGGGTTCCGTCCCGGAGCGTGGTATCATACAGTTTTATCAGGCTCATGTTTCACCCTCTCCCCTGTGGTGCGCCATTCGAGGCGAAGCAGGCGGACAGCAGCCGGCAGGCTACTCTGGCTTCACGTCCTTGTTGGCCAGTCCGAACGCATCGTGCAGCACCCTGACTGCCAGTTCGGTATATTTCGCATCAATAACAACCGAAACCTTGATTTCCGACGTGGAGATCATCTGGATGTTGATCCCCTCTTTCGCCAGGGTCTGGAACATTTTCGTCGCAACACCGGCATGGCTCCTCATGCCCAGGCCGACGACGGAAACCTTGGAGATGCTCTCGTCGGTCTGGATGTCCCGCGCATTTATTTTTTCCGCCACTTCCCCGGTAATCATCAGGGCTTTTTTGAAGTCGGCCTTGCAAACGGTGAACGTAAAGTCGGTTGAACCGTCCTCACTGACATTCTGTACAATCATGTCTACGGAAATGTTGGCATCGGCAAGGGGGAGGAGGATGCTTGCCGCGATACCGGGCTTGTCCGGCACCCTTCTTACGGCTATCTTGGTTTCATCCTTGGCATAGGTAATTCCAGAGACGAGAATCGACTCCATTTTTTTATCCTCCTTGGTAACCAGTGTTCCCGGATTGTCATTGAAGCTCGAGCGGACATGCACGTCAACGCTGTATTTCTTGGCAAACTGCACGGAGCGTATCTGCAGGACCTTGGCGCCGAGGCTGGCCAGCTCCAGCATCTCGTCGTAGGAAATCCTCTCGATCTTCCGGGCATCGGAGCAGAGATTGGGATCGGTCGTGTAGACCCCGTCAACATCGGTGTAGATCTCGCACACATCCGCCTTGAGTGCTGCCGCGAGAGCCACCGCGGAAGTGTCGGAGCCGCCCCGGCCAAGGGTTGTGATATTGCCGCCCGAGTCCACACCCTGGAAACCCGCAGCAATGATTATGGTACCCTCTTCCAGGTCCTTGCGCATCTTCCTGTCGCTGATCTTTTCGATCCGGGCCTTGCTGTAGGCGCTGTCCGTGGTGATCGGCACCTGGTGGCCAAGGTAGGACTTGGCCTTGTAGCCCATGGATTTGAGGCACATGGCCAGCAGGGCAACCGTCACCTGCTCGCCCGATGACACCAGCACATCGTATTCGCGCGTATCGGGAAACTCGCAGATCTCGTTGGCGAGCGCGACCAGTTTGTTGGTTTCCCCCGACATGGCGGAAACCACGACCACCAGAGAGTTGCCCTCGTCGTAGACCCGGGCGACCCGCGAGGCGACATTGCGGATACGGTCGACACTGCCCACCGACGTTCCGCCGTACTTCTGAACTACAAGAGCCATTTCCAGTCTCCTGTCAATAAAATTGGATTACAACAACATCATCTGCACAGCTTCGGCCGTAAATCGTCGCGGTCAAACAGTTTTTTCCGCTTCCGGCAGAAGCTCCAGCAGCAGGTCACGGTAACGGGAGCCTGCTGCTGAAAGAACCATGCCGCGATCCGTTTCCCCTTCGTGGGTGAAGACGATTCTGAGGTGCTCTTCAGGCAGTTCGGCGCTCAGCCTGTCAGCCCATTCAACGACACAGGCGCCCCTGCCATAGAAATATTCCTCGAAGCCCAGATCGCGGATATCCGCATCGCCGTCGAGGCGATAAAGATCGAAATGGTACAGGGGTATGCGCCCGGCATACTCGTTGAGCAGGGTGTACGACGGGCTGGAAACGCAGACATCAGGTGACACACCGACCCCAAGCGCGATCCCCTGCACAAAATGGGTTTTGCCGGAGCCCAGATCGCCGACCAGCGCCACGAAATCTCCCGGCAGGAGGAGCCTGCCGAGCCGTTCGCCCAGGCACACCGTTTCCTGCGTATTACTGCTGAGAAAGGTGCGCATCCCTACGAGCCGACCATGCTCCTGATGAGGTCGATGCGCGAGACGATCCCCACCAGCCTGCCTTCGTCCACCACCGGCAACGCGTGGATCCTGCGGTTGCTCATGGTGTCGGCGATCTCGCTGACCGGCGTGGAAGGCGCAATGGCAATAACGTCCTTGGTATAGATATCCCCAACGGTACGGGCTGTCATCCGCTTCAACTCCCGCTCGAATTTCTTCTCGCTCTCCAGGTAGATGATCCAGTCGAAGAGCGAGATCACGGTCGGGATATGAAAGTTCTTGTCCTGTTCGATGAGATCGGATTCGGTGACGATGCCGATGAGCTTTCCGTCTGCATCGACCACCGGCACGCTGCCGATGCGATTTTCCGTCAAAATCCTGGCAAGATCGCGGACCGATGTCTCCTCCGTAACTGTTTTGACTTCTTTCGTCATGATGTCGACGGCTTTCAGCATAGACTGTTCTCCTTGGTCTGTTCCGTTCTGCAATTTCCATGTGCCGCCAGCAACGTTTTATACGCACGGGGGAGGCTCTCCAGCACATCCGATGCTGTCATCCCCACTTCCCCCTGCCGCTCGGCCACCATGTCCGCGGCATATCCGTGGAGGAATACCCCCAGTCTGCATGCATCAGTAAAGGGATAGCCCTGCCCGAGCAGGGAAACAAGCACTCCCGTCAGCACATCCCCCATGCCCCCCGTGGCCATCCCGGGATTTCCGCTGCCGTTGACGCTTATCTCTCCATCAGGCGTCGCGACAACCGTTCCGGCCCCCTTGAGAACCAGATAAACTCCATGGCGCAAGGCGAAATCACGGGCCACCCCTACTCGGTCAGCCTCGATACGATCTACGGCAAGACCGCAGAGCCTGGACATCTCGCCAGGGTGGGGCGTCAGCACCACGGCGGGCGAAATCGTTCTCTCCAGGATCGAAATATCCTCGGCCAGGGCATTCAGACCGTCGGCATCCACCACCAGGGGAAGCGGGCACTCCGACACCAGTTTGCGCACCAGGGCGGCAGTTTCCGGATGCCTGGAAATACCCGGGCCGATGGCGACCGCATCCATTCCCCTGAACGCGGCTGTTATGGCATCGCCATTGCCGCTGCCCAGAAAGCCTCGGCCAGAATCTGCAAACGGCAACGTCATGGCTTCCGTGGTCTTGATCTCCAGCACCGGGTTCAGGCTTTCCGGGACGGCAAGCGTCACCAGGCCCGATCCGCTGCGGACAGCGCTGTTGGCGGCCAGCGCCGCTGCGCCGGTCTTTCCCGTCGAACCTGCAACGATCAGGCAATGGCCGTAGGTGCCCTTGTGCCCCGTGCGGTCACGCACGCGGATAAGGGTCGATGCTGCTTGCGGGTCCAGGTAGTGATGGATGTCCCCCGGTTCAGCGGCAGCCTCCGGCAGTCCAATGTCAGCCACCACCAGTCTCCCAGTCATTGCCCGTCCCGGATACAGCACATGGCCCATCTTGCCGTAGGCGAACGTCACGGTAAGATCCGCCTGCACCGCACTGCCCAAGATCGCTCCCGTGGTCGCGTCGACACCGGAAGGGATGTCCACTGCGACAACCGGGCGCCCCGAAGCATTCATCATCCGGATCGCTTCGGCATGAACACCGCCGATCTGGCTCTTCAACCCGATGCCGAACAGCACATCCACCAGGACACCAGCGTTCCTGAACTCGGCGAAACAGGGCTCAAGGTCTGCCGCAGAGGTGCAATAACGGACCAGCTCGGGGTCGAGAAGTGCCAGATTCAGTGCAGCGTCCCCCGACACCTCCTCCTTCCGGGCAACGACACGAACGGAAACGTCCCATCCCCATCCCCGCAAATAGCGTGCGACAACATAACCGTCTCCGCCATTGTTGCCCTTGCCGGCAACGATGACTGCCGTTCTGTTTGCTATTCGGCCGAAGGTTTCGCACAGTGCCTCGGCAGAGGCGCGACCTGCAGTCTCCATCAGGAGCTGTCCGGAGATGCCGAACCTGTTGATCGTCGCCTGCTCGGCCTTTCTCATGGTGTCAGCGCTGACAATCCGCATGATTACCGCTCCAGCACAACCACAGCCACCGCGTAGGCGCCGTCATGGGACAGCGAGGTCTGGCTCCTTGACAGCTCCCGCTCGGCAAAGATCTCGGCAGCCCTGCCATGGAGCACGAGATCCGGCTTCCCCAGCGCATCCTTGACAACTTCCACATCATGCCAGGACATGCCATCCCTGAGACCAAGCCCCAAAGCCTTGAAGAAAGCTTCCTTGGCGGCAAAACGCAGCGCATAGTGCTGCGCGCTCCGCTTTTTGGGGTCGCAATAGCCGATCTCGCCGGGAGTGAACACCCGCCGGATGAGCGCATCTTTCCCTTCTGCGAGAAAACGTTCGAACCGTGTTATGTCGGATATGTCGACACCTATTCCGTAAATCATTGCACCTTCCTGATCATGTGCCGGCATGCGGCACAAATCAGCTGTCCGACCTTTTTACCGGTAATCACCCCATGTGTCAATTGTCTTTATCGCTCCCTTCCCGTGCTCAGGACGCTCACGTGGCCGGAATCCGGGAACGGTTTACCAACAGGGCAAATGTGGTAGACTTGTCATACATCTTCACGATCCACAGGGAGGTAACCATGTCTGACAGAAGCAGCACGTACAAGGCCGGGGCGCTGATGCTGATAGCCGGAGGCTTGATCGGAGCAAGTATCGCATTGCTTTTCGCTCCCCAGTCGGGCAGAGCGACGCGGAAAGACATCAGCCGCTATGCCCGAAGGGCACGAAGGAGAGGCGAAGACATTGTCGACGATTTCACGAACAGCGTTTCCAAGATGGTGGATACGGTCGGTGAAAAAGCCGCTGATATTCTCGACCACGGCGCAGACCTGGCCGGAGATGCCAGGAAGGAAATCCTGAAGGCCATGGAGCATGGCCATGAAAAACTTGAAAAACACCGGGCCAGGCTTTCGAAGTTTTTCGGGTAGGAGCCGGAAACAGCCATGCGGGAGGGCGGACTTCGCCCTCCACCAGCTGCACGGACGGGATGCGCACCGAAGCGGAGCAGACCCTCCGCTTCAGCCGTGCACTTCTGCTTTCAGCGATTCAAGCACGGCCTGCACCTCCTGGACAGTCTCCTCTGCCCGGGGTGACTTCTCCTTGCCCAGATAGGACTGGAAATAGCTGACCGCCTCTCCGATCCGCTCCTGGTCCAGGCAAATGCTCCCCATGGTCAGATAGGGAAGCGGGAAAGCCGGATCCAGGCGAATCGCTTCAAGGCATTCCCGCTCGGCTTCTTCCAGGTCCTCCATGTCATAGTAAAGTTCACCCAGGTTGAAGTGAGCCGCAGCATCTTCAGGGTCTATCGAAACGCCCTTCCGGTAGGCCTCGACCGCCTTGTCCTGCTCCCCGAGGGCATAGTAGGCGTCACCCAGTGCGTTGAGCGCGAACACATTCTCCGGATCCATTTTCAGCGCGATCTCGTAGGCGCGGATGGCCTCCTCGGTCTTTTCCATGCAGTTGTAGACCAGTCCGATACTGACATGGCCGTCGGGATCACCGGGCGACAGTTCCACCACCCTCTGGTAAGCGGTTATCGCCTCCTGGTACCGGCCTTCCTCGAAGTGAATGTCCCCGACAGCCGTAAAGGCTTCCGGATCCCGCGGATCTATCATGATGCCCTTCCTGTAAGCCTCCAGCGCTTCGGCCAGCTTGCCGAGCTCGGCAAGCGCACTGCCCAGCCTGAAGTAAGGTTCGGCCGCATCAGGCATCATCCCGGTACACTCGCGAAACCTGTCAGACGCGGACTTGGCATCCCCGGCCTCCATCAGCGCAATTCCTTCGGTCAGGTGATCTTCATAGCTAACGCCCATTTTTTTCGCCTCCTTCCATCACATCGTTACTTGCGGCACACTATAGCAGAAAGAAGGTTTGATTTCCATAATTCATCACCCGTGGTGCTGAACGATAAAACTCTTTCAATCCCATCGTCAATCCCGTATACTTTTTCGCAATACTCCAGCGGGAATAGCGTCGCCATGAACACTGCTAACAACGAAGCACTCGGCCTGCGGACTGTCGAGGACATCAGCGAGCTCATACTCCATTCCCACGACCTGCAAGAAACTCTGCAGAATATCGTGAACATGGTCGCCCGGCGCATGGGGTCTGACGTCTGCTCCATCTATCTCCTGGAAAACGACGGGGAAACCCTGACCCTATATGCCACCAAGGGACTCTCCCGTGCTTCCGTGGGCAGGGTACGGATGAACACCTCCGAGGGTTTGACCGGACTGGTAGTTGAACAGCGCGGTGTCGTCGCCATCGACGATGCGCCGTCCCATCCCCGGTACAAATACTTCCGCGAAACGAAGGAAGAACGCTTCCATTCATTCCTCGGCCTCCCCCTGTTCGAGCACAAGAGCCCGGCCGGAGTCATCGTCGTCCAGACGAGGGAGCCCAGAACCTTCACCCAGCTCGAAGTCAGCACCCTTACCACCATTGCCAACCAGATAAGCAGCATCATCATCAACGCACGACTGCTGGATTCCATACGGATAAAGGAACAGGAACGGGCCTTCTTCGAGCAGGAACTCAAGCAGCTCAAGGACGGCGCAACCGGCAGCACCGAAGATGGAACACTGCGCACGCCGCCGCAGACAGCGCAACGAATGATCCGCGGGATTCCGGTCTCTCCGGGGTTTTCCTGGGGAAGGGCAGCTGTCATCGGCACTTCTTCGGGCTTCAGACAACACCCAGCCGTTGAGGCCGGGACGGTCGCCGACGAGAAGAAACGGTTTCTCGTTGCCGTACAGAAGGCCAGGATCCAGACCCTCTACCTGGAAAAACGGGTTGCGGAGACGCTGTCCGCCGATGACGCTGCCATTTTCCACACCCATCTGATGATACTGGAGGACCGGGCATTCACGGCAAAGGTCCTGGAACGGATCGAACATGAATGCGGAGCGATCTGCGCGGTCGAAGACGTCGTGGAATCCTATGTCGCTGCTTTTTCCCGCATGGAAGACGCCTATCTGCGGGAACGGTCGGCCGATATGAAGGATATCGGCCGCAGGCTGGTGGATTGCCTCACCGGCAGCGCCAGGGGACCGGCACCCATCCGGGGCAAAAAGATCCTGGTAGCGAAAGAATTGTATCCGTCCGAACTGGCTGCCCTGGATCACGGCAAACTGCTGGGCATAGTCACCGCCAGCGGTGACTCCGGTTCACACACCGCCATCATCGCCAGATCACTGGGCATTCCGGCGGTAGTGGCATCCTGGGATGAGATAAAATCAATAACCGGCAGGAACGAGATCATCATTGACGGCAATACCGGCTGCATCTTCGTAAGTCCTGCCAGGAAGGTCAAGGAAGAATATGAACGGCTCAGCAATGACTACGGCATCAAGCGGCGCGAGCTTGAGGGACTGAGAGAGGTTCCAACCGTCACCACAGACGGAGTGAGGATCCACCTGCGCTCGAATGTGGCGCTGCTGAACGATGTGAAGGTTGCCATCGCCAACGGCGCGGAGGGAGTGGGACTGTACCGCTCGGAATTCCCCTACATGTCGCGAACCACGTTCCCGACCCGGCACGAACTCTCCCGGCTCTACCGGAAAATGCTCGAAGGGTTCGCGCCCCTCCCCGTCACCATACGCACACTGGACATCGGCGGCGACAAGACCCTGTCATACTTCCCCCATCCCCGCGAAGAGAACCCCTTCATGGGGCTGAGGTCAATCAGGCTTTCCATGGAGCGTCCCGAAATACTGAGAGAACAGCTGGCCGGTGCGCTCATGGCTTCCCCCCACGGCACCATGCGGCTGATGTTCCCGCTCGTGTCGTCAGTCGAGGAAGTGGTATCAATCAGAACTCTTGTTGACGAGCTGCGCGTTGAGCTGCGACAGGAAGGCCGGAGCATCGCCGACCGGATTCCGATCGGGATCATGATCGAGGTTCCGGCTGCCGTCCAGGCTGCCGGTTTCCTGGTGCGCGAGGCAGATTTTTTCAGCATCGGGACTAATGATCTGATACAATACATGCTGGCGGCCGACCGCAACAATGCCAGGATCCGCAAATACTACGATCCGCTGCATCCTGCCGTCATTCACGCCATAAAACGGGTGGCGGACGTGGCTGCAGAAGCAGGCAAGCCGGTTTCCGTCTGCGGTGAAATGGCGGCTGATCCGTTGCATGCCGTTCTCCTGCTGGGACTGGGCATCACGGAGTTCAGCCTGTCAGCACCCTACATACCGCTGATCAAGCAGACGTTCCTCAACATTTCACGCAAGGATGCACTCCAGTTGGCGCAGCGCATTCTCTCGTTGGAAAGCTCAACCGCGATCAGGGAAGAAATGGAACGCTCCAGAAAGGCGTTTGATATCCCCAGGCAGTAACGTCACAACTCTCAGGCTGTGTAAAGGAGAACTGAAAAATGAGCGGTACCAGAAAGAGGATGGCAGTTTCCGGGTCGTTATCCCTCTGCAAGGAGGACATGGAATACCTGGGAGAAGACCGGATCCGCCTGCTGGAAATGATCGATGAACACGGTTCCATCACCAAGGCCGCAAAGGCGGTCGGCATCAGTTACAAGACAGCCTGGGACACCATCGATGCCATCAACAACCTTTCCGAAAAGCCGCTTTTCGTCCGCATGGCCGGGGGAAAATCGGGAGGAGGGACCCGCCTGACCGACGAAGGGAGGGAAGTCATCAGGAAGTATCGGGTGATACAGGAAGAGCATGACAAATTTCTCGGCAACATCACCAAGCGGATCGGGTCGGCAAACGAACTCTACAAATTCATAAAGAGGATTTCGATGAAAGTCAGCGCACGCAATATTTACGCCGGTACCGTTACCAAGCTTACTGAAGGAGCGGTGAATTCGGAGGTCGTCCTCTCCCTGAAGGGCGGTGATTCACTGGTTGCGATCGTCACCAACGAAAGCGTTGAAAACCTGTTGCTGCAGGAGGGGACAGACGCGTACGCGATCATCAAGGCAAGTTCGATCCTGATCGGAAAAGACGTGGAGGCTTCGAAACTCAGCACGAGCAACATCCTCCAGGGACGGGTGATCAAGCTGTTGGAAGGCGCGGTGAATACGGAAGTGATTCTGGAACTGTCCGGGGGAAACACCATCAGCGCCATCATTACCAACGCCAGCGCCGAACATCTGTCCCTGCGCGAAGGAGACCACGCCTGCGCCATCTGCAAGGCAAGCGACATAATTCTGGGCATAGCCTGAAAGGAAAGCGCCCGTCACGTCCCGGGCTCCTGCCGCGATATGGGCGGTTCCATGCCGAATTTTTGCATGACCGCCTTCATGTCGTCCCAGACCTCCCGCTTCATGGCAGGGTTTCGCAACAGGTATGCCGGATGAAAGGTCGGCATGAGCTGAATGCCGTGATAATCGTGGAAGCGACCCCTGAGGCGGGAGATCGGCTCCCGGGTCCGCAGCAGGGTCTGGGCGGCAAAGGTGCCCAGCGCCACGATCACTTGGGGTGCGATGGCCTGGATCTGCCGGAGGAGAAACGGGTGGCATGCCTCGACCTCCACCGGAGACGGGTTGCGGTTACCGGGTGGCCGGCATTTGATGACATTGCAGATATACACGTCTTGGCGCGAAAACCCCATGGCCTCTATGATCCTGGTCAGCAGCTGTCCCGCTTCACCCACGAACGGTTCGCCCTGGATATCCTCATCCCTGCCGGGTGCTTCTCCCACGAATACCAGCCGGGAAGCCGGATTCCCCACACCGAACACCAGGCTGGTCCTGGTGTCGCCGAGGCCGCAGCGCCGGCAGTCACCCAGGTCATTCCGGATACGTTCGAGCATCTCCGGAGCAGAAGGTTCGCTGCCGGACGCAGACGACGGGCCGCCAGCTCTTCCCGTGTCCGCAACGCTTCCCCGCAAGTCCTTTTCATAGGGCAAACCATCGACTCCGGTTTCCTTCAGGTCCTCCAGGTACCCCCGCAGGGCTGAAAGCAGAAATCTGCTGTCTCCATTCTCAGGCATCTAATACCCCTTTACATTCCATATCGCTTTCATCTATGCTGAACATTATGGTCATAATATTAGCGATTTTTGTGCTGCTCTTTCTTGTGCCGGGCGAAGCATTCGCCTGGGGCGCCGGCTTCCATCTCCAGCTCGGCTCCACCGTCCTGAGGAACCTGTCGTCTCTTCAGCCGGCACTGGCAGCCCTCCTCAGCGAGTTCCCTTATGACTTCCTCTATGGCTGCATCGCCGCCGACATCACGATCGGGAAAAAGTATACCCATTACCTGCAGCACTGCCACCGCTGGCCCATAGGCTTCAAGGTTCTCGACCGTGCCCGGAGCAAACCGCAGCAGGCATGCGCTCTGGGGTACCTCGCCCATCTTGCCGCCGATATCGTGGCCCACAACTATTTCGTACCTTTCAAGATCATGCGGAGCTTCTCTTCCCTTACCCACAAGCACGCCTATTGGGAAATGCGGTTTGAAAGCTTCGTCGACAAGGAAGTATGGGAAACGGGCAGACGCGTATCCATGGAGCACTACAAGATCAATGACGCTCTTCTCAGGGAAGTCCTCTCGGACACTATCTTTTCCTTCACCACCAACAAGCGGATCTTCAATTCCATCCTCCTGCTCAGCCGGCTGGAAAAGTGGCAGTACATGCTGAAGACAGCCTCAGACCTGTCACGCTACAATCTGGAGCCGACGGACCGGCAGGAATATGCCACGCTCGCCGAAGAAGCAGTCTTCGACTTTCTCAACAACCTGGAGGGCTCACGATATTTCCAGGCTGACCCCACCGGGGAAAAGGCTCTGGCAACAGCTGAAATGGTGAGAAGAAACCTCCGCATCCTCTACACGGGCGGCAAAATCAGCAGGGAAGAGGCGTTGGGTCAGCTGGAGGAAATGAAGCAACGGCTCAGTTCTTCCATCTGCAAACCGGCGCTCCTGCAGCTGGTGTATCCCTCCCTGGCGCAGAAGAAAGACTACCCGCTTGCCAGATTGATGCTCTGACGCCTCATTTCCACGATGCGGTCAAGGATGGTGTCCGCCAGAGACTCCTTGTCCATGAGCGGCACGTCCTCGACCCGACCGTCGCTGAAGATCATCGTCACGATGTTGGTATCGACGGCAAAACCGGCACCTTCCCTGGTGACATCGTTGGCAACGATCATGTCCAGGTTCTTCTCTTTCAGCTTTTTCACCGCATTTCCGCCGAGGTCGTCGGTCTCTGCGGCGAATCCCGCGATGAACTGTCCGTTCTTGAGCCGCCCGATCTCTGCCAGGATATCGTCGGTTCTTGCCAGTCGCAGCACCGTCTCCCCTGCCGATTTCTTCATCTTCTTGCCGGACCGGGCCTCCGGCCGGTAGTCAGCCACCGCCGCAGCCTTTATGACGATCGAGGAGGCAGCGAACCGGTTCACAACCGCTTCGCGCATTTCCGCAGCTGAAACAACGCTGATGGTTTCGACCCCGTAGGGCTCCTGGAGACAGACCGGACCGGTGACCAGGGTGACACTGGCACCGCGGCGATGTGCAGCGCGCGCAAGGGCATATCCCATCTTGCCGCTCGAATGGTTGCTCAGGTAGCGCACCGGGTCCAGTTCCTCCCGGGTGGGTCCTGCGGTGACCAGGACGCGCTCACCGGCCAGGTCCTTGCGGCAGAGGGAGCAGATTGCCACCTCCAGAATGATCGCCGGATCCTGCAGCTTGCCCTCCCCTTCCCAGCCGCAGGCGAGCTGGCCGGAAACGGGGTCTGCAAACAGATAGCCGAGTCTGCGGAGCTTCTCCTCGTTCTCGCGGTAAATCGGATTCCGGTACATGGTGGTGTTCATGGCAGGAGCGAACAGAACCGGAGCTTTTGTGGCCATGATCGTGGTGGAAAGAAGGTCATCGGCGATGCCACCGGCAATCTTGCCGATCAGGTTGGCAGTGGCCGGCGCCACTACGAACAGGTCGGCGCGGTCCGCCAGGGATATGTGGCTGATGTCCCGTTCATCCAGAAGATTGAAGAGTTCCATGTGCACCGGGTTAGCTGACAGCGTCTGGAAGGTGAGCGGCGTCACGAACTCCGCGGCCGCGCTGGTCATGACCACATGGACCCGGGCTCCCTGCCTGACCAGGAGCCGCAGCAACTCTGCCGCCTTGTAGGCGGCGATCCCTCCGGTTACCCCAAGTACGATGGTTTTCCCCCGCAGCATACCTTCCTCCTGTCCATTCCTTCTACCGGCCCGGGTTGGCGCATGCCGTCCGCCGGTCAGTCATTTCGAGAACGGGTCCGGATTCTTTGCCTTCAGATTCTCGAAAGGGCTATTGCTGAAACCCTTGTTCGCAGGCTCCGAACGGACATCGGCCCCGGCAGTGTCGGCCTGGTCGCCACAACCGGCCTTTGCCGGCGGCGACGGAGCATCTCCGCATCCAAAATCCTTGAAAAAATACCGATCATAGAGCCGGTGATACGCCGTCCAGCGGGCCTGGCTCGCCGTTTCCTTGCGCATGTGGGTGCGTATCCCGTTTATCTTCGAGTCCAGATCGTCCAGATAGTTCAGCACTGTAGCTTCAACTGTCTTGGGCCTCTTGGGCGAACCGTATTCATACTGGCCGTGGTGGGCCAGAATCATGTGCTTGAAAAGCATGCCAAGTTCGAAGGGGAAGTCATGGAGCAGGGAAATCTTCTCATGCACCATCTCCACCCCGATGGAAATATGGCCCAACAGTTTACCCTCGTCCGTGTAATCGAAAGAACGCCGGTACGTCATTTCCCTGACCTTGCCGACATCGTGCAGCAATGCCCCGGCCACCAGGAGATCCCGGTTCAGACCGGGATACACCGGCATGATGAGGTCCACCAGACGTGCCACCGCCAGTGAATGCTCCATCAATCCGCCCAGATAGACGTGGTGCATGCCCTTGGCTGCAGGCGCGGTGCAATAGAGATCGAGAAAATCGGCATCGGTGAAGAACGCTTCCAGGAGACGCCGCAGGTTGCCATCCCGGCATGACTCCACAACCGACACAAGCTCATCCAGCATCTCGTCACTGCTCCGTTCACCGGCCGGCAGGAAATCAGCCAGGTGCACCTCGCAGTCGGGAACACGGGAAAGCCCCGATACGATCAGCTGCATTTTGCCCAGGTAAACCGTTGCCTTCGCCGCAATAGCTACGAAGTCATTCTTTTCGAAACAGGCGCCGATGGTTTCGACGTTCTCCCATACTCTGCCCTCGATCTCGCCGGTCTTGTCCATCAGGTGAAGAGTCAGATACGGCTTGCCGTTCCGGGCCAGCGATTCTATTTTTTCCTTGACCAGAAAGACCGACTCCACCCGGGAACGATCCCGTATGTCATGAACGAAAATTTTGCTCACTCGCTGCTCCTTGCGTCCATCATTAATTTCCGGGCGATGCTGTCGGCGACCCGGATACCGTCTGCCGCAGCGCTCATGATGCCGCCCGCGTAGCCTGCCCCTTCGCCTGCCGGATACAGGCCGGCAAGGTTTATGGACTGGCAATCATCCCCCCGCGGGATGCGGACCGGTGACGAAGTGCGGGTTTCAACTCCGGTCAGGGTGGCGTCCGCGGTCAGGAAGCCGCGCATCTTGCGGTCAAAGTGCCTGAATCCGGCTTTCAGTGCCTGCGACACGTCACCGGGGAGCATGTCGGCAAGCGCAGTTTCCACCGTACCGGGACGATAGCTCGAGTTGATGCCCCGGGCGCCCTTGCCGGTCACGAAGTCCATGAGATTCTGAGCAGGAGCGATATAGTTCCCCTGACCTGCAGCAAAAGCCTTTTTCTCCCAAATCCTCTGGAACTCCACACCGGCAAGCGGATCGCTCCCGGGGAAATCCGACCTGTCGACGCCGACAATGACTGCGCTGTTGGCCAACCCGGAATCCCTCAGGAAGTTGCTCATGCCATTGGTTACCAGGCATCCTTCTTCCGAAGCCGCGGCAAGAACAACTCCGCCGGGGCACATGCAGAAGGTGTAAACCGGCCGACCCGACTCAGGATCGCGGTATGTCTGTACATATTCAGCCTGGGGCAGACGGGGGTGTGAAGGAATACCGTACTGGATGCGGTTGATCAGATCCTGGGGGTGCTCAACCCTGACCCCAATGGCGAAAGGCTTCGCTTCGAGGCTGACCGAACGCCGCCGGAGCATTTCGTACGTGTCGCGGGCGCTGTGGCCGGTCGCGAGGACCAGATGGTCGCAGGCGACCTCATCGCCATTGTTCATCACCACACCGGTAACGCGGCCGCTCCGGACAACGATATCGGTCAATGTTCTTGAAAAACCGATTTCCATCCCCCTGTCCAGCAGGTGGCGCCGTATCTCCCGAACCACGCGTCGCAACCGGTCGGTTCCTATATGGGGTTTTGCCAGGGTCAGCAGTTCGTCAGGCGCACCGAACCTGACGAGTTTCTCAAGTATGTAGCGCAGGCTGGCTTCCCTGATGCGCGTGGTCAGCTTGCCGTCGGAAAAAGTTCCAGCCCCACCCTCGCCGAACTGCACATTGCTGTCAGGGTCGAGCCTGCCGCTCTTCCAGAACGACTCCACGTCCCTGACCCGTTCTTCCACCGGTCTGCCGCGCTCGAAAAAGGCCGGCTGCAGACCGTATTCGGCGAGACGTATGCCGGCAAACAGCCCGGCGGGCCCCATCCCGGCAATGACGATCTTCTGATCCGTCCTGATGGCGGGATAGACAGACGGCACTGCACCGGCACTCGTCTCCACGTCCGGATCGCCGGCCAGCCGCTGCAGGCAGGCTTTCTCGTCGCGCAGGGTGACCTGGAACGTGTAGACGTATTTGATGGCCGTTTTTTTCCGGGCGTCAAGCGCCTTGCGGACGATCCGCCAGGCGATAACTTGATCGTCCCTGACGGAAAGACGCCGGAGAAGATGCTCGAACAGTGCATCTGCATCGATACGGAAGTCGACGGCAACGTTTCGTACGAGAATGGGCACGTCTCATCACCGCCTGTTGTGCTCTTGAAAGCGCTTTCTATCCAGCAGCTGTTCGACGATGATCACGATGTCAAGTGGAGCGGTCGATTTCGGAATGTGAACCTTGGCGCCCATTTCCGCCTGGGCATGCTCATGGGGCGCCCCCTTGAACATGGACGTAAGAAGGATGAGAACCGGATCCGCTTCGCGGCCGAGCCTGCAGATTTCCATGCAGGTGCTCACACCGCCCATGTTGGGCATCACCAGGTCCACTATGACCACGTCAGGCGCTTCATCCAGGTAGGCCCGCACCCCCTTGATACCGTCACTGGCAATAACCACGGCAAAGCCGTTTTCGCGAAAGGCATCCGACAGGATTTGCAGAAACAGGGGATTGTCGTCAATCAGGAGAATCTTGGCACGGGGTGCTTGCATCGGAACCTCTGCGGATGCCTCAGAATTGCGCAATTCTACACCAAACAGGGTGAAAAGAAAAGCCGCAATGCCACCTTCCGGCCGGCGCAGTGAGGAAGCGCAGACATCTTCCGCTCCTCACAATCGGGAGTGCATGGGCAGGGACACCGTAAACATGCTTCCTTTGCCCACTTCGCTTGCAACGTCGATTTTCCCGTCATAACTCCGCACAATCCGCAACACTACCGACAGGCCGAGCCCCGTGCCAGAGCTCTTGGTCGTAAAGAACGGTTCGAATATGTTCGGCAGCGTTTCCGGGCTTATTCCGCCACCGGTGTCGGAAACGCACGCGACTATGGCATCGCCGCACTGATCAAGGGTTATGCCGAGCACTCCCCCCTGTTGCATCTCCTCGATGGAATTGACGATCAGGTTCGAGAACACCTGGTTGAGTTCTTCAGGATCAGCATGGATGGCAGGAGGTACGGCGTGGTAGTCCCGGCGGACACGAATACCATTCATCTCCAG
The DNA here is from genome assembly GCA_002419385.1 of Geobacter sp. UBA5735. Lineage (GTDB taxonomy): Bacteria > Desulfobacterota > Desulfuromonadia > Geobacterales > Geobacteraceae > RPRC01. Next base: position 48,793 of record DIFZ01000066.1, read on the forward strand.
ACGTGACCGGTAGGTTTCGACGACTGAGTCCAACACCTGATCGATGCAGATTTTCATCGGATGGAAGCGGGGACGCCGCACAGAATCCATCAACTTCCTCACAATAGCGTCGATTCTCCTGACTTCCGCTTCGATTCTCCCTACGCATTCCAGCCGTTCCCCATCTTCGAGTCCTGTCTTTATCAACTGGATGTTCAGTGCGATCGAGTTGAGGGGATTCCTGATCTCGTGGGCCATCCCTGCTGCAAGGTGCCCGAGGGTCGACATTTTTTCCGACTGGATTATCTCTGCCTGGGCGAGTTGCAGTTCCTCGGTTTTCTCTGCTATCCTCCGTTCCAGTTCCCGGTTCCAGGATGCGATCTCTTCCAGCAGCCGGTCTCTTTCCAGCAGCAGATCCCTGTTTTTCAGCTCAACGGCCCTCACGGCCAGGACTCTTTCGACCCTCTCCAGCAGGTCCTGATTGAGAAACGGCTTGCGGATGTAGTCCGCCGCTCCGGCCTTCATCAGTTCGACCGCGATCTGCTCACTTCCCCTTCCGGTAAGTATGATCACCGAAGTGTCGGGGAAGTTGCGCTTTATCTCCTTCAGGGCTTCAGCACCGTCCATCCCGGGCATCATGTAGTCAAGGAGCACGATGTCCGGTCTTTCACTGCTGACAAACGCGACAGCCTCGGAGGCGCTGGATGCGGTCAACACAGAATAGCCTCTGTTGCGAAAGATCACGGACGCAAGTTCCAGGTTCACCTTCTCGTCGTCAACAAGGAGAATTTTCCTGCACGAGGCCGAAACATCATGAAACATTTTTTCTCGTGAGACCCGGTAATCTGTCATCGCACCACGCTTTCCCCTGGAGCCGCTGAATCGGAAAAGGCAGCCTGCAGCTGCCTTTTCCGGGAATCGCGCCTGGGGCATGCCTCCCTGGAAGTCATTTTTCCGGCGGCCGGACAGTCATGACCGCACAACGGGCCCTGCGGACGACTCTTTCCGCTGTGCTGCCGAAGAGCAGATGGTCTATGCCGGCCCTGCCGTGGGTCCCCATCACCACGAGAGCAACCTTTTCCTCCTCGGTCTTTTTCAGGATTTCTTCGTAAGGCACGCCCGTTGCAATGACCGTTTCATGGCTCGAGATACCCTGGAGCTTGCCGGCGCAGAATCTCTCCATCATTTTCCCGGCAGCCTCGGCAATCTCCTGTTCCAGGGAATCGAAAGAAATATGAGGCACATAGAACCCGCGCAAATCCACCGGCTCATTGATTATATGCATGATGATCAGCCTGCTGTCGAATTTTTTTGCCATCGACAATGCATAATCAAATGCATGCTCGGAAATTTCCGAAAAGTCGGTGGCAAACAGGATCGTTGGAAAATCTTTCATACCGCCCCCCCGTCACAAGGTTTCTCGTGGCTTGTCATTCAGAATCTTCTTCATTACCATTTTCAGCTCTTCGATCTGGACCGGCTTGTTGATATATTCGAAGGCCCCCAGATTCATGGCTTCGAGGTAGGACTCCACCCCGCCGTATGCGGTTATCATGATTACGTTGCTCTTGGGGAAATGCTTGTTGAGTTCGCGCAGGAAGGAAATACCGTCCATCTGGGGCATTTTCAGATCGGTAACGATGAGATTGACTGATTGCTGCCGAAGGTATATGAGGGCTTCGCGACCGTTGGCAACGGCGTCAACGACAAAACCTTCACGCGACAGCAGCTTGGCAAGAGCCTGTCTGGTATTGTCCTCGTCTTCGACGATGAGAATTCTGGTGTTTTTTCCTGGGCCGGAAGTTTCGGCAACTCGAACGGTCATGGTTTGCAGTCTACCATGCAGCAGTCCGCTGTCAAGGATATGAGGCCGCTCAGGGGGCTGCTCCAGCAGGGGCACCGTACGCTTTCAGGATAACGTGTGCCGGCTCGCCACGTTCGCCGAGCGGCTCCAGTATCCTGCCGTTCAACTCTACTTCAACACCGCCGGCATTCTCGAGATCGAGAGCGAAGACCTTTTCACCTTTCCATTCGAAGAGGTCGCCCGCTTTCAGTTCATAGTGCTGGGATCCCATATCATCAATGGCGACATCGAGCGCACCATCCTCAAGCGCCTTGAGCTTCAGAACGGCGCCTTTTTCGTGCGACGCCTCCGTGTCGAAGGGTTCTTCGCTCTTTTGCTCCTGAGCCCCCGGCGGCTGGCTGGGTATATGGCTGCTGACTGTTTCCTGCACCGGCACGGCGGCTGACGAGTATGTCTGCATGCCGACTGCTTTCTCCAGCGGGACGTTGCGCTCGATCTGCGGTTCGCGTCCCGCACGTAAGATCAACGTGGCTGCGGCAACGGCAAGAAGCGCGGGAATGATCCATTTCCATGTCTTGAAGCCTACCAGCCAGGGAAGTCTGCTGGTTTTCGCGGGAGGAGCTTCGACCTCCTCTTCTGAAGGACCGGCGGGTGAAACGTCGGGAAAGAGGTTTTCAAAGAGGCTTTCAATATCCTTTTCACCAAAACCCAGGTAGCGGGCATAAATGCGCAGAAAACCCCTGGCATACGCCTCGCTCGGCAGCTTTTCGTACCGGTCTTCTTCGATAGCGGCAAGGTAAGCCCTGGATACGCGGGTCACCCGCGCCGCTTCCTCGAGCGTCAGTCCCTGCTGTTCACGGGCTTGCTGCAAACGGTGACCCGCTGTCTGCCCTCCGCTTCCCTGCAACGTTGTTTCTGACATTGTCATCTCACTTCAACACATCGATATATTCCCTCGACAGCTGGCCTATTTCCGTATCAGGAGCGATCCTGACCACTTCCTCGAACGCTTTCTGCGCCAGCGGCATGTCCTTTGCCTTCAGGTGGGTCAATCCGAGGTAATAATAAGCCATGGCGAAATCACGTTTGATTTCGACCGCTCTCGTGAACTCCGCAATAGCCAGTCCGTCCCTCCCCTCGGCGCTGTATATCCGCCCGAGGTTCACATGCGCGATGGGGTTTCTCGGATTCCTGGCGACGACCGGCCGCAGGGTCGCCAGAGCCGTACCATTGTCACCCTTGCCGAGATAGGCAAGCGCCAGGTTCATGCTAGCATCGTCGTGGTTTTGATAGAAGATGTCGTCGGCTGCCAGTTTCAGTTGCTGTATGGCGTCATCCCACCGCTGCATCTCCAGGTAGTTCACACCCAGGTTGTTGCGTGCTTCGGAGAACTGGGGTCGCAATTCCAGTGCCCGGAGGTATTTTTGTTCGGCAATTTCGAACTTTTTCTTGAAAAAATAAGCCTGGCCGAGTTGGTTCTGCAGATCAGGGTCATCGGCATTCAGCTTCTCGGCCTCGGTCAGTTCCACGAGTGCCTTGGTGTAATTTTTTTCCAGAAGATTGGAGACTCCCATCTGGTAATGATAGGACGCATTCTTCTGGGACTCCTCCATCACCGCGCATCCGCAACAGAGTAAAGCTGCAAGAACACCAGCCTGAACGATCTTGTTTTTCATGGCAGCCACCTTTGCAAGGATTGAATCAAACTCGCCGTGCAGGCGCACCGGAGCGCTTCACGCTTCTCCGGGCAGTCCCTCGAAATGGGTCATGGACTTGAAACTCCGGTAGCGTTCCTCGATTTCCGGGTAGGTGAGGACTTTCAGACGGTCGAGGCTGAAATTTTCCACCGTGAAGGAAGCCATGACGCTACCGAAAATGATAGCCTGGCGGATTCCTCCCTCGGTCAGGTTGCCGGTGTTCGCGAGATACCCCATGAATCCTCCGGCAAAGGTATCGCCGGCACCGGTTGGATCGTACACGCTCTCCAGCGGATATGCCGGCGCAGCAAACACGGTTGAATCGGTAAACATCAGTACACCATACTCTCCCCGCTTGATGATCAGTGTTTTGACCCCCAGCGACAATATCGTGCGGGCAGATTTGACGAGGTTCGGTTCCTGTGACAGCTGGCGTGCCTCCGCATCGTTGATAATGAGGATATCGACCATGCCGATGACTTTCCGCAGCGCATCGGCTTTGGAAGAAATCCAGAAATTCATGGTGTCGCTGGCTACAATACGCGGCTTTTTCACCTGCCGCAGCACCTCCATCTGCAGATCCGGATCAATATTGGCGAGGAACAGGTATTCAGTATCGGCATATTCCGGAGGAATGCTCGGCCTGAACGACTCGAAGACATTCAGCTTTGTTTCGAGAGTCTGTGCATCATTGAGATCATAGCCGTAGCGGCCGGCCCAGGAAAAGGTCTTCCCCGAAGTCCTGGCCAACCCGCGCAGGTCGATAGTGCGCGAGATGAGGAAATCGGTATGTTCCTGCGGGAAGTCTTCACCCACGACCGCCACAAGACTGACATCGGTAAAGAAACTGGCTGACGTGGAGAAATAGGTTGCGGAACCGCCGAGGACTTTTTCCACCTTCCCGAACGGAGTCTCAACTGAATCGAACGCGACCGAGCCGACTACAAGTATACCCATGTGCATTTTCTCCCGGAAAAAGTGCTGTCACGACAGGTATCTGCCGGCCAGCAGATCCAGGTCGCGCTTCGCCTGATCCGTTATGGCCGATCTGTCAGTGATGATGGCATAACGCAGAGCGTCAGCGCAGCTGCAATTTCCGCCAGCGCTGATTCCGGCGACGACATTCCGGATAATGGCTTTCGCCGTGGTTACGTTCCTCGCTATGATAGCGAGTATAGCGTCCACCGAAACGTCGTCATGGGACGTATGCCAGCAATCGTAATCGGTTGCAAGCGCTATGACCCCATAGCAGAGCTCCGCCTCCCTGGCAAGCTTGGCCTCGGGAATATTGGTCATGCCGATGACCGAAACGCCGAAGGTCCGGTACATGAGGGATTCCGCTCTCGTCGAGAAGGCCGGTCCTTCCATGCAGAGGTACGTCCCTCCCTGGTGCACTCGTGCTCCTGCCTTCTTCGCGGCTTCGGCGATAATCGACGAGAGTTGGGCGCAGACGGGATCGGCGAACTGTACGTGGGCAACGATGCCGTTGCCGAAAAAGGTATTGATGCGTGAGCCGTTGGTGCGGTCTATGAACTGGTCCGGGACAACGATATGTCCGGGTTCGATTTCCTCTTTCATGCTCCCTACGGCAGATACGGAAATCAGTCGCGTCACGCCCAGCTGTTTCATGCCGTAGATATTTGCCCGGTAATTCACCTCGGACGGCAGCAGCCGGTGTCCCCGGCCGTGCCGGGGAAGAAAGGCAACCTTCACGCCATCCAGCCTGCCGGTGACGTAGCAATCAGACGGTTTGCCGAAAGGGGTATCCAGCGAGACGCTCTCCACCCCGGTCAGCCCTTCCATTTCATAGAGCCCGCTGCCGCCGATGACCCCGAGCACGACTTCCTTCCGATCCACCATGTCAGTTCTCCAGTTTCCCTCAAAGGGAGCAAGCTGTAAAGCGTCAAAGTGAAAAAAACCTGAATCCGTGATGCCTTCACGCCCGCGCCTGCGCGGAACGCCTCTTGTTTCTGCATTCCCGCGGCATGAGTCAGCCCGACGAAGGTCACCCGGCGTTAACGGCATGAAACGACGTCAGCGACGATGGACCCCGGCATTCAGCGTGTCTCGGCGTTCAGACGTCACGGATTCAGGGGACAATGAGGCAGCGGCCTCATTCTCAAGCCTGGCGCGCAACTGGCCGCATGCAGCCGAAATGTCGCCCCCCCTGCTGGCACGGGTGATGACCGTGATGTTCTTGTCCAGCAGATGTTTGTGAAACCTGTCGATCGATTCCTGTGCCGGGCTGCGGAACATGCACCCGTCGTACTCGTTGAACGGGATCAGGTTAACTTTGACCGGGATCCTGCGCAGGAGCTTCACCAATCGCTTCGCGTCATCCAGCGAATCATTGAGGTCCCTGATCATCACATACTCGATGGTGATCATGCGGCGGTTGGGCAGGGGAAATGCCCTGCAGGCGGCCAGCAGCACGTCCAGAGGGTATTTTCTGTTCACCGGCATCAACTGGTCCCGCTGGGCATCTGTCGTCGCATTCAGGGAAACGGCCAGGTTCACGGTTACCGCCCGGCCCAGCGCTTCCATTTCGGGAACCAGCCCTGAAGTGGAAACGGTAACGCGACGGTTGGAGATCTGGAATCCGTCGGGACATATCATGATCTTCAGGGCCCGCACCACATTGTCCAGATTGGCCAACGGCTCGCCCATCCCCATCAGGACGATATTGGTGACCGGATCGGTCTTTCTCACAGCACAGACCTGACCGACGATCTCCCCGCAGCGCAGGTCCCGCTGCAGCTTGAAGCTTCCTGTCAGGCAGAACCTGCATCCCATGGCACAGCCCACCTGGGAGGAAACGCAGAGGGTCGCCCTCCCTTCATCAGGGATCAGCACCGATTCCACATGTGCACCGTCATCAAGCCGGAACAGGAATTTCTTGGTGCCGTCAGCAGACACCTCGGCCCGCACCGGCTCCAGCACCCCGATCCGGGCCCTCGCGGCAAGCTCGGCACGAAAGTCCTTGGAAAGGTTGGTCATCTCGCCAAAGGATTCCGCTCCCTTCTGGTATATCCATTTGCAGATCTGCTTAGCACGATACCCTTCCTTTCCCATCCCCTGCAGAAAGGCAGTCAGCTCTTCAAGAGAAAAATCCTTTATGTCAACCACATTATTCATAATTCCGAATAAAAAAGCCCTTCATTCAGAAGGGCCTTCGCCATGTCCGTCTCTCGTTTGCTTAAACGAGTTCCAGTCCGTTGAAAAAATAGGGGATCTCGAAGGCGGCCGACTCCGGAGAGTCCGAACCGTGCACGGAATTCTTTTCCAGGCTGACGCCGAAATCCTTCCTGATGGTGCCGGCTTCCGCTGCTTCCGGGTTGGTGGCTCCCATGAGTTTGCGCCATTCAGCAATCGCGCCGTCTTTCTCGAGCACCAACACAACCACCGGCCCGCTTGCCATAAAGGCGCAGAGATCCTTGAAAAACGGCCGTTCCCGGTGAACGTAATAGAAACCCATTGCCTGCTCCGTGGTAAGAAGAAGCCGTTTCATGCCGATGACTTTGAAACCGCCTGCTTCTATACGGTCGAGGATTTTGCCGGCAATGTTGCGTTGGACGGCGTCGGGTTTGATTATGGCGAAAGTTCGTTCCATGGGTATCTCCAATCTCGAGCGAAGTATGCGTTGAATCCTCGACCGGCGCCAGGTACCTGCCTTGACGCGCTGCTGCCGGCCAGTGCCGGCATTTCTTCTGCCCGCACAGCTGCATGCCTCCTTTCACGGCAGAGAAACAACCGGTTCAGGAGGCCAGGATGAGTCAACCTTATCTGTGCAGCAAGGATAAATGACTGTTCTTACTAACATTTATGGGCTTCTTTGTCAAGGGAATTCGGGGCGGGAACGCGAAAAGCCCGCAGATTTCTCCGCGGGCTTTTCTTTGCATCAATGCAAAAGAGTGATTACTTTGCTTCAGGAGCTGCAGCAGAAGACATGGGAGCCTGAGCTGCCTCAGGAGCCGGAGCCGGAGCGGCGGCCTCAGGAGCCGGTGCTGCCGGAGCTTCCTCTTTCTTCTTGCAACCAGCGGCAAAAGCCAGAGCGATAACCAGGCACAGAGCTAACGAGATCAGTTTTTTCATTGACATAATCACCTCTTTTCTTTTTTGTGTACCAAATTCGCGCAAGGCGCGTGGTTTTTCATACCCAAACAAAACGCGAATATACTATCTTCGATTTAAAAGTCAAGATTTTTTTGAACCGCAGGAAACATTTCCCTCCGAGACACGCGGGCAGAAACGTTACCAATGTCTTCCCGATTCGCTAACAAGCAGAAAATACGATACATTTCCGACAATCCTTGTCTCATCGATGCAAATAGAGTATACGGTAATGATAGTTCGTCATTCAAAGGAGGGCTTCGTGGAAAAAAGCTTATCTCCAGCAGAACAGTCACAGTTGCTCAAGATAGCGCGAGAAGCCATAGTCGATGCCGTCACCGGCCGGTCGTCCCGTCCAAAAGCGACGGCGAACGGCAGCCTTCTTTTGAAACGAGGCTGTTTCGTCACCCTGCATCAGCACAGTCGCCTGCGGGGATGTATCGGCACGTTTTCGGCGGACAGACCTCTCCATGCGGCCGTGCGCGAAATGGCCGTCTCTGCTGCCACCCGGGACCCGAGGTTCTACCCGGTAAGTGCCGATGAGATCGAAGGCATCAGAATTGAAATTTCAGTCCTCTCACCGCTCAAGAAGATAGCTTCCGTTGACGAAATCCAGGTCGGCGTCCATGGACTGTATATCGAGAAAAATTTTTTCCACGGTGTGCTCCTCCCCCAGGTCGCGACGGAACAGGGCTGGGACAGGACAACCTTTCTCAGCCAGACCTGTCTCAAGGCCGGCCTGGACAAGGACGCCTGGCAGAGCGAAGCGGACATCTACGTCTTCAGCGCGCAGGTGTTTGGAGAGCACTGACACGCAGGCATTTCCCGCGAGCGTTGCCGGCAGGACACCGTCGCGCAGCATGGCCGGCAAACCGGTCAATCCCCTTTTGCGGCCCACTTCTCCAGCATGTCGGTCGTTACCGACTTCGGGCGCTCGATGGGATAGCCGAGCGCCCGGTCCCAGATGATGTTGGCCAGCACGCCGATCGCCCTCCCCACACCGAAGAGAACAGTATAGAAATCGTAGTCGGTGATGCCGTAATACCAGTGTATGACGCCGGATTGGGCATCGAGGTTGGGCCAGGGATCCTTCGCCTTGCCATGTTCCATGAGAATCGGCGGCGCCACCTTGTAAATCATGTTCACCACCTTGAACAGCTCGTAATCAGGCAGGAATTTCTCACAGAACTCCTTGAGCGCGGTATAGCGGGGGTCTGTCTTGCGAAGAACCGCGTGTCCATAGCCCGGGATAACCTGCCCGCTGTTCAGGGTATCCCACAGGAACCTGCTGAGGTCGGCTTCGGTCGGCACCTCTCCTCCCAGATGGTGCAGCACACCCTGAATCCAGCGGAGAACCTCCTGGTTGGCAAGCCCGTGGAGCGGACCGGCAAGGCCGTTGATTCCGGCAGACAGGCTGTAGTAGGCATCCGAGAGGGCCGAAGCCACCAGGTGGGTTGCGTGGGACGCGACATTCCCCGATTCATGGTCGGAATGGAGGATGAACGTCATGCGCGCCGCGTCGTCATAGGGCCGGGGAATACCCATCATGTGGGCGAAGTTGCCGCCGATGTCCAGGTATTTCCCGCCGGGGATGAAGGTATCTGACCGGTATTTCATGCGGTAAATGTAGGCGGCGATTGCCGGCAGCCGGGCAAGAAGGTTGCAGCTGTCTTCATACATGGGATCCCAGTAATCCCGTTTTTTCATCCCTTCGGAATACTTCCTGGCGAAGACGGACTCCCGCTGCATCGACAGGATTGCAGTCGAAAACATGGTCATGGGATGGGTGTCCCGGGGCATGGCGCGCAGGACGTCGAACACGTAGCGCGGAACCTGGGAACGCAGGCTGAAATCCTCGACCACGGCAAGCGTCTCTTCCATGGAAGGAATCTCACCCGTCAGGAGAAAATACCAGAAACCTTCCACATAGGGATATTCGCATCCCGGAACATTGGGCAGCGCATCGAATGTCTCCCGGATGGTCTTTCCCCTGAAACGAATCCCTTCATACGGGTCGAGCGACGAAATATCGGTCACGAGGCACTTGACGTCACGGACGCCACCGATGCACTGGCCGATCGTAACCTGGTCGATAACCACATCACGATGGTTCTTGAGGAGTGCGGAGGTGCGGGTCCGGTGGGCGAGAATTTTCTCCAGGAGCTTTTCCTTCAGCGTCATCATGCAAAGACTCTCCTTCGGCCAGGGGATTCTGTCGGGGGGTTCGGGCCTGCTTGACTCACAGAAGCGTTATTTCTTCCTTTGAGAACGTCAGCTGCTCAAGACCCTGACCGGAAAGGTGGAATGTGTTCTCGATGCCCACCGCACCCACACCGGGGAACACGAGTTTCGGTTCGAAGGCGAAAGCCATCCCGGCCTCCAGGGGTATGTCATTGAAGCCGCGGGCAATGAACGGGTACTCGTCGATCTCTATGCCCACTCCATGACCCACGAATGAAACCTGTGAGCCTTTGTACCCCATGAAATGGTCACCATGCCCCTGCTGGAGGGCACGTGCCAGACAGGCATCGTAGACATCCCCCCACGTGACCCCTGGCCGTGCCAGTTCGGTCATCATCCGCTGGACCGCCAGCATGTCGCGATGGCCGGCCTGCAGGTAATCCGGAAGCTCTCCCAGGGCAAACACCCGTGTCTGGTCCACCAGGTACCCGTCGCAACTGCCCGCGAAGTCTACGATGATGGGCTCACCCGGCGCGATCCGGCTCATGCCGCATCCCTGGCCGAAACTGGGATGGAGGCCGGCGCCGCCCAGGGGTGTATCGGTGTAGGCCGGCACCGCGCCGTCGGCGCCGGAAAAGGTATGGCCGAAAATCATCTCGCCGTTGAAAACCCGCATCCGTATGTTCCCCAGGTGACCCGCCAACCGGGCAGTGTATTCAAGCTCCGCGGCAAGCTCCAGATCGGTCATGCCTTCCCGGATCACCTCGCAGGCCCGACGGTAGACCTTGTCCACCTGGAGAGCCGCATCCCGCATGATCTCCAGCTCGTAACCGGACTTGATCATCCGCACCCGCCGTATCAGTGGGGTCGCGTCCGAGATCACGGCAGCAGGAAAAGCTTTCCGGTAACGATCGTAGAACAGCACCGGCAGCACATCCAGTTCCATGCCGATCCGTTTCGGCTCCTTCAAACCATAGCCTGACAGGATGCCGGGGATCTCCCGCATCGACGAAAAGGGAACGATCTCGGCCAGGGCCGACTCATTCCGGGCGCGCCCCACTTCGCGCCGCACCATGTAAACAGGCTCGCCCTCGTTCGGAACATAGAGACATCCCGACTGTATGGTGCCGGTAAAATAAAACAGATCCGCATTCTGGAGGACGATGACCGCATCCAGCCCTTCGGCGGCCATCAGCCCCTGCAGTTTGCGCAACCGCGCATCCAGTTCGCTTTTCGGTGTCAGTCGCTCGTCCATGTCAGACAGTCTCCCCCGCATCCTCCAGTTGCAGCTCGCGAATGGCCATTTCGCGCAGCTTGAACTTCTGGATCTTGCCCGAAGCCGTCATGGGATAGGAATCGACGAACTTCACGTACTTGGGTATTTTATAATTGGCAATCCTGCCCTTGCAGAAATCCCTGACTTCATCCTCAGTCATCTCCATCCCCTTTTTCACGACGATCGCCGCCATGACCTGCTCACCGAATTTCCGGTCGGGAACGCCATAGACCTGAACATCGGAAACCTTCGGATGGGTGTAGAGAAATTCCTCGATCTCCTTTGGATAGATGTTTTCGCCGCCGCGAATGATCATGTTCTTGATCCTGCCGGTGATCTTGCAGTAACCGTTCTCGTCCATGACCGCCAGGTCCCCGGTATGCAGCCAGCCGTCTGCATCGATAACCTTGGCAGTCTCTTCCGGCATCTTGTAGTAGCCCTTCATGACCATGTAGCCCCGGGCGCACAGTTCGCCCTGCTTGCCCGGAGGGAGCGCGGCTCCGGTTTCGATGTCGATTATTTTCACCTCTGCGCCTGGCAGGGCCCGTCCAACGGTTGCGACCCGCAATTCAATCGAGTCTTCGGTACGGGTCTGGGTAATCCCTGGAGATGACTCGGTCTGGCCGTAGACACTGGTGATCTCCGTCATGTGCATGTCGTTCACGGCCCTTTTCATCACCTCGATAGGGCAGACCGAACCGGCCATGATGCCGGTGCGAAGGCTGGCAAGATCGAACTTGTCGAAATCGGGATGTTCGAGCTCGGCGATGAACATGGTCGGAACACCATGGACAGCGGTGCAACGCTCCTGTTCGATTGCCTGGAGCACCTGCAGGGGATTGAAGGTTACGATCGGCACCATGGCGGTACCATGGGTGACGCTGGCCATGACCGCGAGCACGCTGCCGAAGCAGTGGAAGAACGGAACGGGGATGCAGAGCCGGTCCTTTTCCGTGAACTTCATGCACTCGCCGATATAGAAGCCGTTGTTCGTCAGATTATAGTGGGTCAGCATTACCCCTTTCGGGAAGCCGGTCGTTCCGGACGTATACTGCATTTGGATGACATCATGAATGTCGATACTCCGTTCGATCTCCCTCAGTTCCTCGTCGGATACGGCATCCGCCAAAGCGTAGAGATCATTAAAATTGAGGGTTCCGGCAGGCGTTTCCTCGCCGATGTAGACAACCTGCTTCAAACAGGGGACCACTTCACTGCGCAGCGTCCCGGGCGCTGAGTTTCGCACCTCGGGGACCACTTCGTAAAGGGTCTCCATGTAATCGATGTCCTTGAAACCCTTGACCAGGAACAGGTAGCCCGAATCCGACTGCTTGAGAATATATTCGAGCTCTGATGTACGATAGCTGGTATTGACGGTAACCAGAACAGCCCCGATTTTTGCCGTGGCAAACGAGAGGATGACCCACTCGGGAACATTGGTGGCCCAGATCGAGACGTGATCACCCTTTTTCACTCCCAGCTTCAGAAGTCCTTTCGCAACCCGGCGGCAGACCTCGTTGAACTCGAGGTAGGAGTAGCGCAGGCCGCGATCCACGTAGACCAGAGCGTCATTGCCCGGAAAACGCTCCGCCATCTGGTCCAGCAAACCACCAATGGTAATCTCAAGATTATTCGACATCAGACCTCCCCATTCATATCATGATGATAAGCCGATCCTGCGGAATGCTTTGCGTCAACACATGCGGCCGTGCCCAATCAGACGTCTGTCATGCGCCACATGCATCAGGCTTGTGCTGATCTGGAACTACCAGGGCTACGTGTCGCGACAACGCAGGCAAAAATCAATAACTGATTGATTTAAAAGGATTTTATGACTTATCACAGCATGCGTTACAAGTCAAGATATTACTGGAAGCGCGCTGTGGTTTGGCAGGCAGCGGCAACGCCTCCTTCAGAAAGGCGGGATTCAGGCCCGCTGCAACATCGCGAAGCATGCCATATCAGCCGGCAAGAGCGCTTTCAACGGCCCGGACCATCGCATCCACCGTGATGCTGCGGCTGCACTGCTCATTCCTGTCGCACTCGGTGCGGAAACATGGCGAGCAGTCGAAGGATGACTGGACGACAGCATGTCCCGGACCGCGAGGGCCCCTCCTCCTGCCATCGCTGGCCCGGTAGAGGGAAACGGTGGGAGTGCCGACAGCGGCGGCCATGTGAACAGGTCCGGTATCACCTGCAACCACGAGATCGACCTTTTTCAGCACTGCAGCAAACTCCTTCAAGAGAAAACGGTCCAGCACCCTTGCGCCGGTCCCGATGGCCGAAGCTATCCTGGTTACCGCGGTGCGTTCCTGCTCGCTTCCCCAGGACATGAGGATGGTGGATTCGGGATACCGCTCCAGAAGAGCCTTTCCCAGCCCGACCCATCCCTCGTCGCACCAGGAGTTGGCCTGCCAGGTCGTGCCATAGTGAAACAGGAATACCAGCCCGTCGGCAAGGGTCGCCAGGAGGGTCCGCGCTGCTTCATCATCCTCAGGTGAGGTGGCTATGTCCGACGACAGTTTCATCGTGGCGAAATCTTTCCCGAACGATACGCTCACCAGGCGGAGATAGCGGTCAGTGCTGTGGTAATCCTGTCGCCGGGCAGGAATCTGCCGGGTGGTGAAAAGGAGGTTTACGGGCTGCTGAAGGGCTTCACGGGTGAAACCGATCCGTTTGGCAGCACTGCTCAGCCAGGAGACGAGCCCGCTTTTCAGGGTGCCCTGGATATCGAATACCAGGTCGTAATCACGCGACCGCAGGGCATGCTTCACGCTCCCGATCTCTTCCCTCGTGCTCCGCGCAAAAGGCTTCCCGCACCATGCCTTGGTCCGGACCGCATAAAGCCTGCTGATCAGCGGATTGCCCCCCAGAATGTCCTGGAAGGATTCCTCGACGACCCAGTCGATCTCCATGCCGGGCGCAACCTTGTGCAGATAATCCAGCACGGGAAGGGCATGGATGATGTCGCTCAGATCGCCCATCATTACAATAAGGACTCGCACGTTATCGGGCACCCATCTTCGCTAATCGTCAAAATGGCCGGCCGGCCCCTTGTCAGGGTTGAGTGAAGCTGCCTTTTCAGCCATTCCGGCGCCGGTCCATTCAGCCGGGTCTTCGATCCTCTTCGCCTTGGCGCCCATATCGAAAGAACCGGCCTTCAGGATCGCCTCTACCGCACATGTCGCCGAGCCGCTGGAGTTGAGCACGTTCTGCATCAGGTTGCAGGCAAAAGCCTCGACTCCGTCGACTATCCGATCGCGGATTTCCCGCGACTGGGAAAGCAGCCTGTTCTCGAAGGGAAGATTGAGGCTCTTGTAGTCCCCTTTCTTGTACCCCTTGGAATCGGCATACGCAACCATCTCAGCCCACAGCCCGTCCGTCATGCCCCGGTCCTTCAACTTGATGAAACTGCCGTTCCCGTCCAGGATGGCATTGCCGTAATCGTTGACTTCCAGGCCCCAGGAGACCATCTGCAGGGCCGTTGCCACATTGGCCTTGGTGGTGCTGGTCCGGGACGCGATATCCCTGAGCCTGTCCGAACTGTTGCCCGAGGTCCCATGCTGGGCTCCCGAAATCTTGTAGGGTGCCAGTGCTTCATGAATGGAAGCCGTCAGGTCCACCTGAATACCCTGGTCATTGGCTTCGATGCCGTGGGTGGTGCCGTTGTTGAGAGCGATCCAGTCCGGGAAGATGTCATGGGCATTCAACCCCCGTATCAGGAACAACGCCTCTTCCACCGTGGAAAGCCCCTGCTTGCCCTTGATCTCTCCCACTTCGGTCTCCAGCCCTGCCCAGCAGGGAACAACGGGGGCCAGGGCAAGACTTGCCAGGAGATTCTCTTCGTCCGGCAGATGAGAAGCGTCAATGGCAATGGAGGTAATGCCGGCATCGAACATGGACGGTATCGCTACCTTTGCCGTTTCCACGTCACCGGCCGACTTGATGCCGTAATGATCCGCATGAATGGCAACCGGGACGGTAATCCCCATTTCATTGCAGAAAGAATCTACCATCATGGCCATGTTCCAGTAGTTGACCGCACAATAGCTGCCTTCCGACTTGGCGATCTCTATGATAATGGCCGCGTCGGCCTTTTGGGCAGCTCGCAACACACCCCGGATCACAAGGGAGTTCCTGCCGTTGGCTGCCAGTGCGATGGCCTTCCCCTTGGCGAGCATGGCGCGATCGATGACCTTGCCGCTGACGATAAGAGCCTTGGAATTGGGAAACAGCCGGGCAACGTTGGGCGGCCGCCCTATCTCGACTGCCTTGAGAAAATCAGCTGAATAGCCAAAAAATTTCGTACACATCATTATCCTCCACAGTTCAGATTTTTCATGTATATCACAGGGATTGGCAAAACTCAAGGAGCCGGCGGGGCTTCCGGAGCCAATGAAGACGGGCCACATCCGGGATCAGCTTGCACTCTTTCCCCCTGCTCGGGTATACTCTGGCCGATTCAAAGGAGAAAATTTCATGTTCCCCGTCGTACCGTTCAGTGAAAAACTTCTTGACAGCCACCTGGTCGTGGACGTCCGCACACCGCTCGAATACCTGGAAGACCACATTCCGGGCGCCATGAACGTGCCGCTCCTCAGCAACGAAGAGCGGGTGGCAATCGGAACCCTGTACAAGAGGAGCGGCCCCCAGGGCGCACGGGTCAAGGGTCTGGAACTTACGGCGCCCCGCTTTCCCGGCATTGTCGCGCACATTGCCGAGGCGGCCTGCGGCCGCCCCATCCTTGTCTATTGCTGGCGTGGCGGGCTGCGGAGCAAAACCGTTGCCTCACTGCTGGACCTGACCGGTTTCCACGTCAGCCAACTGGATGGCGGCTACAAGTCCTATCGCTCCTGGATCACTGCCTCCTTCGCGCCGTTCGTCCCTGCCGGGCCTCTCGTTATCCTGCATGGCCTGACCGGCATCGGCAAGACAGCCTTTCTGCACACCCTGGACCGCCAGCGGTTCACGGTGGTCGACCTGGAAGGACTCGCCCGTCATCGCGGATCGGCGTTCGGCGAACTCGGCTTGGAGCAGGACGTCAGCCAGAAAGCGTTCGAAAGCCTGCTCTGGAATGAACTCAGGATATCCCCTCCGGGCCGGCCCATCATTCTCGAAGGCGAAAGCCGGAGGATCGGAAAGATTTTCCTGCCCGGAAACCTCTATGACGTCATGCGCGAGGGTATCAAGATATGGTGCGAAGCGTCCCTGGAAACCCGGGTCGACCGCCTGATCGAGGAATACGGCAGGGCGGAATACCGGGATGGAATGGCCCAGGCACTGATTCGGATCAGGAAAAGGCTGGGCGGCGAGAAATACGAGGAGATCCTGGAATCCCTGCAAAAATGGGATCTGCGCCCGTTCATGTCAGAGCTGCTTCTCTCCTACTATGACCGGGTCTACTACAAAACGCGGGATTGGCGGGAAGACCGGATGATCTCCCTGGAGAACTTCCACGCGGCCGCCCGGGAACTGGAGGATTTCCTCGCGGACCGAACCGGCTGACTTCAGCACTCACCGAAATAAAAAGGGCGCCCATTGCAGACGCCCTTTCTCTCATGCCTCGTGATTATTTTTTTTGCCTTTCGTCCTTTGCCTTTTGCCCTTTGCCTTTTTCACGCCACCAGCTTGAACCTGTCCACGAGTTGCTGCAACTGCTCCGCCAACTGGGAAAGCTGGCTGGCTGCCGATGCCGATTCCTGCGAACCTTTAGCGGTCTCCTGCACCACATCGGTAATCTGCTGGATGTTGTTGGTTATTTCATTGGTCGTGGCAGTCTGCTGCTCGGCGGCTGTGGCGATCTGGTTGATCTGCATGGTGACCGTGTTGGCCTGTTCGAGGATTTCCCGCAGAGCCTCGCCCGATTTGGCTGCGTCAACAGTCCCCTTCTCCACTTCCCTTACCCCCTCCTCCATCGAGGCAACCGCACCCTTCGTCTCCATCTGGATGGCCTTTATCATGGCGCCGATTTCCTTGGTCGCCTTGGTGGTACGTTCGGCAAGGGCCCGGACCTCGTCCGCCACGACCGCGAATCCCCTGCCCTGTTCGCCGGCGCGGGCAGCTTCGATCGCCGCATTCAAGGCGAGAAGATTGGTCTGGTCGGCGATATCCTCGATAGTTCCCACGATCTCACCGATCTGGTCGGAGCGGGCGCCAAGGCTTTCAACCGTCTGGGCCGATTCCTTCACGCGGTCGGCGATGCGGTTCATTTCCTGAACTGTATCCTGTACGACTAGAGAACCTGCGGAAGCCGAATCGCCGGCCTGTTTCGAGCTCTCCACCGCCATCAGGCAGTTCTTGGCAATCTCGGAACTGGTGCAGGCCATCTCTTCGCTGGCAGTGGCAACGGTCCCCGCCTGCGCGGCAACCTCTTCAGCTCCGGTGGCAATCTGTTCCGACGTGGCATATAACTGGGTGGAAGCAGAAGCCACCTGTGCCGCCGTGTCCCTGATGGACGACACCATATCGTGCATCGCCTCCAGCATGCGGTTGATGGCGCGGCCAAGGTCGCCGATTTCATCCCTGGCATAAATGACTATTTTCGTCGAAAGATCGCCATCCGCGACTCTTCCCATTGCCGCAGAAACGCGGTTGATCCTGGTGACGAAATTGTGCGTGAGGAAAATCGCGCCCCACAGGCCGAGAATGAAAGCCAGCGCGCCACAGATGATCATGACGAGCCGTTGTCCCTGGTAGCGTTCGACCGCGTTCGTGTAGGCTGTGTTTACGCTCTCCTCGTGGTACTTGACCTGGGCGCCGAACGATTTCTGGACCTTCTGCATCAGAGGATAGGCATCTTTCAGCAGAACCGAGACCGCCTCCTGGTTCTTTCCGGCCATTGCCAGAGCCACAACCCGGCCGTTCGCCTGTGCGGAAAGCGCACTTTGCGTCCTGGAGTCATCCAGGAATTTCATGCCTTCCGGGTCCTTTTCGATCTCACCCAGTTTCTTGAGATTTTCGCGGTACGCCCCCCGGGCTTCCTCGATCGCCTTCTTCTGCTGCAGCACGGCATTCTGATCATTCAGAAAAACGATTTTCTGCACAGACGACCAGAGCTCGTTCACAGACTCGACAGCGCCAAAAGCATATGTGGTCTTGAGATAGCCACCTTTGACAATACCCTCCATCGAATCCTTAACTTTTGCGGTGCTGTTCATGCCCAGCACCAGCACCAGCAAGAGCATGAAAAGGATGAATCCAAACACCAACCCCATTTTCGGCCCCATTTTCATCTTCGCAAAAATCATTTGTTTCTCTCCTTGCAACGTAGTGCCTGCAGCATTGGGATCCCTTGATCGCATGTTCATGGCAGACCTGGTGAAAGCATACCCAATCAACGCGACCGGCAACTTTCTTCTCATGAATTAAGTTCGTCAGGCAGCTGCAAAACTTGAAATTATTTTGTGTTTAATTGCTGTCCAAACTTAATCAGCCTGAATCACAGTTTCAAAAAAGGGCAGCCCATGTACTAAACCACCAAGACCGTCCCTTCATCGGGGAACACAGCGCAGAGTCCGAGCGTCACCAGCGTGTCAGAGCATCGTTCGCAAAGAGGAAAAAACTTAACCCCGTCCACCGATGGCTCAAGGTTGAGCTCAGCGCGCCTGCGCATTTCACGGAAGCTCATCTCGGTGATCTCAACCTCAAAAATCGACTTCTGGACCCGAACGCCGTAATCCTTCATGATCTTGGCGATTCTCTGCAGACGCTTGGGATCGGCAATGTCATAGGCAACAATCATGTTCATCGACATCTCCCATCAGAGCACCATGTATTCCAGCTGCGTCAGTTTTATGCCGCGACCCGACACCCGCACCTTCCGCAGGCACCCTGCACAGATGCGGTACATTCTTACTGAATCCTTCGCAGGGTTGATAATCGTCCGTGCGCAGGCAACTATTCGATCTAGGCCTTCAAGGTCCAGGTCACACTCAAACACCGATTTCTGGGTGTTGAGCCCGAATTCCTTCAAGAAGCGGTGAAACCTCCCTCGAGTCTTGTTGGAGCTGATGTCATAGGTCAGAAGAACTATCATCGTCTCTTTCCCTTTCCGATACTAATCCTATGATTGTCGTTTCAACAACAGGGGCTGGTATTCGCGAAGTTCCCCTTCCACCAGGCTGCGGAACTGCCGCGCCTGGTAATTCATGGCGTCTCCATAGGTCAGCCGCTTCCCGGCCAGGGGATGAAAAAATTCCGTGGTGATCTTCTTTTCGAACGCCTGCACCAGGCGGGAAAACGCAGGAGGATAGAGGCGCACCGCTGGTTTGCCACCACGTGCCTCACCGGCGTCCGGAGTTTCATCAAGTCGCTGGTCGGGCAGATCGAACATTTCCCCCTCCCCCTCGTCGCTCATGCGGCCGATCCGGTCGTTGCATGCGGATTCGATGAGATCGGAACCGTCATCGTATCCCTGTTCGGGAAGCGGTTCAAGAGAGTAGAAATCGTCCTCCTTGAGGATTCCCAGGTTGAACAGCGACAGGGTCAGCGTATCGGCCAGAATGGAACGAAATTCTTCCACCAGATCCAGCGGCAATGAATGGCGGCCGTACTCCAGGGAATGCAGCACTCCCGGATAGGGATCGAGGCCGGCCAGGCGAACGGCTGCATAGGCACGGTTGATGAGAAATGTGTACAGCAGCGACAGCACCGAGTTGACCGGGTCCGTCGGAGGCCTTCTGACGCGCTTGCGAAAACCGAAATCCCGGTCCAGCCCGCGTCCGAAGGCTGGGAAATATAACGCTGCGCTGTGCCCTTCGAGACCGCGAATCGTTTCCACGCTCGCAGCTGACTCGAGTTTTTTCAGGTTGTTGCGTATTTCCGTTGCCGCATCACCCGCTTTCGGATCCTTTCGGGTCCGCTGGATGCGCTGGAGAACCGTGGTCATGTTCGCCAGCTTCCCTGCCACGACGCTCCTGGCAGCTTTCAGGCAGAATTGCTCATCATCCAGGAGGGCAAACTGCCGTCTGCGCAGAAACACGTTCTTCGGCTCCGGCGATGCGAGCCTTCCCATGTACCGACCATCGGTCCTGAGAAATACCGTGTCGATCCCTTCCCTCAGCAGTAGCTTCAGAGCCGGCGGTGTTATGGTGACATTGCCCACCGCAACGATTTGCTTGAGCCGGTAGATAAACAGGGTGCGCGTACTGTCGTCGCCGGGGTTCCTGACGAGCAGGTGACGCCCTTCGCGCAGGATGCGCGCGCCTTGGGTGCGTACATATACGATCATGTCATGCTCCTTGCTATGTTGCGCTTGAAAATTAACCCCGCTAAATCCCCATCCTGATCTTCGGTTCAGCGTCACGAGCAGCTCGTGTCTGCTCTTCCTTGAAGTTTTCTTCCATGGCTTTGCGCCCCTCAGCTGAATCGGGATAGAGCTGGACCGCTACGGAATCCTGGTGAATTTTCCACATGGCGCCGGTAGCGGGGTCGACTATCAGGATGCCCAGCAGCCCGCCAAAGATGATATTCCCGAAATACCAGCCGTTCACGCCCGCCTCCAGGGGAACTTCCCGGGGTATGAACCCGTCTTTGCTAATTTTAACGCGGTAGCGCGCATTGCGGAAAAACCCTGCATCGTTCGACAAGGTAGCCGTGTAGGGCGTTCTTGTCTTCAGGATCGAAGCGCCGGAACGGACATCGACAATCTCGCAGACGGCATCGTCCGGGACGGAAGTGATGGGAATCGTTTTCGGCCCGCCGGAAACGATCGAGGCGCAGCCGGTGGCAAGAAGAAGTGAACAAATGGATACGGTGCGGGTGAAAGGTGAAATGGACATCGGCAACCTCCGTTGTTGTTTTGGAGACAGCCTATGTCAATTATTGGATGAAATCCAGGACTGCAACGTTGCAATGATTGGTGTCAGATCGGTGGAAGGTGAGCTTGTCAAACAGCTCCTGTAGTCAGCGGGCAGGCGCCGCTCATCGCAGCTTCTCCAATTGTTTGTCAAACGTCATGATCTCCTAACTGCCCTGTCTGCCTTTGGCAACTTGCACGCAGTCTACCATGTCAAGACTGGTCTAAGCCATCAGCCGCAAAACCTCCACGAGTGCTGCTTTGTCGCGGTTGACAATCCTTCGTAAGTCAGGTCAATTCCTTCCTGGTTGACTTCGACATGAAGGTGACGGGGAAAGCGGCCTAAGTCGTAATCCCTTCGTAAGTCAGGTCAATTCCTTGCAAAATCCGGAGTAAACTGGAC
>DIFZ01000029.1 GCA_002419385.1 Geobacter sp. UBA5735
AAGCAGTGTTATACCAAATCACCCGGAGCCGGTCAACAGGAAAATTATTAAAATTCACTCAAACACGACTTTGGCGAAACGGCGCTTGCCGACCTGCAGGATGTATTCGCCCGTACAGGCAATTTCCAGGCCTTCGTCCGATACCCGCTCGCCATTGATTTTGACGCCGCCCTGCTGGATGGCCCTGCGGCCTTCACCGTTGGACTTGACCAGGGATGCCGAGGCCAGCAGCTTGCAGAGGAGGGTAGTCCCCGCACCTGGCTCGGCAGCGGCACTTATCCTGACTTCAGGCATAGCATCGGGCATCTGGTTGTCCCGGAACCTGCTGACGAAATTCTCCTCGGCGCGCGCGGCATCCGCGGCGCTGTGGTAGCGCGTCACCAGTTCGCGCCCCAGGGCTTTCTTGGCCTCCATGGGATGGACGGAGCCGTCCTCCAGTTCCTTCTTGAGCTTGTTCAGCTCGGCAAGAGGCGTATCGCTCAAGAGCTCGTAGTAGCGGACCATAAGTGGATCGGAGACCGACATGACCTTGCCGAAGATGTCGTCTGCCGGCTCATTGATGCCGATGTAGTTGCCGAGGGACTTGGACATCTTGTTGACGCCGTCCAGACCCTCCAGCAGGGGCATGGTGATGACGGTCTGGGGGGTCTGCCCCCATTCCCGCTGCAATTCGCGCCCCACCAGCAGGTTGAACTTCTGGTCAGTCCCGCCCAGCTCCACGTCTGCCTTGAGGGCGACCGAATCATAGCCCTGGATCAGGGGATACAGGAATTCGTGTATGCTGATGGGAAGCTGGTTGGCAAATCGTTTGCTGAAATCGTCCCGCTCCAGCATGCGAGCGACGGTATACTTTGCCGCAAGGCCAATCAGGTCAGTAGCCGACAGGGGGGAAAGCCATTCGGAATTGAACACCACGCGGGTCTTCTCCGGGTCCAGGACCTTGAAAACCTGCTCCTTATACGTTTCGGCATTCCTCGATACATCCTCACGGGTAAGAGCCTTCCTCGTCTCGCTCTTGCCGGTGGGGTCACCGATCATGCCGGTGAAGTCGCCGATCAGGAAACATATCTCGTGGCCCAATAGCTGGAACTGCCGCAGCTTCTGCAACAGCACGGTGTGGCCCAGGTGAAGGTCCGGTGCCGTAGGGTCGAAACCGGCCTTTATCCGCAGCGGGACTCCCGTTCTGACGGATTGTTCCAGTTTTTCCTGCAGTTCCTTTTCCAGGAGGACTTCAACGGCGCCGCGCCGCAGAATTTCCAGTTGTTCAGTGACAGTCATAGCACAACACGCTCCCTCAACCGCACGGAACAGACAACCGCTCGATCGCCAGGGCCTTTCCATCGTTTTCGTCGATCTCGATCACAACGCCATTGAGCCGTACATCCTTCTTGGCCACCTCGAACCTCACCGGCAGCTGCGAAAGGAACTTCTCGATGGCAAGCTCTTTCCTGATGCCGATCACGGACTCGAAACTGCCGGTCATGCCCGCATCGGTAATATAGGCGGTGCCGCCCGGAAAAATCCTCTCATCAGCCGTCTGAACATGGGTATGGGTGCCCAGAACCGCACTCGCCGACCCGTCAAGATACCAGCCCAAAGCCAGCTTTTCAGACGTCGCCTCCGCATGGAAGTCGACAAGCACGATGGGGGTAATCTCCCGCAGGCGGTCAATTTCCCTGCGTGCGACCCGGAACGGGCAATCGAGGGAGTTCATGAAAACCCGCCCCTCGAGATTCAGAATCGCCACCGGAACGCCGGATGGAGTCCGGATCACAGCGCTGCCGCGGCCTGGCGCTCCTTCGGGATAGTTAGCCGGACGTATGACCTTCTCGTCACGGTCCAGGTAGTCCATCTGGTCTTTTTTGTCCCAGATATGGTTGCCGCTGGTAAGGAGATTCACGCCGCAAGCATACAGCTCGCGGGCCGTTTCCTCGGTAATGCCGAACCCCCCGGCCGCGTTTTCGCCGTTGGCGATGACGCAATCGATCCGGTAACGGTCCACCAGCCGGTGAAGCTCCCGGGATACCGCCTGCCGGCCCGGCTTGCCGACGATGTCGGCGATAAAGAGGATCTTAACGGGCATATTCCACGGCCCTTGTTTCCCTGATCACATGGACCTTGATCTGCCCCGGATACGTCATTTCCGCCTCGATCTTCTTGGCGATGTCCTTGGCAAGAACCACCGCCCTCTCGTCGTTCACCTCTTCGCTGGCAACCGTGACCCTGATTTCCCGGCCCGCCTGTATGGCAAAGGAATTGGTGACCCCGCGGAATGACGTGGCGATCTTCTCCAGGTCTTCGAGCCGCTTCACGTAGGTCTCCATCATCTCGCGCCGTGCGCCCGGCCGTGCTCCCGACAGGGCATCGGCGGCCTGCACCAGCACCGCGAGCACCGTTGCGGGTTTTTCATCCTCATGGTGCGCCATGATTGCATGGACGATTTTGGGCGATTCACCGTATTTCCTCGCCAGGTCGGCCCCGATGACCGCATGGGAGCCCTCAACCTCGTGATCCACCGCCTTGCCCAGATCATGCAGCAACCCGGCCCGCTTCGCCTGCTTGACATTGATACCCAGTTCCTCAGCCATGATGCCGCAGAGAAATGCCACCTCCAGCGAATGCTGGTAAACGTTCTGGCTGTAGGATGTGCGATAGCGCAACCTGCCCAGGAGCTTCAAAACCTCCGGATGGATGCCGTAAACACCCAGGTCGAATGCCGCCTGCTCGCCGGCCTCCTTGATAGCCTGGTCGACTTCCTCCGCCGACTTGGCCACCACTTCCTCGATCCGCCCCGGATGGATACGGCCGTCAGCGATGAGTTTTTCCAGGGAAAGCTTGGCGACTTCGCGCCGGATCGGGTTGAAGCCTGAAAGGATGACGGCCTCGGGTGTGTCATCGATTATCAGGTCGATGCCGGTTGCCGCCTCGAGCGCCCGTATGTTGCGCCCTTCGCGGCCAATGATCCGGCCCTTCATTTCGTCGGATGGGAGCGCAACAACAGAGACCGTCTTTTCCGCTACATATTCGCCGGCATAGCGCTGGATGGCCAGCGAAAGGATCTCCTTGGACTTCTTGTCCGCAGTCTCCCGGGCCTCTTCTTCTATGGCCTTGATGCGCTTGGCGGAATCCTGCTTCGCCTCGTTTTCCATGGCCTCCATGAGGACCCGCTTCGCTTCCTCGCAGGTAAGCCCCGAAATCCTTTCCAGCTCCCGTTTGCGCTCTTCGAGCAGCAGCCCGAGGCTCTCTTCTTTCTGGATGAGAGCCTGCTCTTTGCCGTTAAGCCCCTGCTCTTTCTTGAAAAGCTCGGCATCGCGCTGATCGAAGATCAGGACTTTCTTGTCAAGATTCTCCTCTTTCTGCTGGATTCTCCTCTCCAGTGCCTGGAGGTCCCGCCGCTTGTCCTTTGATTCCCGTTCGAACTCGGCCTTGGCCTGGAACACCGCATCTTTGGCTTGCAGGGATGCTTCCTTGATGACGGTCTCAGCCTGGCGCCTGGCATCCTCGACGATACGTTCGGCATTGTTCACGGCTTTGGCAACCATTGATTCTGAAAGCTTTTTCCGCAAGAAATTCCCGATGAAAAACCCGATGCAAGCGGCTGCAGCTATGAACAGCAGTACATATTCTATTCTCATTATGCCCATGCTCTTTTCCTCCCGAATGTATGAACAAATCGCACCCGCCGCGCCCGGCCCGGAGCCCGGCGTGCGGCAGTCGGTTGCGAGTTTTATGGTTCAGTGCGGCGGACGATCCTTTTTTCCGTGACGACCATATCCATCCTGACATCGTGCGATTCTCCGGCAATAGCGTCGATCAGCTGGAAATCATAGCACAAACCGACAAAACGTCCCTGGCCTTCAAGCCGGTGCAGCGTCTTGTCGTAGTAGCCCTTGCCATAGCCAATGCGATGCCCCGTGAGATCGAATGCCACTCCCGGCAAAATGAACAGGTCCACTTCTTCCGGCTCAAAAACCATGCAGGACTGACAAGGCTCAAGGATACCGAACGCCCCCTTTTGCAACGACGCCAGTTCCTCGACCTCGCGGAAGACGAGGCCATGCCCCGCTACCACCGGAAAAGCGACCCGTTTCCCAGAAGCCAGTGCTGCAGCCGCAATCTTCGCAGTGTCCACCTCGTTGTGAATAGGGGCATAAAGCGCCAGGAAACGGGCCCGCCGGTACTCTGCCGTTTCCATCAGGGCATCCTGTATGAGAATGCTCGCCGACCTGAACTGGGCTGCGGTCAGCGACCTGCGGTGCGTCAGCATGGTCCGCCTGACACTTTTTTTCGGCATGCGGAACACTCCCGGGTACTTGCTGGAAACAACGTGCCTGCAGGTTTGGACAGGAGCCTGTGGAACTGTCTGCTCTCGGGGAGATTGGGAAAGGGATGGAACGAAGGAGAAACGCCAATGAAGTTACAGCCGTTCATCCGGCAGCATGCCCCGATTTCAGGCAGGGAAACGGCGGAGTCGGGCTTTCAGAAACATGCGAAGCGAGGTAACTTATCAGCAAAACGGCTTTTTCCCAGCCAGCAGGCTGCGTGCGGCCGTCATTCAGAAAACGATCTTCCAACCCGTATCCGGATCAATCAAACCTGTACTCGTATATAGTGAACAAACCCGGCAGACAAATCAGCCGGACGAACTGGTCGGCGCTACTTCATCGATCATGTGCAACAACCGGGGGACCCTCTCGGTCACCAGGCGCCGCAAGCCATTGCTCTCCCGCCTCTGCTGGAGACAGGATTCAGCCAGATTCAACAGCGCCATGATGGCGATGATCTGGGGATCAGCGGTTGTCATCGTCGCCTGCAATTCGGTGACCGCAGCATTTACAAACGACTCTATTTCCTGGACCTGCTCGGCTGAAGCAGTGGTTTTTACCTGGACTTCCTTACCCAACACCCTCACGCGGTGCGAAGAAATCACAAGCTTCCGACCCCTTCCAGCTTGACCAGGACTGCGTCGATGCGGGACTTGAATTCTTCCCGTTCCCGCAGAAGCCTCTCGTTTTCCTCCCGCA
Source organism: Geobacter sp. UBA5735 (assembly GCA_002419385.1). Taxonomy (GTDB): domain Bacteria; phylum Desulfobacterota; class Desulfuromonadia; order Geobacterales; family Geobacteraceae; genus RPRC01. Next base: position 5,025 of record DIFZ01000029.1, read on the forward strand.
GGGTCACGTTTTCCTGCTTGAGGGAAGCGTAGTCCCGGAGAAGGACCTCGACACGATTTTCCAGAACATCAAAGATCTCTCTGTCCATAAACCACCCCTAATGACGCCGTAATCGTAGTCAATAGCACATCAAAAGTCAAGGTAATTATTAGAAAAGCGCCTGTATAAACTGGTCAGGTTCAAACTCCCTGAGGTCTTCCATGCCTTCCCCGACACCGATGTACCGGACCGGGATTCCGAACTCGCTGCTTATGGCGACGACGATGCCCCCCTTGGCGGTTCCGTCAAGCTTGGTGAGCGCCAGACCGGTTACGGAAGCGGCTTCATGAAACAGTTTCGCCTGGGATACCGCATTCTGCCCGGTTGCCGCATCGAGGATCAACAGGGTTTCATGGGGGGCGCCGGCAATCTCGCGCCCCATGACGCGGCGGATCTTCTTCAGCTCCTCCATCAGATTGACCTTCGTATGGAGACGTCCGGCAGTGTCGACAATCAGGATGTCCGCCCCCCGGGCAACCGCTGCCTTGCAGCCGTCGAAAACGACTGCGGCGGGATCCGCTCCCTGCTGGTGACGGATCACATCCACACCGGCCCGGTCAGCCCAGACCTCCAGCTGCTCGACAGCTGCCGCGCGGAACGTGTCCCCGGCCACCAGGAGGACTTTCTTTCCCTCTGCACTGAACCTGCTCGCCAGCTTGCCGATGGTCGTGGTTTTGCCCACGCCGTTGACGCCGATCACCATGATGACGAAGGGTGAAGCCGCGGTTGTGTCGAGGCGGGGCGGGGTCCGCTCGAGCCGGGACAGCATCTCTTCTTTCAGAGCCTTTTTCAGGGCTTCTCCGTCCCCCAGCTCGTTCCTCTTCAGGCGTTGTTCCAGTGAGCTGATCAACTCCCCGGTCGTTGCAACGCCGATGTCCGCCATGATGAGGATCTCCTCCAGCTCTTCCAGGGTCTCCGCATCGATCTTCTTCCTGCCGAGCAGGAGCGAGTCGATCCTGCCGACCAGGTTATCATGGGTCTTGCTGAGCCCCTTCCTGAGCCTCTCGAAAAACCCGGGTTTCGCTCCACTGCCCTCTGCAGCGGCAGGCTCACCGGTATCGGTTGGAGATGGCGCTTCATTTCCGGCTATCCTGCCGACCAGGCTCCTGAAAAAGCTTTTCTTTTCTTCCGCCATCTCAGTAGATCTCCTTTTCCAGCAACCTGATGGAACGCTGCATCCGGAAAATCGCCGCGCCCAGAAGTGCGCGCCGCTCAAGGGTCAGGACCAGGGAGTAATCCTTGCCCACAGCCCCGATGACGATGCGCTGGCGATCCGTGGTAATGGCCGCCTCACGCAGGGTTTGAGCCGGATTGTCGTGCCGGATTTCCCGCAACCGGTTGAGGATGATGTTCTGGTGGGCGCCCAGGATTTTCAGACCGAATTCGTCGCCTGAAAGGCTGTGGTGTTCGACCGCTTCCCCCTCCCAGTCGGTGAGAATGGCTCCGGTGGCGCCAGCAGTCGATTCCACCAGCTCCTGCAATATGGCTTTGAAAGGCACGCTCCGCTCCTTTTAATGTAATTTGACCGACACCAGCTTCGATACGCCCGGCTCTTCCATGGTGACGCCGTAAAGGCTGTCTGCAGTGGCCATGGTAGCCTTGCTGTGGGTAATGATGATGAACTGGGAAACGGCGCTCATCTCCCTGACCATTTCGTTGAAGCGCCCGATATTCGCCTCGTCCAGAGGAGCGTCGACCTCGTCAAGCAGGCAGAAGGGAGCCGGCTTGATCAGGAATATGGCGAACATCAAGGCAACCGCGGTCAGCGCCTTTTCCCCGCCGGACAGCAGATTCACGTTCTGCAGTTTTTTCCCCGGAGGCTGGATGATGATATCGATACCCGTTTCGAGGAGATCTTCTTCGTTGGTCAGTTTCAGTTCGGCCCGTCCTCCGCAGAACAGACGCGGAAAGACCTCCTGGAACTTGTCGTTGACAAGGTTGAACGTGTCGAGAAACCTCTTTCTCGTTGTCCTGTTGATGCGCTGGATGGCCTGCTGCAGACCGTGCAGGGACTCCTCCAGGTCGGACTTCTGGCCAGAGAGGAACTGGAACCGCTCGTCCATCTCGCGAAACTCGTCTATGGCAGTCAGGTTCACTTCTCCGATACCGTCAATCAGGCCGGCCAGTTCCGCCTGGCGGGCGCGTGCCGCATCCTCGTCGCAATCGCCGCCGTCGTACAAGGGGATCAGCTCGGCCATGTCCCGCCGGTATTTCTCCGCCACAGTCTCTTTCAGGTTGCCGATTTTCATGGCGAATTCGGCAATAACGAGTTTTTTCCCACCCAAGTCCCTGGAAAGAGTATCACCGGTGTCGCGCAGTACGTTCAGCCGGGCTTCACTCTCCTGCACGAGAACGGCCTCCGTTTCATAACGGGAACGAACTTCCGACACGGCAATGTCCGTGCGCCCCTGCCGCTCCAGGAGCAGCCTTATCTGCTCTTCGCCCCCGGAGATGGATGCGGCGATCCGTTGCCGTTCCAGCCCCCACTTTTCCACGTCGGTTTCCAGTCCGGACCACCGCGACCGGAGCTCGCGGATACTCTCCTCGATCCGCACCAGGGTACGCAGTGCTGACTCCTGCTTCTCCCGGAAAGCCGCTGCCCGGACCTTGCGTGAGGTAACGATCTCGCGGGCCTCATCCATTTCGCGCTGTTTTGCCCCGATCGCAGCCTGGATCTCTTCCAGCTCACGTTCCGCCTGCTCCCGCCCGGCTTCACGTTCGCACTTCTCCGCAGAGGCCTTCGCCATTTCGGCTTCCAGAGACTCGAGCTCCTCGGCAAGCTGCCGGTCTTCCATTTCTTTCAGCGCCAGCCGCTCTTCCAGCCGGGTGCATTCCTCACGGGCCCGTTGAAGGTCCTTTTCCGAGTTGACCAGGAGTATCTCCACTCCATGCAGGTCCTGCCGGCAATCCTTCAGGGCCTGGCCCGTCGCGGCGGCGTCTCCCCGAAGCATCTCCCGGCTCGCCTCCAGTTCCTTCACCAGCCCGGTGAGAGCGGAAACTTCCAGGACGAGCTCCTTTATCCGGCGTTTCTTGTGGATGAGTCCCTGCTGTTCCGCTTCGAGCGAGCCGCCGTGCAGAATGCCCCCTGAGGTGGCAAGGTCGCCTTCCGGCGTCACAAAGGTGAGCAGGGGATATTCCCTGCTGAGCTTCAGGGCCGAATCGAGGCTTTCCGCAAGGAACGTGTCAGCCAGGAGCGCTTGAACCATGCCGATGTTTTCCGGCCGGACGGCAAGCCGGTCAAGAAGCCGCTCCGTGCCGTGCGGCGACGGGCATCCGGACAACGGCCGGAGGCTTCTGACAATCAGTCCGCAACGCCCGCCATTGCCTTCCCGCAGATGGGAGATCGCCTCCCGCGCATCCTGCTCGTCTTCGCAGACAATATACTGGAGCCGTTCCGCAAGAGCCGCTTCAAGCGGTACCTCATTCTCCTCACCCACCTCGAGGAAATCGGCAACGACCCCCTGGAGCCGTCCCCTGAACCTGTCAGCCAGCATGAGCGTACGGACACCCTGGCCGTATCCCGCGAACTGGGCTTCGAGCTCCTGCAACGAATGCAGACGGGAAGCCGTCTTGCTCAACCGGTCCCGCTCACCCTGGTAACTGCTCTCCACTTCTTCCAGTCTCTCGAGAAGTTCAGCCTCCCTCAACCGCAGGGCAGCCTGGTTCCTTTCCAGGGTTTTCCTGGTCTCCGAGTGCCCTTCGTGGGCCAATTCCAACTCAGCGACTCGTGTCCCCGCCTCATGCAGCTTCTCGGTGATTCCCAGGACCTCGCGACGGTTGCGCTCCGCCTGCTCCGTCAGGACATCCTTCCGTTTTGCCGCATTCGCAGAGAGGTTATTGAAATGGGATATCTCGGCAAGCAGGCCGAAAAGCCCCCGCCGACGCTCTTCCTGAAGGCGGGACATGACCCGTTCCTCCTCCATCATCCGCTCGAGCAATCCTTCAGAATCGGCCAGGGCCTCCTTCTCTCCGGCATGGGAAACCTTCAGCTCTTCCACCTGTTCCTGCAGCCGCTGCCGCTCGTCTTCCGCTTCGGCAATCCTGCCCCGCATGGAGTCCAGCTCGGCTGACGAACGGGCGATTCGCTCCTCCAGCCCCGCCAGCTCCTTCTTCTCATAGGAAACCCTGTTCTCGACGCCCGAGAGATCCCCACGCAGGCGGAAGCATTCTTCCTGGATTTCAGCCAGCGCCTTTTCCGTCTCGAGGAGGACAGTCCTTTTCTCTTCGAGATGTGCGGTGGAAGCCCCCAGTTCGCATGAATTTCCGGCCAGCCGGTCCTGGAGGGAAGACGCCTCGGCTTCCGCCAGCTTCAACTCCCCTTCCAGACAACGGAACGCCGAGACAGCGAAGCGGAGTTCGATCTCTTTCAACTCCTCCCGGTATTCCCTGAACTTTTCCGCTTTCTTGGCCTGGCGCTGGAGAGAAGACATTTGGCGGCGGATTTCAGCAATGATATCGCCGATGCGGAGGAGATTCTGCCGTGTCGCCTCGATTTTCTTCAGGGCCACCTGTTTGCGGGCTTTGAATTTGGTAACCCCCGCGGCCTCTTCGATGATGAAACGGCGTTCTTCCGGCCGCGAACTCAGGATCATCCCGATCTTGCCCTGCTCGATGATCGAGTATGCCTTGGCGCCTGCCCCCGTATCCATGAAAAGCTCGGATATGTCCAGAAGACGGCAGGGCGTCCCGTTCAGCAGGTACTCGCTTTCGCCATCGCGATAGAGGCGGCGGGTCACCTGAATTTCACTGTAATTCAAATATTTCGCGGGAATTCGGCCGTCATCGGTTGAAAAAAACAGCGATACTTCCGTCATGCCCAGCGGCTTGCGGTACTCGCTGCCGCCGAAGATGGTGTCCTCCATGCTCTTGCCGCGAAGAGTCTTGGCTGACTGTTCTCCCATCACCCAGCGGATTGCGTCGACGATATTGGACTTACCGCAGCCGTTTGGCCCCACCACCGCGGTGATACCCTTCTGGAAGTCGAGGGATATCTTGTCGGCGAACGATTTGAAACCGTGTATTTCCAGACGACTGATTATCATTACCGGAGCAATAGTAACAAAGGGCGGCTTCTCTTGTAAAGGCAAAGATAGTGGAGGAGGGCACCTGGCGTGAAGTGGATTTTTTAAGCAATATCAGGCAATTCTATGATTGGAGCAGTGCGGTTGACCGGCGGCGGGTTCCGGCAGCCTCCCGGATGCGGTTTTTCAACAGCTGGAGAATGCTTTCTCGAATTCCCGCACCAGCACATCCCGGCGCCCGTCATCGATCATGTCCCAGGGAAGCATCTCATCCAGGGGAATGTTCCGGTGCACAAGGGTGTCGGTGTCAAGGGACAGTTCCCGGGCGGCCCGTTTCCAGCTGCCCGTTTCAAGGGTTCTCAGCAGGAGAACCCCGAGCCGCCTGTCCCCCCGGGACAGGAGAGCCTGCAGATAGGCCTCGCGCAGGCTTTCCAGCTGTATCTTCACATTGGAAAGCCTGCCAACCGCGCGACGCAGGAAGGCATACTTCTTTTCCAGAGACGGGAGGACTTCCATGCCGCACCATTGGAGGGGCGTGAAAGGTTTGGGAACGAACGGGTTCACCGAGAGGAGGATCGAACCCAGCCGCCGGTTCTTCCTGGCAGCGGAGATGACCCGTTCCCTGATCTTTCCGATCAGCGCAACCATTTCCTCCAGGTCGGCCATGGTTTCCGTCGGGAGGCCGACGATAAAATACAGCTTGAGGTTGAGCATGTCCCTGCCGATCAGCCTGTCGCAGGCATCCAGTATCTGCTCCTCGTTTATCCCCTTGCGGATCAGGTCGCGCAGACGCTGGGAACCGCCCTCCGGGGCAAGGGCCACCGTCTTGTGGCCACTGGCGTGAAGGGCATCGAGCAGACCGTCGTCCAGCGCATCGATGCGGAGCGAAGAAACGGAAACCTTCCCTCCCTGGTCAACAATCCACCGGCACAGCTCACCCAGGTCCGGGTGATCCGATACCGCAGCCCCCACCAGGCCGATCCTGCGCTTCAGGCTCAGGCCGTGTGCCGCCTCGTCACGCAGAAGTTCCAGGGGCCGCTGCCGGTAGGGATGGTAGATGAAACCGGCGGCGCAGAAACGGCACCCCCGGGGACAGCCCCGCGAAACCTCGATGAGATACATGTCGGAGAACTCGATGTCAGGAGAAAACAGCACTGACGATACAGCCGCCTGGCCCAGTTCGGGATCCCAGACCCGCCTGACCGGGAATGCCGCTCCGGGATGGTTTTCGATGGCGGTCACCCTGGTTCCGGCATAGGAATGCCGGTAGAGGCCGGGCACATAGAATCCAGGCATTCCGGCAGCCTGCACCAGGAAGCCTTCGCGTCCTCCGCCCCGCGACGCACGCACCATATCGAGGAGAGCAGGCAGCAGCGGCTCGGCTTCCCCCACGCAGACGAGGTCCATGAAGTCCGCAACCGGCTCGGGGTTGAGGAAGAGTGCAGCGCCTCCGGCGATCAGCAGTGGAAACGAGCACGGACGGTCGGCTGCGCGGGGAGGGATTCCGGCCAGAGCGAGGATATTGGGGATGTTCAGGTAGTCATTTTCGAAGGAAACGGAAAAGGCGACAATATCGAACTCGGACAGGGGCCGCTGGGATTCGAGGGAAAACAGGCGGGAGCCGGATCGCCGGTACTCAGCCGCTTCGGCATCATCGGGAAGGAAAGCGCGTTCGCAGATCGCATCGGGGAAACCGTTGATGAGGGAGTAGACCGTCTGAAACCCCAGGTTGCCCATGGCGGTTGCGTACCGGTTCGGGTAGACCAGGCAGACAGTCAGCCTGCCGCCCCAGTTGCCGGCAACCTTCCCCTCTTCCCTGTCAAGAACGGCGCGATATTTCTCCTTTATTTTCCAGGACATGAAAAATGCATAGCATAGATCCGGCCTGCTTGGGAAGGAATAACTGCACGATCAGGCGGCGCGTGCTGCCACCAGATGCTCCAGGACCTTTTTCAGCTCGTTCAGCTTGTAGGGCTTGGTTATGATGCCGCTGAAGCCGTATGACTTGTAATCGGCCATGATGGGGTTGTTCGAATAGCCGCTGGAGACGATTCCCTTCACATCCGGATCCATATCCCGGAGAATGCCGATGGCTTCTTTGCCGCCCATTCCGCCGGGTATTGTCAGGTCCATGAGCACGGCCGAATAGGGCTGATTCGTTTCGAGAGCCTTCCGGTAGAGGACCGCGGCCTCTTCTCCGTTATTGGCGAAGTCAACATTGTAGCCGAGGAAAGAGAGCATTTCACCGGCAACCTCCCTGATGTTCTCCTCGTCATCCATCACCAGGACCTTCCCGGTGGAAGTAGTGACCGGCGCCTCGACGGCCGGGGGCTCTTCCGGAAGATTTGCCGCATCATGGGCATCCGTGCAGGGGAGATAGATGGTAAAGATCGTCCCTTCACCCAGCTTTGACCTGACGGCTATATGCCCGTTGTGATTCCTGATAATGGAATAGACCGTTGCCAGGCCCAATCCCTTGCCGCTCTTCTTGGTCGTGAAATAGGGTTCGAATATCCTCTCCAGAGACTCCTCCGGGATGCCGACGCCGTTGTCCTTTATGGAAACGAAGATGTATCGGCCATCCTCGAGCGGAAGAAAGCTTTGCCTTCCCACGCAGACATTCCCGCAGGCCACGTCGATCAGGCCTCCCGCAGGCATCGACTGATCCGCATTCATGACCAGGTTGTTGATGACCTGGCTGAACTGTCCCTCGTCCACCGCGGTCGACCACAATCCTTCCTCGATGTCGAAATGGCAGGTCGTCTTGGAGCCGCTGAGCGTGAAGGCAACGGACTCCCGCACGATATCCGCGATAGGGGCCATTTTCTTCACCGGCGCTCCGCCCCGGGAGAAGGTCAGGAGCTGCTGGGTGAGATCGCGGGCCCGGAGGGAAGCGTTTTCAGCCTCAGTCAGCTTCTGGAAGACCCGGTCACCTTCCTTGACATACATTTTCGCCAGCGAAATATTCCCCAGGACCGCAGTCAGGAGATTGTTGAAGTCATGTGCTATCCCGCCTGCCAGGATGCCGATCGATTCCAGTTGCTGGGCCTTCAGCAGGTCCCGCTCCATCCTCCGTTTTTCGGTGACATCGCGGAAAACCAGCACCACCCCCATGATCCTGCTCCCCGGGTCGCGAATGGGAGCGGCACTGTCGGAGATCAGGCGCTCCCCGCCGTTTCGCGCGATGAGTATGGTATGGTTTTCCAGCTCCACGATCCCGCCGGTGTCCATCACCCGTTCCACGGGATTGCGGCACGGCAGCCGCGTCTTTTCGCTGATAATGTTGAAGACATCCTTGAACTGTTTCCCGCGGGCCTCGTCCTGGCTCCAGCCGGTCATTTCCTCGGCTGCCTTGTTCAATAGTACAATGTTGCCCTCGTCATCGGTGGTAATGACACCGTCACCGATGGAACGGAGAGTCACGGCCAATCGCTCCTTCTCGTTGGCAAGGGCTTGCTCGGCCACATTCCGTTCCGTTTCCTGGCGGTCTCTCTGCAAACGTGCATTCAGAATTGGAGCAATGCAGGATGCTACAGACTCCAGCAACTCCTCGTCGTTTTCGTCGTACCCCCGCTCCCTGTTGGCCACGGAAAGCAACCCTATGGTCTGGCCGCGATACAGAATCGGTGCGGTCAGGAAATTGTTGATAGCGACATGTCCCTCAGGCACATCAAACGGCGAATTGCTGAACAATGTCTGCTGCTCGCGGAGAGCCTTCCCCCAGAGGCCGACCCACTTCTCACGGGGAAAGACGATGGTCTTTTCGTGGACCCGGCACTCCTCCCATACACCCTTGGTCAGCGAAGGGATCAGCAGATCGCCGGATTCGTCGACAAATCCGAATATGCCGTACGGACTTTCCAGAGCCTCCATGATGATCCCCAGCACTTCCGAATACATCTCATCATCGGCAACCGTGAGGAAAACATTGGCAACCTGGTTCTTGAGGGAAAGAATCCGCTCGGACCTGCGCAATGCCTCCTCGGTCCGCATGCGTTCGGTGATGTCGAGGAAAACCAGCACCAGCCCCGTGTTGCTGCCCTGGACACCGACGAAGGGTGTAGCCTTCGCTTCGATCGGCGTTTCCCTGCCGTCCTTCGCAATGAGGTACGTCATGCCGAGAAAGCTGACAGACGTGCCATTGTTGATATCCTTGGGCACTATGTTGCCCAGGATACCGATCGGCCCGTCATCCCGCACCATGAAGACCTCATTCAGATCCCTGCCCAGCGCCTCGTCCTGGCTCCAGCCGGTCAGTGCCTGGGCTACCGGGTTCATGAACGTTATCAATCCCGTGCTGTCGGTTGCGATAACAGCGTCGCCGATGCTCCTGAGGATCGTGGCCAGCCATTGCCGGCTGCGCCGCAATTTGCTCTCCATGCGATGTTTGTAGAGCGCCATCTCAATTGTGGATCTTAATGTAATATCCTGAAATGGCTTGACAATATAGCCGAACGGTTCCGTCAGCTTTGCGCGCCCGAGGGAGTCGGGATCCGCATAGGCGGTGAGATAGACCACGGGAATGTCGACTGCCGCCCTGATCTTCTCGGCCGCGGTCACCCCGTCCATCCCCCCCTGGAGGCAGATGTCCATGAGCACCAGCTCGGGGACTGCTCTCACGGCGACTTCCACTGCCTCCTCACCGGAAGGGACAATGCCCGCTACGTTATAGCCGAGCGCCTTCAGTCGTTTTTCGATGCCCTTGGCGATGATGAGCTCATCCTCGACGACCAGTATCGTCGTTTTTCTGTCGGTCGCAGTTGTGTCGGTCATATCCATTACTCCCGTTTCCGTAATCAGTCGCGGCCTCCCTGTTTGCTGAAAAGTATACCAGCTTTACATTTTAATGAAATACGCCGTTCAGGAAAAGATCGCCCATTATCAGATACAGAGCACCACGTGGTTCGCAGCATGGGAAAACACCTGGCGCAACGAATCCGCTCCCCTTATCTTATCGGCTGGTGCGGCAAAAAGTGTAGAAAAATGAGCAGTCTGCTCCCTATTCCCTTCAGCTACCCGCGAAAATTCGACGCGAACGTGATGATGAACGATGCACCGTTGCAGCTTCTCATCTCGACATTTCCCCGAAGCTGCCTTACAAGCATCGCCACGATCTGCAGTCCCAGCGATCCGGCAGTGTGGAGGTCAAGGCCCGCAGGCAGGCCGATTCCGGTATCGGCAACCTCTAACGTAACCAGACCGTTGCCGCCGACATGGCAGATAATCGCGATTTCCCCTTTTCTGCCTTCGGGGAACGCGTGCTTCAGGCAATTGGTTATCAGTTCGTTGATAATGAGCCCGCACGGAATCGCCTCGTCAATTTCGAGAACCACATCGCCCACATCAATGCTCAGGCTGATCTGCTCCGGGTCCTGCACATAGGAATGGAAAAGGAACCCCGCCAGGTTGTTCACGTACTCGGCAAAGTCGATTGAGGCCAGATCACGTGACTGGTAGAGCCGCTCATGAATCAATGCCATGGCTTTTATCCGGTCCTGGCTGTCCCTGAAGGACTTGAGCGCGTGGTCATCATGAATCGACTCGGTCTGCAGATCGAGCAATGTCGATATGATCTGCAGGTTGTTCTTGACCCGGTGATGAACTTCCTTCAGCAGGACTTCCTTTTCCGCCAGCGAGGCTTTGACCAGTTCCTCGGCATGCTTCCGTTCGGCAACTTCGGCCTGCAGGTGGCTGTTGGTCTGGGCAAGCTCTGCGGTGCGCTCGTCCACAAGGTGCTCCAGCTGCTCCTGATAGCGCTTCAGTTCCGCCTCGACCCGCTTGCGCTCGGTAATGTCGCGGCCGACCACCACCAGGCCCTTGCGCCGTCCGTCCTGATGAAACATGGGCACCTTGATGACATCGAAAACCATCGGCGGGCCGCTGGGCCGCGGGATGGCCTCATCCGCGCGGCTGGCGGACCGGGCCTGCCAGGCCAGCTCGTCGGACGCTTCGCACCCTTGGAAAGCATCATGATAAAAGGTGCTGTAAGCCGCCAGTTCGGAGTCCTTCTTACCACGGTAATCAACACCTTCCAGCTGAAAGAGCCTGAGGTCGAAATCGTTTGCCTCCAGCCACCGCCCCTCGCCGTCCTTGAAGGCGACGATATCCGGCATGGCGTTGATCAGGGTCCGCAGCTGCTCTTCGCTCTCATGAAGGGCCAGCTCCATCTTTCTGTGCTGCACTATCTGGCCTCCCAGGGCTTCATTGAGGTCTGCCAGTTCCCTGTTGGAGCGGACCAGCTCCGCATTCTGCACCACGAGCCGTTTACGGAGGGTGTGAAGCGCCAGCAGGGTATCCACCCGGGCGAGCACCTCTTCAGACTGAAACGGCTTGGTAATGTAATCGGCGGCCCCCAGCCGGAACCCTCTGACCTTGTCCCTCGTGTCCGCCAGGGAAGTCATGAACACGACCGGAATATCGCGGGTATCAACACCGGCTTTCAGGTACTGGCATACCTTGAACCCGTCCATATTGGGCATGACGATGTCGAGCAGGACAAGGTCCGGCTGGGCGGACTTGACCATTCGCAAAGCCAGGAGGCCGTCCTCGGCCGAGTACACCTTGTGCCCCCGTTGCGTCAGCATGTCGGACAGAAGGGTGATATTCCCAGGGCTGTCATCCACTACCAGGATCGTGCCGGTATGCTCTTCGGTCATGACGATTCTCCTCCGATTGCCGCCTTGTTTCCGCCCAATATTCTAATTTCTTGCCCGCCGCCCCCAAAACCTTATGGTGAATATCGTGCCGCCCTGCTGCGCCAGGGAAATCTCACCCTGCAACTGCTGGACGAGCAGGCGCACCAGTTGCAGACCCAGAGTCTCGGTCTGCCATGGATCCAATGCGGGCGGAAAGCCGATCCCGTTGTCGGAAACCTTTAACGTTATCCAGTCATCCTCGTCAACGACAAAACAGATGGCAATTTCACCCCTACGGTCATCGGGGAATGCGTATTTCAGCGCATTCGATACCAGTTCGTTGATGATCAGGCCGCACGGGATGGCCCAATCGATATCCAAAGCCACCTTGCCGACATCCACCAGGAGCGAGATCCTTCCCGTGCCGCCTTCATATGAGGAGAAGAGAAAGGACAGCAGATCCTCGATGTAGGATGTGAAGTCTATGGACGCAAGATCCTTCGACTTGTACAGCTTCTCATGCACGAGCGCCATGGTCTGTATCCGGTCCTGGCTTTCCCGGAAAACGCCCAGCAGCCGCTCGTCGTGCATGGTTTCGCTCTGCAGGTCCAGCAGGGTGCTGATGATCTGCAGGTTGTTCTTGACCCGGTGATGGACTTCCTTCAGCAGGACCTCCTTTTCAACGAGGGAAGCCTGCAACCTTTTTTCCACGTTCTTCCGTTCCGTGATCTCGACTATTGCACCCACAATGCCGGCGACACGGCCATCGCTGTCGACAAAGGTGGCCTTGTTGAATACCACATCATGCCGTGAACCATCGCTGTGCTCGATGACGGCTTCATAGAGCTGCGTGCCGGGGTTTCTTAACAACAGTGCATCGGAATCATGGTAGATGTCGGCCAGTTCCTTCGGGGCAATCGCGTAAACGTTCTTGCCCACCACCTGACTCCTTGACAGGCCGAAAAATGTTTCGAAAGCCGAATTGCACCCCAGATAGCATCCTTCAGCATCCTTGAAGAAAACCGGCACAGGAATGGAATCGAGCAATTGCTGAACGAAATGCACTTGTTCCTTCAGCATGTTTTCCGCCTGTTTGCGCTTGGTGATGTCCTGGGCAAAGCACATCACCACATCCAGGCCCGCAAATTTTATCCGCTTGAGGACGTTTTCGATGGGGAAAAGGGTTCCATCCTTGCGCCGATGAACCGTTTCGAAGGGCGGAACGGCATCTCCGGCGGCAAACCGTCTTTCAAACTCCGCAACCCGCTCAACGGTGAGGGACGGGTCCAGGTCCAGTGCTGTTTTGGCAACCAGCTCCTCAGGTGTATACCCCAGGTTGCCGCACATCGCCTCGTTTGCATACGTGATTCTTGCCGTAGCGGGTTCAAGCAGCGAGATGTCGACGGGAGCATGGTCAACGCAGTGCTGGGTAAGGAGCAGCCGTGCGTCGAGCGTCTTTTCCGTAACATCGCGCGCAGCATAGCCGTTATCCCGGAGAAGTTTCAGGACGGCATCCCTGTCCTGCCCGGCCACCTCTAATTCCAGCAATCTTTTCATGCAGTCTCCAATTCCCTTTTTGGAGCAAAGGTCATGCCTATCCTCACGGTGTTCAGGGGCACGTCATTTCAGACCGGCCTTTTCACGGGAAACACGACTGATGCGACCGTACCGTCACGGTTACCGTCGATGGTCACTGTGCCCGCCAGCTGCCTGACCAGCATATCCACCAGCTGCAATCCCAGCGACTCGGTGTTCCCGCAGTCGAAACCGGAAGGCAGTCCGACGCCGGTATCCGCTACCGTCAGAGCAACCCGGCCATCATCCACGGTGTGGCACTGTACTGATATCACCCCTCTCCGCCCATCTGGAAAGGCATGCTTGAGGGAATTGGAGACCAGTTCGTTCACGATGAGGCCGCACGGAATGGCGTCGTCCATCCCCAGCGTGACGTCACCCACGGCAACATTCAATTGAATCAGGTGCGGCTCCCGGGCATAGGTGACAAACAGGTCCGTGGCCAGTTCCTCGATGTATTCCCGGAAATTCACGAAGGCGTAACTTTCCGACTGGTACAGTTTCTGGTGAATGAGCGCCATGGACCTGATCCGGTTCTGGCTTTCCCTGATGATGGCCCGGGACTGCTCGTCCCCCAGGTAATCGGATTGCAGGTCGAGCAGGGAGGAGATGATCTGCAGGTTGTTCTTCACCCGGTGGTGGACCTCACGGAGCAGGACCACCTTTTCGGCAAAGGCAGCCTTCATTTTCTCTTCGGCACACTTGCTTTCGGTGATATCGACAAACGTGGCGATCCCGGCCGGCTTCCCGCCGTATTCGATGGTTCCGGCCGAGACCATGACCCATCCCGTTTCACCGTTCTTGCGGACGAACCGGTGCTCGTACCTGCAGGGAACCGTTTCGCCCCGCTGCCGGGCAATCCCCCGCTCCATGATCATCGCCCGACACTCCGGGTGAGCCAGGTCCCCTGTCTTCATGGCCAGCAGCTCATCCTCGTCATAGCAAAACAAACGGACAGCCGACGGATTGACGTAGACAAACCGGTCTCCCTGATAGACGGCAATTGCCGTCGGAGAGGTCTCCGCAAGCACGCGAAACTTCTGCTCGCTTTCACGGAGCGCTTCCTCTGCCTGTTTTCGCTCGGTTATGTCCTTCACGAACGAGATGCCATACTGCTTGCCATTGAATTCCACCAAGTTCGACGTTATTTCAACAGGATACACTGAACCGTCCCTGCGTCGGTGCACCGTCTCGTGCGTCACGGTCCCGGTCGCCTCCAGCGTATCCCTGATTTCGTGCAGTTTTTCAATCGTGACAGCCGGATCAATGTCAAAGACGCTCATGGAGCGCAATTCCTCGAGTGAATACCCCAGGCTCCTGCAGGCAAAGCCGTTGGCGCTGTAGATGTACTGCTCAAAGGTCTGGTAAATGCCGATGCCCGCATTGTCGATGCAGAACTTGGAAAGGAGCAGCTCATCCTCGAACCTTTTCCGCTCTGCCAGGGCCCGGGTCAACCTGATGTTCCCGATACTGAGCCTGGATATGAGCATGGCCAGCCGGGAATTGAACTCCAGGACGTTTTCAACGAGTTCCCGGCTCCAGCGCGGCACCCTGTCCAGCGCGGCAAGGTACTCCCCGGTATCAAAGCCGTACCGTTCAGCCTGTTTGCGGAAGAAGTCGTAATCCGGAACTTCGTCAGCGAAAAAAAACTGGCCGAGAAAAAAATTGGCGATGTGCCTGCCGCTGACAACGATGGGGGTCACCAGGTCCCACAAACCGTTTTTGCATTTATAGAGAGCGTAATCCCCCTCCTTGACAGTGGCGGCAAGACACGTGTCGCTTTCTTTGCAGTTCGCAAGGGTCTCGGGATGGAGGCGGTGGAACCTGACGCAGATGTCCTGCCAGCCGGTTGCGACCCGGACGTTGCCGTTGAGGTCGGTTATGGCTGTAGCAATGCCGGTCGCTTTGTAAAAGGAGTTCATCAACTGCTGGAGAGCCTGGAAGTCGACCAGATTTCCCACGTCCTCCTTATCGATGTCCACATCAGGCAGAAAAGGGTTCCCCAACTGGTGGAACGATTCATCGTGGCAACCCTGCTGCCCCGTTTCCGTGATGGCGGATCCGGAGCTTTCATGAATGGTTGCGATGCAGCAGGACAAGCCGTCGATCTCGACAGGGCGCATGGATATCCGTACAAAGGCACTACGTCCATCCCGACGCAGGAGCCTCGTCCCCAGGCCGCAAACCTCTCCATTCGTCTGGAACTCGCCCCACATCCGATGCCACAGGTCCGGGTCGAGAAAGGAAACCATGGTCAAAACGGGTTTCCCCACGATAGAGTCCGGCCCATAGCCGGTCAGTTCCTCGAAGGCCCTGTTTACCTCCATGACCGTGCCGTCGTCGGCGCGCGCCACGAGAACGGCATCCGGCAACAGCTGGAATATCCGCGAATATCTGTCTTCCTGTGGCGCGTCAGGATCCATAACCGGACCATCAAACATACGCTGAGCTCCTCTGTTCTCCTGGCATGGAGACCGCATCTCCCCACCCCTGCCATCCACTTTCCCGTTCCAACGCTTTTGTTTCACAAAGCATGGCTACGATCTCAACCCGCAGTCAGGGGATTCCGGCCGAGCCCGCTCACGCGGACCTGCGGCTGCTAAACCTGATGGTAACCGCCGTTCCGCCGCCCACTCCGTCGATTGCCATCTGCCCCCCGAGCTGCCTGACAAGCATGGTAACCAGCTGCAATCCCAGCGTCTCGGCATTTCTGCAGTCAAACCCGGGCGGCAGGCCGACACCGGTATCCGCAACCGTCAGCGCGATCTCCCCGGTTTCTCCGGCATGGCAGCTGACCGTCAGTGTCCCTTTCCGGCCGCCGGGAAAGGCGTGCTTCAGGGAATTGGAAACCAGCTCGTTTACGATGAGGCCACAGGGAATGGCCTCGTCCATCCCCAGCGTAACGTCTCCAACGCTGACGTTCAGCCGGACCTGTTGAGGCCCCCTGGCATAGCTGACAAACAAATCTTCGACCAGCTCCTCGATGTATTCCCGAAAATCCACGAATGCGAACCTCTCCGACTGGTACAGCTTCTGGTGGATGAGCGCCATGGACCTGATCCGGCTCTGGCTTTCCCTGATGAAGGCCCGGGACTCCTCGTCCCTGATGTATTCAGATTGGAGATCGAGAAGAGAAGAGATGATCTGCAGGTTGTTCTTCACCCGGTGGTGGACCTCCTTCAGCAGCACTTCTTTCTCCGCGAGGGAAGCCCGGATCCGCTCGTCCGCCAGCTTCGCTTCCGTCGTATCCACCAGGGTCACGATACCGGCGGGCCTCCCATTGTATTCTATGCGCCCCACTGCCATGAGCACCCACAGCTCCCTGCCGTCCTTGGTGACGAACTTGCATTCATACTGCTCCGGCACCGCTTCGCCCCGCATGCGGGCAAGCCCCCGCTCCCGGACCAGATCCTTGAAATCGTGGTGCACGAAGTCCCAGAAACTTCGCCGGGACAGCTCCTCCACCGTATAGCCCATGAGCCGGGACGCTGTCGAGTTGATGTAGATGACCTCTTCTTCCTGATAGAGCGCGATTGCCGAAGGGGATGTCTCCGCCAGGACGCGGAACTTCTCCTCGCTTTCCTTCAAGGCCTTCTCAGCTTCCAGGCGCTCCGTGATGTTTTCCAGGAAACTCTCGAATTCGCTCTCCTTTCCTGCCGGATCGAGCACCCGGCGCGAATGGACCTTGCACGTGATGACGCTGCCGTCCTTGCAGCGGTAGCGGTTCTCAAAGACATGCCACGAATTCCCTGCAAAAATCTCCCCAATGATTGTTTCCCGCCGTTCAGGGTCAACAAAAAGCGCTTCATGGATGCTGGAACGGTTGACGGTTTCCAGGAGTTCCTCCGGAGAATCGTATTTCAGGATTCCCGCAAAGGCCGGATTGGCCCTGAGCAGCTTTCCTTCCCTGTCGGCACGAGCTATGCCCAATGGGGCGTTCTCGATAATCGTGCTGCATCTCCGCTCCGATTCGCTGAGCGCCGCTTCCGCCCTTTTCAGTCCGACGATACCCCAGGCGAGGTCAGCCAGCAGGGAAACCGTTTCCACATCATGGCTGGTATAATCGTGCGGCTTGTTCCCCACGCCGAAAATGGCCTCGATGGTGCCGCCGCGGAAAACCGGTACCACCAGTTGGCGCACCACCGGCGCATGGCCGGGCGGCAAACCCCTGCGATGGGGCAGAGCGGCATAGTCATTGTGGATCACCGGCCGGCGCTGGTGGATGCAGTCAACCCAGACGCCGGCAGAGGCAACATCATAGTGGAGCCCTTTCCCTTCCGCCTTGCAGAACTCATTCTTGGTCCTGGTCGACCAGTTCTGCAGCGACAGGGTCTTCTGGTCCGGTTCCAGGAAGTGGAAGTGGTAGAAGCCGATGCAGCTGCCGGTCAGCTTTTCCGCCTCGTCCAGGGTTGCCTGGAGGAGGTCTTCCACCGAGTGGGTCGCCGCGAACTGAAGCAGGCGCATGCGCGCCGTGATGACGTTCTCGGTGCGCTTCCGGTCCGAAATATCCATCAGCACACCCTGGAAATGGGTGATCCTCCCCCCGGCATCCCGCTCGATCACCGTCCGGTCGTCGACCCAGAGGACTTCCCCTTCCCGGGTGACGATCCGGTATTCCTGCTGGAAACGGTCTTCGCCGCGGCGGCAGAAATCTTCAACCTCCGCGACAACCCGTTCAAGATCATCCGGGTGCACCAGGGAAGAAAAGGACACCGTTCCGGAAAGGAGCTCTTCAGGAGTGTAACCGAACCTGGCAACATTGCTGGAGACCGTCTCGACGGGCCACCCTTCGGCCGCCTTCCAGCGGAACAGCACCATCGGGCTGTTTTCCACTACTTCGTTGGCCAACCGCAAGGCTTCCTCCACCCGCTTCCGGTCGGTAATGTCCCGTGCGATGGCATAGATACGCTTGCCCTCCGGGAATGAGCGCCACTCGATCCAGCGGTACGAGCCGTCCTGGGCACGATAACGGTTGACAAAACTGGGAATTTCCTGCTGGTCATCGAGGCGGGCGATTGCCTCCAGGGTCGCACCCATATCCTCCGGGTGAACGTAGTCGAGAAAACAGCTCTGCTCCAGTTCGGCGATCCCGTAACCCAGTGACGTTTCCCACGCTTGGTTCAATCTCTTGAAGTAACCGTCCGTATCAGCGATGCACAACAGGTCCAGGGCGCGCGTGAAGTAGCGGTCCAGCTCCTCGGTCTTGGCGCGCACCGCCTCTTCAGCCTGCTTCCGCGCGGTAATGTCCATGGCAAAAGAACAGCTGAATTCCTGGCCCCCGAAATTCAGGTAATTGACCGCGACTTGGACAGGAAAGACTGTTCCGTCCTTGCGCCGGTGGTGCGATTCGAAGGTGTTGAAACCGGTGGACGTCAGGATTTCCCGGTGCGCGCGCCAGAATTCGGGCGTAAGGTTGGGATCGATGTCGAAGTAGCTCATGGAGCAAAGCTCTTCCGGGGTGTAGCCGAGGAAGTTGGCCCAATACTCATTAACCGACAGAATCCTGCCTTCGTGATCTCCGCGCATGATGCCGATCGAAGCATTGTCAATGATGAACTGGCTCAGCTTGAGGGATACTTCCGCCTGCTTGCGCGCGGACACGTCCTCGAGGAACGCTTCGAACATCCAGGAAGAGCCTGCTTGCCCCGGAACCGCGCGGAAATGGAAGTTGCACGTAATGACACTGCCGTCCCTGCAGCGGAACATCTCCTCGAAAACCTGCCAGCCCCTGCAGGCAATGGCATTCTCAATTACCTCCCGCCGACGGGCCGGATTGACATAGACAGCCTCCGCCATGTTGGAGCGGTTTACCACGCTGATCATTTCCGCAGGGGAGTCATATTTCAGCAGTCGAGCCATCGCCGGGTTGACGTCCACCAGCTTGCCGTCCAGCGTCGAGCGGAAAATGCCGATGGGGGCATAGTCAAAGAGTCCCGCACCGCTCTGATCCGGCAACTTCGGCTCATTCAGCATCCCGTTTGCACGTTCAGCCTCACACAACGAAAAACCGTGGCCGTGGAGAAGCATCGCAAGCTGCTCGAAACCCTGGCCGTTATCATCGATTACAACTGTTTTCTTCATCGAAGCACCCTGTTTCAGTATCGCGTGGAATGACGACCCCAACTGGTCCGTCCCGGACCAACGACCTTCTGCGGCAAGGCACCGGGAAACGTTATGACAAATACCGTGCCGCTCTGTCCGGAGTTCATTTCAACCGTGCCTTTCAGCTGTTTCACGAGCATGGCGACCAACTGCAATCCCAGCGTCTCGGTAGTGTCGAAATCCAGCAACGGCGGCAGCCCGATGCCGGTATCCGCCACTTTCAGCGTAATGCGGCCGTCAGCGCCGGCATGGCTCTGGACCGTGATGTGCCCTCTCCTGCCGGAGGGGAAGGCATGCTTCAGGGAATTGGAAACCAGCTCGTTCACGATGAGGCCGCACGGGATCGCCTCGTCGATCCCCAGTGAAAAATCACCGGCGTCGACCCTTATCTGTACCAACTGAGAATCCTTCACATATCCCGCAAACAGGGCGTGGGCCAGGTCGTCGATATAGTCCCCGAAATCAATGGCGGCAAAACACTCGGACTGGTACAGTTTCTCATGAACCAGCGCCATGGCCATGATCCGGTTCTGGCTGTCCAGGACATATCTCCTGAATTGCTCATCAACGATGAGCCCTGACTGCAATTCGAGCAAGGAGGAGATGATCTGGAGATTGTTCTTCACCCGGTGGTGAATTTCCTGCAGGAGGACCGTTTTCTCTTCGAGGGAGGCCCGCATCAGCTCGTCAACACGACGTTTTTCCGTGACATCCCGGACGATGTTGACTATGCAGGGTTCTCCTTCGATCTCGATGACCCGCGCGGACAGCTGTCCCGTCAGAACTGATCCGTCCTTTTTCCTGAATTCCGCCTCCAGGTCCGTGACGTAGCCGCAGCGGTTTATTTCCGCCACCAGACGTTCCCGGTCTCCCCGGTTCACCCAGAGTCCCAGTTCCTGCGAAGTCCTGCCGATCACTTCTTCAGGCTGGTAACCCGTAATCGTGCAGAATCCTTCGTTAACATCCAGGTAAAGCCCGTCTTCAAGACGGTTGATATTCACCGAGTCGGGAGAAGTGCGGAACGCGGAAGAAAATGTTGCCTCTGATTGGCGCAGTTTTTCCTCGGCGCGCTTGCGTTCGGTAATGTCCAATGCGGTAAACGTCACCCCCTTTGACAGATCGGACGGGTGCATGGGTGTCGAAGCAAGGAGAATATCGATGAGCGAACCGTCCTTTTTCCGCCAGCGGGTCTCAATGGTGCCCGTGCCTTTTTCCCTTATCTGGCGGTACTTGTCCCGTCCGACACGCTCGAATTCTTCCGGGTCAGGGTACAGCATGAGGGCATTTCCGCCCACCAGCTCTTCCCGGGTATAGCCGGTCATCTCACAGATACGGCTGTTAACTGTCAACAGGAGCCTGTCGCGCACCACTCCGATGCCGATGGGCGCCACCAGGAATATGCTCCGCAGCCAATCCTCGCTCTCCCGCAGAGCCTCTTCAGCCTGCCTTCGCTCAGTGATGTCAAGGACGATCCCCTGATAGTGGGTGACCGCTCCGTCAGTATCACGTTCGATCTGCGTGCGGTCGTAAATCCAGCGGACTTCCCCCCCCTGGTGACGATCCGATATTCCTGCTGGAAGCTGTCGCACCCCGCAGCTGAGTAGCCCCCAACCTCCTGGGCCACCCGCTCCAGATCATCGGGGTGCACGAGCGCTGAAAAGGGGACCGCTCCGCTCAGCAGCTCTTCCTTGGCGTATCCGAAGCGGGAGACATTGGTCGACGCCAAGTCCACCGGCCACCCCTCTTCGGCCCGCCAGCGGAACAGAACCACCGGGCTGTTTTCCATCACCAGGCTGGCCTGGCGCAGTTCCTCGGAGATCCGCTCCTGCCCGCCAGGCACTCTCCTGGAAGTTTCGGGCTCCGGTCCGCTCCGCAACGCCTCATCCGGGGTCGACAGCTCAACGGCATAGCCACTCGCCCGAAGCAGTGTCAGCGCGTCTTCCGGGCAGCGCTCACCGTGATCGATTATCAAAACGGTCTTCATGGTTCCACCTTTGGCATTGAATGGAAACCGCAGGTTTGCGGGTTATTCTGAATGCTCTTCTTTGAGCATTCGAAACAAACACTTTCCTGTTTCAGGCCACCATTGAATCATCCTGTCAATAAGGGCGAGAAAACGGCAGAAGCGGAAAACCGTCCATGTGGACGTGTACCCGCGATACGACCATATGCACGATAAAAAGTTTTCTCTATACTACCAGATACTATTTTAATATTGCGAGGGCATAATTGATTTTTGATTACAGCTCTGAATCAGACGAGGAAGTGTGAAAAAAATGCAGCGGACGTGCACACGGGCTTCTCCCTGAGGAGTTGCCCGTGTGCGGTTTGAATTGCAGCGTGCATTCTCGGTTCATGCCGCACGGGGGATGTCATACCTGGCCAGGAACGCATCAGCATCCCAGCCGATTCTTGTTTCATCGCAGATTCTGTGAATGTGGGTCGCCAGGATGTTTCGCAGGAAACAGTCCTGCTGCCTGAGGTAGTGGGTTCCTGCATAACTGTTGCCATCCTCGAACACGACCCGGAAATCGCAGGTCTCATAACCGGCGTTTCCGCACGAAGCCTTTGCCCAGAGTTTGAGTATGGCGTCCGTTTCTTCCCATGTTCCCACTACGACGTCGTAGGGGCATCGAACCGAACCATCCTTGCGGGTAATGAGAACGCCCTTCAGTGCTATTTTGGCTTTTCCCTGTCTTTCTCCCATGTTCATGCCTCCTTTCCGCCAGAGCGGCCCTTTTTCGTCATGCAACTTCACTGTGGGATCAACCCTTTTACCTGTTAATTCATATATTGCATCAATCGTGCCAAATATAGTCTTGGCGGCAACAGTGAACCACTGGCAATGATGTGGCAGGCTTGCAGAGGCCATGACTGAATATTTCGAATCAGAGAATTTCGCTGAAAGCTTGCAGCAGGTCACCACATGGGGGGCAGAAAATGAACACTGCTCACGAAAAGATCAGCAAGAGGAAGCATGCTGCAAAGTGATGCCTGAATCCGTTACGTATTCAGGCGATATTCACATCAATCATGAAAAGAGGCGAAAACGGCGCGAGGGGGGCTGAGCAGCCCCCCTCGTTGTGCCGACAGGTGTCATCGGCTGACCTTCGGGCCGTATCCGTTACTGTGTCTGGGGAATGATGCGGAGTTCGACGCGCCGGTTCTGCTGCCGGCCGGCCTCGGTGGAATTGGGTGCGATGGGCTTACTCTCGCCATAACCGATGGTCATCAGCCGTGCCGGGTCGACTCCGGCCCCGACCAGAGCGCTTTTTATTGCCTCGGCACGCCGCTGGGAAAGCTTCTGGTTGTAGTCTTCCGCCCCGCTGCTGTCAGTATGGCCGGCAATCTGCACGGTGGTCTGCGGATATTGCCTGAGGACACCGGCGACCCGGTTCAGTTCATCATAGGCTCCGGGTTGGATCGTCGCTGAATTCACCGCAAAAAGGAAATCCGATTTGAACGTAACCGTCAGGACTTCGACCGATTTCTGGGTACTGCTTGCGTCAGCCTGTGCCAGGACTTCCTGGTCGCGCTTGATGCTGGCCGCCTCGGTGTCTGCGAGGGCCTGGCGCATGGAGGCTTCCTGCTTGTCCATGTAGTTGCCGATCGCGGTCCCGGCAAGCCCCCCGGCAACCGCACCGGCAGCGGCGCCGATCAGGGTGGCTTCGGTGCTCCGCCCGATTGCCTGGCCAAGTCCGGCCCCAACCGCCGCACCGAGTCCGGTGCCGACGGCGGCGCCCGTCTGGGCCTTCGTCGCACACCCGGCTGCCGCGACAGCCATAATACTGATCAAGACAACAAGTTTTTTCATATCTCATGCTCCTTTCAAGTTCCAGCGTGGCTGGATTGTTGATGCAGCACAAACAAACGCGATCTGCAAGCGTCAGCAGTTTACCGTATACGGTCCGAATTGAAAACCCTTTATCTGAAAAAACGCTCATCGGACACATGCTGCACGCCACTATGGTACAGGGGCTTGCGTCCTTGCCCTCATGTGGAATCAAACGCGAACCGTGTCGAACCGGTTGACAGCACGGCACGCAGTTTGACAGTCCGCTCTGTCGCAGGCAAGGCAGTGGGCGCTTCAGGAAAGCAGGGGCGGGCGCAAAGCGCCGCGGCAGGGAAAGGAAAAAAACCCCGGCCTTCCACGGAGGGGGGATTACGGAAGGCCGGGGAAATAAAACTGGTTGCTCGGGCATGACTGCGATGAAATGCCCGAAAGTGCGTCTCTGCTCAGTCGACCGATTTGCGCAGGAACGTCGGGATATCGTACTGATCATCTTCATCCATGAAGAAAGCCCGCTGCTTTACCGATGCTTCCTTGGGAGTCCGCTCAATGCGCTTGAATGCGGGAATTTCCCTGTTGACCTCTTCCATGTCGGACTGGTGCGCCACGCTCTTCAGCTCGGCCTTGCCCTTCTCGGCTTTTTCCACATCGAAGCGGTCGCCGAACCCGGTGGCTATGGCGGTGATCTTCACCGTATCCCCGAGGTTTTCATCGATCACCAGGCCGACGATGATGTTTGCATCCTCGTGGACCTTTTCGTGAATGACCCGGCTGGCGGCATCGAATTCGTCCATGGTCATGGACGAGGAACCGGTGATGTTGACCAGCACGCCCTTGGCGCCTGAAATGTCGATATCCTCCAGGAGCGGGCTGGAGATGGCCTTGATCGCTGCGTCGACCGCCCTGTTCTCGCCGCTGGCCAGGCCGATGCCCATCATGGCCATGCCCCGTTCGCTCATGATCGCCTTGACGTCGGCGAAGTCGACGTTGATGAGCCCCGACGTGGTGATCAGGTCGGAAATCCCCTGGACGGCCTGGCGGAGAACGTCGTCGGACGGCTTGAAAGCGTCAAGGATCGACATGGATTTTCCGGCAAGGCCGAGGAGCCGGTCATTGGGGATGATGACCAGCGAATCTACGTGTTTTTTCAGCTCGCGGACACCCGCTTCCGCCTTGGCAAGGCGCAGCTTGCCTTCCCGGGTAAAGGGCTTGGTCACGACACCGACGGTCAGGGCGCCCATTTCCTTGGCCACATCCGCGATGACGGGAGCGGCGCCGGTACCGGTGCCGCCGCCAAGGCCGGCAGCGATGAAAACCATGTCCGCCCCCGACAGGACCTCGGCAAGCTGCTCGCGATTCTCCGCGGCGGCATCCTTGCCGACAGAGGGTTCGGCGCCCGCACCCAGTCCCTTGGTGAGCTGCGACCCGATCTGTATCTTGACCGGCGCCTTTGACATGCGCAGAGCCTGGGCGTCGGTATTTGCGACGATAAAATCGATGCCGTGCAACTCGCAGTCGATCATGGTGTTGACGGCGTTTCCGCCTCCTCCGCCCACGCCGATTACCTTGATCTTTGCACTCTGGTCTATGCTTTCATCGAATTCGAACATGATCTACCCCCTTTTGTAATGAGAACATAAAAAGAACTGCCTCTGAATGTCAGAAAAATTCGCCGAACCACTCTTTCATGCGCCTCGCCACCCGCCTGAAGACATTTTCGTCGCTCTGCACGGTGGGAAACTCCCTGATCCCCTGGTTCTTGCTCCCGTAGACCACCAGGCCCACGCCTGTGGCATACACCGGGGAATTGACCACATCCACCAGTCCGCCGATATTCTGGGGCAGGCCGCGCCGCACCGGCAGGTTGAAAATCTGCTCGGCCAGCTCCGGCATCCCCTCCAGAATAGAAGTCCCGCCGGTGATGACCACGCCCGAGGCGATCTGGTCCTCGAAGCCCGACTTCACGATCTCCCGGTTGACCAACGTGTAGATCTCCTCCATGCGCGGCTCCAGGATCTCCGCCAGCAGCTGGCGCGACAGGATGCGGGGCTTTCTTCCTCCCACGCTCGGCACCTCGATAGTCTCGTCCTTGCCGACCAGCGGGGAGAAGCAGCAGCCGTACTTCTGCTTGATCTTTTCCGCCTCCGCCATCGGCGTCCGAAGACCGACGGCTATATCGTTGGTCAGATGGTTGCCGCCCAGGGAGAGCACTGAGGTATGCTTGATGGCTCCGTCAACAAAAATGGCAATGTCGGTCGTACCGCCGCCTATGTCCACCAGCGCGACACCGATCTCTTTTTCCTCCGGCGATATCACCGCCTCGGAAGAAGCCAGCTGCTCGAGAACGATGTCGGCGACATCGAGTCCCGCGCGATTGCAGGATTTGATGATGTTCTGGGCGCTGGCAACGGCGCCGGTCACGATGTGCACCCGGGCTTCCAGCCGGACGCCGCTCATGCCCAGCGGCTCCCGGATGCCGTCCTGGTCGTCGATGATGAACTCCTGGGGGAGGATGTGGATCACCTCGCGGTCCATGGGTATGGCGATGGCTTTCGCCGCATCGATCACCCGGCGCACGTCGTCCGGGGAAACCTCGCGGTTCTTGATGGCGATCACGCCCTGGGAGTTGAATCCCCTGATATGTCCGCCGGCGATCCCCGCATACACCGACTTTATTTCGCAGCCGGCCATCAGCTCGGCCTCTTCGATGGCCTTCTTGATGGAAGCGACAGTAGTTTCGATGTTGATCACGACCCCTTTACGCAAGCCGCGGGACGGGCTGGTCCCGATACCGACGATATCCACGCCGTCTTCGGTCACATTGCCGACGATGGCGCATATCTTCGTGGTGCCGATATCGAGACCCACGATCAGATTTTCTCTCCTGTTGGCCATACCCCCTCCTCTGTCACACCTTTTTTACCACAATCTTGTCAGGATAGTTCAAATCAATGTACTCGAGCGACGCGATCTGCCCGGACAGCTCACGGTAGATCCTGGAAAGCCTCTCCAGCTTTTCGGCATAGGCGCCGTCTCCGAGCTTCACCGGGATGCCGCCCATTGCGGTGAACAGGGTGAATCCGTACCCCTTGTCCACATGGATCTCCGAAATGTCCTCGAGCCGGAACACCGTCCCCTTGCGCAGGAGGCCGAGGATGCCGAGTGCAGCGCGCATCGTCTCTTTCGTGCCGGCCGGATCCCTGTTCAGGTCTTCGACCGCCATCCCGGTGACGATGGGGTAGTCGAGCCGGTCACCGGTCGTCAGCGGCTTGAATATCGTGCCCTTCGTGTCGACATAGAACAGGTACCCCATGTTCACGACAGCAGCCGGAACGCGTTCGGCAACCTCGATCGACAGGCTGCCCGGGAATCTCCGCCTCACGGTTATGTCTTCGAGCCAGGGATTCTTCCCCAGGTTGCCGCCGATGCTCTTCAGGTCCAGCTTCAGCAGGGAGTCTCCAAGCCTTACCCCTGCCAGGGAAAGCATCTCCTCCCGGCTGACCCGCGTGAGGCGGGATATCTCGACCCTCTCCAGCTTGAAGAACGTCATCCGCGCGACCAGTTCATATGCTTCGACGCAGACGGTCCAGAACACCACGAGCAGCACCAGCGCGATACCGGCCCGCGCCGTTTGGCGCAGCATTTTACGGTACTGGATCGGCTTCCGGTTTTTTTTCTCCCGCTTCTGCCGGTTCCGGTTAGGGGAAATTCTTTTTTTATGGTGCAGATCGCGCATTGTCTGCCATCCCGCGGGCACTGTGCCCGTTTTCTAGACTCCGATTTTCAACGACGACGCAAGAAGTATCCTCTCCAGCAGTTCCCCGAACGGTATACCGACACCGCCGGCTATCTCGGGGAAAAGACTGAGCGCGGTCATCCCCGGCAGGGTGTTGACCTCCAGGACATAACACTCCTCGCTGGCTGTAACCAGCAGGTCGACACGGCTGTAGCCGCTGCACCCCAGAGCGTGATGGGCGGCAGCGCCTGTTGCAAGTGCTTTGCGGTACAGCCCTTCCTGCAGCGGCGCGGGGAAAACGTGTTCCGCCATGCCGGGAGTGTACTTGGCTTCAAAATCGTAAAACTGGTTGCGCGGAATGATCTCGATGGCGCCAAGGGCCCGGTCCTCCAAAATGCCGACCTGGATCTCCCGCCCGTTGATGAACTGTTCGACCAGCACCTCACGGTCATAGCGGAAAGCGGTCTCCAGGGCTGCGCCCATGTCCTCCGGATCCTTCACAATGCTGATGCCGACCGATGAGCCTTCCTGTGAAGGCTTGACCACCACCGGGAACGGGAAATCAAGGGCCTGCGGGTCAAACTGCCCGCCCCGCTCAACCACCACGTAGGGAGCGATCAGCATGCCGGCGGCTGCAAAGGCCGCCTTGGCATAGACTTTGTTCATGGCCAGCGCGCTTGCCAGCACTCCCGACCCGGTATAGGGAATCCCGGCCACTTCCAGGAGTCCCTGGACTGCGCCGTCTTCCCCGTAGCGGCCATGGAGAGCGATGAACGCCAGGTCTACGGATTTTTCGGCCAGCACTCCCGCCAGATTCCTGTCCACATCAATGGCAACGGCATCGTACCCCAGTGCAACCAGTGCCCCGTGAACCGCGGCCCCGCTCTTCAGGGACACCTCCCGTTCGGCGGACAATCCGCCATACAGCACAGCTATCTTTTTCGATTTCAATTCTTCGCGCGTCATGATCCCTGCCGTATCCATTTCCTTTCGCCAGTGCGAAACAAACCTGATGTGTCGTCATGCGTCCTCGGGATCGGGAAGCCGTCAGGTCAGCCCTCTCCCACAATCTTCACCTCTTCTTCAAGTTCAACCCCGGCCGACTGCCTGACAGCACCTTTGATCCGGGCTGCAAGAGCCAGAAAATCAGCTGCCGTTGCGCTGCCCCGGTTCACCAGGAAGTTGGCGTGAACCTCCGAAACCTGCGCCCCGCCGACCCGCACACCGCGAAGCCCTGCCTGCTCGATGAGGCGCCAGGCCGGAGCGCCGGCAGGGTTCCTGAAGAATGAACCGGCATTGGGATAGCCAACCAACTGGCTGCCGCGCCGGTGAGCCAGGAGCTCCCCTGTCCGCCTGTCGATCTCCTCCCGGGTCTCTTCGCGCAAGGCAAAAGCTGCCTCCAGGATTATCTCGCCAGGTGCAAGCGTGAGGAAGCGGTAGCCGAATTCAAGTTCGTCTTTCCCGGCAACGGCCACCTCTCCCGACCTCCAGGTCACCAGTGACTCGAGACAGTCGGTGATGGCCTGCCCCCCGGCGCCCGCATTCATCGCCAGCGCCCCGCCGACGCGACCCGGAATGCCGGCAAGGAATTCAAGGCCTGACAGTCTGTTCTCGCCGGCACAGCCTGCCAGCTTCCGGTTGTCGGCTCCCGCCCCGGCGCGGACGATGCGATCACCTTCCCTCCTTACCGAATCGAACTTCTCGAGAGAGATGACAGCACCGCGGAATCCGCCGTCCCTGACCAGGAGATTGCATCCCCCGCCCACGACCAGGTAAGGAAGGCGGGTTTCGGCAAGGAGCGCCAACAGTCTCTCCAGGTCGGCCCGGTCTGCCGGCACGATGAAGTAATCGGCTGGGCCGCCCACCCTGAGCGAGGTATGCCGAGCCATGGGCTCACCCCTGAGAACCGTTCCCCGAACTTCCCCGGCGATCCGGGCAAAAAGGCTTCCTGTCAAAGATCTTTCCCGAGCTTCTGAAGCAGCGCTTCGCCGGTCTGCCAGATATTTCCCGCCCCGAGGGTCACGAAAATGTCTCCCGGTTTCAGGATTGCAGCCAGGTGATTCAGGAGCTCTTCCCGATCCGCGATGTGGGTCACTTCCTTCTGGCCGTGCTTTCTGATGCTCCGGGCAAGGGATTCCGCGGTCACGCCTTCGATGGGCTGTTCGCCTGCCGGGTAGATGTCGGTCAACACCAGCACATCGGCATCATAAAAGGCCTTGACGAATTCGTCAAAGAGTTCCTTGGTCCTCGTGTAGCGGTGCGGCTGGAACGCCACCACCAGCCTGCGGTTCCACCCGCCCTTGGCCGCGGCCAGGGTTGCCCTGACTTCCGTGGGGTGGTGCCCATAGTCGTCAACCACCATGATGCCGTCGACCTCTCCCTTGACCTGGAAGCGGCGGCCGACCCCGCCGAACAGCCTGAAGCCTTCCTGGATAACCGGGAACGGTATGTTCAGTTCCATGGCCACCGCCAACGATGCCAGCGCGTTCAGCACATTGTGGGCGCCGGGCATGCTGAAGGTGATGTCGCCGAGGACCTCGCCCCGATACTGCGCGGTGAACGTCGTGGAAAATCCGCTGAGCCGGATATCGGTCGCCCTGAAATCGGCCTGGGCGCTGAGTCCGTAGGTCAGGAATCGCTTCTTGATCCTGGGAATGATGTCGGCCACGTTGCCGTTGTCGAGACACAGCACCGCCAATCCGAAAAAGGGAACTTTGTTGATGAATTCGACGAAGGTATCCTTGATTTCGTTGATGCCGCTGTAGAAATCCAGGTGGTCGGCATCAATATTGGTCACCACGGCTATGGTCGGTGACAGCTTGAGGAACGACCCGTCAGACTCGTCAGCCTCGGCAACGAGGAATTTCCCCTGCCCCAGCCGGGCATTGGTCCCGATGGAATTCAGCTTGCCGCCGATCACGATGGTGGGGTCGATGCCGCCATGCCCCAGGAGCGTGGAAACCATGGACGTGGTGGTGGTCTTGCCGTGGGTTCCGGCGATGGCGATGCCGTATTTCATCCGCATCAGCTCCGCCAGCATCTCCGCCCTGGGTATGACCGGGATCATGCAGTCCCTGGCCTCCATCACCTCGGGATTGTCGTCTTTCACTGCGCTGGAGATGACGACGACATCCGCGCCGGCAATGTTGGACCGTTCATGGCCGTAGAATATCTCTCCCCCGAGTTCCGCAAGACGGTCGGTGGTCTCGGACCTGCGCAGGTCCGAACCGGACACCTTGTAGCCCAGGTTGAGCAGGACCTCGGCGATTCCACTCATGCCGATCCCGCCGATGCCGACAAAATGTATTTTTTCGATTCTTCCGTACATGTATCCTCTATCTGCTCACTTCGTGAGCGTGAACGCGTTCGCTTCGCATATGCGTTCGCTTCGCTCAAGGGTTAATGGGTTGAATGAAGCGAACTGCCAAAATTTCAAACCAGTAACCCGTAAACCAATCAACATTTAGACTCAAACCCTCTTTAACCCATCAACTCATCACCCATGAGCGAAGCGGACGCATCACCCATGTTCCGCCAGCATGGCATCCACTATTTCCCGCGCCGCATCAGGCCTGCCAAGGGCTGCGGCATTCCTGCCGACGTTTTCCAACCGACCGGGATCCCGGGCCAGCCCGGCGATCATGCCCGCCAGCGCTTCCCCCGAAAGCTCCCGGTCCAGGATCATGAAGCCGGCGTCTTTTTCCAGGAGGGCTTCGGCGTTTTTCCGCTGATGATCGTCCACGGCATAGGGATAGGGGATGAAGATGCACGGCTTGCCGCATGCTGTCACCTCGGCAATCGTCGTGGCTCCCGCCCGGCAGACGACCAGGTCTGCCCTGCCGTAGGCGCCGGCCATATCATCGATGAAAGGCACCACTTCAGCGTTCATCCCTGCACGTGCGTAAGCTTCCCGAACCTGCTCAAGGTCGTTTTCTCCGGTCTGGTGCGTGATCACGAGACGGTCCCCGAGTCCGGAAAGGCGGGGAAGGGCCTCAGTCATCGCCACATTGATCCGGTGGGCGCCGGCACTGCCGCCGAAAACCAGGATGCTGAATATTCCGGCACCGTCTCCTGTGGCCCTGCGCTGCCGGGCTCCCTCCACGATCAGTTTCCGCAGTGGATTGCCGGTCAGGCTGCACTTGCCTGCAGGCAGATACTTCTTAGACTCCTCGATCGAAATGAAAACCCTGGCAGCAAGGTGCGCCAGCAGCCGGTTGGTCAGACCGGGATGGGCGTTCTGCTCGTGAATGAAGCAGCAGCGACCCTGACGGCGCGCGGCCAGGACCAGCGGACCGGAAGAGTACCCCCCCACGCCCAGGACCAGGTCGGGACGGAATTCCCTGACAATCCTTGCTGACTGGCGGTAGCCTGCCAGCAAGAGCCCCATACCCTTGATGCTCCGGAAGAATCCCACTCTCCGCATGCCCGTTGCCTCGATGCGTTCCAGCCGGTAACCGAGCCGTGGCAGCACCCGTGCTTCAATGCCCCGCTCGGTGCCGACAAAGAGCACCTGGTTGCCCGGCTCCCTGGCCAGGAACTCCTCGGCTACGGCGATCCCCGGGAAAAGGTGGCCGCCCGTACCGCCGCCGGCTATGATCAGCCTCACTGCGTCACCCGTACACGCGAGGAAATGTTCAGCAGTACCCCCACGGCAAACAGGGTGATTATAAGTGAGCTTCCGCCGTAGCTTATGAACGGCAATGCCAGACCCTTGGTCGGGAAAATGCCGGTGACGACGGCGATATTCACGAAGGCTTCCAGGCCTATCAGCGACGATATGCCGAAGGCAAGCGAGCGGCCGAAGTTGTCCTCCGCATAGAGCGCCACCCGTATTCCCCTCATTACCAGCAAAAAGAACATGGATGATATCACTATGAACCCGACGAAGCCCAGTTCCTCGCCGACCACTGAAAAAATGAAGTCGGTATGCGCCTCGGGCAGATAGAAAAGCTTCTGCTTGCCTTCCCCCAGCCCCTGGCCGAAAAGCCCGCCGGTACCGACGGCGATCCAAGACTGGATTATCTGGAACCCGGTGTTGGTGGGATCCTCCCAGGGGTTGAGGAATGCCATGATCCGCCGGCGGCGATAATCCACGTTCATGATGGCATAGTAGAGGAAGGGCATGGCCAGCAGCACCATGGACAGAATGTACGACAGCCTCGTTCCTGCCGCGAACAGCATGATCATGGCAACCGCACCCAGCACCATCGACGAGCCGAGGTCGGGCTGTTTGAGAAGCAGGAGCAGCATGATCGCCAGCACCACCATGTAGGGGAGGAAACCGGTCGAGAAAAACCTCACCTTGTCCTGCTTTTTGTCCAGCGAATATGCCATGTACATGATAAAGGCGATCTTGGCCATTTCCGACGGCTGGAACGAAAAGCCGGGGAGCCTGATCCAGCGGGAGGACCCGCCCGCACTGTCGCCGATGCCCGGAATGAGCACGGCAACGAGCATGATGAGGCACCCGATCAGGATGGGTACGGCATACTTTTTCCATACATGGTAGTCCACCCGCATGGCCCAGATCATGGTGCCCGCACCCAGCAGGGTGTAGATGCCCTGGCGCTTGAGGAAATAGAACCCGTCGTGGAACTTTTTCGCCGCCATGATGGATGACGCGGAATAGACCATGACCACGCCGAAGCAGGCCAGCGTGATGACCATGAGCATTATGATCAGATCATATCCCTCCGCCCTGTTCATCTACCTGACTCCTCCCTCAAGAGACCTGACCGCGGCGGAAAAGCAATCGCCCCGTTCTTCGTAGTTTCTGAACATGTCGTAGCTTGAGCAGGCCGGGGAAAACAGCACCACGTCCCCCGGCCGTGCCAGGCGGTGAGCTTCCCGGACAGCCTCCTCGAGACTGCCGACCGTTATCGTGTCCGTGAGATCCCCCAAGGCAGACCGGATCCGCTCCCTGGCCTCGCCCAGCAGGATGAGCTTCC
Source organism: Geobacter sp. UBA5735 (assembly GCA_002419385.1). Lineage (GTDB taxonomy): Bacteria > Desulfobacterota > Desulfuromonadia > Geobacterales > Geobacteraceae > RPRC01. The sequence continues at coordinate 37,871 of DIFZ01000029.1, forward strand.
GCACCCGTTCCCTGACCAGACCGGCAAGGGGAGCGTATTCGCCGCCTTTATCCTTGCCGCCTGCTATCAGAAGTATGTTCCCCGGGAAGCTTTCGAGGGATTTCACAACGCTTCCCACATTGGTGCCCTTGCTGTCGTTGTAATATGACACACCATTCACAGTCGCCACAAATTCCATGCGATGGGGAAGTCCGGAAAAGTTCTCGACAACGGTTCGGGCTGCAGCCGCATCGCACCCCATCAGGAGAGCGGTTGCCAGGGCAGCCATGCAGTTGTCCAGATTGTGAACACCCCGCAGCTTGAATGGCTGTGTGGGGAAGCGCTCAACCCTGCCGTCCATCGTGAACGTGATGACACCGTCGCGGAAAAAGATGCCCTCTTCCAGGACGGAAAGCCTGCTCATGGGGACGATTCTCGCGGCAGTGCGCCGGGAGCAGTCAGCCACCAGGGGGTCGTCGATGTTGAGAACCGCAAAATCAGTGCTTGTCTGGTTGGCAAAGATCCGCGCCTTGGCGTCGATATATTCCTGGAAGCTCGAATAGCGGTCCAGGTGGTCTTCGGTCAGATTCAGCAGCACCGCCACTTTCGGGTGGAAATTGACGATCCCTTCCAGTTGGAAAGAGCTTATCTCAGCCACCACCCGCTGGACACGCTCACCCGAGGTCACGAGGTCGATGAGGGGTTGGCCGATATTACCGCCGACAAACGTGCTGAAGCCGCATCCCTTGAAAATCTCGCCGGCAAGCGTCGTGGTCGTGGTCTTGCCGTTGGTGCCGGTTATGGCAGCCACGGGCGCATCGATAAAGGATGCGGCCAGTTCTATTTCACTTATGATGGGAATACCGCAGCTTCCGGCCAGTTTGAGCGGCGCGATATCCATGGGTACTCCGGGGCTCACGACAACCAGGTCTGCCGACCGGAAGGTGTGCTCGCCGTGCCCTCCGAACTCGAACTCCAGAGCGAGCCCCTGCAGTGAATCCACGTACGCGGCAAGAGCTTCACGGCTTTTCGCGTCCGAGACCGTCACCCGTGCACCGTTCAGGCTCAAAAACCGGGCTACCGAAGCTCCCGTCCGGGCAAGACCAACCACGACAATTTTCCTGTTATTCAACTCCATCTGTCTGCCTTTGCTTCATGTGGTTTCATACACCTGACCAAGCAGGCCAAACTCCGAACCTGCGTCACCGAATCTTGAGGGTCGAAATTGCGAACAATGCCAGAATGATGGTTATGACCCAGAAACGGACGATGATCTTGGGTTCGGCCACCCCCTTCAGTTCGAAATGGTGGTGAATGGGGGCCATCCTGAAAATTCTTTTGCCGCGGTATTTGTAGGAGCCGACCTGAAAGATCACGGACAGGGCTTCGACCACGAAAATACCGCCAACGATGACCAGCAGGATTTCCTGCTTGGTGATCACCGCAAAGGTTCCCAGCGCGCCCCCCAGCGGAAGCGATCCCACGTCACCCATGAATACTTCCGCGGGATAGGCATTGTACCAGAGGAACCCGAGACCGGCCCCCGCCATGGCGCCGCACAGGATCGACAGTTCGCCCGCACCCGGGACCAGGGGAACCTGCAGGTACTGGGAAAGCTTCGCATTGCCGGCAATGTATGCCAGGAGCATATAGGTACCGGCGTTGATGGCAACCGGGCCGATTGCCAGTCCATCGAGGCCGTCAGTCAGGTTGACGGCACTGCTGGCGCCAAATATCACCAGCATGACAAAGGGGATATACACCATTCCCAGGTCCGGACGGAGGTTCTTGAAAAACGGGATGGTCAACTCGGTGGAAAACCCGGGAGTAGCGTAGAGGACAGCCCCCGCCATCAGTCCCAGAAGCACCTGCCAAAAGGTTTTCTGCCGCGGCGACAGCCCCTTGGGGTTCTTTTCCACCACTTTCTTGTAGTCATCCAGGAAGCCGATCAGTCCATAGCCGACGATTATGGCAAGTGTTATCCATATATACCGGTTGGTAAGATCCGCCCACAGCAGCGTTGGTATCACGGTGGCCGCCAGGATCAGGACGCCACCCATGGTCGGGGTCCCCTGCTTTTTCAGATGCGATTCGGGGCCGTCGGTCCGTATCACCTGCGTAACCTGTATCGCCTGCAGCCGCCTGATCACCCACGGTCCCAGCAGGAAGGAGACGACCAGGGCGGTAATAACGGCATAGATGGTCCGAAATGTCAGATATTTAAATACATTGAATATATGAAAATCTGTTGCAAGAGGGTACAGAAAGTGGTAAAGCATCAGGCACCAGCCCCTTTCAGTGTTGCCGGCCGCAGGGAATTCCTCAGGCCCTCGGCAACGACATCCATGCGCATGCCGCGCGAGCCCTTCACCAGGATGCAGTCACCTTCCCTGACAACGCCCAGCAGGTCGTCCAGAATCTCCTTGTGGCTGTTTGCGACAATTATGGCCGAATGAGCCAGTCCTTCCGCCAAAGCCCCCTCGGCAACGTTTTCGGCTCTCTCACCCGTGAGATAGAGTCTCGCCACCTTCCGGCCCGCCAGGCGGCCGACCTCCGCATGGGCGGATGCCGAAACACCCCCCAGTTCCAGCATGTCGCCGAGCACGGCTATGGCCCGGCCCTGCCCGGCCAGCTGTCCCAGGGTGAGCAGCGCGGCCTTCATGGAAGCCGGGTTGGCGTTGTAGCTGTCGTCAACCAGCAGAATTCCGCCCAGATCTTCCGGTGCAAGCCGCTTTTCGAAGGGGACAAACGCCTCAAGCCCGTCCCTGAGGTCCTGCGGGGAAATGCCGAGTGCGTGTGCGGCAGCTGCAGCGGCCAAAGCGTTCAGCGTATTGTGGCTGCCGAATGCCTTGAGCCGTACGGGAACCCTCCCCGACGGCAGCACCAGCAAGAATGACTGGCCGTCCCTGCCCAATTCCCGGTAGTCTTCGGCCCGGACATCCGCCGGGCCGCACCCGAAGGAGAGCCGGGCCACGCCAGGCGGCGAAGGCAGTGCAGAGACAAGGGGATCATCGGCATTGTAAACGGCATGCTGCCCGCAAACCAGCCTCTGGAAAAGCTCGCCTTTTGCCGATGCCACGGCGCCGACAGTTCCCATGGACTGGAGGTGCGCCGGCGACACATTGGTAATGACTCCCACATCGGGCCGAGCTATTTCCGCCAGCCGGTCTATCTCGCCAGGTTCGCTCATCCCCATCTCCAGCACAGCCCAACGGTGATGTTCCGACAGCTGGAACAGCATCTGCGGCAACCCGATGAGATTGTTCAGATTGCCGGAAGTCTTCAGACCTTCGCCTGTCCTGCCCAGGATCGATGCGAGCATTTCCTTGGTGGTCGTCTTGCCGTTGCTGCCCGTAATCGCCGTGATCGGCACGGAAAAACGCGAACGGTGACCGGCCGCAAGGTTCCCGAGGGCACGCAACGTGTCCGCAACCGTTATACAGGTTGCCTCCCCGCGTACTGCCGCTTCTGCTGTCTGACTGTCCGACGTGATGAACACCTTGATGCCCCTGGCGAGCACGTCGGCAATGAACGCGTGGCCGTCGAAGCGCTCCCCTTTCAGGGGGACGAACAGCTCACCCGGTTCGATCGTGCGGGAGTCTGTGGAGACACCGTGCACGGCGGCGCCTGCGTCTCCATGCACAGTTCCCGTGACGGCTCCGGCAATTTCTGCCGCGGTGAAAAGTGTTTTCATGAAACAGGCTCCAAGTCCCGGCATGCCATTGCCGCTTCCTCGCGGTCATCGAAATGGTGCTTTACCGTACCGATGATCTGGTAGTCTTCATGGCCCTTACCGGCAACGAGCAGGATATCGCCCCGCTTTGCCAGCCTGGCGCCCAACCTTATGGCGTCACGGCGAGAGACCACACTGACAAAGCCTTTTTCTTCAAAGCCGCCGGCCAGCTCGGCCGGTGAATACTCCCTCAGGTCCAGCGGCTCGACACCGGCCCTGACCTCATGAATGATAGCTCCCGGGTCCTCAGTTCGTGGGTTATCGGAAGTTATGATTGCAAGATCGCTGTAACGGGCCGCTATCTCTCCCATGATGGGCCGCTTGCCCCTGTCACGGTCTCCGCCGCAGCCGAACACCGTGATTATCCTTCCCGTTGCAAGCTCCCGGATGGTTTTCAGCACATTTTCCAGTGCATCGCCGGTATGGGCGTAGTCCACCAGGACAGTTATGCCCCTGTCGTTTTCGACAGGCTCCAGCCGACCCTCGACTTTGCCATGAACCTCGATGCCGGCACGTATCGCATCGAGCGGAATCCCCAGTGCAGAGGCTGCCGCTACCGCCGCAAGTATGTTGTAAAGATTGAAGCGGCCGACCAGTCTGGACGTAAAAACGGTTTCTCCACCAGGAGTGACAAGGATTCCCGTTGTGCCGGTCGTGGAGAATACGACATCCCGTGCTGAAACTGCTGAATCGGAAACGACCCCGTACGTAACAACCTGGCAGGCACAGGCATCTGCAATCCGCTTGCCCGACGGATCGTCCATGTTCACCACGGCACGCCTCCGGGGCTTCGCCTGATCCGGTGCCAGCAGCTGCGAAAAGAAGCGCTGCTTGCTGGCAAGATAGGATTCCATATCGTGATGATAATCGAGATGTTCGCGGGTCAGGTTCGTAAAGATGCCCACATCGAAGCTGCAGCCGTCAACCCTTCGTTGTTCCAGGGAATGGGAGGATACTTCCATGACAACGGCCCGGGCGCCCTGATCGACCATCTGGCGCAGTATCCTCTGCAGATCGGCAGATTCCGGGGTCGTATGGGGTGCGGGGATTGTCGTTTTGCCGAAACGGTAGTTGATGGTTCCCAGAACCGCCGCGGGAATGCCTGCTCTTTCCAGTATGGATTCGACAAGGTATGTCGTTGTGGTCTTGCCGTTGGTGCCGGTTATGCCGATCATCGGTACGCGTGAAGTCGGATGGCCGTAAAAAGCCGCGGCCATCAACGACATGGCCAGCCGGGAATCCGGAACGGCAACAGACGGAATCCCTGCCGGTACGTCAGCAGTATCCTCGATCACCAGGCCGGCAGCGCCGGCCGCTACCGCCCGGGATATGAAGGCATGCCCGTCGGCAGCCGCTCCCCGCAGCGCGAAGAACAGCGAACCGGGGCGGACTGTACGGGAATCATAGCAAAGCTCCCGTATTTCCGGGTCATTATCGCCGTCGATAGTGAGCGGCATCGGGATGGATTTCACAAGCTCGGATAACAGCATGGCACCTCACAACACTCAACAAAACGCACAAGGTTCCCAGCGGAACCGACCGACTGCTCAGGCAGACGGAACGAATTTCACCCAGACCTGGTCACCCGCGCCGATCGTGCTCCCCGGCGACGGGTTCTGCTCCACAGCGCGGCCACTCCCTATTATTTTCACGTTAAGGGAATTCTTTTCCATATATCTGAGAACAGACCTGATGCTCATACCGTGAAAATTCGGCATCGAAGCGCCGGCACTTGCCTCGTCGATCGCCCCTTCAGCTACAACTTCCGGCTGTGCCTGTTGCCTGCCGGCAACCTCCTTGCCGTCTTCCGGCCTGGCTTTCAGCGGACCGGTCGGCGTTACCTTGAGGTAGCACAGCGACTGGTGCGCTATTTCGCGGAATGCGGGCGCCGCAACGACGCCGCCGTAGGAACTGGTTTTCGGCTCGTCGACGATAACGAGAATGGAAAGCCGCGGATCCTCTGCCGGAACGAAGCCGAGGAACGAGGCGGTCCGCTTGCTGGCTGAATAACACTTGGTGACGGGGTCGACCTTCTGAGCAGTCCCCGTTTTGCCGGCGACCTTGAATCCGTCAAGCGAAGCATTCAAGCCAGTGCCCCCTTCGCTGGTGACGGATGCCATCATCCGCGCCACCGCCTGGGCGGTTTGCGATGAGATGACCCGCCGCCGGACCTGGGGCGCATTCTGCTGGATTATTCTCCCCGCATCGTCGCTGATTCTGTCGACCAGGTACGGCTTCATCAACAGCCCGCCATTTGCCACCGCCGACACCGCCGCAAGCAGCTGGACCGCAGAAACCGAAACACCTTGCCCGAAAGAAATGGTTGCCAGATCGATACCGTACCAGCGCCCCTGGTCCCGCAACAGGCCGGCCACCTCTCCCGGCACATCGACCTCGCTCCGCTCGCCGAAACCGAAATTCTTCAGATAGCCGGAAAGCCGTTCAGGACCCAGCCGGCTGCCGATTTTGGCTGCGCCGATATTGCTGGAAAACTTCATGATCTCGCTTACCGATAACGCTCCGTACTTGTGCGTATCGTGTATGACACGGCCGCCGATGGAAAAGCTGCCGTTTTCGCAGTTGAAGTTGTCGTTCGGGCCAATGACCTTTGCCTCAAGGGCTGACGCAATAAGGAAAACCTTCATGGTCGAGCCCGGTTCGAAGCTGTCTGCCACAGCCCTGTTCCGCAACGTGTCATGGGGATAGCGATGGTATGCGTTGGGGTTGAACGAGGGGTAGGAAGCCATTGCCAGGACCTTGCCGGTGCGGGGTTCCATGACCAGGGCTATCCCGCCGGCGCCCCGGCTCTGGGACACTGCCTTGGCAAGTTCTTTCTCAGCCAGGTACTGGATGTTCTTGTCCAGGGTGAGAGTTATGTTATAGCCCTTGGACGATTCCTTGATCACGGTGCCCTTGAGCGCGATGTCCCGGCCAAGGGCGTCGCGTTCGGTGATCAGGTAGCCGGTATTGCCGAGGAGCTGTGAGTTGTACTTGAGCTCGATGCCTTCCAGTCCCTTGGGATCGAGGCCGGTAAAACCAACCACATGTGCCGCGACTTCCGAATTGGGATAGTACCGCCTGGATTCCTTGACAAAACCTATGCCCTCAAGCTTGAGCGCCTTGATTTTTGCCGCGACTTCGGGAGATACCTGCCGCTGCAACCAGACAAAACTTTTTTTGCCGGCAAGTTTTTTCGCCAGGATGTCGCGTTGCACCCCCAATAGAGGCGCCAGCCTGGCTGCCGTTTTCTCAGCATCCACTATCACGACAGGCTCGCCAAAACAGGAGTCGACCTCTATGGAAACCGCGAGTGCGGCTCCGTTGCGATCATAAATGGTACCCCTGGCAGGCGTCAACGGAACGATCTTCTGGTGCTGGCGATCAGCCAGCCTGACCCAGTCGTCCTGTTTGATTATCTGGAGATAAAAGGCACGGGCAGAGGTAATGACAAAAAAAATGGCAAAAGCGATCCCTACGATGCGGATGCGGATTCGGGACCACTTTTCCTTGGTGTCTTTCATTTTACAATAATCACCTGTTGTTCGGTCGGCAAATCCATTCCCAGTTCACCCTTGGCGACCGTCTCGATGCGGGCAGGGTTCTTCAGCGTGGCAACCTCCACCCGGAGCATTTTCTGCTCCTGCTGCAAATTCCTTACGAGCCGGTTCGATTCCGTAAGCTGGAGATTCAGATCGACGACCTTGAATCGCGACCAGACATGGAACAGGGACAGGAGCGTGAGAAGTGCCAGGACGGTTATCAGATACGGGAACAAATCCCATCGCTGGGCGACCGCCGCCTCGACTTTTCCGGGTGCAACGAGCTTGCTGAACGCTGTTTTGACTGCCGGCATGGGAACGGTTCCTTTCCCCTCAGATTTTTTCGACTGCCCGCAACTTGGCACTGCGCGATCTCGGGTTTGCGGCAACTTCTTCAGGACCTGCGATTAACGGCTTCCCCGTTATTTTCCGTACCACCGGAGTGCGCCCGCACACACAGAGAGGCGCGCTTTTTGGGCATATGCAGCCTCGCGAAAGGTCGTTGAAAACGGTTTTCACCAGTCGGTCTTCCAGTGAATGGAATGAAATGACCACCAGTCTCCCTCCGCTCCGGAGAGCTGCCACGGCAGCCGGCAGCACCGTTTCAAGAGATTCAAGTTCTTCATTGACCGCTATGCGGATAGCCTGGAAAGTTCTCGTTGCCGGATGGATTCTCGCCTCCCACCGTGCCCTCGGTATGGCGCCGGCTACCAGGTCCGCAAGCTGCCGGGTGGTTACGATGGGAGCGGCCTTTCGTGCGGCAACGATGGTTGCTGCGATCCTTCTCGACCAGCGTTCTTCGCCGAACCGCCAGATGACGCTGGCAAGCTCGCTCTCAGAGAGGGAATTCACCAGGTCAGCCGCGCACGTGCCGGCCGAGGAGTCCATACGCATATCCAGCGGAGCATCCTGCTGGAAGCTGAACCCCCGCTCCCCCTTGTCCAACTGATGCGACGACACGCCAAGGTCAAGCAGCATGCCGTCAATCTCTGCCACGCCCTCAGAGCGAAGGACTTCCGGGAGCCGGGCAAAGTTCGCATGAACCAGCCTCACGCGTCCACCATAGGAGGCCAAGGCCGCTGCCGCGGCATCCAGCGCGTCGCGATCCCTGTCCAGGCCGATCAGGAGCCCGTCAGGAGCAGAAGCATCCAATATGTCGCGGGCATGCCCGGCGCCACCGATGGTGCCATCAACGTAGATACCTCCCGGCTTGGGGAGCAGACAGGCGGCAACTTCAGCCTGAAGCACCGATATGTGGTGGAAGCTCCCCACTACAGACCCAGTTCCGCCAGCGCGGGCGAGTCAACCGGGAAATTCTGGTCATCCTGGCGGCGAACCTTCTCCCATTCGGCAAGACACCAGATCTCAGCCTTGTTCAACATTCCGGCAAACACTATTTCCCGCTCCATGGCAGCATTTTTTCTCAAATGGGGCGGGATCAGTATCCGCCCGAGCTTGTCGGCGGAACACTCGACGGCAGGAGCGACGATCCTTCTTTTGACAGCTGCCAGCTCGGCAGAGGAAAGCCCGAGCCCCGTGCCGATCGCGAGCTTTTCTTCAAGAGCGAGCCATTCATGGTAAGGATATATGGCAAGCCCGGAGCAGGAGACCCCATCAGCCAGCCTCACCGGATTGGAATTGGTGAGAAAGAAGCGCTCGTCACCAAAAGATTCCGCTAGAACTTCACGGAATTTCGCCGGAAGGCTCGTACGGCCCTTGGCATCTATGGTGGTGTCGAATACCCCCCTGAACATTGCCTCTCCCGGATTTTTCCACGATTTACCACTTTATACCACTTTGGTGTCAAACTATACTAATGGACCGGAAGGTTGTCAAGGCAAAAGTAGTCTGAAAAAAGAGAATTTTTCCAAGATTTTCCAGGGGGTTAAGCACCGCGGGACGTGCATGGCGGGAATGGCGCCGGGCAACATTAATAACCTAACCAATTCAACATGTTACGCATACACAGGCCGCTATGGGCCCGGCGCGTACGAAAGCGGAAACCGATGTGTGGCAAGGAATGGTGAAATGGAAAACCCTTCAAGCGGCAGCGAGGATGTATTGACAGGAGCTAATCCAGGCTTCTCATGAATTTTTTTTTCGATCAACGAGAGAAACAACTTTTCCGCTGTCCTTTTTCTTGCCACTGCCCTCATTCAACCCATTGCCGTTTCCTTCGCCAGCCTGTTCATCATGGCTCTCGGGCGGCATAACCCTTTCAAGCTGTACCGGAGTCCCTCCCATGGTAAAGGAAGCGCCATTGATCTGGCTCTCATCGAGAATCCAGGTGAACAACTGCAGCGGATGGGTAAGGACCAGCAGCCTGACCTGCCACCAGCCAGGCTTCACGTCGGGCGCGATGTCTTCGACCCGTGCATAGAACGCAGGAAGGTTATCTATATGAATACAGACCAGATCTTGAATCGATGTCGCCATACGTGCTCCCGAAACCCGTGCACCAGGTCATTTACAGAGAGGCCATCCGGAGACCCAGGATGGACACAGCTGCAGTTTCCAGACCGGAAACGAGGATTTTTTTGTTCTGGCAAGGAAACCAAGGGTTTGCGCGGAGGCATACTTGAGTATGTCGCACAAGCAAGCCCACAGGTTGACACCGCCAGGGCAAAAAAAGACCGTTTCCGGACGGAAACTACGTAATCATTCCGTCAGCCTGCCTGCGGAGATAGTGTTCATAAGCCATGAGCAGGCTTTTCATGACTGGTTTGCCCAAAAGACCTTCGATCAATCCGCAACGGGTCCGCAGTCCATTTTCAAGCTTGGCCAGCCGTTCAGCAGCTTCCGGCGCCAGAAGGCCGGAAAGCCCTTCGCACAGGAAGGTAATGCACGGCAAAGGGCGGAGGGAGGGCTCCATCTGGCAGCCATCCTCTCCCATGTAGGGGCAGCAGCCCCCCTGGAACGAAGGCTTGACGATCTCCTCGCCACTTGAAAGGAACGCCAGGAGATCCACCACTGAAAAATGATACTTTCCGGTCCTACAGCATGCTCCCCCGCAGTCGGCGCAGTACCTCTCAGCACCGATGTCCGCTGTCAAGGAATGCAATTCCCGCTTCTCAAGCCGAAGAGCGGACACCATTCCGGCCAGCGCAGTCCGGACATCGTCGCACAGCTCACCATACTCCCTGCAGACAACACTTACGGCAGCAGCCCACATTTCCTGATCCGTCAAAACACCGCTCCAAACTTGATAACAATGATGGATTGCATACAGGTCTTGCATCCATCAGGGAAATTGGCTTGGCATACCTTGGTTTCCAATTTTGACATCAGCTTGGTCGAAGCAGTCCATAAGCCGGGTTCTGTTCCCGCCGCCGGTTACCCGTCGGAGGGTGATGACCATTCATCTAGCGCCATCGTTGCCGATGGCGTCGAGCGGCCAACCCGGAGGCACGGGCGGGCAGCCCTTGGCGCCTCCCTATTAGGCCTTGCTCCTGGTGGGGTTTCCCGAGCATTCGACGTCACCGCCGAACCTGGTGAGCTCTTACCTCACCCTTTCACCCTTACCCGCCTACGCCAAGGCTTCGGCGGGCGGTCTCCTCTCTGTGGCACTTTCCCTGGAGTCACCCCCGCTGGACGTTATCCAGCACCATGCCCTGCGGAGCCCGGACTTTCCTCTCCCCGCCTCTGCCGAGGCTTCGGCGGGCAGCGGTCATCTAGCCTGCTTCGACCAAGCAGTACGATTGTTACACCTGGGCTTGCGTGTCCTCCCCTTCCTGGCGCAAAAAAAGCAGCCTCTGGCAATGGGGGCACTGCACAAGATTGTCCGCTTTGAACAGGCTGTTGAAGAGCTGTGGCGGAAGATTCATGTTGCACCCCAGACAAGAACCGCTGCGTGCTTCCACGATCGCCACCCCCTGGCGCTTCTCGCGAAGCTTGTCATAGCGCTTCATCATCGAGGGAGCAACCTGTTTTGCAGCAGCTTCACGGAACTCAAGGTCGGTACTGATCTCGGATTCAAGCCGTTCAACCTTGTCCTTCAACTCGCTCTCCTGGGCCGAGGCACCGGTCTCGAACTCGTCGAGGGCCATTGACTGGTCGGAAATCGCTGCCTTCAGTTCTTCAATTCTGCTGATTTTCTGGAGAATCTGGTCTTCCAGCTCTGCCTTAACCTTCTTGGCAGCGGCAATTTCCTTCGATACGGCTTGATACTCCTTCTGGGTCTTGATCTCGCGCAACCGTCCTTCAGATCGGTTGATGGCATCCGTCTCCGTGGCGAGATTCTCCTCCAACGCCTGCTTTTCCTCTTCAACCGTGTCCAGGTCTGCGCCATAACCGGAAACCGAACGCCTGAGCTCCCCCACCTTCTCTTCCAAAGATGCTATCTCTTCCATCAACGACTGCTTCTCTCCACGCGACGAATCGATTTTCAGATCGATCTCCTGAAGTTGCGCCAGAATTTTCACGTTCTTGCCCAAAACCTACCTCCTGTCTTCCTTTGGCGATACGTACACAAGCCTGCACATAACTTTTTTTCAACAATATCCGAAGGGATCACGTTCACTTTCGCAGGCCATGATTTCCGCGGTGAAACCCTTTGCCGTCACTTCTTCCCGGAGCCGCGCGCAAACCCCGCTGACCATGGGGATTTCCGATGCGAAATGACCAATGTCGACAAGGGCGATGCCCAGCATTTCCGCTTCCCGCGCATCGTGATACTTGACATCACCGGTCACCAGCACGTCCGCGCCGAGGCCATGGGCGTGACGCAGCAACGACGCACCGCTGCCGGCGCAGAGCGCGACTTTGTCCGTCAATCGTGCACCGTCACCGACGACCCTGAGAGCGACGAGACGCAACGCATCTTTCATACGGCTTGCAAGCTGCGCGAGCGGCAATGGCGCGCTCAGATGCCCAATCCTTCCCAACCCGCGGCAGGACCCCTTGTTGAGCAACGGATAGAGATCAAAAGCCGGCTCCTCATAGGGATGAGCCGCTACCAGGGCCCTGCATGCCGCCGGCACGTCTTCAGCCCGCAGCAGAACTTCTATGCGCTTCTCCTCCGCATATTCACGTCGGCCGGGAGATCCCAGAAAGGGCTCGGCTCCGGGCAATGGCCTGAACGTACCCACACCCTCGGTCTGGAAAGAGCACTCACTGTAATTGCCGATACGGCCGCTGGACCGGAAAAGAGCCTCCATCACCTTTTCCTCATGGCCTTTCGGGACGAAAACGGCGAGCTTCACCAGCTCTTCACTGTCATGCCGGGCAAGGGGCTCGACACGTGTGAGACCGATCCTTTCGGCCAGGAGATCATTGATCCCGCCATCTGCGATGTCGTAATTGGTATGCAGTGCTGCGATGCTGAGATTGTTCCGGAGAGCTTTCGCCAGGATCTTTCCCGGCTGTTCCTGCAGATTCAGGGATCGAATCGGTTTGAAGATGAGGGGATGGTGCGTGAGCAACAGCTGGCAGCCTGAGGCAACAGCTTCATCGACTGCTTCCCGGCAGGGATCCAGCGAGATCATGATGCGCGCAGCCGCTGCGGTGGGGTCACCAAGTTGCAGACCCACATTGTCCCACTCTTCGGCTAACCTGAATGGCGCAATTCCATCAATTATTTCAAGTATATCAGATACTCTGGGTCTCATGCTCCGAGCCAAAAGAAAAGAGTGCAACCTTACTGGGTTGCACTCTTTTCTGCTCTTTCGAGTCGCTATTTTTACTGCATTGGCACCGTACAGGCATCCCCAATCATCCCGTGAATCAGGTTGGTGGGCCCACCAGGATTCGAACCTGGGACCTACCGGTTATGAGCCGGTAGCTCTAGCCAGCTGAGCTATAGGCCCGCAAAGTGAACTTACATGATAGGAAATGCGCCGTGCCGTGTCAAGGCTTTTGATTACCGCCCAGCCACTTTTCCGCGGGATTGGGCGAATTTGCGTTCACACTCGGCCGACAGCCACTGTGCCCAACCATCCAGACCGGTGCCTGTCCTGCAGGATATTTCGAACATGGGCGGCATGGGCTTGACAGCGGCAACGCCGTCGCAGAACATCTTCCTGTCGAACTCCATGGCTTCCAGGAGGTCTGTCTTGTTGATCAGCACCGCATCGGCCCGCAGATAGATGGATGGGTACTTGTAAGGCTTGTCATGACCTTCGGTCGTGCTGGCTATGACTATGTTCAGGTCTTCACCCAGCGAGAATTCTGAAGGGCACACTAGGTTGCCCACATTCTCGATGAACAGTATGGTCGGCGTGTCAAAGGTGAACTTGCCGCTTGCCTGCATGATCATATTGGCATCAAGATGGCACATGTTTCCGGTGTTGATCTGCTCGACCGGTATGCCCCTTTCGGCCATCACATCGGCATCGATCCGTGAAGCCATGTCCCCCTCGATAACCGCACAAGCATACCGGTCCTTCAGGACTTCGATCGTTTTCAGTATGGTGCTGGTCTTGCCTGCTCCCGGCGCAGCCATGACATTCACCACCAGTACACCGTTAGCCTTGAAGAATTCGCGGTTCCTGCAGGCAAGAGTTTCGTTGGCCTCGAGGATGTTTCTCCGTATCTCAATCCGCCCCATCATCAACCTCGATACTCTCGATGTAGAACTCCTGTCCCTTGTCAGCGATTATGCTCTTTCCTCCGCAACGGGGACAATTCATGCCAATGTGTCTGCCTGAAAAAAGCTGTCCGCAGGCCTTGCAGACAAATTCCGGTGCTATCCTTTTGAACTGCAGAACCGCATCCTCAAGGACAGTGTCCTTTGTCATTATCTGGAAATAGAACTGTACCGAATCATCTACGATACTGGTCAAATCACCGATGACAAGGGTTATGGCCGTCACCTTGGGAAGGTTTTTTTTTTAACCTCGTCGGTGACGACCTGGATCAGACCTTCCGTTACTGACAATTCATGCATCTTTTCACCTGTCAGGTATAAGTTGGGTAGATTAGGTCGCTGCGGGTTCAGCGGATTCCTTTGGCTGCTGAACGTGCACTACCATGTCCTTCTCGGCAAGCGGAGTCCTGTACAGACTTTCCTGGTACAGACATTTGACGGGACAGACATCGACACAGACGCCGCAGTAAACGCAGGCGAATGGATCAACTTCCCATGTCTTCGCCTGTTTGTCAACCTTGATGCACTGTGACGGGCACCGCATCTGGCACACGCCGCAGAGGATACATTTGTCCATCTCGATCTTCAACTCGCCTTTTGAATGCTTGAAGGTTTCCCTTTTATGAAACGGATAGAGGCGAGTGGCGTATTTCGTCAGCAGATTTTTCAGAATCGTTTTGGTCATGAACATGGTGCGCTCTCCCGTTGATTAGCGTTCCGTGCAGCTTATGCAGGGGTCGATGGTCAGAATCAGAACCGGGACGTCGGCAAGATCGCAACCCGGCAGCATGTCCAGGAGAGGGGGAATATTCGCAAACGTCGGTGTGCGGATCCTGACCCTCTCCAGGAACTTCTTGCCTGCTCCCCTGATATAATAGAGACACTCTCCTCGGGGTTGCTCAACGCGGGATATCACCTCTCCAGTGGGCAGGCCTTTGGGTTTCACTGCCAGTTCACCTTCCGGCAGCTTGGAAAAAGCCTGACGAACGAGGTCGATAGCCTGGAAGACTTCGTTAAAACGGACAACCGTACGGGCATAGCAGTCTCCGTCTGTTTCGACGACCGGCGCAAAATCAAGCTCGGAATAAGCGGCATAGCCTGTCTGACGCATATCCTGGGCGATCCCGCTCGCACGGAGAGTAGGACCGGCAGCCCCGAGTTCATACGCTTTTTCTTTCGTCAGGACCCCTTTCCCAACAGTCCTGAGTTTCACCGTGTAGTCGTCCAGAATGGTGGACTTGAGCTGCAGCGTCTCTTTCTCGACTTTCTTCAGCGTATCAAGAATCCATTGTGCCGATTCGGCGCTGATATCCCTCCTGACACCGCCAACCTGGTTCACCGAGAGAATGACCCGGTTCCCCGCAGTCTCTTCCTGGAGATCCATGACCCGTTCGCGGATTCTCCAGAACTGCATGAACAGGCTCTCGAAACCGAACGCATCGGCAAACAGCCCCAGCCAGAGAAGATGGCTGTGAATCCTGTGCATCTCAGCCCAGATGGTCCGCAGATAGTTCGCCCTGGAAGGTACCTCCAGGCCCATCAGCGACTCGATCCCCTGGCAGTAGCAGAGGGCGTGCATGCAACTGCAGATCCCGCACACACGCTCGACAATGTATATCATCTGATTGTGATCGCGTATTTCAGCGAGCTTTTCCAACCCGCGGTGAACGTAGCCCAGCTTGGGAATCGCCTCTTTTACAATTTCGTCCTCGATCGTCAGGGTCAGATGCAGCGGCTCCGGCAGAACCGGGTGCTGCGGCCCGAAAGGTAGTACTGTCTTTGCCATGTACGTATGCCTCCTCTTCCTGGTCAGCGCGCATATGTTTCACTGTTTGAACATTTCCGGCGCCTGTTGTCGACACCTCACCTCACACCCTCTTGAGACCGATGTTGCAGAAGGGTGTCTTCTGAACTTCTTCATCGCTGTACAACATGCCCTGGAAATCCAGGGGGATACCGTCGAACTCAACGCCGAAATGCTCTTTTATTTCATTTTCCACCAGAAAAGCGCAGGAGTATACGGATGCTATGCTTCCTATCTTGCTTCCCTTCGGGACGTCAACCCTGAGATTCCTGAGCTCCAGGTCCTTGTCGAAGTGATACAGCACGCAAACACTATCTTCGAGCTCCGCGGACGACATGGTAACGAATCTGAACCCTTCGTCCTTCAGCTCTCTTGAAAGGGTAATGACCTCATCGGGCCGTACTTCAGCCGTATTCTCTTCTGTTATGACCACCACGCTATCTATCATGGAACAAGCCTCCCTGTTTCGTGCTATCGTGCCGTTATGGCAGACTGGGTTTTTTCAAGGCGCTCGAAGATGCCTTGATCGACTTTCTTGCCCTTTTCCGCCAGCTTTCCCAGCGCAATGACAACTCCGTCGATTATGGCCTCCGGCTTGGGCGCGCATCCCGAAACATACGCATCGACCGGGATGACCCGGTCAACCCCGCCGACGACGTTGTAGGCTTCACGGAAAACCCCGCC
Organism: Geobacter sp. UBA5735; assembly: GCA_002419385.1. Classification (GTDB taxonomy): domain Bacteria; phylum Desulfobacterota; class Desulfuromonadia; order Geobacterales; family Geobacteraceae; genus RPRC01. Next base: position 54,193 of record DIFZ01000029.1, read on the forward strand.
GCTCGTGCCGCAGGCGCCGATTGCCACGACCACTTTCGGCTCGGGCATCTGGTCATAGATATTCTTCAGGGCCTTCTTGTTCCGATGATTCACCGTTCCGGTCACAACCAGAATATCGGCATGTTTGGGATTTCCCACATTGATGATGCCAAATCGCTCGATATCATAGACAGGGGTCAAACATGCCAGCACCTCAATATCGCATCCATTGCAGCTGCCACAATCGAAATGGATCAGCCAGGGGGATTTCACTCGTGATGTTGATATAAGACTCATAATCGCTAACCTCTTTTCAATCAAGATGGGAACGTCATCTCGAAACGCTGTATGCCAGGTAACGGAAACCTACTTTATTTTCGCATAGATCCAGAAATAATTGGCAAAAGACATGAGCAGCCCTCCGGTCCAGGCATGGGGAAGCATCCATCTCCAGGTAAGGCGCGCAGTGATGTTGTCGACGAGAATTTCTCCAAAGTAGGTGACCACAATCAAAACCGACATCCAGATCAAGTTGGTATGCCAGAAGAGTGCACACAGCCCCAGGATGAAAACAGTCTCATACCAGTGAGATATCTCGATTACCCCAAGATACGGCCCCGAATACTCGGTCATGACACCTTTTACCAGCTCCTGGTGGGCGTGATGGGAGGTAGAGATGTCGAACGGCGATTTTCGAAGCTTGATGACAATCGCGTAACCCAGCACGACAAAGAGAAGCGGCAGTGCTATAAGAAGCGGTTCGTGATAATTCGCCACGATCTCGGAAATCTTGAAGCTTCCCGTTTCCAGATAGATGCCCACGAACACCAGGATGATGAGGGGTTCGTAGGTCAGCATCTGGATCAATTCACGCTGTGCGCCTATCTGGCTGTACGGCGATTCGGCAGCCAAGGCTCCGATGACGAGAAACACCCCGCCGACTGCCAGAACGAAGAAGATAAGCAGCAAGTCGGACTGGAGAGCGAGAAGCACAACGGTCAGTATATTGGCGGCCAGGTACATGTAGGCACAGAAAATCTGCCAGTAATTGCAAACCATCTTTTCCTTGCCGAAAAGTTTGAAGACATCGTAGAAGGGCTGGAGAATCGGGGGACCGTAGCGACCCTGAAGACGTGCGGTGACCTTTCGGTCAATCCCTGCTACCAGCCCGCCCACCAGCGGTGATAAAAATACTGCTGCTATGACTGCAATCACGTCAAATGTGTTCATCTTACGACCTCCCCGAACATGACGATCAAGATAATGAGTGACAGTATGTTGATCCAGTATGAAATCTTGCTTTCACCTATGAATTCCTGGAGATACACGTTACCGGCAAGATAGTCTCTCCACGTGTTCAGATGGCTCCTGAATTTCGGCTGGCTTGGATCAGGATACTGCTCTCCGCACATGTATGGCGCGCTCACGACCCTGTGCCCGTTTTTTTTGGAAGCAATTACCGCGAACAGATACGCAACGATGGAGAGGAGGAAAACCGGCAGTACATAGAATGCCCCGACACCGCTGCTCAGTCCGAAGGGACCCATCTTGAATGGTTCGACAAAAAGACCTGGCCGGTATGATGCAACAACCGGTTCAACAAGTATGGTATATATCCAGGGCACCGCCATGCTCAAAACGATCGCGCCCATTGCAAGAAGTACCAGAGGAATTTTAATCGAAGCCGGATCATTCCATTTTGCATTGGGGTAGAAGCCCCTGATCATGGTGAGGATAGTCGCCTTTATGGCAGACTCCTTTTTGAGTTCCTGCTCCTTGAGCTGGGGTCCACTCACGAACAGACCCGCCCATCGTGCCCAGAACAGCACGGTCAGACCACTGCCCAGGGCAACCATCACGACAACCCAGGGGATATTGGCCGCGGCTTCCATGGCCATCCATTTACTCATGAGCATGCCGAAAGGCGGGAGCATCATGGTCAGGATGCCGATGATGGTTATGCGTGAAACTGCCGGCATGGTGTTGTAAAGGCCGCGCATGTCCTCGATGTCCCTGCTGCCGATGGCGTGTTCAATGGTGCCGACACACAGGAAGAGCAAACCCTTGGAAACAGCATGGAAGATAATCAGCAGAATGGCCGCTATAATGGCTGCCGGCGTGTTGATCCCCGCGCAGGCAATAATAAGACCAAGGTTTGCTATGGTCGAGTAGGCGAGGATCTTCTTGCCGTTACTCATGTTCACGGCAAGGGCTGACGCGGTGACGAAGGTAAAAGCGCCGAAAGTAGCCACTATCGTGCTCAGATAGGTGCCTTGAAATCCTGGCGCAAGGCGGACAACGAGATAAACGCCGGCCTTCACCATAGTGCTTGAATGAAGCAGGGCGGAGACTGGCGTGGGGGCGACCATTGCACCGCAAAGCCAGCTCTGGAAAGGCACCTGGGCAGCCTTGGTAAACCCGGCGAAGCAGAGAAGCGCAAATGGAAAAAGAAGGAATCCGGTCATCTCGGGTGAATGATTAATCAGATTCTGCAGAGAGAAATACTCTACAGACTGGGTCTTATAGAATATCGCGATTATTGCCCCGACAAAAGCAACACCGCCGGTCATATTCATCCACAGAGCTCTGGTAGCATTTTTGATGGCGATCTCCGTCCGGTCATGCCCGATCAGCATGAAGGAGCAGAACGTGGTCACTTCCCAGAAGAAATAAAGCCAAAGCAGACTGTTAGAGAAAACCAGCCCGTTCATCGCCCCGAGAAAAATCACCAGGAAGAAGAAAAAACGGGGCTGTCGGCTTTTCTTCAGGTGAAGGTGATGCTCGTGCTCTTCCATATAGCGGATACCGAAAATGCAGATGAGCGATCCGACAATGGATATTATCAGGTTCATGATCAGCGCCAGATTGTCAATGTAGAATGCCGGAGCAACTTCCACATGAGGCGCCATCTTCAGTTCGAAATAGGCCAGGGGAACGATTTGCAGCAGGGTGAGTAGTATGACCAGGGGATTGCCGAGCTTGAAGGCAATCCCGAGAATGATGAAGAGTAAAGCGAAATCAAAAAAAGTGATGATTGAGTTGACGCTGACGCCGAGCAAAGTTTCCGGCGTATAAGTACAGGGGCCATTCTGAAAGAGCATCAGAGCACTTGCGGTCAGGACGACTCCGGTTGTTACGATTATTGCCGCTCGCGTCTTTGCATTGCCAATGATGAAGCAGAGCAGTCCGGCAATAAATGGCAGCAGAATGCTGACACCAATCAATACGTCTACCATCTTGTACCTCCCTTCGGCAGAAAGAACAGCCCAACCTCATTTCTCCGTGCCATGACAACTCCTTTCCAATAATCTCTGCACGATCAGCGATCCCCGTGCGGGTACTTTTACATTCCCGCTTTTTTAGGAAAATTAAAATATACCCTTCAAGGGCATTCAGGGGCATGCTGACCGCAAACCAATTAATGTTAAGCCTGACTGTCGATCACTGTCAAGCACAATTTTATTCAAAATCAAACAAATTTATTCATAGTTTATTTTACGGCAGCAGACATTTTATTTTTAATAAATTTGATTGCTGCCCGACGACCCGCTCCCACATACGCAAAAAACGGCCGGCGAAACCAGAGACTCTGAGTGACACCGGCCGTTTCAATTTACGGAACTGCAGAAGTTAGAAGCGGGAGATGGGTCACCTGATGGCTTACATCTCTTTACCGTACGATTTCAATGTGCCCGGCAAGCAGTAGGCCACATGTACTCTCCGAGAAGAATAGCCCCCCGGAACAATCAGTGCCGTTATCAGCTTAACGGAATCCACATGCTCTTCGCTGTTCCGATAAACGTGCTGTAGGAATGGAGCATGCCGAAGTTCGAGCAACTGACCGAATACCCCTCGATGTCGCGAATATTGGCAAGGTCTTCCTTGATCTCGTCAACCATTACCACGCTGGTTTTCTGCTCAGTGTGCACTTTTTTGATGATGAACTCCTGGTCTTCTTCCGTAAGGAAAGAGTAAACAGGTACCAGCGCGTGTTTGTCCACGATTTCAATAAGATCCTCAGGAAAGACGTCTTTATGTGACTGCACTTCCAGATCAACATGGCTCATCTGGCCGAAAAGTCCGCCCGGCTTGTCAGTAGCAGAAGATGGATAGGTAGTGATACATGGTGCGGTTATTCTCAATGAAACCTGCGGCTTGAGATCACTCTTGGCAACTCTTGCCGAATACATGCAATTGTAACGGACCAGGCACTTCTCTTTTGATACCGGCGTCGACTTCTCAATGAAAAAAGGATATTCGAAATCAACCTTGACCTTGGTGGCATTCAGTTCCCGCATGTAATCGAGGATGTTTATTTTGAGTGTTTCAGTACCTATTCTGTCTCGGTGCTGGTGAACCAACTGTATGAACTTGTCTATCCAGCGCGCTTCGAATTCATGCATGATACGGGCGGCAATGGAAATCTTGGCGATGGTGGACTGTCCGTCCTTCTGGTCCCTAGACAAGACCCTCATGGGAAAAGGTAAATCAGTCATGCCCACATCCTGCATAAATCTTTTCTCGTCTTTCATGTCTGCCTCCTTAGGTTAGCTGGATGATTTACCGACAGGCCCACCTTCACCACCACTCCAATGAGGTAAGATCCTGCCTGCAAGCTAAGAATCCAACCCTTTGCCTGCTTTTTCGCCAAACTATATCCGTTTTATTTATACTGTATTTTTTCAATAAGTCAAGGACATTTTTATCAAAAATAAAACAGTTTACTGTGATTTAATTTTATTTCTTGTCATTTGAGAAACCGGTTTCCAAAACCTGCATCGCATGCTTCTCAAAGCAGGATTTCCATTGTCCGGAGCGGTGTGGGGGATGAGGTGTAACAGATTCGAGAATTCAGGCTTTTTGCTGGGAAAATACTTTAAAGAAAGGTGGACGGCAAACGGTCCTGAGGAAGGAAAAAGCCCCCGACTTTCCTTGAAGGAGCCGGGGGCTTGTAGTGAAACATCAGTTTCAAAACGAATTGTAATTAATCACAGATCAAAACCTACACCCGGATGGAATCCGGATTATTCATCTCTTTCGTAGTCAACTATACGCTTGGCAACAGTCTTGATACTCAGAAGGTCTGAATAGTTGATGTTGTTGCCCAGGTAGTTGCCGCCGTCCGTGCCGCAGCCGAGGGTAAGTGAAGGCGGCAGTTTGTTGTAGATAAGCCCGACGCTGCCGTGTACCGCAGGCTGATTCAAGAGCAGCCTGTTGGCAGGAATTTCCATGGCGAACTTGTCAATGACTTTCTGGTCCTGAGCATGAATAACGGCGGTGTGGCCTGCGCCGCCCCAGCGGAGCTGGCTTTTGGCCGCGGCGATAGCTGCGTCCGTGCCTTCGAAGCAGATGTAACCGAGAACCGGGGAGAGTTTTTCATGGCTGAACCAGTCTTCGGGGCCGATGGTGGTCAGGGGGACGAGAAGCAGCTTAGCGTCTGCAGGGATCTCGAAGCCGGCAAGCTTGGCGATTACTTGGGGAGACTTGCCGACGATGGCCATTGACGGAACGCCTCTTTCCTTGTCGAACATGACTTTTTCGAGCTTGGCTTTTTCTTCGGCGTTGACGAGATAGGCGCCTCTTTCAACCATCATCTTCACGGCCTTGTCGCAGATTTCCTTGTCGTCAAAGATCATGGACTGGTCGGAGGAACAGATGGTGCCGTTGTCAAATGTCTTGGAAGCGATAACATTGTTCACCGCAACGCTGAGCTTTGCGGTTTTTGAAATGAAGACAGGGGTGTTGCCCGGACCGACGCCGATGGCGGGGTGTCCGGAGCTGTAAGCGGACTTGACCATGGCGCCGCCGCCGGTGGCGAGGATCAGGTTGACGCCCGGGTGTTTGAACAGAAGGTTGGTCGCCTCGATGGAAGGCTCGTCGATCCACTGGATGCAGTTTACAGGAGCGCCTGCGCTCACTGCCGCATCGTGCATGATCTTCGCGGCTTCGACGCTGCACTTCTGTGCGCGGGGATGAGCGGCAAATATGATGACGTTGCGTGCCTTGAGGGCGATCAGTGACTTGAACATGACGGTGGACGTCGGGTTGGTTGTCGGGGTAGCGGCAGCGATGACGCCGAAAGGCTCGGCTATGTAGCTAACACCTTCTTCTTCCTTGATCACGCCTACGGACTTCTTGTCTTTGAAGTACTCATAGACGACATGTGCGCCGAGGTGATTCTTGATTGCCTTGTGGTCGGCCCGGCCGATGCCGGTTTCTTCAACTGCCATTTCAGCGAGCTTGACTTCGTTGGCAACACTGGCGGCATCCATCGCCGCGCAGATTTTGTCAACCTGCTCCTGGGTCATTTCCTTCATGATATTGGCGGCTTTTCGTGCATTTGCAACCAATTCATCAATCTTCTGAACTACGTCTGCCATGACATACCTCCATTAATTTAGATTTAGGTGAATTGTTCATCGCATAACAATTCAACACCTAAGAGTTGCCTGTGTGAAGACGGTGCTGCCGGCACATTTACTTAACAGCCACAAGATGTGAAAACGGGGTAGAAGAAATAAAACCGTTGAGAGACGCAACCGGACAAAACCCAGTAAGCGCAAAGAAAATAATACACAACAAGGCCGATATTGTCAAATATATTTTCCAAGGCGAATCAGCCTAACTAGTTGTTATGACACATTTTTAGTAGCATTAAACAGCTTTTTTTTAAACCTTGACTGTCCAGAGAGCAAATATCACGTTTTTTCGTTAAAATAGCATGTTTCTCTAACAGCATATTCGCAACATCATATTTTGTTATAGTAAATAATTATACTATGGCTAATTTTTTTGCACGTAATTAAATTACAACGGGTCTTCATTCTCTACGAATCTCTCAGAACAGCGAACCACCCTGTTCCAACCGGTACACAGTTATCAAACAAATCGACTGTAACACTTTTTTCCTGTTCAATTAATAAGTTAGACGGGCTTTTTTGTTGACCGCAAGTCTGTCTTATGATATAAGTCACAAGATTTATCCAGCTGTTTTCAGCTTACAGATCGCTTGAAATAACATACCCAAAGGAGGAAGACATGCATCTCATCGACCAGATCAAGGCCAAGGCGAAATCCGACCCTCAAACGGTTGTTCTGCCGGAAAGTTACGATGAGCGTATGCTGTTCGCTGCCGAGAAGATAGTCGGTCAGGGACTTGCCAGGATCGTGCTGCTGGGAAATCCTGACAAGGTAAGGGAAGCTGCCGCAGCCAAAGGTGCCGATCTTAAAGGTGTTGACATAGTTGACCCTGCCGCTTCGCCAAAGCTGGATTCCTATATTGCCAAGCTTGTCGAGATCCGCAAAAGCAAAGGGCTCACCCCCGAAGACGCCCGCAAGTTGCTGACGGCCCAGGACAACCTCTACTTTGCCGGCATGATGGTACGGACGGGTGATGCGGGCGGCTGTGTCGCGGGCGCAACCAGCACCACGGGCAACGTCATCAGGTCCGCAATACAGACCATCGGCACATCGGCCGGCATCAAGACCGTTTCGTCGTTCTTCATCATGATCACGAAGAACGAGTCATTCGGCGAAAACGGCACCATTCTCTTCGCCGACTGCGCCGTGAACCCCAACCCCGACTCCCAGGCCCTGGCGGAGATCGCCGTGGCAACTGCAAAGAATTGCAAGTCCTTCCTCGGAGTGGACGCACGGGTCGCCATGCTCTCTTTCTCGACCAAGGGAAGCGCCTCCCACCCTGACGTGGAAAAGGTGACAAAAGCCGTGGAAATCGCAAAACAGCTGAATCCTAGCCTGCAGATCGACGGCGAACTCCAGGCCGACGCAGCCCTGCTCCCCAGCATTGGCGGGAAGAAAGCTCCCGGCAGCCCGGTGGCGGGCAAGGCCAACGTTGTGATTTTCCCCGATCTCGATGCCGGCAACATCGGCTACAAGCTCACGGAAAGGATCGGCGGGGCAGAAGCAATCGGCCCCGTCCTCCAGGGATTGGCCCGGCCGGTGAACGACCTCTCACGCGGGTGCTCCGTTGAAGATATAGTCAGCGTGGCAGCAATTACCGCGGTACAGGCACAGAGCTAGAACCTCACGAGGAACTTTGGGCACGAAAAAGGCCGGCATTCGTATGCCGGCCTTTTTATTACCTCGCTGCGCAGAGCTGCTTATCTTTTGTAATCATCCCTGGCAAACGAATACTCAAAGTTCATGTGATCAGTATAGGTACCGTCAAGAATCGCCGCCACGTCCTCCGTGAACACAAGCTCTTCATCCGTCGGGATCACGAAAATCTTGATGGGCGAGTCGTCTTTGGTTATCACGCACTCGCGGCCCTTGACAGCTTCGCGGTTTTTGTCCTTGTCCAGGTGGATTCCCATGTGCTCAAGCCCTTCGCAGGCCATTTCGCGGATCTGCCATCCCCTCTCGCCGACACCGGCGGTGAACACGACCGCATCGAGCCTGCCGAGCACGGCCATGTAGCTGCCGATATACTTGCGCAGGCGGTAAGCTTCTATTTCCATGGCAAGCTTGCAGGTCTTGTCGCCCTTTTCGGCATGAGTGACCACATCCCTGCGGTCCGTGTACTTGCCAGTGATGCCGAAAATGCCGCTCTTCTTGTTCAGGATGCTGTCGATCTCGGAGGCGGAAAGACCTTCGATCTGCATCATGAACCCCGGGATGGCCGGATCGATGTCGCCGCACCGGGTACCCATGACCGCGCCTTCAAGCGGGGTCAGGCCCATGCTCGTATCGACCGAAATGCCGTTCTTGATGGCGCAGTGTGAAACACCGTTGCCGATGTGCATGGTAATGATGTTGGTATCCACCGGTTTTTTGCCCAGCAGCACCGCTGCCCTTTTGGAAACGTACAGGTGCGAGGTGCCGTGGAAACCGTAGCGGCGCACGCCATAACGCACGTACCAGTCATACGGCAGGGGATAAATGAACGCATACTCGGGCATGGTCTGGTGGAACGCCGTGTCGAAAATGGCTACGTTCGGCACGTTCGGCAGCTCGGCACGCATCGCCTCGATGCCGGCTATGTTGGGCGGATTGTGCAGCGGCGCCAAGTGCTGGACAGCTTTTACCGCATCAAGCACTTTTTCGTCGATGAGAACAGACTTGGTGAACGCTTCGCCACCGTGAACGACGCGGTGCCCGACGGCCGCGATCTGGCTGATATCCGTAAGGACGCCATGCTCGGGATCGGTCAGGGTCTTGACAATGAGGTCCATGGCCACATTATGATTCGGGCATTCGGATTCTTTCTTGTACTTCTGCCGCCCGGGCACTTCATGCTGGATGAAGGACCCCCCCACGACAACCCGCTCGACGACCCCCTTGGCGATGACTTCCTTGTTTTTCCAGTCGAACAGCTGATACTTGACAGACGAACTGCCACAGTTAATGGCAAGTATATCCATTTATCCCTTCCCCCTCTGTTGGTTTTCTCCCTGTTTGTTATGTGATGTGCGATGGTGTGTGTATACAGACAGTCCAGCAGCTCTACAACAACACACTGTTGGAGCTTTCATCAAATAAACCGCATTTATATACAACAGAGTGGGCCAAAATACAACATATTTATGGGAAAAACATATTCCAGGAAGGCAGAAAATGCGCGGCAAAGTGCCGTACACGTAACACTGCGTTGCCACCAGCACCTTCATAGCAAAGGTACGAACATCCCTGTCCGTGTGGACTGAACCGCGCATCTTTACTTTAAATAAAATCCATACACTATGACTTAAACAATCTTACAACAGAAGCGTACGTAACAGACTGCATGGACAGCCAATGAACGTGTAGCAGACGGTTATGTTCAAACCTCGGACTACTGACGGCAGATTATGGATCACGTTCCCGGCTTTTCTTCCAGAACGGAACGACGCAGATCCCTACCGCCTACGGTCGGGACAACCGTGCTCAGCCACGACGCAAGTCCCTGACAACGGTGCCTGTAGGGGAAACGACCTGCAGCTGCAGCAGCATTTTCCCGACCGCGTGGGTGGAACAGCTCAGACACGGGTCATAGACTCTAATGCCGTGCTCCACACGGTTGAGCATTCCCTCACTCACATCTGCGCCCCTGACATACCGTTTGGCAATGTTGGTTATCGTGCGGTTTATCGCCAGATTGTTGTGGCCGGTGGAAACGATGAGATTGACGTCGGTGATGAGGCCGTTCCTGTCCACATGGTAGTCATGGATGAGAGTGCCACGCGGCGCCTCCACCATCCCGACCCCGTGCAGCCGGTTGACGCCCGCTTCGGCACGCACCCAGTCATCGAGTATATCCTTCTCGTTCAGGGTCTGCTCGATCTTTTCCAGGGCGAAAAGTATCTCGATCAGACGGGCATAATGGTAGTGGAAGCTGCTGGTCACGGTTCGGCCGTTGCCCAGCCGGCGGAAGGCTGCCAATTCTTCGTCGGCTCGCGGCATCCCGGTGAAGTCGCAGACATTCAGGCGGCCGAGCGGCCCGACGCGGTACATGCCCGAATATTCCGCGCGGTTATAGGGTCCATGGGCCCTGAAAAAGGGGAACTTGAGGTAGCTCCAGTCTTCCGTAGCCTCCTCGATAGAGTCGCGGTAGCGGTCGTTGGCGATCCCGGGCTCTATGACGGTTCCATCGCTGGCAGAAAAACGGAGCAGGCCGTCGTAGTGCTCCAGCCCGCCTTCGGGTGTCACCAGCCCGGCGAACAGTGAAGGGAAGTCATACACTTCCACGTCAGATGAGTACTGGTCGAAGCTCTTTTTGAGCAGTCCGGTGGCGAGTCCGATGGTCTCGAATGCCTCAGGCAGCATGGCCTTGATGGCGTCTCGCTTTTCGGCGGTCAGCGGCTGCCGGACACCCCCGGGCACGGCCCAGGCCTGGTGGATGCTTTTGTCGGCCAGGATGCGGATGATTTCCTGGCCGATGCCGCGCAGGCGTATTCCCCTGCGCGCCACGTCGGGGTACTTCTGCACCAGGCCCATCACGTTGCGGGTTGCGGGATGGTGGTCGAACCCCAGCAACAGGTCCGGAGCGCTGAGGTGGAAGAAGCTCAGCGCATGGCTCTGGACGTACTGGGCCCAGTTGAAGATTCTGCGGAGTTTGGCGGCCACCGGCGGAATGGCGACCCCCATGATGGCGTCGCCGGCCTTGACCGAGGCCAGGGCATGGCTGGTGGGACAGATTCCGCAGATGCGGTTGGTGATGCCGGGCATTTCGTAAAACGGTCGACCGACGCAGAATTTCTCGAATGCCCGGAACTCCACCACGTGCATCCTGGCTTCGCGCACCTCGCCGGAGTCATCCAGGTAAATGGAAACCTTCGCATGCCCCTCAATCCTGGTTATCGGTTCGATACGTAGTGTCTTTGCCATGGTCTCGCACTCCTTCAACATTTAGCCGAACGTCATGGATTCCGGAGATAGTTCCGGCGTCCCTCCCGCCAGCAGAGCCGCTACCGTCCTGAATATCCGGTCGGGGTCCGGCGGGCAGCCCGGCAGAAAGAAATCGACTTTCACCGCCGCGTGCAGTGGATAGACCTTGGGGAGGAGCACCGGCAGGACCTCGATCGCCTCCGGCCCCTTGGGGATGCTTCCCGGCCCCGCCTGGTACACCTGCGTCAGCACGTCATCGATGTTCAGCCGGTTGCGCAGCTGGGATGTATTGCCGGTTACGGCGCAATCACCGAAACTGACGATGAATCTGGTTCTCTCCCGGATGGTGAGCAACAACTGCAGGTTTTCGGTATTGCACAGCGCCCCCTCGATCAGCACCACGTCCACGTCTTCGGGATATTCCTTCACATCGGCAATGGGGCTGTACACGAGATCCATCAGCCCGGCCAGGTCGATCAGCTTCTCGTCGATATCCAGGAAACTCATGTGGCAGCCGGCACAACCGCCCAACCAGACAGTAGCGACTCTCGCTTTGCGTGTCATAGGTAACTCCACGATTTCTTTTCACGTCCCCCCTTGATCCACTGGAGGAACCCGACTTCCTTCTCCATTTCCGCAACCGTGGACCCCTTCCAGAACAGGGTTCCGGTGGGGCAGACGTTGACGCACTTGCCGCACTTTGTGCAGCTCTTGCTGCTTCCCCAGGTCTGGTGCATGTCGATGAAGATGCGGTTCTCGATGCCGCGCCCCTCCATGTCCAGGGTGTGGGCGCCCTCTATCTGGTCGCAGGCACGGATGCAGCGGGTGCAGCTGATGCAGCGGTTGTGGTCGAGGCCATTCCGCTCGTGGGTGGTGTCAATGGCAGGCAGGTCGGGACAGCGGTACTCGAAGCGGGTGTGGTCCACCCCCAGCTCCGCGCAACGGGCCCGCAGCTCGCAGGTGCCGTTTGCCACGCACACGGCGCAGATATGATTCCGCTCCGAAAGGAGAAGCTCGAGAATCATCTTGCGGTAGGTTACCAGCTTTTCCGTGTGGGTGCGGACCACCATCCCCTCCTGGGCCTCGGTGGTGCATGCGGGGAGGAGCCGCCTGGCGCCTTCCACCTCCACCAGGCACAGTCGGCAGGCGCCGATGGGGGTCAACCCCTCCAGGTGGCACAGTGTCGGCAACTCCACACCGTTCTGACGACAGGCTTCCAGCAGCGTCGCTCCCGCGGGAGCGCTCCCTTCAGTGCCGTTGATTGTCAAGGTGATGACTGACATTGTCAACCCTCCTTCACTGTTTCCCTGCTTCCCTGATGCGTCGCGGCAGCTCGTGCACCAGTTCCCGGAGCGGCACCTCGTTCATGACGCATACGCCGACCGGGCACTTCCTGTCGCGGATGTGGGCCTCGTATTCTTCCCGGAAATAGTTGAGCGTGCTCAGGGTCGGGTTCGGCGAGGTGAAGCCAAGTCCGCACAGGCTGGTGTCCTGGACCATGACGGCGAGTTCCCGGAGCTTGTCCAGGTCTTCCATGGCCGCACTGCCGTTACAGATCCGCTCCAGTATCCGCAGCATCTGGGATGTCCCGACCCGGCAGGGGATGCATTTGCCGCAGCTCTCGTCCCGGCAGAAGTCCATGAAAAAGCGGGCCACGTCCACCATGCAGCTCCGGTCGTTCATGATGACCAGGCCGCCGGAGCCCATGATGGAGCCCAGCGCCGCCAGGTTCTCGTAATCGATGGGGGTGTCCAGGAACTGGGCCGGGATGCAGCCGCCGCTCGGGCCGCCGGTCTGGGCCGCCTTGAACCCGGCGCCCTTGGGAATGCCCCCGCCGATGTCGTACACCACTTCGCGCAGGGTAATCCCCATGGGCACCTCGATGAGCCCGGTATTGTTGATCTCGCCGGCTAAAGCGAAGATCTTGGTTCCTTTGCTCTTTTCCGTGCCGATGCCCGCATACCAGTCGCCGCCCCGATTGATGATGGGAGCGATATTGCCGAAGGTCTCCACGTTGTTGATCAGCGTGGGGCACCCCCACAACCCGCTGATTGCCGGGAAGGGCGGACGGGGATAGGGCTGGCCGCGCCGGCCCATGACCGAGGTGAGCAGGCCCGTCTCCTCGCCGCAGACGAAGGCGCCGGCGCCGAGACGGATGTCGACGCGTAAATTGAAGTTGCTGCCGAAGATGCGATTGCCGAGAATCTCCGCCTTTTCCGCCTTCTTGATGGCCTTGACAAGCCGCTCCGCAGCCAGGGGATACTCGGCGCGGACATAAACGTATCCCTGGTCCGCTCCCACGGCGTATGCGGCAATGGCCATCCCCTCCAGCACCAGGAATGGGTCCGACTCCATAGTGGTCCGGTCCATGTAGGCGCCGGGGTCCCCCTCGTCGCCGTTGGCGACGATGAATTTCTTCTCGCCCGCGGCCTTGCGGACCAGGTCCCATTTCAGGCCGGTGGGAAAGCCGCCGCCACCGCGGCCGCGCAGACCGCTCTTTTTTATCTCCTCAACCACCTGCTCCGGTGTCATCTCCTCCAGCACCTTGCAAAGCGCGGTAAAGCCGCCCATGCTGGCCGATGACTCCAGGCTTTCCGGGTCGAGGTTGGCGCTGTTGGCCAGCACCACCTTGAGCTGCTTGGTGAAGAACGGCAGATCGCCGGGGAGCACCTTTTCCTCGAGCACCTTCTGCCCGAGCGCATGCTCTTCCAGGATGCGGACTACGAACTCCGGGGTCACGTGTTCATAAATCACGTCTTCCCGACCAGGCATGCGCACCGTGACCAGCGGACCCCGGCTGCACGGGCCGACGCAGCCGGTGCGGGTCACATCCACATCGGCATCGAGATTGCGCTCCCTCACCGCCTGTACCAGCGCCTTGTGCACCGCCTCCGCTCCCGAGGCAAGACAGGGGCTGCTGTAGCAGACCAGCAGTCGACAGCGGTATGCGTTCCGCTTCTCCAGTTCCTTGCGGGCCATTGCCCGGAGCTCTTCACGCGTCATGACTCTTTGTACCTCCCCTGCGCCGGTCAGTCAGCCTTCGACCGCTTCCTTGCAGTTGCGCAGCATGGTTTCCGGCGTCTGCCGCGCGTGCACCTTGCCGTCAAGGATAACCATGGGCGCCAGGCCGCAGTTGCCGAGACACCGGACGATATTGACGCTCAACTTTCCGTCTGCGGTCGTTTCCCCCGCCTTGACATCGAATTCATGCTCCAGTGCCTCCACGATTTCGCCGGCCCGCTTCACGAAACAGGCGGTACCCATGCAGATGTTGCAGATGTGCTCTCCCTGGGGCTTGAGGTTGAAATGATGGTAGAAGCTCGCCACCCCGTAGACCCAACTGAGAGGAAGCTTCAGCTCATGGGCGATGTAGGTCATGGTGTCTTCGCTCAGGAACCCGAACGTCTCCTGGGCGGCGTGAAGGACTTCGATGAGAGCGTCCTGACTGTACTGGCAACGCTTGAACACACGGTCGACCTGGATATACGGAGATTCGCCGGTCTCCCGGGCCGAATCCTCCTTCGCTCCCGGGCTAGCGCCGACCTTGGCGCGCTCCTCGGCCTCACGCTTGAGAGCGGCGCCGCTACCCTTGGCATCGGTGGAACCGGTGCCTTGCCTGATGTACTCAACATTCTTTGATTGCCATTCTCCAGCGCTCATAGGATTTCACCTCCACGATGCCGTTCGCAGAGCCTGCGCACACCCGGAACAGCCTTCCTGAGCCATTCATCACCGGATCTCGCTGCGACACCCTGTACCGTGCCCTCATCGAAAAGGCCGACTGCTCTGGATTATCGCAAAAAATACAGTAAGATTAAAAACAGCAGCAGTCATTGGGACAGAGGGTTTTCGGAGAGGAAAAGACTTATCCAGTATGAAATGAATTTTATCTCCCGGCTGTCAGTTGTCAACACGGGTGAAAGAAAACCGTTGAATTTTAGTATCAATAAAAATATAATGTACGGTTCGAACAGCCGGCGTTTCGCCACCAGAGAACAATGCTCAGCAGAAAGAGAGGATCCATATGAAGACACTCTATGAAGAAGTGCGGCACGAAATGCACGAGATAGGCACGGGAACGGAACGGTGCATGGTTCTGTTGCAGAAGGCTTTTATGAAAAATTCCCTGGATCCGCTGAACGTCTGTCAGGAGAAGCTGGTTGCTCTGGGAAACGCGGAACCGGAACTGGCGAAAAAACTGAAAGAGCTGTGCCGGAAGGATGAAACCAAGAAAGAATTTGCCGTCATCTTTGACCATATCATGAGAATCTGCGCTACTATTGCAGAACTCACGGAACCTCTCGAGAAAAAGATCAGGGACAACATCCTGTTCAGCGACCGGGCCGTCACCGAGATAAGCTTCCTCTCCCAGAATCTGGCGGAACTTCTGAAGGCAACCGCCGATCTGATCCTCGTCAAGAACCCGATTCTGATTCGCTATGTAATGGAGTCGGAAACCATGGTGTCAAAGATGAGCACCGACTATGCCACCCACCACGAAGAGAGGCTCGTGGAAGGGCTGTGCCATACCGAAGCGTCACCGCTGTTTCTCAACATTCTGGAAAACTTCAAGAAAATTGCCTGGGAAGCGAAGGAAATCGCGAAGGTCATGTCTGGTGATGTGTGATGCAGGGCGGCTCGTGCCGGGCAAGCGCCAGCGGAGTCGGCGTCTCAAGGCTTGCCGTGTGACCAGAGCCGCTCAAGGGGAATGCAGTCAAAGTGCACTGCGTCCCTGATGGGAACCCCGACGAGCCCGGTATTCAGGCTGAAGCCCTGGACAGCATCCCCCAGTGCGTCGTCGTTACCCGCTCCGAACAGGAACCGGTCCGCTGCAGCAAGGAAGACCTCCCCACGCTGCAGCGCATCCGACCAGAGCCGGGCGAACCCCCCTGTCAGCGTTTCGCCGGTAACGGGATGGGTATAAGAATCGAAATGAAGGATTTCTCCCGGAATTTCGCTGTACCCCCACGGATAGAACAATGCCAGGAACGAGCCGAGCCGTCCCGCAAACAGCTGGTCCGCGCGGTTGACCAGCGCAGCGGCTCCACGATTGCCGAACAGGGCGTTCAACGCCATCTGGACGCGGTATCCCCGCCGCAGATCATGCCAACAGGCCGGCGCTTCCTCGTTGGCCCCTGCGCAGGCGGAAGAGAAAAACCTGAGCAATTCCCTGTTCACCACCCCGTTGCGACGAATATCGGACAGGAAAGTACAGCCCGGCAATTCAAGCGACGCCTGCCGCAGAACCTGGAGGTCGAGCCATGACTCGACCAGGCGATGGCGGGCGCGGGCGTCGTTCCGCTCGGCAGCACACGCTGCATAGTAATTTCCGCTGACATGGTAGACAAAAGGATGGAGGACGGAATCGAGAGCTATGTGGGTGAGGAACCCGCAGGCAAAGGCTGCCTTCTCGGCGAATAGCGGGTCGTTCGGCGTGCCGCGCAGAAACCTGAGCATCTCGAACGCAGGCCTGCTCGTGTCATTGCCGTCCGAGCCGTGGATCACATCGCCGAAGCAGAAAGTCCTCTTCCTTTCAAAAGGCAGTCTTACAGCATAGAAAAATGTGTCGGCCACTATGGAACCGAAATGAAAGGAATGCAGAGCATCTTTCAGGACTGAGCGGAGCCGGACGCCGAGCGAGCCCGCTCCGGCATGAAACGCCTGCTCGGCACAGAGTATGTGGGAGAGTTCCTTGCCCATCGAATTGCACCCTTTGCCCATGCTGGGCGCCACGCCCGTCTCCTCCCGAGACGTAAAACAGCAGTGGGCACGGTTTGGCAAAACGCGCCCACTGCTGTTTCATCCCCCTGGCACCGGACGGGACACTACCAGATCGGCGAATCTATCTTTCCGGCCCGCTTTATCAGCACATCGACAATCGCAAGATCGAAGATGTTGGAAGCCGCCACTTCGGATGACACCCGTGATATGAAGTGCTGCCGGCCCTCATCGAGTTCGACCTCCAGCAATTCGAAAATGGTGTCGTTCTTGATCCCCTGCTCAACCTTTTCCCGGTTGTAAATGGCAACATCCGATATGATGGCCCTGGCCAGTCTTTTTGCATGCTCAGGATTATCTATCAAGCTCATGGTCGATCCCTTCAGTGCTATCGTGTCTTCAGAACGAAGTAGATGGTGGCGTTACCTCTGCGTACAAGAAATACTGCACTCCCTTTGTTATCGCTCTCGCTTATCGCCCTGCCGTAATCGGCAAGGTTCCCGATTTTCCGTCCATTGATGGAAAGGATGACATCACCCCTCTGCAGCCCTGCCTGCGCGGCGCCACCCTCGGCGTCAAGCGCTGAAATGAATACGCCGCTCAAGCCGCGCAGCTTCATTTCACGGGGGAGTTCTTCGACCGTCATGCCGAGCCATGCGGCAGGACGTGCTTCCGGTTTTGCCTGGAGCGCTTCCGCACGTTCCGCACTGCCCAGCGCCAGCTGCAGCCTGAGCGGCTTCCCGCCCCGCACTATCGTCAACTCCACCCGTTTGCCGATCGGAATTTCGGCCACAACACGCTGGAGTTGCTGCACATCCTTGATCTCCCTGCCGTCGATGGCGGTTATGACATCTCCCTGCCGGATCCCCGCCCTGGCGGCCGGACTGCCGTCAACAACGCCGTTGACTAGAGCTCCCGCAGCCTTTTTGAGCCCGAATCCCGCTGCGATTTCATCCGTTACCGGCTGGATGGAAACACCGAGCCACCCCCGGCTGACGCTCCCCTTGCTGACCAGCTGTTCGACAACGTGTTTCGCCATGTTGATGGGAATGGCGAATCCGATCCCCTGACCAGCCGCCACGATGGCGGTATTGATGCCGATGACCTCGCCATAGATGTTGAGCAGCGGCCCTCCCGAGTTTCCGGGATTGATCGAGGCGTCAGTCTGGATAAAATCCTCGTAGGTTTCGATACCCATGTTGGAGCGGCCGGTTGCCGAGATCACGCCGACGGTGAAAGTCCGGTCAAGGCCGAACGGATTGCCGATGGCAACCGCCCACTGCCCGACACGAAGCTTGTCCGAATCACCCAGCACGGCAAAAGGCAGGGACTCCCGGGAATCGATCTTGATGACGGCCAGATCGGTCTTCGGGTCCCGGCCCACGACCCTGGCGTCATGGACTTTTTCATTGGAGAGCTTCACCTTTATGGTGTCCGCATCCCGAATGACATGATCGTTGGTCAGTATGTACCCTTCCCGGTTGATCAGGAAGCCGGAACCGAGGCTGGACGACTGCCGGTACTGGGGACGGGAACGCTCCCCGAAAAAATCGTCGAAAAACGGGGAGAACTGGAAGAAGGGCTGCTCCTCCCGTTTCCTGCTGATAGTGGAAATATTGACTACCGACGGGGTTGCTTTCTGCGCCAGCGCCGTGAATGCCTGCTGGGCCGACAGAATGTCCTTCGGCACCTCCTTGACGGGCGCCTCTGCCGACCCTTTGCGGCTCGATTCGTAATAGAGGTCTCGGTCTTTTTTATTGCACCCCTGCAGGCAGGCGATTCCAGCCAGAAGGATCAGCGCAACGACGAAGCGAAAGCCGGGCATTCCACCCTCACGGAAGATTAAAGTTGGTAATAGGAAAACAGCGTAAGGTTAGCCAAAATCAACCGGGATGTCAATGCATTTCCCCTTGAAAATCTTCAACTGTGGAAGCGGAATCATGGACCGGGCCCTGCCCCGCGGCTCCGGTGACCGGCACCCGTCATGAGGCGCTTCTCTTCAGCGCAGGGCCCGTTTTTTTTCTTTCCAACCACACGTTTTTCTGATAAGCAGGCTTCCAGGCATACGGCCCGCTGCAACGCGTCCCATCAGTGACCCGAAAGCCGGATGCACCTCAACCGGAAGGAACCGACGCACACCAATGGACAAGGTTTTTCTTATCAGCGGCATTTTCAGCCTGGCCATCATCCTGCGCCGGGTCGGGGCAGTCCGGGAAAAGCACGTCGCCATGCTGGTGCGCTACGTTCTTGCGGTTTCCCTCCCCTGCCTGACGCTCATGACCATCAGCACACTTGACCTGGGGAACGCCCATTTCGATATCGCCGTCATCGCCTGGGCAGTAATGCTGGCCGGAGCAGGCACAGCATACCTGGTCGGGAAGGCAACGTCTCTCGAAGGGGCCAGACTCCGCGTATTCATGCTCGTTACGACCTTCCCGAACACCGGCTTTCTGGGCTATCCGTTTGCCTTCGCGCTGTTCGGCTCAACCGGCCTTTCCTATGCCGTCATCTATGACCAGATGGGGATGTTCCCCATCTTCGTTTCTCTCGGCTTCCTGATCGCCGGCGGAAGAGAAAGCCTGCGCCATGCCGTCAGGTTTCCCCCTCTCATTGCCCTTCTGGCGGCACTGGCACTCAACGGAGCCGGTTACACGATAGCAGGTCCGACAGCTCAGTTCCTGCAAGCGGTGGGGTGGACGACACTCCCGCTCACCATCTTCATCATCGGCTACAGGGTTCGGCTCAAAGCCCTGCGGGACTACAAACCGCTGGTGTGGTGCCTTATCCTGCGCATGCTGGTTTTGCCGGCGGTGCTTGTGGCCATTCTCCATGTACTGGGAAAGAGCGGCACCCCTTACCAGGTGACCCTGATGGAGTCGGCCATGCCTCCCGCCCTGACCACCAGCATTCTCGCGCTCCAGTACCGCCTGGATAATGATCTTGCCGTAGCCTGCATCAGCGTCGGCACCATAATTTCCATGATAGCGTTCAGTATCGCCTTGTTTTTCCAGTAGCGGTTGCACATGCCGTTACCGCGCCAATGTTCCTTTGCAGTGTTGACAAGTCCCGGTATTGCACGCAGCCCGGATTCGATCTACAATGGAAAGACAATCCGGAGTCAGCAAAGGAGGCGCTATGAAGAAAAGAGTCGGTGTTGTTCTTTCAGGGTGTGGAGTGCGGGACGGAAGCGAAATCCACGAGGCGGTGCTGACCCTGCTGGCCATCGACAGGAACGGTGCGGAAGCAGTCTGCATGGCACCGGATATTGAAGCCCCCGAGGTGAACCACCTGACCATGCAGGAGACCGGTGCGAAGCGCAATGTGCTGGTGGAATCGGCCAGGATCGCCCGGGGCGCCATCAGGGACATCAAAGATATGCATGCATCCGATCTGGATGCCGTCATCTTTCCTGGTGGTTTCGGCGCAGCCAAGAACCTGTGCGACTTTGCCGTGAAAGGAGCGGAAGCAACCGTAAACACTGAAGTGGCACGACTGATGCGGGAGATGGCAGGCGCGGGGAAACCCATCGGCGCCATCTGCATCGCGCCGGCACTGGTCGCAGCCGCCCTCGGCAGGGAATGCGCCCCGGAAGTCACGATCGGGACTGAAGCCGGCACTGCGGCTGCCATCAACCAGACCGGGAGCAGACATGTTGAGTGCCGGGTCAGGGAGTGTGTCGTAGACAGGAAGAACAAGATCGTTTCGACTCCTGCCTACATGCTGGCGAAATGCATTTCCGAAACTGCGGATGGCATTGAGAAAACGGTCAAGGCCGTACTCGATCTGATCTGACCGGCCATGACCGCCGGTGCACAAAAAAACGGCCGTCCTTGCC
Source organism: Geobacter sp. UBA5735 (assembly GCA_002419385.1). Classification (GTDB taxonomy): domain Bacteria; phylum Desulfobacterota; class Desulfuromonadia; order Geobacterales; family Geobacteraceae; genus RPRC01. The sequence goes on from DIFZ01000029.1 coordinate 75,047, forward strand.
TGTGTAACGGGCAGACCAGGCCGTCTTCGGTTCTGCCGCCATCAACATAGCGCCTGACCGGAAACATTCCCGGTCTCTTCAATCCAGTTTCCTTCCCTGCTTTGCCGGTGTCCGGAAATTCAGGCATGGCATAATCACCGGCATGTCGTGCAGAATACTGATTTGGCACAATCCATGAATATGCATTTGTCCAGCAAAAGAGAAAGGAGCCGGGCGGGGCTTTTTCCCCAGACTGCGCACCTCCGCCACCGGTGAATTGAGTTGACAAAACCGGAAGGCGGGTTTTAGACTTGGAGCCGTTCCGGAAAGGGAGGGCCCCGTGATCGACAAGGAAAGGTGGAAGAAGAAACTCCGGATGATCCTTTCCCTGGATAGTCACCCGGGGCACATATCCGCCGGTTTCGCCGTCGGGGTTTTCATAAGCTTCACGCCCTTTTTCGGACTGCATACCCCCATGGCCATCCTTGCGGCTTTTCTGCTCCGGGTCAACAAAGTGACCTGCATTACCGGAGCCTGGGTGAACAACCCTCTTACCGTGTTCCCGGTTCTCGTCGCCAGCTACGAGCTGGGGGAAGCCATCCTCGGCCGCCCTCCCCAGCAGCTGGCAATGAAGGAACTGAACTTCGATTTCGCCCTCGAACTGCTCGACACCCACGGCCTGCCACTCCTCATCGGGGCATCCCTCATCGGTTTCATGGCCGCCCTGGTTTCCTATGCCCTGCTCTACTACATAATCGTGCGCTTCCGTCGCAAAGACGACACCTTGAACGAACTGACCGAAGAAATGGAAGTGACGGGAGAAGAACTGGAATAGCAGCAGTCCCCTGTGAATGCCGGCTTTGCATCAGACTGACACGTTTTCAAACAAAGCAGCTTTTTTTGCCGCGGGAGTTTCTCGGGGAAACCTTATTTCCCGAGAAGAGGGCTCAACGACTGGTAGGCAACATAGGAAACTGCAGCTGACGCGGGGATTGTCAGCACCCATGCCCACACGATGCGGTAGGCGATCTGCCAGTTAACGGCGGAAATACGTTTCGAGAGACCGACCCCCAGAATTGACGAAGTGATGACATGGGTGGTACTGGTCGGCATACCGATGGCTGAAGCGCCGAGGATGACTCCCGCAGAGGCGGTTTCAACGCAGAACCCGTGCACCGGCTGCAGCTTGACGAAATCGTGGCCTACGGTCTTGATGATGCGCCAGCCGCCGACGGCGGTCCCGACCGCCATTGCCACGGCGCAGGCAATCTTGACCCATGTGGGGACGGCAAAGGTCTCGAGGGCTCCGTAGCTCACCAGGGCCATGGTTATGACGCCCATGGACTTCTGGGCGTCAGCGGTTCCGTGGGAAAAAGCCATGGCAGCCGCAGACAGGATCTGGAGCTTTCTGAATGCCTTGTTCAGGCCGTAGGGTGACTTGTGCCGGAATGCCCACATCATGATCACCATGAAGACGAAGCCGGCTACGATGCCGACAAGGGGAGAGATCACCAGGGCAAGAATGATCTTCTTGAGCCCTGCCCCGTGGAGAGCGGAAATCCCGGCATGAGCGATCACCGCCCCCATGATGCCACCGATGATGGCATGGGATGAAGAGGACGGAAGGCCGTAGTGCCACGTGATCAGGTCCCAGATGATGGCACCGAAGATGCCCGCCAGGACAACCATCTGGGTGATGTTGGACGGATCGACGATCCCCTTGCCGATGGTGGCAGCTACCTTGGTGGATATCATTGCGCCGACGAAGTTGAGGCCTGCCGCCATCAGGATGGCGGACCTGATCGACAAGGCCCGGGTAGAGATGCAGGTGGCAATGGCATTGGCAGTGTCGTGGAAGCCGTTGATGAAATCGAACAGCAGCGCCGCGGCAATGACGAGAAACAGGAGCAGCAGTGCCGAATCAAGCATTTTTCAGGACCACGCTTTCCAGGATGTTCACGGCATCCTCACACTTGTCGCTGACTCGCTCCAGTGTCTCGTAGATCTCCTTCCACTTGATGAGCTGGATCGGGTCCTTTTCCTCGTCGAACAGACGGCTGATGGCCTCCCGGCAGACACGGTCCGCTTCGTTCTCCAGGGAGTTCACCTCGACACAGTAGCGGTTGATCTGCTCCATGTTTCCCCCAAGCACTGCTATCGCCGCCTCCAGGGTCTGGCAGGCCTTGAGAATGAGGAACGCCATCTCCTGGGCCGTTGCGGTTGGCTGTTCGACGTTGTACATGACGAAGCGCTGCGAGCAGGCGTCAATCAGATCGAGTATGTCGTCCAATGCTCCGGACAGTGCGTAGATATCTTCCCTGTCAAACGGGGTGACAAAACTCTTGTTCAGTTTTTTGACGATATCGTGAGTCAGGATGTCGCCGTTGTGCTCGATCTGCTTTATCTGTTTCTGGCTTGCCACAGGGTCGCTGAAGTCGTCGAGCATGTCCTTGAAAAGACGAGCACCTTCAACGATGTTCCGCGCAAGATCCTTGAACAGAATGAAAAATTTTTCTTCCTTGGGTATCAGTCCGAACATGGTCCCTCCATACCCCTGGCCGGCGGCGGGGGCTTGATAAAATCATCTACAAATAGCACATTTTTACCGTTCATCCTATAAAAATGTTGCAGGCAGGTGACACCGGGCCAGGAACCCCCATTTCCGCTTGATATCGCGGCCCTGTTCCAGTATTGTCGCTGGGCATGACCGGATCGCCGTTTTGCCCATCAGCGAAAACAGGCGCTTGCTGACGTGCAGGCAGGCGCGACATCACACAGGGAGCGTGAATGACAGGTTTTGACGCAGCGGTTCTGGGAATTGTCGAAGGATTGACCGAGTTTCTGCCCGTTTCCTCCACCGGCCACCTCATCCTCGCGTCGGAGCTCCTCAACCTGCCCCAGACCGATGCGCACAAGGTTTTCGAAGTGGCGATCCAGCTGGGCGCCATCCTGGCCGTGGCATGCCTCTACTGGCGCAGGCTCACGGGCCGGTCAGACATGCTCATGAAGCTGGCGGTGGGCTTCCTTCCCACCGGCATCATCGGCATGATGCTCTACAGATTCGTGAAGCATCTCTTCGATTCTTACGTGGTGAGCATTTCGCTGATTCTCGGCGGCATCGCGTTCTTCGTCATGGAATTCTACCTGAAAAATCACCGGCCGACGGTCCACGACGTCGCCCAGGTCTCCTACCGCTCGGCCTTCACCATCGGACTCGTGCAATGCATTTCCATGGTCCCCGGCGTGTCACGCTCCGGAGCCACCATCATCGGCGGCCTGCTCTGCCGCATGGACCGCACTGCCGCTGCCGAGTTTTCATTCCTCCTGGCGCTTCCCACCATGCTCTCTGCAACCTGCTACGATATCTACAAAAATTCCGCAGCCTTCCAAGGCAGCGACTGGAATAACCTGCTGATCGGGTTTGTCGTCTCCTTCATCTTCTCCATCATCGGCATCAAGGTCCTGATCCGCTTCGTCAGCAACCACACCTTCATCCCCTTCGGCATCTACCGCATCGTTGCAGGAACCCTTTTCCTGCTGTTCGTCGTCGGCATCCCCTGACAAACAGGCATGCAGATGAAATTTTCACTTTTCCCGTGAGCAATTCCATGTTACAAGAAACATGGTTAGCAATTGTTCATTGTTTCATATTTATGGTTTCGAAAAAAAACATGCTCCCAGGACAGGTCATGGCCGGAGGGATAAAGCACTGGCCCGAAGATGAGCGGCCGCGGGAAAAACTCCTGAAACAGGGCGCCGAATCACTGAGCGAAGCCGAGCTGCTCGCATTGATAATCGGCACGGGCAGCCCGTCGACCGGGCAGAGTGCCGTGGACCTGGGCCGCCAACTCATCAAGGAATTCGGCACCCTCCGTGAACTGGTATCCGCCTCGGTTGCCGAAATCCGACGGCTGAAGGGCACCGGAGTTGCCAAGGCCGCCGCCATCAAAGCTTCGCTCGAGATCGCCTCACGCATCAATACCGATCGCCTGATGAACGGAGAACGGTTCATCTCCCCCGAGCAGGTTTACCGGCACTACCACCACCGGTTGCGCGACCGGCGCAAGGAGTACTTCATGGCCTTGCTCCTGGACGGCAAAAACCGCATCCTGCGGGAAGTGCGGATATCGGAAGGCTCCCTCAACCAGAGCATCGTTCATCCGAGGGAAGTGTTCTGCCCCGCGGTCCGGGATTCGGCTGCCGCGATCATCCTCGTGCACAATCATCCCTCCGGCGACCCCACACCGAGCCGGGAAGACCGGGAAATCACCCGCAGGCTGAAGGACGCCGGCGAACTGATGGGCGTGAAGGTTCTTGACCACATCATCATCGGCGACGGAGCGTTCATCAGTTTCACGTCGCAAGGGATGTTGTAGTCAAAAGAGAGCATCTCATATTTCATTACCGACAAACGACCCAACTTCATTGCATATCCACCGAAAACATACTATAACCTCACCATGCCCATCGAAAAACGCTTCGATATCCCATTTATCGCCTCCCTTGCCCTCAGGGAAAAGCAGATCCAGCAGAACTACCGACCGATAATCGCGGTACACAAGTGGTTCGCCCGTCGGCCGGGAACGCTCTTCCGCGGCCTGATCCTTTCCGAGTTCAGCGAAAGGCCACTCAGGGAGGCATTCTATTCCGCTAACGACCTGAAGGAAGTCACCATCGCTGACCCGTTCATGGGGGGCGGTACCCCGCTTATTGAGGCGAACCGGGTCGGGTGTGACGTGGTCGGCTACGACATTAATCCCATGTCTCACTGGATCGTCAGCCGCGAAATCGAGCATCTAAACCTGGACAATTACCGGAAAGAAGCGGCAATCATTACCCAGGGCCTGGAAGGCACGATCGGTTCTCTCTACCGTACTCGCTGTTTAGAATGCGGTGCACCTGATGCCCATGTGAAATATTTTCTCTGGGTGAAACAGCGCAACTGCGACCACTGCGGCAAGACATTCGACCTCTTCCCGGGCTACCTCCTGGCCGAAGACCGACGGCATCCGGAAAATATCCTGATTTGTCCGACGTGCGGCGACCTGAACGGAATCAAGGATCGCAAACATCCCGGCTCATGCCGCTCCTGCGGTGTTCAACTTCTGGTCGAAGGCCCTGCCAGGCGGAACAAATGCACCTGCCCCCACTGCAGGAAGGTGGCTCCGTACCCTGACCCCAACGACACACCGCCGAGACACCGTATGTTCGCCATCGAGTATCACTGCCGCTCCTGCAAGCCCAACCATCAGGGGCGATTCTTCAAGAAGCCGGACACTGCCGACTTGGCGACATATTCTCACGCAGCACATCTGCTGAAAGTTAGCGGCACAAACTATGTTCCGGATGACGAAATCCTCCCCGGAGACGAGACCGGCCGTCTGTTGCGCTGGGGATACCGCTGCTACCAGGAAATGTTCAACAAGCGACAACTGCTGGGTCTTGAGCTGAGTTGCCGCGCTATTGCCGCGGTCAAGGATGAGCGCGTCCGCAATGCCCTAGTCACGAACCTTTCGGACCTCCTCCGTTATCAGAACATGCTGTGCCGCTACGATACCATGGCGCTCAAGTCCCTGGACATCTTCTCGGTCCATGGCTTTCCGGTGGGTTTGGTCCAGTGCGAATCCAACCTGCTCGGCATCGCTAACGTCAGCGGCACGAGCGTGGGAAGCGGCGGCTGGAACAACATCGTTGAGAAGTACATCAAGGCAAAGATCTACTGCGACCACCCTTTCGAAACGCGACATGAAGGGGGAAAAAAGATTGTCGTACCGATCAAGGGTGAATGGATCGGCGACCAGCTGAACGGCAAGGAATCAGCCAGGTTACGCAAGGTAAGCCTTCTCTGCCAAAGCTCGACGGAAGCGGATCTGCCGGACGGAAGCCTCGATGCCGTCTTTACCGACCCCCCTTACTTCGGCAACGTGCAGTATGCCGAGCTGATGGACTTCTGTTATGTCTGGGTGAAAAGACTCGCCGATGTGGCAAATCCAACGTTTGCCTCCCATACCACTAGAAACGTCGATGAACTCACCGGCAACGTCACCATGGAGCGAGGATTCGACCATTTCACTGATGGTCTGTCTGCTGCGTTTTGCAAGATGGCAAAAGCACTGAAGCCCGGAAGGCCGATGGCCTTTACCTATCACCACAACAGGATTGACGCATACTACCCGGTTACCGTCGCCATCCTGGATGCTGGTCTCTCCTGCTCCGCGGCGCTCCCCTGCCCAGCTGAGATGGGCGCATCAATCCATATCAGCGGCACCGGCTCCTCGATCGTCGATACCGTCTTCGTATGTCGCTCGACCGGCGTTGTATCGCGCAGGTCACTTGCGAATACGCTGGAAGAATTTGCCGACCTTGTTACCGACGATCTGGACAAGCTAAGGCTGGGTGGGCTGAAACCAACACGAGGAGATGTCCGCTGTATCATTATCGGGCACCTAACCAGAATGTCCGTCTGGCATTTAAGGTCGGGGTGGAATAAAGTTCTTTCAACGGACGAAAAGCTTGGGATTGTTGCCAAGCATTTCGCTTCGCTGCCACAACCCGAGGAAATCGAGGACGTTGTCTCTGTCGCCGATTTCCCTGTAACAAGGTTCGCCGTGAATGAAGATGCAATACCCTATGACCTAGGGACCGAAGATGTTATGTTCTGAATTGCGCCAAGGAGTGAAACATGCCTGGAGATCGACCTTTCGAGTTAAGTCAGCAAGAACTTGAATCGCGGATAGAGGAAATGGTTGATGCCACGTTCAATGATCTTTCCTCTGAATTCCTGCTGATGCCCACCGGAACAGGCTTCGTGCGCTATCCCGACTTTCAGCGGGCACATGAGGTTCTCAAGAGGGAAACTGGAGGGCTGGAAAATTTTACCGTTGAGCAAATCAAATCCGCATTATTGGAAAACAGCCTCGTCTTCGGCGTTCTGCGTTCGGTTCTCGGAATGACAGCACCGGAATGGGCGGAATTGGCACGGGTCGAACTGAACAGCGACATAAACCAGGGCGCGGCCCGGACAATCGACAAAAACTGTAAAACCCCCAACTATTACCGTAAACTGGCTGGCCGAACATCCGCAACCAAGACCCTGGAAAGGATAGACGCGCTGGTCAAAGTAGCTATTCAGTACATCGAAAAAGGCTCACCCCGTGAGCAGGACGGATTTCTCCACCGGCTTTTAAAATTCGACACCAAATTCGGCAAGGAGTCAATGACACACGCTGCGCGGGAGAATGTACCTTATGCAGTGCTCCTCTATGAACGCTATTTGGGGAGGCCCTTTGCCACACACAGAGATGCGATATCAGAGTTAGTCGGAGAAGTAATGGAAAACGCAATAGAGCAGAGACTTCGCGAAGCTGGTGTTTCCTACCGCAAAACGGGTCGGGCGGAAAGAATCCCCGGATTTGGCCAGGCGCCTGATTTCTGCATACCGGATGAACTCAATCCCTCCGTGATAATCGAGGCCAAGGTCACAAGCGACGATGGAACGGCAAGGGACAAAGTGACAAGGATCAAGGAACTGGAAACCCAGAGAAACAAACATCTTCAGGAGGGGAGAACACACTATGAGGTAGTTGCTTGCATCGACGGTCGGGGTTTCCGTGAAAGACGTGCCGACATGCGTGATCTGCTGCTAAGACTCAACGGCAAGGTCTTTACCGCCGCAACCCTCGAACGGCTCACAGAGTCCACTGGAATCAGGAAATTCAAAAGCAAGTAATACCGAGAGTACAGGTAAGAATAGTCAGGACTCAACCCCGGATCACCACGCGAAACCCCTAATTCTCACTTGTTCCTGGCTTCAACGTTGCCGCATTCTCCGTTTCCCTCTCATCGCCTCAATTACATGCCCGATGAAGACAGGCAGCGCATATAATATCGACCTGCAGACAATTGTTGGCGCAAAGATCGACAGCCTTTCAGGATAGCCATGGTAATAGAAGTCAAGTTCGAAAAGGTATGCAATGAGGCCATAAAAGAAACCTGCAGCGAGAACTGTAAGCACAGCAATTCGGTCCGACTTGAGAAAATACGATACGGCCAGCAGCATGGCAAATGTGGCTATACCGACGATTTCAGGAGTGTTACCGGAAAGAATGTTGTCTGCCCGCTTACCCATGAATTCGACAGCTATCACAAACAATATCATCACTATTCCCAACAAAAAGCCTCTCAATCGACCCATAACTCACTCACCTCAGCCTCTTGCAGGGATTTCAGAACCCTGTCCGTCAGATAATCTCCTAAAACACCACCACCGACATCTATGCACCCGGCTGAACCTGGAAAACGGCCACCATGAATATAGAAACCACCACGACCCACCGGCATCGGTGAACCAGCGGGGGAACGAATGGCAACCCGCCAATCACCCCAGTCGCCGTAAAGGTAGTTCCTTGCAATATCGTGCAACATTCCAGGATTATTTATGTCGTCCCGATATACAACGTACTTCCCCCTTGGAATTGGGCCAATATTATTCATACCTTCACATTTTGAATTGTTGGTACATTTTCCAGCGCCGCTTGTCGCGCTCACAACATAGGTTCCCTTTGAATCTGTAACTGTCAACCTCCCCAAGGCAGAAGTGAAGTGTAAGACTGCCATGTGAATTCTCCTTTGATCCCTTTTTTAATGGCCCATGACCGATAGCCACTATATTCCGGCATGCATAATATTTCAATATTTTTATTATTAATATCTAATTTATTTGCGAGAAACTCATTGGCCATTTCCTTACTGAAAATTCTTGATTCAAATCAATGTGGCATTCCATTTTTGCGGTAAAGTTCTCCCATCAGACAGAAGAAACACGCAAGGAACTTCAACAATACAGCAACAAAACCGACAAGGAGGACACAACATGTTCTGTCATCAGTGCGAGCAGGCTGCAAAGGGAAACGGATGCGACGTAATGGGCGTGTGCGGCAAGAAACCGGAGGTTGCGGCCCTGCAGGACAACCTGTTGTACGGCCTGAAGGGCCTTGCTTTTTTCGCCGACAAAGCGCGCAAGCTGGGGGCGAAAGACCGGGCAATCGATGTCTTCATGCTGGAAGGTCTTTTCACCACGGTCACCAACGTGGACTTCGATCCGGCCCGCCTTGAAGCGACCATCAGGAAGTGCTTCGACATGAAGGAGAAGGCCAAGGCTCTCTACGAGGGCGCCTTCGGCATGGCAAACGGCATCAAGGCCCGCCAGTTCACCGACGGCCCGGCGGCCTGGGCGCCGGCAGGGGACCTGGTGAAACAGGGCGAGCAGTACGGCGTCCTTGCGCTGCACGAAAACGAGGACATCCGCTCTGCCATCGAAATCCTGATTTACGGCTTGAAGGGTATGGCAGCCTACGCAGACCACTGCCAGATCCTGGGCAAGCACGACGACGAGGTCTACGCCTTTTTCCACACGGCGCTGGCCGCCACCGCCGACCCGACCCGGGGACTCATGGACTACGTGGGGCTCGCCATGGAGTGCGGCAAGGTGAACCTGACGGTCATGGGCATGCTGGACGCAGCCCACGTGGAGCGCTTCGGCAGCCCGGCGCCGACGAAGGTGCAGCTGGGCACGAAGGCGGGCAAGGCCATCCTGGTCTCCGGCCACGACCTGCCCATGCTGGAGGAGCTCCTGAAGCAGACCGAGGGGAAAGGGATCAACGTCTACACCCACGGCGAGATGCTCCCGGCCCACGGCTACCCGGGCCTGAAGAAGTACGCCCACCTGGCCGGCAACTTCGGCGGCGCATGGCAGGACCAGCACCAGGAGTTCCCGCAGTTCCCCGGCGCCATCATCTTCAACACCAACTGCATCCAGAAGCCGGCCGACACCTACATCGACCGGGTCTTCACCTGGGGCCTGGTGGCGTGGCCGGGAGTGAAGCACGTGGAAGGCTGGGACTTCTCGGCGGTGATCGCCAAGGCGCTGGAGCTTCCCGGCTTTGCCGACGCTCCGGGCCAGGAGATCCTGGTGGGCTTCGGCCACGACGCAGTGCTCGGTGTCGCCGACAAAGTGATCGAGGCGGTCAAGGGGGGAGCGGTCAAGCACTTCTTCCTCATCGGCGGCTGCGATGGCGCCAAGAGCGGCAGGAACTACTACACCGAGTTTGCCGAGAAGGTGCCCAAAGACTGCGTGATCCTGACCCTGGCCTGCGGCAAGTACCGCTTCAACAAGCTGGAGTTCGGCGACATCGGCGGCATTCCGCGCCTGCTTGACGTTGGCCAGTGCAACGACGCCTACTCGGCGATCCAGATCGCGGTGGCGCTGGCGGGCGCCTTCGAGTGCGGGGTGAACGACCTGCCCCTGTCACTGGTGCTCTCCTGGTACGAGCAGAAGGCGGTGGTGATCCTGCTCACGCTTCTCCACCTGGGCATCAGGAACATCAAGCTGGGACCTTCCCTCCCGGCCTTCGTCAGCCCCAACGTGCTCAACTTCCTGGTGGAGAACTTCAACATCGCCCCCATCTCCACCCCGGACCAGGATCTGAAAGCCATCCTCGGCTGAGGAACGTAACGCCTGGTCAGGACACCGTAACCGGGCCGGGGGCGGCAACCCAGCCTCCGGCCTGTTTTTCAGCCATGATGGTATTCGTGAGCCAGGGAGGTTGAAATGCAGATCACTGAATTACGTACCGCAGAGAGAGTCCCCATCGCCATAGACGCCAGGAAAATGCTTACCAGGACAGATTGCGAACTGATTCATCTTTCGCTCAGGCCCGGTGAGGTACTGGAAACCCACTCCAACCCCTTCGATGTCGCCTTCTATGTACTGGAAGGCATCGGAGAACTGACTGCCGGCACTGAATCCAGGATCATTGCCGCTGACACGGTCATCGAAATCCCGGCAGGAGAACTGCGCGGGTGGAAAAACCTGTCGGACGCCAACCTGCGGGTGCTGGTCGTGAAGCTTCTCTAGCAGCTCACACCACGCCTTTCCCGACTTCAGACTCGTCGTCCAGCCGTATGCCAAGATGCACTGCAACCGACCTGAAAAAGCTGTCGATGCCGGATTGGCAGAAGTACCTGTTTCGGCCGGGCTCGAGCCTCACTTCCCCCCTGTTCACCACCACGACCCTGCCCTTGGCATAGTGCGGCAGGTACGCCGCAGGGTAGACCGACAGAGATGATCCGACCACCAGCAGCAGGTCACTCCTGCCCACCATCTCCAGGGCTTCATCGAAATCCCGGACCGCTTCGCCGAAAAAAAACCACATTCGGCTTGACGATGCCGCCGCAGGACGGGCAGGAGACAACGGGCGACCGGGGACTCGACAGCATGGCGTCTTCCCACCAGCGCCACGAAGTCCCGACCATCGCGTAGCCATCGCAGTTGATGCATGATGCAGACCAGTAGGAACCGTGAAGCTCCCGGATTCGCCCTGATCCTGCCTGATGGTGCAGCGCGTCGATGTTCTGGGTAATCACCCCGCTGAGCAACGCCTGCTGCTCGAGAACCGCCAAAAGGCGATGGGTAAAGGTGGGCTTGATATGGCGGGCGGTTGCCATGAATTCGCGTGTGAACTGGTAGAACAACTGGGGATGTTGTTGAAAATGGGTGATGCTGAATACCAGCTCAGGGTCGTATTTTCCGGTTTCGTACAGTCCCCCGGGACCGCGAAAATCGGGAATTCCCGCCTCGGTCGAGATCCCGGCGCCGGTCAGCGCCACAGCAGAGGACGCAGAGCGGATCAATTCCGCGCATTCAGCAGGTTCGACAGTCTGTGCAAAAGGTGTCACGAAAACCTCCGCAGCGAATCTACCTGCCAGCCGTCTCTGCAGAAAGCCTGACCGTCACCTGCCGCTTTCCGCTTCAAGATATCGACGCAGTCCAACAACAGCTTCTTCAAATCTCTGTTCCACAGCAATGATCTCCGACGCGCACACGGGAGGCCGCGAATATCCGCCGAAATACTCTCTGCCCAGCAGTCGTTCTGCCCTGCGGCTGTAGTATTTGGGCACATTGATTGTCGGAGAATCGTAGCGGAGCGTTATCCTCCCTCCTGAGATTTCTGCGATGATCCTAAAAGATACCGTATACTGGATCCTTGCGATTTCCTCTCCCGCCGCGGCAGGATACTCCGACTGACTGTTTGCCACGATGGTTCCGGAACCCGGGTCTTCAACCTCGATAATCGGTTTGGGTGAATTAAGGAATCTGACAAACCAGGTCCTTGACAGTTCGAAAAGACGGCTGTCTTCAGCGCCATCGATTTCCAGCGTTCTGACCGCAGGCTCGGTCCATACCCGGACCGGCGGTGCGGAAACGCACGCGCCCACAGCAAGCAGCAGCCAGAGAAGACAAAGCAACGTGTATCTCATCGTTGAAGACCCCCCGAGTCCGGGGCCGGCCCGCCTTCCGGCTCTCCTTCGCTTTTAAGTATAAGTTACCACGCAGTTTCAGCAAGCCGGCAGTATGGAGAAAAAACTTCTTGCTAGTTAATTGCGAATGGTGTATAAAGTTCTATTGCATTGTATACCAATGGCAGGCCGCGTATTTGATCCTCTCAGTTTGGTGAACGCCATCTTTACTGCTTGATCATTCCGTACCGACCGGTACTCTCATCCCTGCCCCCAGATCGTTAAGAGCCCTCCCTGTTTTCGGCACAACCCCTGAAACAGCAGCACGCTTGGCTGGCGACGATAGGTATATGCCGCTCAGCGTGTTTCTGCCGTCATTCCTGTTACGGGCCAGCCGATGTCCCGGCGGTGCGCACGCTCACCCTCTAACCAGTGCTGAGAAGGAACCATCAATGACATTCGAAGAATTGCACCTCGCCCCACCCATTCTGAAAGCCCTGTCCCTGTGCGGCTACAACGCGCCCACCCCGATCCAGGAACAGGCCATACCCAAGGTTCTGGCAGGCTGCGACCTGATTGCCTCAGCCCAGACCGGAACGGGCAAAACCGCCGCATTCATCCTGCCGGCCCTCCAGCGGCTCGGAGATGCCAGGCCCGGCAAAGGGCGCGGGCCACGGGTGCTCGTGTTGACCCCGACCCGCGAACTGGCCAGCCAGGTAACGGACGCAGTCCGTTCCTACGGCAAGTTCATGCGCGTAAAGAGCGCCACCATCCTGGGAGGCATGCCGTACCCGGAACAGCTCCGGCTCCTGTCCCAGCCCCTCGACCTGGTCGTTGCGACCCCGGGACGGCTGAACGACCACCTGGAACGGGGACGGATCGACCTGTCCCGCCTTGAAATGCTGATCCTCGACGAAGCCGATCGGATGCTTGACATGGGATTCATCGAAGACGTTGAAAGAATTGCCGCGGCAGCTCCCGGAGAACGCCAGACCCTGCTGTTCTCGGCAACCCTCGACGCCCGGATCGAAAAACTGGCCAAGGGCATGCTGAGGGAACCCGAAATAGTGCTCATCGGCGGAAAGCAGACCATCCAGGGACAGATCGAACAGCGACTGCTGGTGGCGGACGACGTCAACCACAAGAATCGCCTGCTGCACCACCTGGTCGGAGACGACAGCATCACCCAGGCCATAATTTTTTCCGCCACCAAACGGGACGCGGACATACTGGCTCAGGACCTCCGCACCCGCGGACATGCGGCTGCGGCACTGCACGGGGACATGAAGCAGCATGCGCGCAACAGGACCATTTCGGACCTGAGGAGAGGCAAGGTTCGGCTGCTGGTGGCCACGGACGTGGCAGCCCGGGGTCTGGACGTGACCGGCATCAGCCATGTCATCAACTTCGACCTGCCCAAATACGCGGAAGATTACGTCCATCGCGTCGGCCGCACCGGCCGTGCGGGAGCATCGGGCACCGCCATCTCCATGGCTTCCCATGGCGAATTGGCCGCACTGAAACGCATCGAGAAGTATACCGGCCAGCCGTTGCCGCTCCATATAATACCGGGCCTTGAGCCGACTCGAGAACTGGCGCGCTCAGACGGCAAGGGACGGCGCAACACTCCGCCGCGAAAAGGTGGCCGCTTCCCGTCCGACCGTTCGGCAGCCGGCAGACCGGGGAACGGGCGCAACGTCTCTTTCCGTTCCGGCAAAAAGGAGGGAAGCGCAAAACGCAGCTATCCCCAGGTGGAATACCGCTCCTCAAGCCACTGACCGGTAGCGGGCACGATAAAAACCCCCTTTGCGCCTCTGCGCGCAAAGGGGGTTTTCTCTAGGTGCGCTCTGGCGCTGTACCCGGAAGCATCAGACAAGATCATGGCTGCCCCTTCTTGAGCATGCGCGTGGTCTTCCGCGTCGGCAGGGCGTTCCATGGGTCGTCCGGCCAGGGATGCCTGGGGTAGCGGCCCCTGAGTTCCCGCTTCACCTCCCGGTAGCCGTTTTCCCAGAAATTCTTCAGGTCTCGGGTCACCTGTACCGGGCGTCCTGCGGGGGAAAGCAGGTGCAGCACGAGCTTCACCCTGCCACCCGCGACAGTCGGCGTATCGGCCAGGCCGAACATCTCCTGGAGCTTCACCGCCATTACCGGTTCAGCCCCTGGCCGGTAGTCGATCTCGATCCGGTGGCCGCTCGGCGCGGCAACGTGCGTCGGCGCCCGCTCCTCCAGCAGCCGGAGCTGCTCCCGTGACAGGAGCGCCCGGAGGGCTGTCCCGATGTCAACGGCTGCCAGATCCCTGCGGCTTCTCACCCCCCAGAGACAGGGCGCGAGCCATTCCTCGAGGTCGGCACGCAGCCGGTCATCTCCCAGGCGCGGCCAGCCCTCACCGGGAAAAGCCAGTCCAAGCAGCTCCACCCTGCCCTGCAACTGTCGCGCCGCATGGTCCCACCCCAGGATGTCGAGGCCCGCAGTACGGACCAGCGAAAGGAGCAGGGGAATGGATTCGGCGTCGGAAGGGTTCGCCTGCCGCCGTCCAAGGACGACCGCCCCGATCCGCTCCTCTTCCCAGGCCATCACCCGTTCCAGCCCCGCATCCCAGAGTACCCGCATGGCGGTTTCGAGCCGTTCGCCGCATTCGTCGCGAATCAGCTCGGCCGAGAGGGCGCACGCCTGATGGATGATGCCTTCGCCACCCGTTCCGGCATCAACCTGAATTGCCAGGATCAAGGGCCTGCCATGGACACCGCTCCTGGAAGAGAGTCGTGTCCCACGTCCGTTTGCCAGGACATACCGGTCGATCTCGCCTTCACGTTGCCGGGCCACGCGGTCAGGGTATGCCGCAAGGAGCATCCGGGCCGCGGCCGCGGCCTCCTGCATCCCAGGCAACCGGCCATTTTGAACTCCCAACAGCCGTGAAAGCTGGAGAGCAGTCCTTTCAACCGCCCGAAGCGCCCCGCCGTCCAGCGCAGCACTCCGGTCACGTCCGCTCCTCCCCACCGCAGACAAGCGTTCGAGCACATCGGAGTCGCAGATTGCAGCATGTTCTTCCCGACGGTGGCGCAAGACGTCGCGTTCGGAAACGAGCGCCGCCAGCCACGCTGCCAGCTCCGGCGCCCCCATTTCCCTGCCGCGCAGGAGCAGTGCGGCAATCCGGGGATGCACGGGGAATTCGGCCATCGTTCTCCCCCGTCCGGTGGCGCGTCCGTTCCCATCGAGCGCGCCCAGGTCGCGAAGCAGGCGCCGCGCAGCGGCAACGGCCGCCGCAGGAGGAGGATCGAGCCAGGAGAGGGCCGAACTGTCCGGGCTTCCCCAGACAGCCAGCTCCAGCACCAGGGAAGAGAGATCGGCGACCGTTATCTCCGGAGGGGAAAAGCTGGTCATGGCGGCGAACGTATGCCCGCTGAAAAGGCGGTAGCAGATGCCCGGCCCGAGCCTGCCCGCACGCCCCCGGCGCTGCTCTGCGGACGCCCTGGACTCCCTTACCGTCACCAGCCGGTTCATGCCGCTGCCAGGATCGTGGCGGATCATGCGGGAGAGCCCGCTGTCGATCACCACACGCACCCCTTCGATGGTCAGGCTCGTTTCAGCGATGTTGGTCGCCAGGACGACCTTCCGCGCACTGCCGGGCAGGACGGCCTTTTCCTGTTCGGCAAAAGGGAGATCTCCGTACAGGGGATGAATGGATATTCCGAAACGGGCTTCCCTCAAAAGCAGTTCGTGGCAAGCCCGGATTTCTCCCGAACCGGGGAGGAATGCCAGGATGTCACCGCCAGTCTCGGCCAGCGCCGTGCCGACTGCGGCTGCCATGCGTTCCGGCAGGCGGCCGTGAACGGCATCCTGCAGATAACGGACATCCACGGGGAAGGCTCGCCCTTCCGAGGCCACGATCGGCGCATCGCCCAGGACGGTTGCAACGGAAGCGCAATCCATGGTGGCTGACATGACCAGAAGTTTCAGGTCGGGGCGCACCTCCCGCTGCACCTCCAGGCACAGGGCGAGGGCCAAGTCGGCATTCAGGCTCCGCTCGTGGAACTCGTCGAATATGACCAGCGAAATGCCCTCGAGATAGGGGTCACGCTGCAGGCGGCGCGTCAGGATCCCTTCCGTCACCACTTCGATACGCGTCGCGGGTGACACCCTCCGCTCGAATCGCATGGCGTACCCGACCGTCTCACCCGCCTTTTCACCAAGGGACGCCGCCATGCGGTGCGCTGCATGGACCGCTGCAAGCCGGCGCGGCTCCAGCATCACGATCCGGCCACCGCCAAGACTGGAAAGGTCCAGCAGTGCCAGCGGCACCCGGGTCGTTTTTCCGGCGCCGGGCGGCGCGTGGAGCACCGTGTTCGACGAATCGGAGACGACTTGCCGCAACCGGGGAAGCACCGGATCTATCGGCAGGGGAGATTGCGGCTTGACCGAATGAGACGACATGGAAAATCTTTCCTGGTGCAGAGTGGATGCTTCACGGCAGTGGACATCGTCGGTAACGGCGATTCAACTTATCTTTGTTTTCTCCGGGTTGTCAACCGGAAAGCAGGTTGCACCCGCCGCCCATAGTGCCGGGGATGGACATATTTGCCTTGATGTTTCCCTGTGTTTCTGCTACGTACCGGGAGGAGAAACTGATGCGGAGGGTATCCCAACCCCATGAAAATTATCGCGATTACCGGCAGTTATCGAAAAGGCGGCGTTACCGATAGGGCGGTGGACGAAATTCTGGCTGCGGCTGAAGCGTGCGGAGCGCAGGTCTCCAGGGTACGCCTGATGGAAGCGCAGATCGGTTTCTGCACGAATTGCCGGAACTGTACGCAGCATCAAGGCGTGAATCGGGGCGCCTGCAGCATCGCTGACGACATGGACAGGATCCTGGACGAAATCGAGGAAGCGGATGGGCTCGTGCTAGCCTCACCGGTCAATTTCGGCTCTGTCACCGCGGTTATGAAGCGCTTTCTTGAACGGCTGGTCTGCTACGCATTCTGGCCGTGGGGCAGAAGGATCCCCAAGGTCAGAAACAGGCAGCGTGACAAACACGCGCTGCTGGTCGTCACATCAGCGGCGCCGGCTTTCCTGGTCCGCATGCAGGCAGGAAGCACCGGGATGCTCAAGCAGGCCGCGAACCTCCTGGGAGCCAAAACCGCGAGCATCCTGGCAATCGGATGCTCCGCGACCCGGGAAAAGCCTGTCCTGTCAGCTCGCACCAGTGCAAAGGCCCGGGCTCTCGGCGCGAAACTGGCCACGTCCGCCCCGGCCGGACCCGCATAGGGGGAGAAACCATGCTTGATTTTACCGAGTATGTCAAAATTTTCGTCGCCATCCTGGCCATCCTCAATCCCTTCGGCGTGCTGCCGCTTTTTCTCACGCTTACCGGATCTTCGACGGACAAGGAGCGGAAAAAAACCACGCGCACCATCGGGCTGGCGGTTGCCAGTGTGCTTGCCCTGACCGCCCTGCTCGGGGAACGGGTGCTTGAGCTGTTCGGCATCAGCATCGCCTCCTTCCAGGTGGGCGGCAGCATCCTGCTGCTGCTCATGGCAGTTTCCATGATGTTCGCCAAAGACGCCAAAGGTGGTCCGCAGCGGCCGGAAGAGGTGCCCGACCTGGAAAGCATCGCCGTGGTCCCGCTGTCGGTGCCGCTCCTTGCAGGCCCCGGCTCCATCTCCACCATAATCATCTATGCCAATCTGGCACCTTCCTGGACCCATATCGGCCTGATCATACTCTGCATAGTTGCCGCTTCCTTCGTGACCTGGATCATACTCCGCCTCGCAACGAAGATCGGGCGCATCATCGGTCCCCTGGGGCTCTCCATCGTCAGCCGGCTCATGGGCCTCCTCCTGGCCTCCATTGCCGTGGAATTCTTCGCCAAGGGAATCGTGAAGCTGCTGCCGGGACTGGCGTGACCATGGCGCCACCGTCTGTTTCGATTCTCATGCCGGTGCGCAACGAAGAGCGTTTCCTGCCGGCCGCCCTGGAGTCGATACGCCGCCAGACCCTGCTAGACTGGGAACTGGTCGCCGTCGACGACGGCTCCACAGACAGCACACCTGCCATTTTGCAGGCGGCATCCAGCAGCGATCCCCGTGTCCGGGTCCTGCGGACGACGAAAAGAGGCCTTGTTCCGGCCCTCAACGCCGGCCTGGATGCATGCCGGTCAACTCTCGTGGCACGCATGGACGCGGACGACATCTCTCACCCCCGGCGCCTTGAACTCCAGCACTCGTTACTCTCCGGCAACCCGGCCATCGGACTGGCAGCATCGGCATTCCGCCACTTTCCCCGCACCACTATCAGGGTGGGGATGCTCGCCTACGAAGAATGGCAGAACAAGCTCACTTCCCACGAAGCAATCCTGCGGGATCTGTTCGTGGAATCGCCTTTCGTCCATCCCAGCGTCATGTTCCGAAAAGATGCAGTCATCAAGGCAGGTGGCTACCGTGAAATGGGCTGGGCCGAAGATTATGACCTATGGCTGCGGCTTGCTGCCGGCGGGATCCGTTTTGCGCGGCTCCCCCTGCCCCTTCTCTTCTGGCGGGACCGCCCGGAGCGCGCAACCCGCACCATGCCGGAATATGCTGCGACCGCCTTCCGATCCTGCAAAACCCATTTTCTGAAACAGGGCTTCCTGAACGGTGCCAGGGAAGTCGTGCTGGCCGGAGCCGGATCGGAAGGGCGGGCTTGGAGCAGGGCACTCCTTGCTGAAGGTATCCGGGTCGCTTCCTGGATCGACGTGGATCCGAAGAAAATCGGCCGCACGCTGCACGGCGCAACGGTGACCGACGCGCGACACTGCTTCAAGCCCGAGGGACAAAAGATCCTCGCAACCGTGGGCACTCGAGGAGCCAGGGACCAGATCAGGAAATGGGCCGACAGTGCGGGACTGGTGGAAAGGAAGGATTTCCTCTGCGTTACGTAGAGCACAAGCCATTAGCAAGGTTGCAATCAGGCTTGACTCACCGCATGATCTCTGCGTTTTGCGCTGCAGTTGAAGCATGTTTTTTTCACTCGTGTCAACGGATCGGGAGATGGTCCGTTTTTCACCCCAAACCGGGCCGTCATGCAGGGAAGCGGCCCATGTCACGAGTACAGCCGAATAGGATAACCGATACTACTAAACCGTTCGCGAGAACGGGGCGGAAAGCCCACAGGGTCTCACGCAGACAGCCGGGTTGCCGAAATATCTGACGATATCCGGTGCCCGGCTCTTTTATTGCCTGATCATCAGCCCGAATCAAACCATGGAAGGAGTAATTCGTATGAAGAAGCTCGCAGTTTGCCTGGCGGTTGCAGCCGCCCTCCCCGCATCACCTGTATTTGCCGCCAACGTGGGAGTAAGTGTCGGCATCAACATCGGTACCCCGCCGGCAGTCGTGGTACCCGCACCTCCCCCGCCCGTATACCACGCCCCTCCTGTTGTCATGGAGGAACCACCGCTGTTCATCGAACCCCCTGAACTCGGCTTCCACGTGGCGGTCGGCATCCCGCACGACATTTTTTTCATCGGCAGCACTTATTACCTCTACCGCGGCAATGCCTGGTATCGGGCGCCCCATTACAACGGACCTTGGGTGACAACGCATTACAAGACCCTGCCCCACAAGCTCCGCAGGCACTCCCATGAAAGGATACGCCATTATCGTGAAGCGGGGTACCGGGACTATCGGCACGGCCACCGTCCCTACTGGGAACGGCACCACTTCCGGCCTGAAAAAGACTGGAAACGGGCAGAAAAGGCAGACCGGAAAATGGAGAAGCGGGAAAGAAAAGCGGAACGCAACGATATGAAACGCCATCGGCACGACGAGCGGGGCATGAATTCCCATGGCGGTCATGGCGGTCATGGCGGGTAACAGACGGCTCGGCAGCGCATGACTGTCTCGTGCCCCGTGCGGTGACCCACTGCACGGGGCACGAAATCTTCCCTTCTGGCGGGGGATCGAGACTGCCGGCACCATCTCAGCGCCTGGCTTCGGAACTCACCTCAAGTAAACCCGCATGCCCTCTTCCAGCCCAACAGGGTCGAACCGGAACGTTTCCCGCCACGTGCAATCACAGATGCTCTCTTCTTCCAGCATCCGGATCTGGTCCATGGTAATCGGATAGAATGGAAAACGTTGCAGAATGGGGGTCATCAGCTTCATCAATCCAAGCGGCAGGGATACGGTTCGGACGCTCCGCTTGCCCAGCACCCTGCCGATAGCCTGAAGCAGCTCGATGTAGGCAAGTCGGTCCGGACCACACAATTCGTATGTCCTGCCGACAGTATCGGGCATTTCCAGTGACATCCGGAAGCAGCGGGCCACATCGCCACCGTCAATGGGCTGAAGGCGGTACCTGCCGTCGCCGATGACCGGCACCACCGGGAGCGCGCTGATGAAGCCTGCCAGCTTGTTGATGAAGTCGTCCTTCGGGCCGAAAATGACCGACGGACGGAAAATGGTCCAGTCGAGCCCCGATACCCGCACTTCTTCCTCGGCCCGGAATTTCGTCCGGTGATAGGATGAAACGGCATCAGGCCCCGCTCCCAAGGCCGACATCTGGAGATATCTCCGTATGCCTGCCTGCCGTGCAGCCTTGACGAGCCCCTGGGTCGCCCTCAGGTGAAGACATTCGAAGGTGATCCCCTTCCGTGGAAATTCACGGATGATCCCGACAAGATTGATGACGGCATCGCACCCGCGAAGCGCCTGTCCATAGCTCTCCGGGGTGGCGATATCCCCTTCCACCTGCTCGATCCCCGGTTCCCGGCTGACCTGCCTGCGGTGGCAAAGCACGCGCAGCTCATGCCCCGCTTCCAGAAGGGCGCACCGTACATGGCCGCCAACGAAGCCGGTACCTCCAGCTATGAATACGCGCATGTTCACGTCCCCTTCCAGGATGGAATTTCTGGTGCCGGGCATTCATCGCGATCATCCGGCAAACGTGAGTATTCAGCCGTTTGCCCGACCACTACGGAAATTTCATGATAAGTCTACACTGAAATTCCCATCACACCAGCGGGGAAGGGTTGCCGGGGACAGGATTGACACAGTCGCGCGAAAAATCCTCTTCATAGTTGCGCAACAGCTTCTCTGCGTTTCGCTTGGCCGCTGCCTTCCACGGCCCGACAACCACCAGGTTGAGGTTCGCCGGGGCGAACAGGTCGCGGGCGGTATCGAGGACCATCTCTTTGGTTACAGCTGCGCTCTCCTCCTGGTCCTGCTCGATATGGCTGCGCATGGCCATCAGTTCGCCCCAGCCATAGCGCACGCCGATCTCGTAGGTTGAATCCCTGCTGTATTCCAGGTCGAAAAAGTAACCGCGCTTCACCCTTTCAAGTTCGTCGTCCCCGATCGGCTCCCGCGCAAGACGGAGCGTTTCCTTGAGGACCTCCTCAACGGCACGGCAGAGATTATCCGGCGCTGTGGCGAGATCAACGGCAAAACAGCCGGTTTCCTCATAGGCGGAGATGCCGGCATTGACGGAATAGGCAATGCCCAGCCCTTCCCTGAGCGACATGAGGAGCCGGGAACTCCCTCCCCCGCAGAGGATCCGCCGGATCAGCCGGACTGCCATGATCCGTCGGTCGTGCCTGCCATACCCTCGGAATGCGAACTGCAGCGCAGCCTGGCTGTCCGGATCCTTGACGAACAGGGACACGGGACCGTCCTGGCACTCCGCAACAGGCACGGCCTCGGGTGGAAGCCGGCCGGTCCAGGCGCCGAATGTGCGCTCGCACTCTGAGAAAAAGTCATCCGGATCAACATCCCCGACTACCGTGACAACCGTATTGCCCGGCACATAATAGGTAGCCATGTGTTCCCTGAGATCCTGCACGGTAAAGGCGGCAATGCTGCGCAACGAGCCCACCGTCGGCATTCCCAGGGGGTGGTCCGGCCACAGGAGCTTGCTGGACAGGTTGTCGGTGTTGATGTCCTCATCGTTTACATTGGTGTCCTCGAGGGCCTCTTCCGTGATGATCCTTTTCTCAACCTCGATTCCGGCAAGGGTCGGCCGCAGCAGCATCGAGGCGAAGATCCCGACTCCCCCAGCGGCGTGCCGGGGATGGATGCGGGTGTAGAAACAGGTGGAATCGGCATCGGTAGCAGCGTTGACGCTGCCGCCGAGGGCCTCGAAGGCTGTTTCAAGTTCAAGCGTGGTCGCATAATCACTCGTCCCGCGGAACAGCATGTGCTCCAGAAAATGGGAAAGCCCTTCCTTGCCGATCGGGTCGTGACGGGCGCCGACCTTGAGGTAGATGGCGATCTCGGCGCTATGGAGATGGGGCAGCCGGGCCACTATCAGACGGAGCCCGTTGGGCAGGACTTTGCTGTGACAGCTGATCATGAAACCTCCGGTTACGATTATGAATCCAACGAACCAACCTAGCGGAACAGTCACGGTTTGTCAAAGGCTAACCTGCGTATCGGGGTTGTCAGAAAAGCGCTGAAAGAGTACTATGAAAAACGCTGTACAGGAGATCTCGATGAAACGATGTGTTGAGGAAAGGCCGGCATGACTACCCTGGCCGAAATAGAGCGGATCCTGGCGGATCATTCGCCACTGCTGCTGGAGCCTGGCGGGGCACCTCCCGCCGCAGTGGCGCTCATCGTCAACGACGGGCCACGGGGCCCCCGGCTGTTGCTCCTCGAACGGGCAGCCAACGACAACGACCCCTGGTCCGGCCACATCTGTTTTCCCGGCGGGAAGATCGAAAACGGCGACAGGGACCCTCGGACAGCGGCGGAACGGGAAACGAGGGAGGAAATCGGGCTCGACCTGCGCGACAGTCGCTACCTTGGCCGGCTCTCCGACATTTCAGGCGCGCGCATTCCGGTCCATGTGTCCTGTTTCGTCTACCGGACCGACGAAAGCGGCCCTTTCCGGCTCATGGACGAGGAAGTCGAGGAAGCATTCTGGGTTTCCCTCGTAGACCTGCAGGAAACGTCACGTCACGGGCTCAAGACGGTCAGCTTCGACGGCCAGAACTGGATACGGCCGGGCATAACACTGCCCCATCCCGGGGAACCCGTTCTTTGGGGCCTCACCTACCAGCTGGTCATGGATTTTCTGCAGGTGCTGAAGGAGCACAAAGAATAGCAAGGTATCCGATCAAACCACGCGATCCGGTTTTCCTGGCATCCCGCAGAGGCGCGAACAAGTTGCAACTCACCCGCGGCATGGTACATTCAATGAAGTAACGATGAGGGAAACACCTTGAACAGCAGCTTCAGCCAGCGATGGAGGTTATTCATGAACAAGAGTGCCGTGACAGTAATGACCGCAGGCATCGTTTTCGCCGCGATATCTTGTGGAGGCCAGCAGTCATCCCCCAAAAGCAGTGCAGAGCTGCTCGAGCAGCGCTGCTCGGCGTGCCACCCCGCTTCACGGGCGACTGACAAGAAGAAGACCGCTGAGGAGTGGGAAGCTACGGTGCAACGGATGATGGACAAGGGAGCAAAGCTTACAGGAGAAGAAAAACAGACCCTTGTCAACTACCTTGCAGCCACGTACAAGCCTTAGTCTGTTGTTGCAGAACTCACGCGAGGCCGCCTGCCCCATGCGCGGGACCAGTGGTACACCCGGGGCAGGCCTCCAAGCTGTCAGTTCGGCGTTGACAAGTGCATTCGGTCTTTCAGCCCTGCGAAAAAATACCCTGAATCCCTTGCGACCTCAATTCGTCCAGAAATATGAAAGCGGGGTTTACTGGCAATGATACAAAGAACATCTGATTACCGTATTATCAGCCTCTCTACCGTCAACGTGCCGGCACTGATAATCAACGTGCCATCTACGACCGTATACCGGGGGTTCAGCGTGAAGTCACTGTCGTAGCCGCCCACTAGCACGACCGCCAGGTCTCGGTCCAACTGCAGCCCCCCCGTGAATGTCAATGCCTGCAACTGCATGGTCCCGCTCCCCATTGAGTCGTAAGCTTCCTGTAGGGATGGGTAAACCTGCATGTCACCGCCGATGCTGTAGTAAGCTCCAGCTGCCTGAGTGTACAATTCAGCAGTGTTCAGATCATTCCATGCTCCGTCATAATACTCTCCTGCTGCAATAAGCACCTGGCCGCTGGGCAGAAGGACGGCTGAATGGTTGATACGGGCAGACGTCAAGACCCCGGGAGAGCTGAATGTTCCTGCATCGGGATCATACAGCTCGGATGAAGCCAGGTGACCGCCGGCATTATATCCTCCGGTCAGCAAGACTTTGCCGTTGGGCAAGAGGGTTGCGGTCTGGTTTTGACGACCAGTATTCATTTCCCCTGTAGCGCTGAACTGTCCGGTTGCAGAGTCATAGAGCTCTGCCGTTTTCAAGCCGTTTCCTCCAGCCACAAGGACTCGACCGTCGACAAGCAACGTTGCCGAATGATCTTCACGGTGAGCATTCATCTGTCCAGTTAGGCTGAACAGCCCTGTGTCAGGATCATACAATTCGGCAGTGTCGAGATTAGCCCCTCCAGTTATGAGAACCGTTCCATTGTGCAGCAATGTCGCCGTATGATTTTGACGAGAAGCGTTCATCAGTCCTGCTGCGCTGAATTGTCCTGTAGCAGGGTCATAAAGTTCGGCAGTGTTGAGAGTATTTGAACTGCCATCTCTCCCACCGGTTATGAGGACTTTTCCGGTGGGCAGCAATGTTGCCGTATGGTTATACCGCGCAGAAAACAGGTCGTCGGTAGCGCTGAATGAGCCGGTTGCAGGATCATACAACTCTGCCTTGTTGAGTGGAGTGTAGCCTGTCGTTCTCCCACCGGTCAAAAGCACCTTTCCGTTTGTCAGCAAGGTTGCCGCGTGTTGATGACGATAAAGCGTCATATCTCCCGTCAAACTGAACGAGCCTCCCGCGGAATCATACAACTCAGCTGTGTCATCCGCCCCCTCTCCCCCAGCGACAAGCACCTTGCCGCTGGGAAGCGTTGTAGCAGAGAGCATTTTACGGGTGTAGGCCATGCTCCCCGTAGCCGTGAACGTCGACCCTGTTTTCGGCATGAAAAACAACGCCGCGGCAATAATACCGAACACTGTCAACAGTCTCGTCATGATGCCCCCCTTTCTGTTTTGCACCCTTATCAGTATACTCCGGTAATCATACTGATCAATCAAGGGCAACGGGGGCAGAGGGGCTACGGGGACTCTTCCCAGAAAAGGAGTAAGCCCCCAGGAATACAATTCACGAGATTCAAGATTCTGGCAGCACTACATAATCCACTTGCAATCTGAATTCGCTCCCTTCCGTGCGGGATTTCGAACCAAATGCAGCAATGTTCCCTATCAATTTCCGAATTGGAACAAACCAAAATCTCTTGTCAGCTAACAAATCCTATTGCATCTTGTATTTTTTGTCATATTAGTGTATGTTTATTTACTTAGATCAATATTGTCACTATCTTTCCAACCTAGACAATCGCTTGCCTCAAGGAAGATCCATGGATATCATGCTCAAAATTCTATTTATTCTAGTCCTTTGCCTTGTTTCCGATAGTGAGGTTACTGCTGCCGGAGAAACCGGAGCAGACGTTTATCAGTGGACTGACAGACATGGCACGGTTCACTATACCGACAATCCATTGAGCATTCCTGCACGGTCGTCGAACAGGGTGATAAAAAGGGAATCCATCAAAGGCGTGTCCACACCCCAGCAGGACCGAAAAGAAGAAACCGCACGCAGTATCCCAAAGAACAAAAAGACAGATCTTTACGGCGGACACGATGAAAGCTGGTGGCGCGACAGGTATGCGTCGCTCAGGTCGCAGATCCGGCAGATCAAGGAGTCTGCCCCCGGGAAACAGACCCTGCTGAGAGAATTGCATTACAACAAAGCTGCCAGCGCTTACATTCACTACAAGGGTACTTACAGCGAGAACCGCACAGCATACCGACAGCTTTTCCAGGAGATCATGAACGATGAAGCCAGGCTTGTGGAACTGGAGAAAGATCTCGAAACCATTGAGGTTGAAGCTTCCCGAAACGGCGTACCTTTCGATTGGCGAAAATGAACAGTTTTCCAACAACCCCGAATCAGGGCAAAGAGAGCAAAGCTGATCTTCGGACAAAAAGAAAACGCGACGAAATTTAGCTTTCAAGAGAACGGAGGACTAAAGAACTCATGTGATGACATCGTTCAGTGCATCTATGACAACTTGATCCCGGACTGATGCGCTGGCAGGCCAGTAGAAGGCCGCTCGGGGTGGCATGGGGTGGCATGGGACGTTGCTTGCTATCTTCCTATTGCCGCGCTTCCCCGACTCTTTCTCTAATTGAAGGATCGTTTTTTATCAATTCCTCGC
>DIFZ01000025.1 GCA_002419385.1 Geobacter sp. UBA5735
AACGAACGCTGTCCACCCGCCTTCGACCGGCTTGACAGGCTGGCGGCCCTCCGGCTCCGGACGGGTCTGATTCCGCTGCCCGGCTTGGGTAGCCGGCGCTGTCGGCCGTGGGGCCGACCGCTGCGCGCCCGCGCTGATCGACTCCGGCCCGGGACCGCTCCCGAGAGTCTTCAGCCGCGCCAGCAGCTCGTCGACCGGAACCACGGGGGTCAGGGTACACATCCTCAGCAGCGCCATTTCGAGAATGAGCCGGGGAAACCCGGACGGTGCCATCTCCGCTTCTGCCCTCAAGAGGACGGAAAGGCACCGCTGCAGATCATCAAGAGAAGTCGCGCCGGCCTGGAACAGAAGGGCCTCCATCTCCGGCTCGGCCACATCGAGCAGGTCTGATGGAGCCTCCGTAACCTTCGCTATGGTAAGGTTTCGAAAATGATCGATAAGCTCCTGGCAGAAATGCCTGATATTGTAGCCATACGAATCAACCTTCGCGACAGCATCGAGAGATGCCCTGCAATCACGGGAAAAAACCGCATTGGAAGTATCCAGCAACAGGCGCCGGTCGACAACGCCCAGGAGAGCTATGACCTCTGCATCATCCACCGACTCGCCGCAAAAGGCGAGGACCTGGTCGAGCGTCGAGAGGGAATCCCGCATGCTGCCGTCGCCCTTGCGGGCGATTGCAGTCAGGGCAACGTCGCTGATCTCGACTTTTTCCTCATCAACGATGCGCCTGAGCCGGTCAACGATCTTGGGCAGAGCTATTCTCTTGAAATCGAAGCGCTGGCAGCGGGACAGTATCGTTATGGGGACCTTGTGGGGTTCGGTGGTGGCAAAGATGAACTTCACGTGCGACGGAGGCTCTTCCAGCGTCTTGAGGAGCGCGTTGAAGGCATTGGTGGAGAGCATGTGGACTTCGTCGATTATGAAGATCTTGAAGCGACACCGGGAAGGAAGGTACTTGATGTTTTCCCGCAGCTCACGGATATCCTCCACTCCGGTGTTGGAGGCGCCGTCGATTTCGAAGACATCCACGGAAGTCCCTGCCGTTATCTCCCGGCATGCAGGGCATTCATTGCAGGGTTCTGCTGCCGGCCCGCTTTCGCACTGCAAAGCCTTGGCCAGTATGCGCGCAGCGCTGGTCTTGCCCACACCCCTGGCGCCGGTAAAAAGAAAGGCGTGCGCAACCCTGCCAGAACCGATGGCATTCTGCAGTGTCCGGCAGACATGCTCCTGACCGACAAGGTCACTGAATGTCTGCGGCCGCCATTTTCTCGCTAGAACAAGGTAAGACAAGGATTGCTCCACCCCATTGGTGCGTCAGGCAACCGGTGGTCACGAAAACCGGCCTGATGGAAAAGCGACAGCGTCTTCTTGCGGGAACAGCTGATAGCTGGGCTGCCCCGCGGCACACGGGGTCGGTTACTGCCGCTGCTTCCTTCCGGACCTGACGGAATTCATAACCTTCCGTTGCGCGGGACCCAGCTATCAGCAATTCCCGCAAAACACGAAGCAGGCACATCCCGCCCCTCGGCGCGCATCGGTAAGGGGGATACTACCTGCCTCTGGACAAACTGACGTGACATGATGAAGGTGGCGGAGAGAGAGGGATTTGAACCCTCGGTACGCTATTAACGCACACACGATTTCCAGTCGTGCTCCTTCAGCCGCTCGGACATCTCTCCGTGAACGCAGAATATATATGAAGCGGTTGCGGCTTGTAAAGACATTTTTTCCTTCCGTCCCCCGCTACCCTCAATCGGCACGGACGCCCCACTTTTTTCTTTTTCTTTTGCCAACCGGCAGGAAAAACATTATCCTTGTACGCATCGGGAAACGGCTTTTTGCCCTGCCAGGGTAAACCTGCAGAGAGCTTGCACGATATATCTTCACGTACCCATGCAACATCACAGCTGTCTGGACGGGGCAACAAAAAATGGAAACATCGCCCGGAACAAGTTCCCCCCTGAAAACCCGCGGCATCGATGGCAAGACCTGCCCGGTGGCCTCCGGGGCTTTCCGATTTCACAAAGAAAGGTAGCATGATGAGAAAACTAGTCGTACTGTTAGTGGGATTAAGCCTTTCGGCTATAACGTGCATTCCGCTCATGGCGGCAGACCCGGCATCGACCGGTGCCACAGCCCCGTCTGTCGTCGCAGCACCGCCGGCCATCGCCACTCCCGAGGGCGGCATGCCGCCTTACGGTCCGCGGCTGTCTCCGGCCGGGACACCATCAGCCGTAACAGTGGGTTTCGTCGACATGACCAGGGTCGCCAGCGATTCCGTCCCGGGAAAGGCGGCTGCAGCCGAGATGAAATCCAGAAGCGCCCGGCTGCGCAACCAGATCAAGGCCAGGGAAAAACAGCTCAGCAAACAGAAGGCTGACATAGAAGCGACGCTCGCCTCCCTGAGCCCTGCCGAGCGGGAAACGAAAGCGAAGGAATTCCAGAAGAAAATCGAAGCCTTTCAGAAATTCGTCGAGAAGGGGGGCAAGGAACTTCAGAAACGGGAAGGGCAACTTCTCAGCCGTCTCTACCAGTCGACCCAGAAAGCATCCGGGGACCTCGCCAAAGCGAACGGCTATGCGGCAGTCGTGATAAAAAAAGAACTCCTCTACATGAGCGACACCGTGAACATGACAGACTTGACCGACGAAACAATCAAGCTGCTGAACACAACACCGAGCGTCAAGAAGTAAACCGGGGCACGACCAGGAACTGCAGGCCGGCAGTCGCCGCTAACGACTCACCGGCCTGCGCCCCTTCATGTCAGGCCTTGGCTGTGATGCGTGCTGTCGGAATGAAATTTTCGACATCAGGAGGGATGGTGTATTTTATTACACCCTTTTCAATGCAGACCGTGTTGAAGAAGGAATAGAAATACAGATAGTCGCCTTTTTTCACATCGATCTTGCATTCGATGATCGCTCTGATGGCTTCAGCCACCTGCTCTACATCACCGACACCGCTTTTCTCAAGAAACAATGTAACGGGTATTTCATAGTGCTCCGGCTTCTTCCCGGCCTCGATCACATCCCGAACGTTCTCGAACAATACCCTGAAACAGGAAAATGCCTCCTGATTCAGCTTGGCTTCAAACATCGAAAATTTCGCCTGTGCAGTCATCATGCGCCACTCCCTCGGAAAAATTTAGGGCAGTATAGCATTTTGTACGGCAAAGGCAACGGGGAATCCTCGCCGGAAACCAGTATCCCTCAATCCGGGTATTCCCGCACAATCCTCTTGAACTCTTCCTGGATCTCGCAGAAAACGTCCACCACCTCCGGGTCAAAATGGGTCCCCCTGCTCTGCACAATGAAAGAGACTGCTTCCTCATGGGTGAAGGAAGGTTTGTACCGGCGCTTGCTGATCAAGGCGTCATAGACGTCCGCAATGGCCATTATCCTGCCGAAAAGCGGGATTCTGTCGCCGGTGAGTCCTTCAGGGTATCCCGTGCCGTCCCATTTTTCATGATGCGAATACGCAATCACTTTCCCGAATTGCAGAAAAGAACCCTTGATTTCCCGGCCGAACCGGTACTCGGCCTTCTGGATCGCTTCCCTGCCGAACAGGGTGTGTTTCTTCATCTCGCGATATTCATCGTCAGTCAGGCTGGCAGGTTTCAGGAGGATGCTGTCCGGAATACCCACTTTGCCGATGTCATGGAGCGGGGCCGAGCGATAGAGAAGCTCGATCGTTTCCTCGTCCAGAACCGACGAGAAGCGTGGATTGCGGGACAGGCGGGTAGCAAGGAGCTTTACATACTGCTGGCAGCGCAGGATATGGCCGCCGGTTTCACTGTCCCGCGTCTCGGTCAGGGCTGCCAGGCACTGGATGGTGAAGTTCTGCGTCATCACCAGCTCATTGGTTCGATCCCTGAGCAGCCGCTCTTCCTGCAGGTATTTGTGGAAGGTCAGGCAGGAGAAGTTGCAGGCAAGCACCAGCATGGGGAACAAGGGAGAGATGAAAACACCCGTCGTTGAAAGGAGAAATGTGGACGCCAGCCAGAGAATAAGGACAGATGCCAGCACGACGCCCAGGCTCACGACCGAACGGGTCCAGCAGAGCAGCACAGCGGATATCAAACCACAGAGAAGAACGAGGACCAGTTCCATCCCGGGAACCCAGTCCGGCCTGGACAGAAAATCGCCGCGCAGGAAATTGTCCACAACCGCTGCATGTATTCCCACACCCGGAACTGCTGAAGCAAGGGGGGTCGTATGATATTCGTCGAGACCGGTCGCCGACGTTCCCAGGAAGACCGTCTTGCCCCGAAAGACTTCACGGTCGACGCTGCCATGCAGCACGTCCCGGGCGGATATACGGGTAAAAGAGGGGCGATCGCCGCGAAAACGGACCAGCAGGTTGGCCTTGGAATCCACGGGGATCGACGTCCCGCCAGCCACTATGGCTTCCAGTCCTGCGGCGCCGCTCTTCAGGGCGAGCTGTGTTATTCCCCTCGATTGCATGTACGTGGCCAGCGAGAGACTCGGATAGAGCCGGCTGTTGTATTCTATCAGGAGAGGCACTCTTCGCAGAACACCGTCAGGATCAGGAATCACGTTGAAGAAACCTGCTGCAGGCGCCGCTTCGGCAAGCAGGCTCAGGTTACAGGTAACGCTTGCGGCCCTGAAAAGCCCCTCTGGTAGACCTTTCAGGCTTTTCCCGCCAATGAGTGCAACACGTGCCGGTCGCAGCAGGCAATCACGCGTGGTCCCTTTTTCTTTGGTGAACACGAAATAGTAGCCCAGGGAAAAGGGACCGCGGGACAGGGCTTCAGCAAGGACCCGGTCGTTGTCTGCCAGGTGATCGGGCACGCCCCGGATATCCGCCCTGATGCCGAACTCCCGCTGGATTCCACGCTTCACCTGGGAGAGCGATGAACGGTCCGGCTCGGGGAACAGCATGTCAAGTCCAACCGCCGATGCGCCAAGCTGCCGGATTCTATCTATCAGTAGAGCCAGACGGTATCTGGGCCATGGCCATTGGCCGAATTCCGCCAGGCTCTTCTCGTCGATATGGACGATGACCGGATCCGTTACGGACGGTCCGCCGGCAGCAGGCACCATGGTACGCAGCTGCGTGTCGTAGATCTTGCCGTCCAGGAAGCGGAAAAAAGTCGGCTTGAAGATCGTCAGCACCGAGAGCAGGAATGTCACTCCAGCCCCTGTCAGGAAAACCCATCTTTTCATTTTCCTGGGTTTCGCAAGCAAGGCCTTGCGGGCAGCCTCTAATGTCATGGTTCACACATCCTTCTTGCCGTAACGGTAGGTGATGGCAACAGGGGGAGCGAGCACGGCACCGGATCGTTCGCGCGCCAGCGGCAATCCCGTCGGAAAACAGCCTCCAACCGGGGTGCGCCTAACGCACGATTACCTCGACCCTTCTGTTGCGAGGTTCCGGAACTTCATCTGCGGTAGCAACCAGTGGATTGTCCTCACCATGGGAAGCAACGTCCATGCTCTGCAGAGTCAAGCCCGTCGCAAGCAGGATACTCCTGACCCTGGAGGCACGGTCGGCTGCAAGCGCGAAGTTGGCCGGCCGCGTGCCGACCCGGTCCGTATGGCCAACGATGCTTATGTCGGTCGATGTGCGGGAAATGACAGCAGGAAGGATTTTTGTCAGCAGCTTGCGCGACTCCCTCGTCAGTTCGGTCGAAGCATTCTTGAAGTACAGAATGAAATGGAGCGGCGAAGGAGGGAGTGCCGAGACAGCATCGCCGAAAGTTTCCCTGACCTGGCTGTCCTCCATCCTGAAGGGAGTTGAAGGAGAAGTGTCGGCCGACTCGATCGTCGTTGCCTGCCCGGGCTTGCTCAGAAGCTGGGACCCCCCCTTGTTCGACACCACGATCTGGCCCGTTTTCCCGTCCGCGCCGGGCAGCAGGACGATGACGGTTTTGCCCCTGGCGCATGAAAGCGTGGACAGAGCCACCAAAAGCGCCGCAAGACAGGCAATCGTTCTCAGGCGGGTACCTTGCATCTTGAATGTGCTCCGTATTCAGGGAGTAGCGGCGCCTGATTCTGCGCTCAGACCGGACAACAGAGGGACAGTCTGCAGTGAAGCAGGGTCAGAGGGATTCTTCGCCGGATCCCTCAATGCTGACGGCAAACGTGGTCCCCCTGACCCCAATGGTCGCTACCGGGGTCTCGAAACGCACCGATTCCGGAGACAGTTTGCCGATTATTCCCGAAACGTAAGCCGCTGTCCCCTTCAGCAGTTTCGCCACAAACGAAAGTTTCCCCTTGGCAGGCGAATAAAGGAACTCCTTCACCACGACCTCGCTCGCAGGACCGATGGAAACCAGCGTATCATCCTTGAAAACCAGGGCCAGCGAACCGCCGGAACCTGTTCTCAGCCTGTCATTCCGATACACGCGGTCACCGGCTTTCAGAGCAGCGGATTCCCCGCCCCGTATGACCTTGGCATCACCCTGTACCGTTTTGATGCTCGCAACGGCTGTCTCGTCCTCAGCATGTGAAGCAAGCGGCAAAAAAAGAAACAGTGCCAGCACTAATCCCCCAAACGCTTTCACAAGGCCTCCCCCACCAAGCCCGCGGAAGATTTCCGCTGTGGCCGTGTGCATCCACAATCTCATTATCGTCACTGCGTTATCATAAAGCAAAACCCTCACCA
Source organism: Geobacter sp. UBA5735 (assembly GCA_002419385.1). Taxonomy (GTDB): domain Bacteria; phylum Desulfobacterota; class Desulfuromonadia; order Geobacterales; family Geobacteraceae; genus RPRC01. The sequence goes on from DIFZ01000025.1 coordinate 6,631, forward strand.
TAGCCACAATAAATGTTGTTTCTCTAATCCACTGCAGCGGGGGTCAGCGTTTGCGGAGATATCGCAGGAACTCATCCCTGCCCAGCTCCTTCTTGCTGACCAGATGCTCGATCTGCCGGCCGATGGCAAACCGTTCCCCCTCTTTCATGGATTCCTTGAGCAGAACGAAAAAGGGGATGTTCCGTGTCTGAGGATACAGACGGAAGCGATCAAGCAGTTCGAAGGCGGACATATCGGGAAGCATCATGGTTGCAAAGGCCAAGTAGCGTGGCTCAGTGGTTGCAAAAGCGATCGCTTCCTTGCCGGTATAGGCCTGAACAGCCTGGAATCCCAGTGATTCCAATGCCTTGACGACCTGCTCTTCACCGTTGCGTGAAATCACCAGTGACTGAAGGTCCCAGTCCTCGGCCTCCGCAGTAAGCCCCAGCACCACCATCCGCTTTGTCAGATAGTCTGCGTCGATCGGCAGGGTGAAAAAACCGGCCGCCGGAAAAACCCCGCCGACCTTCCCCTCTTGGCTGAGGAAGACCGTCAGGATGGGAATGTCTCGGGTTTCAGGGTTGCGTTTCAGATCCAGCAGGATGCCCCAACCATCGGAAGAATACGGCGAAATATCCAGCAGGATGCCCAAGGGTCTCTCAACCTGGAGATTCTCGAGGTTCGCGGGTCGCGCACGATAGCCACCCGCCTTGAGGTATCCGCAGACTGTCGCTCCACGCTCGTCACATCCGTTCAATCCCAGAATCCACAGTTCCCGCTCAATGGTAGTATCGGTCATCATCCGTTCCCGTCCAGTCCCGGTGATAGGTTTGCTCCAGGGCGTGAAAGCGCCGTCCGCCAGCGACCGGCCACCTCGCCGCGGGTGCGGTTTGATTCTACATACCATATTTTGGCACGTCCGCAAAGAAATCTTTCATAATAGAGTTCTGTTCCCGTTTTCCCCTTTCCCCCATGAAGAACTGATTCCCATCAAAACCCAAACCCGGTTACGGCAACAAAATAACCGGACAGCTGATAATTTCCTTGTCTTTCGAACAAAAGACTGGCATAGTATATGGGTTTAGGCGGGCGATAGCCCGTCTTTTTCTTTTGCTTTCATGCAAGCGGCCCATCATAAAACAGGGCAACCCCGGCAGGGGCTGCCTGCCGGATACAGCTGGAAAAAGCACAAAAAATTAATCGGGAGCACCTTCATCATGCAGGAAAAGATACGCAACATCGCAATCATTGCCCATGTCGACCACGGCAAGACCACCCTGGTGGACGCACTGCTGAAACAGTCGGGCGTTTTCAGGAATAACGAAGTCATTACTGAACGGGTAATGGATTCAAACGACCTGGAGAAGGAACGCGGCATCACCATCCTCGCCAAGAACCTTTCCATCCGCCATGGCGGCTACAAGATCAATATCGTCGACACCCCCGGGCACGCCGATTTCGGCGGCGAAGTCGAACGGGTCCTGAAGATGGTCGACTCGGTGCTGCTCCTGGTGGACGCTCTTGACGGCCCCATGCCCCAGACCCGCTTCGTGCTCAAGAAATCACTCGATCTGGGTCTGCGGCCCATCGTGGTGATCAACAAGATCGACCGCCCCGGAGCCCGACCCACCGAAGTGCTGGACATGGTGTTCGACCTTTTCTGCGAACTTCAGGCGAGCGACGAACAGCTGGACTTCGCCGTCGTCTATACCAGCGCCAAGACGGGATACGCGAAACTCGACCTTGAAGACGGGTCTGACGATATGGAGCCCCTTTTCCAGACCATCATAAGCAACGTGAGTCCCCCGGAAGGCGACGTAACGGCGCCTTTTCAGATGCTGGTCACGAACATCGACTATAATGACTACATCGGCAGGATCGCCACCGGCAAGATTTTCAACGGCAAGGTCTCGTCCGGAGAAACCGTCGCCCTGGTCGCCCGGAACGGTTCCATCCAGAAGGGGCGCATCTCGAAGCTCCTGGGTTACGAAGGGTTGCAGCAGGTAGAGATTCCTGAGGCCTTTACCGGGGATATCGTCACCATAGCAGGTTTTGACGATGTGGGAATCGGCGAGACGCTCGCCGCAGCCGAAAACCCTTCGGCGCTTCCCTACGTGTCCATTGACGAACCCACCATTGCCATGAATTTCATCGTCAACAGCTCTCCCTTTGCCGGCCGCGAAGGCAAGCTGGTCACGTCGCGCAACATCCGGGAACGTCTGGACCGGGAGCTCCGGACCAATGTTTCCCTCCGGGTGGAAAACACCGGCAACGCCGACACGTTCATGGTATCGGGACGGGGTGAACTGCATCTTTCCATTCTCATCGAGAACATGCGCCGCGAAGGCTTCGAGATGGCGGTCTCCAAGCCGGAAGTGATCATGCGCGACATCGACGGCCAGAAACAGGAACCGGTCGAATACCTGGTCGTCGATGTGCCGGCCGAACATCAGGGCACGGTGATAGAGAAGATGGGACCCCGCAAGGGTGAAATGGTTGCCATGCACCAGATGGGCGACATAATCAGGCTGGAGTTCGTCATTCCGGCGCGCGGCCTGATCGGGCTTCGCGGCGAACTGCTGACCGAAACCCGCGGCACCGGCATCATGACCCACACGTTCCATGGCTATGCCCCTTTCAAAGGGGAGATACCCGGACGCAAGAACGGCGTCCTGATCGCAATGGAGCTGGGAGAGACGACCGCGTACTCCCTTGACGCACTCCAACCGCGCGGAGTCCTGTTCGTCGGTCCGGGAGTCGAGGTCTACGGCGGCATGATCATCGGACAGCACGCCAAGGACAACGACCTGGACGTCAATCCCTGCAAAGGAAAGAAACTGACCAACGTTCGGGCCTCCGGCTCCGATGACGCCATCAAGCTCACGCCGCCCCGCATCCTGACCCTGGAACAGGCGCTGGAATTCATCGACGACGACGAACTCGTGGAAGTGACTCCGACTTCGATCCGTTTGCGGAAAAAGGAACTCGATCCCACGAAAAGAAAACGGACCAGCCGCTGATCCCGGCAGTGTATCCGGTGGCATCATCCCACGGAGGAGAACACGGGCATCCGATTTCATACCGCCATCAACTTATACATTGACAAAAAGCCTCTTTTTAACTACTAACAGAGTAATAAGCTTGATAGTTATGCCCTAAGGAGCTCGTATGTCCCTGAAAATAGCGGCAGCCCTTTGCATTCTCCTCTGTGCGTCGTCCTGCGCGATGTCAGACAAAAAGGTTAAAACGCCCCCCGAAACAGCTTTCAGACAGGGCGAAAAGCTCTATGCCACGGGAAAATACGAGGCCGCTCTGGAAAAGTGGCGCACGGTCAAGGACAGCAACACCTCTCCACTGCTGAAGACGGTAACTGAACTGCGGATAGCCGACGCGCTCTATAAGGACGAGAATTATATCGAAGCATCTGCCGAGTATGAAAATTTCAGAAAACTCCACCCCAAGAACCCGAAGGCTCCCTATGCCCTCTACATGATGGGCATCTGCAACTACCAGCAGGCCAGAAAAATCGATACCGACCAGGCGCCGCTGAACAAGGCCGTAACCCATTTCGAATCGTTCCTGCAGGAATACCCCGATTCGGACCTTACGGGAAAGGTTCGGGAAAAACTGGCCGACTGCAGGAGCAAACAGGCCGCCTATGAAATATACGTTGGCAGGTACTACTACCGTACCGACAAGTACAACGCCGCAATCGGCAGGTTGAAAGGTTCGCTGGAAAAATACCCCAAGGCGCAAGGAAACGACGAGGCGCTTTTCCTCCTGGGCAACGCCTATCTACGCACCGGGGAACGGGAAAAGGCACAGGAGTCGCTGGCACGGCTGGTCAAGGAATATCCCGGCAGCCAGTTCACGGACAAGGCGAAAAAACTCCTGACAAAGACCTCCTGACCGGAACGCCCCGCTGCCGCCATACCTGCAACAGCGACGATCCGTTCCTTGCCATGCCGCACATGACCATATTCTTACTTTCCCTCTCCCTGATCCTCAGTGCTGCGGGTCTTTTCCTGAGATGGCTGAACCTCCGGCATCTGGTGCTTCACGGAGCGGAAGTCCCTCGCGGTTTTGAGACTCACCTTGATGCGGACACCCTCCGCAAAACCTCGGCTTACACCATTGCCCACAACAGGGTCGGCCTCGTCGAATCGATCCTGGACATCACCATCCTGCTGGCGTTTCTGTTCTGTGGCGGACTGGAAACCTACGACCGCCTGGTCTCGCCCTTTGCGGACTCTTTCATCGCATCGGGACTCCTCTTTTTCCTTCCCCTTTACTTTGCACAGACAATTCTGGATATCCCCTTCAGCCTCTACAGGAATTTTTCCCTTGAAGCACGTTTCGGCTTCAACACCATGCCCCCCCTGCTCTGGCTGACCGACCTGCTGAAGTCGACAGCTCTCGGCGGAACACTCGTCGCAGTGCTTCTGACCGGAGCTTTCGCAATCATCCAGTCCAGCCCCACGACATGGTGGTTCTGGCTCTGGGCTTTCTTCGCCGGCGTCTCTCTGTTCCTGATGTACCTGTCACCCTACCTGATCGAGCCGCTCTTCTACACGTTCAGGCCGATACGGGCCGAGGGGCTGGAAGAAGAGATACGCCATACCATGAGCAAGGCCGGTCTGGAAGTGAACAGAGTGCTCCAGGTAGACGCTTCGCGCAGAAGCCGCCACTCAAACGCCTACTTCACCGGAATCGGCAATGTGAAGCGCATCGTACTGTTCGACACCTTGCTCGAGCAGCTCGACCGGAATGAAGTGCTGGCGGTTATGGCCCATGAGGCAGGCCACTGGAAAAAACGTCACGTGCTGAAAAAGTTGTTCATGGCTGAGGCAGTGGCTCTTGTCGCCTGCTACGCCGCCTTCGGCCTGCTCGAATGGGGAGGCCTCCCTTCCCTGCTGGGGATGGGGGATGTTTCTTTTTCCGCACAACTGGTGATTCTCGGTTTCCTTTTTTCCCTTGTCTCGACACTCTTGACGCCTGTCGGCAGTTGGCTTTCCCGGCGCCACGAGCAGGAAGCCGACCGGTTCGCAACTGAACTGACCGGCATGCCCGAAGCGCTCGCCACATCCCTGGTCAAAATGAGCCGCGACAACCTTGCCAACCTTCACCCCCACCCCCTCTACGCGGCAATCTATTATTCCCATCCGCCCATGGCCGAAAGGGTGGCGGCGCTCCTGAACCGGGTGGGCAAAAACTAGAAATGTGCGGCAATTGCCGTCCTCTTCAGGACAGCGGGAGGTGAGCCGGCGCATCCATTCCCCGGCTTTCTAGCGGATGACCGGCTTTCCCAGTGTCCCGCCAACAGCTATCCGGTAAACACCCGGGCTTGTCCGGTACGGGGCGAGCGCCTGGAAAACAGGCCGCTGTTTTTCCATGAACCCGGGCTTCGGCATGAGATCAAGGGAAAGGTCGAGTGATGATGCCGCACCAGGGTGTGAACCAGAAATCCTCCCCTGCATCCGCAGGTAGATGCCGTCTCCCTGGAAGGCCAGGCTTTCCAGAGTTCCCTTTCCGCCCGTGGACCGATAAACTCCCCTGATTGTCTCGTATGTTGCGTCCGGCAGCAGTGCATCCCCGATCCTGACGCCGCGGAAATCAGCGGCCCGCACCGTTATCCTGATTTCCCCCCTGCCGGCGGAACCCCTGCAGGAAAACGAGCCGTCACCGTCCAGCACACCGCGCAGATCACCGTAACCCGCGGTTCTGAAAAGCGGGACGTCTTCGAGCCGTACACCGGTGAAATGGAGATCAAACTCCCCGGTCCGCGGCTGATATTCCGCCTTGCACTCTCCTTTGCCGATGCGTGCGCGACATTTCAGGACGATTTTCCCTGCCAGAAGCGGCAGCAGTTCAAGGCGTGCCGAGGCAGCTTCGATGTTCAGAAGCGGCCCGCGCACATCGGATATGGTGCCGGCGGAGAGCCTCAGCTTCAAAGGAAAAGACTTGCGGAGACCACCGGAGCGGAAAACATACCCCTCCCGCTCCACCACCCTGCTGATTGCCGATTCAATTTTCTCCCCTGGTATGAAGAGCATTACCAGGCTGGGAAACAGCGCAAGAATGGCGATTCCTGCCAAAAAAGCGAGGAGGAGGGAGCGACGGTTCACTTCTGGTCCTGCGGCACCGGTTTCAGCAGCGCTATGGCGAGGGTCACATCAAGGCGGGACGGGTCATCGAACCGGGTTTTGAGATGTGTCTTTTTCACCAGCACCGGTTTTTCACCCTTTTCGAGCCGATAGACGAGATTCACGGCTTCATTGGCGGTAAGCCCTTCAACGCGCACTTCTGCGGCATCTTCGACGAACCCTCCCCGTTGCTCGCCTTTCAGCGGTGTTACCCTGCAGGATGTGCCTTTGATGCCGATGCTCTCGACGATGCGTGCCGGCGAGTCATAACCGGTGGCAGCAGCAAGCCGACCGGAAAAGCGCTGGAAGGAGATCTTTGCCGCAAGGTAGCGCTGCTTCAACCCCATCATCTCAACCAGCTCCGCTTCCCTGGCCGTGCGCCTTTTTTCCAGAGCCGATATCCGCTGGTTGGCGGAGGTGAAAAGCACCAGAAGCAGCAGGAGGAGCGCTATGCCGACCCCGATGAAGAGGCGGACATCCCTGTCCGCTGCTTCATACCGCTCACGCAACTGATGAAGAACTTTCATTGTGCCATCTCCCCCAGAACTCCCCGGAACACGAAGGAAACGGTCCCGTCAGGCCGCGATTTCACTTCCCCCATCTCGGACGAGGCGAACAGAGGGGCAAGGCGGGTCCTGAAATCGGTTGCCGCCTGAAACGAACGGGCATCACCCTTCAGCCGCACCTGGCCGCCATCGATCTCTGCCTCGTAGATTCCGCTCACATCCTCTCCCTTTGCCTTGGCGATGTCGCTAAGAATCCTGAGAACACTCCGCCCGGCCGCCGCATCTCCCAGACGCCGCAGTTCCGCTTTCAGTTCGGACACTTCATCAACCGCCCTTTTCCTCTCGGGAAACACTTCACGGTATATCTGGCGGATCGAAGCGTCGAGGGACGCCAGGTCATGTTTCACGAAATAGTAGCGGAGCCCGGTTTCTCCGACCAGCAGAGCGGCAAGGATGGCAACCAGGGATACGGTCCAGCGAAGCTTCTTCCTCAACCGTTCCCTGCCGGCCATGTAGGCCAGCCTGCCGTGCCTGAAGTTGACCGGCTCTCCGTGAAGCGAGGCGGCTGCAAGCGCCCACGAACCGGCAAACCGCACCGCGGTATCCCGATCCGGAAAGGCCGCCGCATGAGCGCCGGTTACGGGCAGCACGGCAAAGGAACGGCAGGACTGCTTTCCGGCAGTTCCGGCCCGGGCTGCCTTTCCGTGCAGGAAAACCCTGTCCACGTGTATCCCCGTACCCAACTCCAGCATGGCAAGGGTCCTGTCAATGTCCGCCACTGCGTCATCCTGGTCCAGGGTACGGAACATGAGCGGCGTCCCCTTCGAGAAGACGGCAAGGGAGCAGCCGTCGCTCAGCGCCAAGGGGCCATCTTCGGCGGCGGAGACAAGCTGGTCCCAATGAAACATATGGCAGCACACCATCTCGGGCTCCAGGCCGGACGCGGCCATGGCGTCTATCTTCTGCCGCAGCTCAGCCTCGATACCCCACACGGCCAGAACCCGGTTGTTGCACAACGGAAGAGCGTCAAACAGGAGTCCATCCGCGTCGATGGCGGTTTCCCCCTTGAGCTCCAGGGGAAGAACCTCCCGCTGTTTCCGGCGATCCGCGATAGGCAGTTCCACCTCCCGGGAAAAAACGCTTGCGGAGCCAAGAGAAAGAACGACTCTCATTTCCCGTTTGCCTGCAACGGCAAGCTCATCGCACGCAGCCGTAAAGTCACCGGACCCGTCCAAAGGGCTGTGCTCGGCGCCCTGGAACAGGAGTGTACCTCTCTCCCGCCGGTAGCGCACCGCACAAATCTCGCCGGGAACCGTTTCAACAATCAGGATATCCATTACAACTCTCTCCAATACAGGATTGTCGTCTGTGTACCGGTCATTCTGACTGCAGCTTCGACCAGCCGGACGGTTTCGTTTACCCGGGCACGGGACTGAATCCGGAATACCGTTCCCTTTACCGTAATCTTATCCCTGAGAGCTATCCCGACAGTCTCGAAACCCGGGATGGCGGTTATATCGGAAGGGTTTCTGATCGGTGTCGTGCGCCGGTATTCCACAAGCCGCGCTGCCAGGTCCGAACTCATTCGTTCATCCAGAGCGGCCAGCACCTCCGCTGGCGCCGTGTTAACATTTATCCGGGAATATGGCCCCCCACAGTTCTCCGGGTAAACCGTCACATACGGATTGAGTTTTACCAGGGTTTTTTCGTCGAAACCGGCCACCATCCGCAACTCTTCGTAACTCTCGAGGGGAGCGTTCTTCGCAGCATACGGGGGTTCAAGTGCCCCGTAAAACCGGGTTTCCGCGCCCCCTGGCCGTTGGCTGTCATCGGAGTCTACCCAGTCGGCCACTGCCTCGAGCAAATCCAGCGGCAGGCCGAGGCCGCTGAAGATCCTCTGGGCGCTCCGGTAGCAGGCATCATTGAGCGTTCCGTTCGGGAACACGATCGAATTGAGATCGAGCTTGCCGGATTCCTCGGTGATGGAAATGCTGACCGTACCCCGTTCATCCGTTATCTCACCGGGAGCAGCCCAGGCATCCGTGAGACTGGTGTAATTCTGGCCGGCCAAAACAGTCTCTATGAGCCTGACTGCGCCAGCGGCGCCTGCAGCCGCCGCCAGGCTTGCCTGCTGAGCGTCGGCATAGCTGTGGCGCAGGGAAGTTTCCACGAAAACATCATGTATGAACTCAACAGTAATCGCCACCAGCAGTGCTGTTATGATCAGCGTAATGACAAGGGCAAATCCGTTTTTCCCTCTCACAGTCCACTCACACGCGGCAGCACAAGAGCATTGAAGCTCATCGGCCCGTTATCATCACGCACCGTTATGGTTACCCGCACAGCCTTGGGCAATCGGCCATTCAGCGCCGTATCCCAACTCTTCAGCCAGGCGTTGCCATCATGGCACTCCACCAGGAAGCCCTCGATTTTCCCGGTCAGGGGATAGGGTTCGGTTTTGGAATCCAGGTAGAGGTCCCGTGTCTGCCGGGAAAGGATCAGGCTGTTTTCTTCCCTCTCCAGCGGACGGTAGCGCACGGTCATAACGTCGGAACACGGGACGGAACCCTGGCGGGGAACGGTAAATGCCGTAAACTCGAGGGTTGATGCCGGTTTGCCGAAGACGTCGCGGTCCTCGACAACGAAATGGAGCCTCGTGTTGGCGCTGTGGTACCATGCAGCCGACAGCTCCCGCCGCAGAAGGTCGAGGGTTACGCGCAGATCACGGAGCTGGCCGGTGCGTTCCCTGGCAGCAGACGAAGCCCGCGTGACTGAGAAGTACGTACCGTAGAGTGCTCCTGCAAGAAGAACCAGTATCAGCAGTGCAATCAGCACCTCCAGGAGTGTGAACCCTTTATTGGAGAAGATAATCGTCAAGGGACAGTGTCCTTCCATCGGCTCCCCAGGCCACCGTTACGGTCAACTTCCTGAAGATGGGCGCCGACATGGAGGAAACCTCGGCCCTCCATGCCATATCCGGTTGTTCCGGGGCAAAGGTCCCCTGCTTTTCCGGCATCGCCCCCTTCGGAGCTGCCAGCTCCAGCTCCTCGATCTTGGACCGTGCCAGCAGGAGGGCAATGGTGTGCTCGCGGTCCTCCGCAACCAGGGAGAGGTGATAATTGACCGCGCCGAGTACCGTCAACACCGTTCCGGCCAGGATGGCAAGCGCAACCATGACTTCCAGCAGGGTAAAACCTTTCACAAAACACCTTCCTGGTAGCCCTCGAACACCTCTACCCTTCCACTTCCGGGATAGAGCGCTACCGTATAGTACCGGTCCCCACGTTCCGCTTTCAGGTGAATGAGCACGAAATCCTCCACCCCCAGGGGGCTGAAGTCGAGGGTCACGGTTCCAGTGGTCTGCCTTCCGGCCCGCGCAGCGGTAATGTCTGCGATTACGATCCCCTCCCTGAGCGGCTGGCGGTGCAGGAAGCTGTCCTGGGCGGCAGCCTCCTGACCCTCGGGGAGAATACGGGTGATCTCTGCGTTTCCCGCTGCAAGGTTCAAACGCAACCGGTATCCGGTCTTGGTGGCAACGGCAAGGTCTGTCAGGTAACGGACGGTGGCAGCCAGATTCCGGGCCGAATCCTTCAGATCCCCATCGGTGGTTGACGGCAGACGCGGTATCACGAGCAGAGCAACGAGCGAGAGGATGGCGATCACCACCGTCAACTCCACAAGGGTGAAGCCCGAAAGCCCGTTAGTTTCCCTTTTTGCCGACATGTTCAGCGCATGTTCCAGCTCTCGACATCCGCGTCCTTGCCCTCGCCTCCCTTGACGCCGTCGGCCCCGAAGGAGTAAAGGTCGTAATCGCCGTGCTGGCCGGGAGAGATGTAGACAAAGTCATTCCCCCAGGGATCCTGCGGGATTTCCCTGTTCTCCAGGTAACCGCCCTCACGGTATTTTTTCGGGATGACACCGCTCGCCGGCTTGTCGACCAGCGCCTGAAGTCCCTGCTCCGTTCCCGGGAAAACCCCGTTGTCCAACTTGTAGAGCTTCAGGGCCGTCTCGAAATTCCTGATCTGGATCTTTGCATCAGCGATCTTCGCATCGTCGCTCCGGCCGATGATTTTGGGCGCCACCAGGACCGCCAGCAGGCTCAAGATGACGATGACCACCATTATTTCGATGAGCGTGAATCCGCCCGTGCATTTCAGGTGCTTCATCGTTGGTTACCTCCGTTAATGGAATTGGAAACTGCATTCATGTCGATCAGGAGTTTCCGGATAGACACGAATTATCTGACCAGCTGGTTCAGCTGGAAAATCGGCAGCAGAACGGCAACCACCATGATGCCGACCACCAACCCCATGGCCAGGACCAGCGCCGGTTCAAGCAGCGACATGAACCGGGTCACCGTAGCAACGAATTCCTTCTCGAAGGCCGATCCGGCTTTGGCCAGCATCTCCTCCATGGTGCCGCCCTTCTCGCCCACGGCAACCATGTGGACAAGCAGCGGCGGAAACAGGGTGCGGTCCCGCAGGGAGGCGGACAGGCTCCCTCCCTGCGCCAGTTCTTCCCGGGATTCGGCAATGGCGCGGCGGTATCTCCTGTTTACCACTACATCCCCGGTGATCTCAAGCGCCCTCATGACCGGGACGCCGCTGGCGAGCAAAAGGCCCAGTATCCTGGCGAACCGGGAAAGGACCAAGCTGGTTGCGAGCCGGCCAGCCACCGGCAGCCTGAGCAGCCATGCATCCCGCATGAACCGGAAGGACTCCCTGCCCATGAGCTTCCGATACAGGATCAGGGCGCCGGCTGCCGCCATGAGCACCAGCCACCACCAATCGCGCAGCATGGTGCCGGCCCTGATGAGGAAGACCGTTATGAACGGAAGGGCAGCCTTGTTCTGCTGGAAGATCACCACGATCCTGGGAATGACGAACGCCAGGAGAAACAGCACGACGGCCGTTCCCACGAAGGCCATCAGCACGGGATAGGCCAGCGAGGTAATGATGCGGCTCCTGGCAGCCTCCTGGTCTTCGAGGAAATCCGCCAGACGATCCAGAATGGTCTCCAGGGCGCCACTGGCCTCACCCGCGGCAACCATGCTGACATAGCTTTCACTGAAGACATCCGGTTCGCCGGCCATGGCCCGCGCCAGGGTTCCCCCTTCGGCAAGCCGGGATCGGATGCGGGAGAGAATCACCTTCAGCTCGCCCGGACGCTCCTGTTCGTACAGGGTGGCAACGGCCTCGTAGAGTGGCACGGAAGCGCCCAGGAGTGTCGAGAGACGGCGCGTCATGAGTGAAAGCTCCGGCAGGGTCACCCGTTTGCGGAAGAATTTGCTCAACCTCCAGCCGGGCGCATCGACTGTTTCGGAAAGCTCGCGCAGGTGAAGCCCCTCAGCCCTGAGCGTGTGCAGCGCGTCCTGGTACGTGTCCGCCTCCATGATGCCCGAGACCGGTGAGCCGTCGCCCCTGAATGCGCTATAACGGAAGGTCGGCATAATCCTCCTGGGTCACCCGCACCACCTCCTCGATGGTTGTTATCCCGGCGGCAACCTTGGCCAGGCCGTCCTCCCGCAGGGTCTTCATGCCCCGGGCAAGGGCGTATTCCCTGATTTCACCCGACGGTGCGCGGCGGATTATCATGGAACAGATTTCGGGATCGACGAGAAGGAGCTCATAGATGCCGGTCCGACCGAGGGTGCCCAGGCCGAAGCATGCGTCGCACCCCCTGCCTCGGTAAAGCAGCGCGGGCAATGCAATGCCGGGATAGGTCCGGTCAGGCAGGTACTCTTCGCGGCAGTGGGGGCAGATCACCCTGACCAGACGCTGGGCAAGGACCGCGGAAAGAGAGGACGCCACCAGAAACGGCTCGATGCCCATGTCGATCAGCCGGGTAACCGCGGTCGGAGCATCGTTGGTGTGGAGCGTGGAAAGGACCAGGTGCCCCGTAAGGCTGGCTTGTATGGCGATCTCGGCAGTCTCGGCATCCCGGATCTCGCCAACCATGATAATGTCAGGGTCCTGGCGCAGGATGGAGCGCAGGCCGTTGGCAAAGGTCAGGTCGATCCTGGGATTGACCGGTATCTGGCCGACCCCTTTCAACTGGTATTCTACGGGGTCTTCAATGGTTATGATGTTCTTGTCCGGAGAATTGAGACGGTTCAGGGCCGCATACAGGGTCGTCGACTTGCCGCTGCCGGTGGGACCGGTGACCAGAATGATGCCGCTGTTCCGTCCCAGCAGCCGCTCGATCGCCGTGACCCCGCCCGGGGAGAGCCCCATGTCTTCAAGGGAAATCAGGCCCTTTTTCCTGTCCAGGAGACGGAGGACCACCCGTTCGCCGAAGCAGGTCGGGACAATGGACACTCGGATGTCCACTTCCCGTCCCGTGACGATCACCCTGATGCGCCCGTCCTGGGGAAGCCTCTTTTCCGCGATGTTGAGGCCGGCCATGATCTTGACCCGCGATATGACCGCCTCCTGGACCACCTTGGGGGGGCTCAGCACCTTGTAGAGGATTCCGTCGATCCTGAAGCGGACTTCCACGTCCCGCTCGTACGGCTCGATATGGATGTCGCTGGCCCGCTCCTTGACCGCCTGGAACAGGATCGAGTTCAGGAGCCTGATGACCGGCGCCTCGTCGGTGAGTTCCATGAGATCACGTGGTTGATTGAATTCGGTGGCAATGGTCGAAAGGTCTTCCCCCTCCAGTTCCTCCACCACCTCCTGGGCTGATCCCGAAACCCTCGGATAGAGGTGGCTGAAAGCCTCCATGAGCGTCTCGCCCGTGGTCACGATCACCTGGACCGGCTGCCCGAAAATCCCGCGGATCTCATCCACGGCGGATATCTTTGCCGGGTCCCCGACAGCCACCGCCAGCCAGCCGTTTTCCTCCCACAGCGGCAGAACCAGGTTGGAGCGGACGAACCCCAGCGGCAGACGCTCAAGAAAGGAGATGTCCACCCTGCCGTGGTCGATCACTGCAAGGAACGGCAAACCCAGCCTGGCAGCCGCCGCCGCCAAATCACTTCGTGGACTGTTCGGTATCATTCGGAGCCTTCAGTTCCCTGTCCAGATCAAGGGGACGATCGCCGTCCGTTTCCTTTTCGAATCTGCGCTTCTGCTGCTCCGAAACCATGGCCATGTCGGCGGCATCACGGACGATGCGGGGCGTGAGCAGGATCATCAGGTTGGTTTTCTGCCTGGATTTGGATGTGGTCTTGAACAGGTATCCAAGGAGGGGAAGATCACCCAGAAGCGGTATCTTGTTGACGGTCTCCTCGTCCCGATTCTGGATCAGTCCTCCGATTACCACAGTATCCGCATCCTTGACCACGACCGAGGTCTTTGCTGCGCGCTTTGTCGTGGTGATATCAGCAGCAGCGCCCTTGAAAAGTGCGTCTTTAACCGCAGAAATTTCCTGATAAATGTCGAGCTTGATATACTCCCCCTCGGTGATCTGGGGCGTAATCTTCAGCGTGATGCCCGTATCTTTCCGCTCGATGGACTGCTGGGAAAGCCCGGTTGAAGTGAGGTTTGTCTGCATCAGGAACGGAACGTTTTCCCCGACGAAAATTTCGGCTTCCTTGTTGTCGGAAGTCATGATGTTCGGCGTGGACAGGACATTAATGGCGCCGTTCTGGTCCAGCAGCTTGAGCACCCCGGAGATATTGACATTTTTCACCAGCCCCTCCAGCACCTGCACCACAGCCCGCTGCTGGGCGCTGGCTCCCGCCCCGAGGAAACCAAAAGCGTCGAAAACCCCGGCAGCTGCGACACTGCCGTCGGTACCTGCGCCGGAAACGCCGATCTGAGTGCCGATTTCCCGCAGTTTATCGATTGAGACCTCTGCGATGAGCGCCTGAACGAACACCTGCCTCCGTCTCCGGTCCAGCTTCCGGATAACCTGGAGCAGGTTCTGGTAGTCTGTCGGCGAGGCCATGATGACCAGGGAATTGGTCGCCTTGTCGGGAGTGATGCTCACCTTCCCCCCCTCCAGCAAGGACTGCTGGGGGGAACCCAGCTGGCCGGCTGGCCCGGAAACCCCCTTGATCATGCCGTCGAGGACCTTGGCGACCTCGGTGGAATCGGCGTTCTCCAGGTAGCAGACGTTCACCTTGCTGTTGGTGCTCGGGGACGGAATGTCGATTGCCTTTATGATGTCGAGAATTTTCTGGATATTAAGCGAGGAATCGACCACCAGGACCATGTTGGAAGGGCCGAACGAGGCGATATGTCCGTCCTTGGAGACAACCGGTTGCAGAAAAGCTGCGGTCTCCGCGGCGGATATCCGCTCCAGCCGGATGAGCCGGGCAACATACAGCTCATTCACGGGTGTTTTTTCAGTACCGCTCACCAGCTTCAGGCCTGCCTGCCTGGCTGCCGCCACGGGCAGTATCTTGTAGACCCGGCCGGCCTTCACCACCGTGAACCCTTTGAGCTCCAGAACCGAGGTAAAAAGGCCGAATGCCTCGTCAACCGTGAGTTTTGCCGGTGAAAAGACGGAAATTTTGCCCTTGACGCGGTCATCCATCACTATGTTCTTGCCGGTCAGGTCGCTGATGAACTTGGCCATGGTCGAGATATCGACTTCGTTAAAATTCAGCACGATCCCTTTTCCGTGTCCGGCGGTGGGCAGAAGAACGATGACTGCCAGAAAAATCGCCATGCTTGCGCCGGCAAAACTCTTTTTCAAGAAAGACCTCCCATCGATTTCAGGGGGCAGGGGCGCCAACTCCTGATCGGGTTCCTGCAGGTATTGCACACTATCTGATTTCATAATTCATTGTCACCGGCTTGCCATCACGTACAAGATCGAGCCTGATCCGGCTCTGCCCCCTGAGGGAAAGCAGTGACTGCATGGCCCTGTCTGGTGAATCTATGGTGAAATCATTTATGCGCAGCAAAGTATCGCCGTTATTGATGCCCAGCATGGCAAAAATACCTGACGGCTTGACCTCGGACACCCTGAAGCCCTCGACCTTGCCTTCCCTCATGCTCGGCAGCAGGCGGGCATCGGTCATGGCCTGCCCCATATTGTCCAGGGATGCAGCAAGGGTCCCCTGGTCAACGACATAGCTGCCGGGGGAAATCCGGCTGGCCAGCCCTCCCGAAGCGGGCAGCGGCTGCTCTCCGGGCACCGCGGTAGGCACGTGCAGCTTGAGTCGCGTCCCGCCATTGTCAACTTCCACGCTTTCCCTGGTTACCGACAACAGCGGCCCCAGGTCGAATACCCTGTCACCAAGCCTGAAGACCCGTTCCTCACGGGTGCTCCGGCGCTGGATCAGGGCGAAGGTCTCACGGAAAGAACCGACAACGGTCCCCATGAGAAAAAGGTCTCCGGACGAAGCTGCCGGCTTACCCCGCACATCGGCAAGAAACGTCAGCTTCCCCCCGGCAGCCCTGCCGAACAGGGCATTTTGCAGGATGGGACCGGATGAAAGGAAGTCGTCATGCCGAACCGGTGACGGCACGGGACCGGCATGGTGAGCGGGAGGGGCGGAAAATCGTGAGAGCCGGTAGCTGACGACATCAGACAGTGTTATCGCAAGGGCAATGACAATCAGTGCAGATATCACTATATTCAGAAGTAGAATGGCGTTTTTGCCCATGACCAGCTCTTTCTGACCGACAGTGGAATTCCGTTGAATCAGTCTCGTCTCCCCTGCCACACCCGGAGGTCTGTGAATATTTCCACATCTTTAAAAAAACTGCAAGCACTGATCAGGCATTGCAAAGATTGATCTTTCCGTCATTCATGGTAAGATTGCCGCTCAGACGGTTTCAACCACTCACCGGAAAACACGCGCAAAACGGAAGTTGATTGATCATGGAAACAGTCGTCATATCCGCGGCCACTGATGGAGAACTGTCAGACCTCATCGGGAGATACGGGGCCCGGCAAATCTCTTGCCGACTCCCCATGGACCTTCATGCCATCCAGATCCTCCGGAAGCAGATACTGCTCGCCAGGACCGGGATCGGCAAGGCGATCGCCGCTTCCTCCACCACAGCCTTGATCCACAGCTTCTCTCCCGGCATGATCATCAACACAGGCTGCGCAGGCGCCTATGCCGGATGCGGCCTTGCTGCCGGCGACCTGGCCGTGGCCTCGAGCGAAATCTTTGCTGACGATGGGGTTGAAACTGCTGACGGTTGGCAGTCGCTCGAACAGCTGGGATTATTTCTCTGGGAAAAGAACGGCCTCCGGCATGGCAATGAAATTCCTCTTTCCAGCTCACTGGTCGGGAAGGCTCTCCGCATTGCAGACCGGCATGGGTTATTTCTCCAGCCGGGAAGGTTTCTCACCGTATCGACATGCAGCGGCAGCCGTATGCGCGGAGAGGCTCTCGTCCAGCGCTATGGCGCTATCTGCGAAAACATGGAAGGAGCTGCGGTAGCGCTTGTCGCGGCACTCTACGGAATCAGATGCATGGAAGTTCGGGGTATCAGCAACATGGTGGAAGACCGCGATCTTTCCCGCTGGGACATCCCGCTTGCGATCGCTTCAGTTTCAAGCTTCATCGAACGCTTCCTGGAGAGCGTATGACCATGCGGACATTATCTCTGGGTTATTCGCCCTGCCCCAATGATACATTCCTGTTCTATCCCCTCGTTCACGGCCTCATCGATACCGGGGAGCTGCACTTCAGGGAACGCCTGGAGGATGTGGAGACTCTCAATCGGCTGGCTCTTGATAACATTCCGGATATCTGCAAGGTTTCCTATCATGCTTTTGCCTTCATTCGTGAACACTATGTGCTGCTCCGCTCGGGCGGTGCGATGGGGAGGGGATGTGGACCGCTGGTCGTGGCCCGGCAGGGTCGCCACATGGACGGCCTGAAAGGAAAACGTTTCGCGACCCCGGGGCGTTACACCACTGCGCATCTGCTCCTCAGGCTTTTCGACAAGGAAATCGGCCACATTGTCACCATGCCTTTTCATGAAATCATGCCGGCCGTAGCACAGGGACAGGTCGATGCCGGGGTCATCATTCACGAGTCCCGATTCACCTTCCAGAACTACGGACTGCAGATAGTCCTGGATCTGGGCCGGTGGTGGGAATGCCGGACAGGACTTCCGCTTCCCCTGGGCGGGATCGCCGCTAAACGCAGCCTTGGCGACCCCCTGGTGCGGCAACTCGACAGCCTGGTCCGGGCCAGCGTCGAATACGCAACCAGCCATCCGGGTGAGGCAACAAAGTACATCCGGGCACATGCCCGGGAAATGGATGACAATGTCTGTTCATCCCATATCCGTCTCTATGTCAACCAGCATTCTCTCGACCCGGGCATTGAAGGGGAAAAGGCCGCTGCCGCACTGCTTTCTGCCGGGAGTGCACACGGTTTGCTGCCCGATTCAAGCCTTCCGGTGTACGTTTCACGCTGACCCTGGGATATTAACAGCATTACCTATTATAATCAGCATGTTACACTCTTTTTCACCACTTTTATCTTGACAATCGGGGTTGCCTTGCCGTATAAGTATGCTTCGCCCAAAAGGAGGTGCCAATGGCATTGCTGAACCGAAGGGGCATGCTGGCGCTCACGATCGCCAGCCAGTCACTGCTCCTTCAGATCCAGACACTTCCCTTGCAAGCAGCTGAATTATTGTCGCATGAGAAAAAGGATAATATTGAGCGAAACCGCCCGGTCCCGGGAGAAATAACCGGCAAGGAAGGAATAGCCACTTATTACGCTAGGAAGTACACGGGAAAGAGAACAGCATCTGGAAGCAGGTATTGCCCCAAGAAGCTTACGGCTGCACATCCGAGTCTGCCCTTGGGGTCGAAAGTCAAGGTCGTGAACCTTGCCAACAAGAAAGAAGTACATGTAACTGTCAATGACCGCTGCCGCAGAAGAAGCGTGCCTTTTATCGACTTGTCGCGAGCGGCAGCAAAAAAACTGGGATTCGTCAGTAATGGGACGGCAAAAGTCCTGATTCAACCTCTGGACGGGGAATCCTGAAAAAAATCATTGGGCGAACAGTAAACGAAAGGCCGGGCAATTACCCGGCCTTTCCGTTTTTCCGTTCTCTATTTCTTTTTGGCTTTCTTGCTCTTGCCACCATTCTTGGATGTGGATTTCTTCTTGACGGAGTCACTACGCGAAGATTTCTTCTTGGCAGCATCGCCACGTGAAGACTTCTTCTTGGCAACGCTTCGCTTCGATGTCTTTTTCGGCGAGTCGTCGTCAGATTTTATCCTGGATTTCTTGCTCTTTGCGGAGGTCTTCCCCTTCTTCCCTTTCCTCTCCTGCTTCACCTTCTTCTTTGCATGGGCTTTGCTTGCCCTGCTTCTGTAGACCCTGGGTTCCGGGGAAATTTCTTCGGGGATGTTGCCGAGTTGGGCAGCAGGCTCTTCAAGATCGGGACTCGACTTTCTGGCAGTCTCCATCATCTCTTTCGCTTCATTGAAGCGTCCCGTTTTCATGAGGACCCGCCCAGATGCATTCAAGGCTTTGGCATGATCCGGCTTAAGTTCCAACGCCTTCTTGTACGATGCGGCCGCGCTGTCATAATCCTTGTTGAATTCCTGAATGAGTCCGAGCTTGTAGTGGTTTTCGGGATTGTTCGGAGCTAACGCCACATTCTCCTGCAGCAGGGCGGTCACTTCATCGAATTTCTTTTTCTTGACGTAGATGGCAAGAATCCCGTTTCGTGCCTCGGCATCATCCCTTTTCAACCTGAGGACTTCCTTGTAGTGCGCGAGCGCCTCACTATCCATTTCAGTCCGTCGATACAGGTTGGCCAGGTCACGCCTGGCTTCGATGTTGTCAGGGTCGAGAAGCACGGCAGTGTTGTATTCGCTGATGGCCTCCTTGACGTTCTTGTTGTTCATGTAGGAGCGGGCCAGCCTGAAGCGGATCTGGGGCGTGTCTTTCTTCATCCTGATCAGCTCACGGTACTGCTCTATGGCCTGTGGGTAACTTCCCCGCTGCGCATAGATGTCGGCCAGCAACCTGCGGCTCTCGGGGCTGGCGGGATCCGCCCGCAACGCCTCCCGGTATTCGACGACCGCTTCATCGAGCATGCCCTTTTTCTCATAGAGGACCCCCAGGTTGCGATGTGCGTCGGCAGGAGCCCCCTTCAGGCGGACGGCTTCCCGATACGTGGCGATGGCTTCTTCGTCCCTGCCGGATGCTGCATAGGCGTCGCCAAGACGCACAAGGGTCTCGGGATCACCCGGCCGGTCTTTTGCTGCCTCTTCCAGTTCAGAAACTGCCTTTGCATAATTTCCGGACTTCAGGAACTCGTTGCCCTTGCGCAACTGCTCCATCAATTCCACGGAACGATTTCTGCCGCCGAGAAGGTATTCATACTCGGCTTTCCTGAGATCCCCTTTCTTTTCATATGCAGACCCGAGGAGGAGATGGATCTTCTTGCTCTGAGGGTTGACTGCCTGCAGCCTCTTCAGCTCGTCAATCGCCTTGTCGGTCTGGTTCTTGTCCAGATAGAGGGTAGCCATGCCGAGCCGCGCATCTTCACTGGCCGCATTGGCGCCGATGGCCTTCTGATATTCCTCGCCGGCCTGGTCGTGCTGACCCTGCTTCCGGTAGACATCAGCCAGACCGGCGTGGAGAGAGGCGTCGCCCGGCAGCCCTTTGATAGCTTCATTATAGTGATACGTCGCAAGAGTGTAGATTTTCTTTTCCGCATAGATCCTTGCCAATCCCTTGTGGTAGCGCGGGTCGTTTGTCTCTGCGAGGGCCTTGGTGAGTTCCAGGGCTGCATCGTCCAGCATACCTTTCTGGAAGTAGATCCAACCCAGGTTCCCGTGAGCACGCGGAAAGGTCGGATCCTCCTTGAGGCATTCACGGTAGCTTGCCATGGCGTCATCGGGTTTCGAGGCCCGCTCAAAGCGCGTGGCCTTGACAAAACTGCCTGCCGGACCGTTCGGGCAGAGCTCCAGGACGCGTTTTTCCAGCTGCTCCCTTTCAGCATCATTTTTCTCACCAAAACCGGCGACTATTTTTTTTGCCTGGGAACATTTCCCGGCCAGTCCGAAGGTCCAGTCAAAACCGCAGCTGAGGGAAGCAAGGATTGCCATGAACAGAAACAGATTTTTTTTCATCGGTATCCTCGCATGATTCTTGCGTGATTGTCACGAAACAGGGTGATGATTATACACACCCATCGGCCACAATTCAAATAATTATCGGCAAGTTGCTGTTTTTTCGGCAGATGCCGCGGACGCGCCGGGCCACCGGTGAGCACGGCTCCCTGCAGTCATAGAGGTCCGAATCCTTTTTATTGGGAATGATGAGGAAGTAGTGTACACTTGACAGTGCGGACAGGAATGATTATCTGATTACAAATATGAATGCAATCGGTTGCGGTAACCGATTCGCATCAAAGGAGAATGCCCATGGAAAACACCCAGGAAAAGGAAGAGCTGAAAATACCCGACATTCTCCCTCTGCTTCCAGTGCGCGACGTAGTGGTTTACCCTTACATGATCATTCCTCTTTTCGTCGGGCGCGAAATCTCCATCAGCGCGGTTGACTGGGCACTGTCCAGAGACAGGCTCATTTTCCTCGCGACCCAGAAGGACATATCGGAGGAGGAACCGGCGCCGGATGCGATCTATACCGTCGGTACGGTTGCCATGATCATGCGCATGCTCAAGCTTCCGGACGGCCGGGTAAAGATCCTGGTCCAGGGGCTTGCCAAGGGGAAAATAACGGAATTCGTCGATTCCAAACCGTTCTTCTCCGTGCGCATCGAACGCATAGAAGAACCCGCATCAACCGACGCGTCCCTTGAGACGGAAGCATTCCTGCGAACGATCAAGGAACAGATTGCGCGGATCACCTCTCTCGGGAAAAGCATCTCCTCGGAAGTGACGGTGATCCTTGAGAACATGCAGGACCCCGGCAGTCTCGCCGACCTCATTGCGAGCAATATCGGGCTGAAAGTCGAGGAAGCCCAGAAACTCCTGGAAACCATCGATCCCATCGAACGCCTGAAAAAGGTCAACGAGTATCTTAACAAGGAGATAGAGCTCCTCTCCATGCAGGCCCGCATCCAGTCTGCCGCGAAGGAGGAAATGGGGAAAACCCAGAGAGAATATTTCCTGCGCGAACAGCTCCGTGCCATACAGCAGGAACTGGGTGAAACAGACTCCCGCACTGAGGAAATGGCAGAGCTTCGTGCAGCCATCGAAGAAGCCAAGATGCCCGCAACTGTTGAAAAAGAGGCTCTCAAACAGCTGGGAAGACTTGAACAGATGCATCCCGACGCAGCGGAATCCAACATGCTGCGGACCTACCTCGACTGGCTGGTGGAACTGCCCTGGAGCACGTCAACCAAGGACGTACTGGACATCAGCAGGGCTCGTCAGATTCTGGACGAAGACCACTACTATCTTGAAAAGATCAAGGACCGGATTCTTGAATTTCTGGCAGTACGCAAACTGAGAAAAAAGATGAAGGGCCCCATTCTCTGTTTCGTCGGCCCTCCGGGCGTCGGCAAGACCTCTCTGGGCAAATCCATTGCACGGGCCATGGGCCGGAAGTTCCTGCGCATCTCGCTGGGCGGAGTGCGGGATGAAGCTGAAATGCGCGGGCACCGCAGAACTTACGTGGGAGCCCTGCCGGGCCGGATCATCCAGGGGCTGAAACAGGCCGGGTCAAACAACCCCGTTTTCATGCTGGATGAAATCGACAAGTTGGGCGCCGATTTCCGCGGCGACCCATCCTCCGCACTGCTGGAGATCCTGGACCCTGAACAGAACCACACGTTCTCGGATCACTATATCAATCTCCCCTTCAACCTGTCGAATGTCATGTTCATTGCCACCGCCAACCAGATCGACCCGGTGCCGAGCGCACTGCGCGACAGGATGGAGGTCATCTCCCTTTCCGGCTACACTGAAGAGGAGAAGCTGCAGATCGCCAAGCGCTACCTGATCCCCCGCCAGATCAAGGAAAACGGCATCACCGACAAGATCATATCCTTCTCCGATGAAGCCATCAAAACCGTCATCGAGAAATACACGAGGGAGGCGGGATTGCGGAACCTGGAGCGGGAAATCGGCTCCATCTGCCGCAAAGTCGCACGTAAAGTCGCCGAAGGAAAGAAGCAGCTGTATACCATCAGCTCCACGTCGGTCGCCAAGTACCTTGGTCCCCCCAAGTTTCTCCGTGAAGGGGAAATGGAAACCAACGAGATCGGTGTGGCCACCGGCCTGGCCTGGACCCCGGTCGGCGGGGAAGTCCTCTTCGTGGAAGCCACCATCATGAAGGGAAAGGGCGGCCTCACCCTGACCGGACAGCTCGGCGACGTTATGAAGGAATCTGCCCAGGCTGCACTGTCCTACATTCGCTCCAAGTCCGGCGAATTCCAGCTGGCCGAGGATTTTTTCACCAACCTGGAGATCCACGTCCATGTCCCGGCAGGCGCGATTCCGAAAGACGGGCCGTCCGCCGGAATCACCATGGCAACAGCCCTGGTATCGGCGCTCACCAGGATTCCCGTCAGGAGGGAAGTGGCCATGACCGGTGAAATCACCCTGCGCGGCAGGGTGCTGCCGATCGGCGGTCTGAAGGAAAAGATGCTGGCTGCCATTCGTGCCGGCGTAACCACCATCGTCATTCCGGAGCAAAATGGCAAGGACCTGGAAGAAATACCGAAGCACATTCTGAAAAAAATAAAAATCGTCACCGCCAAGACCATAGATGATGTCCTGAAATTGACCCTGGAAAAATATCCTCCGCCTGCTCCGCCGCCGGCAAAGGGAATCCCTCACAAAGCCAAGGCAGCCGCAAAGCGGATTCCATCACATTCAAAGGTTGTTTCTTGAGACACGATGCCACGCTGAAATCGCTGGGCGAGTTCGGTTTCATCGACCGGATCGCCCGGCGCGCACCTGACGGAAGCGGCGTCGTCCTGGGCATCGGAGACGACGCCGCCGCCGTGGCCCCGTCGGCCGGAAACCTGACCCTGATAACCACCGACATGCTGGTGGAAGGGATCCATTTCGACCTCGCTTTCTGTGATGCCTTTTCCCTGGGCAGGAAAGCTCTATCCGTCAACCTGTCGGACATAGCCGCAATGGGCGGGACCCCCCGCCACGCACTCCTCTCCCTGGCCGTTCCCCCGTCGGTGGACCTCGCACTGCTCGACGACATGTTGCAGGGAATGATGCAGCGGGCCGCAGAATTCGGCGTCAGCCTGATCGGCGGCGATACGTGTTCGTCCCCGGACCGCATGGTTCTGTCTTTGACAGTACTGGGCGAACAGCTGCCGGAGAGGATCGTTCGGCGATCCGGCGCCTGCCCGGGTGATGCCGTATGCGTAACCGGAACCCTGGGAGACTCGGCGCTCGGCCTGCAGCTGCTGAAAAAAGGGGATCGGGACGGATTCCTGATCGCACGGCATCTCGACCCCACGCCACGGGTACGGGAAGGAAGAGCGCTCGCCGATGCTGCACTTCCTTCTGCCATGATCGACCTGAGTGACGGCCTGCTGGCGGACCTCCAGCACATCCTGGACAGTTCCTCCGTGGGTGCACGGCTCAGGATGGCTGATATCCCCCTGTCGCCCGCTTTCCGGGAAAAACTCCCGGCCATGTCTGAAGAGGCCCGCTGCCTCGCGCTTTCCGGCGGCGAGGACTACGAACTGCTGTTTTCCGTCCCTCCTTCCAGGATGTCCGCGCTGCGTTCAGTGATGCAGGAAACGGGCACTCCGCTGGCCGTCATTGGCGTCATTACTGAAACGAAGCGCTTGGCCGTCGCAGATGCTGACGGCATTGAACTGCCCCTCCAGACAAAAGGGTTCGATCATTTTGCAGGGTCATGATTCAGGGGCACGGCACCGCCATGCCGGCACGACAGCCCAGGCGGCAGAGGCTCAGCGCCGTGAAAGCTCCGACCCGGCCTTTTCTCAGCTTTTCCCATGACTCACGACGGAATAACACACTTTCAGCCAAGACAGACTCCTGCTGCCATGCAAAGACCCACTCTGATAACCTCCGGAAGAGGCGAGGACCGGGGAGACATCCCCGAAAGGTCGTATGAGAAAATCCGGCGTATCCTCAAGGCCATGACCGGACTGCGTCTCGCCGATTACAAGCGCTCCTGCGTGAAACGGCGGATCGCCGTGCGCATGAGGGCAGTCGGCTGTGAAACCGCCGAAGAATATGTGGAATTCCTCCTCACGGAAAGGGCTGAGCCGGCCATGCTGGCAAAAAAACTGACCATCCATGTCAGCAAATTCTTCCGCAACCCATCAACGTTCGCCAAGCTGAAAGATGTTGTTCTCCCCGCCCTCTTCTCCCGTTGCAGGTTGGAGGGGCGCCGAAACATCTCCCTCTGGAGCATGGGGTGCGCTGCAGGAGAGGAACCCTATACCCTTGCCATGGTCCTGCGGGATTTTTTTGCCCAGGAATTGTCCCTTTACAACGTGTCCATTCACGGGACCGACATTGACCGCGACATCCTGCAACTGGCAGACGCTGCGGTGTACGGCGCGGAAAGCCTGGATGAAACCCCGCCCGAAATGCGGGAGCGCCACTTCTTCTGCACGGAGGGGAAGTATCACCTCGATCCGCGGGTCCGGGAAATGGTTTCCTTTGCTCACCACGACCTGCTGCGACTGCCGTGCAAAGATGCAACCGACCTTATCCTCTGCAGGAACGTGCTGATTTATTTCGAACGCACCGCGCAGGAGTCCGTCTTGACCTCCTTTGCCGGAGCACTCCGCGAAGGCGGATTCCTGGTCCTGGGAAAAACCGAAACCATGATGGGCGGAGCGAGGGCACTGTTCCGCCCCGTATGCCAGATCGAGCGCATCTACCGCAAAGCCTGAGCTGCATCTTGTCCCGGTACGCACACGAGAAAGCACCCTTTGCCCCATGGCATGACTGTTGCTTTATATCGCATTATCCAGTATATATAGTTATTTCCAGCTCATCCCTCTGGCCCAATGGAAAGGAGAAAGACATGCGTATCCCCATTGGATACAAATTCATCCTCGGGTTTGTCGTGGTTGTCGCCGCAGTGGCATTCACCCCCAAGGGAGTCCAGTTGCTGGGCTATTCTCCCGAAGCCACCAACCTTTTCAGCTATATCGTTGCCTTGACCATAGGCCTTATCCTCGGATGGTTCTTTTCAAAAACGTTCACCAGGAACATTACGAAGCTGAACGAATCCGCGGAAGCCATCAGCATGGGGGATCTGACCGGAGAGCTCTCCCTGGACGGAAGCCGCTTCCCTGACGAAACCGTCGACATGGCCGCTTCCATCGACCGCATGAAAGAAAACCTGCGGGAGCTGGTGAGGAGCATCAGGGAAATTGCGGAAAAAGTCTCCGAATCCGCCAAAACCCTGTCATCCAATGCCGTGGAAATCAACGCTTCGACCGAAGAAGTGGCATTGGCCGTGGAACATATCTCGAGGGGAGCGGAAAAACAGGCGGACATGGTAGGCAGAAGCTCGAAGGTCATCCACGAAATGGCCATATCCATTGAACTGGTCGCCAAGAGGGCACGGGAAGCCGCGGGCAGCACAAGGGATACCAGCCTTTCGGCCCGGCGCGGCGGGGAACAGGCACAGGATCTCCTGGAAAAGATGCGCGGGTTCTTCGATCGCGTCGAGATGAGCGGGAGGCAGTTCATGGAATTCAACGCAAAGCTGCAGAGGGTCGGAAAGATTGCCGATTTCATTGCCGATATTGCCCGGCAAACCAATATGCTGGCACTGAATGCCTCTATCGAGGCTGCACGGGCAGGCGAATACGGCAAAGGTTTTGCGGTTGTTGCGGAAGAAGTGCGGAAACTGTCCGAAGGCACGGGAAAATCCGCCGAAGACATCATTGAGCTCATCAGCGCTGTCCGCGAAGAGAGCCATCGCGTCCAGGACACGATAGTCGACATCTCCAGGAACATCGGTGACGGCAAGAAAAACATCGACAGTACCGCCGATTCCTTCAGGGAGATCGTGCAGACGGTCATGGAAACCGAGCGCAAAGCGAACAGCATCGCCGATCTGTCCGGCATGCAGACCGACGGGGCCGCCCAGATGGTCAAGAACGTTGACGACATCGCCAAGGTAGCCGAGGAAAACGCCGCTTCCACGGAGCAGGTCTCGGCAGCGACCCAGCAGCAGGCAGTGGCAATGCAGGAAATGTCCCAGGCGGCACGGGAACTCGCCCTCCTCTCCGCTGACCTGTGCACCTGCGTAGAGCGCTTCACTCTTCCGACACGGGAGGTCGCTGCAGGATGAAGGCGCAGCAGGAGCGGTTCCTGATCGTGTCGGTAAGCGACAAGCGTTTCGCCTTCCCGTTGAAAGACATCGCCGAAGTCATGGAAACCTTCCGGACATACCCCATACCCAAAGCGCCGCCGGAATACGTCGGCGTCATGAATTCACACGGAGCACCGGTGCCCGTGCTGGATTTCGGCTCTTTTCTGCACGGGCGCCCCGCACGTCAGTCAGGCACGATACTCGTTATCGACAGCAGGATCGGCTCACTCGCACTTCTGGTAGACGGAATCGAAAAGATCGTTTCCGGCTGCACCGCCGAAACCGGCAGCGAGCGCGACTGGCTTTCAGGAACATCTCTAGAGCTTGAAATGGAAACAATTCCCTCACCGTCACTGGAAAAACTGGTAGCGCTGCTGGAAGAGACTCTTCAAGGGTCGGGGGCAACCTCCCGAAAACCATGAGGATCTTTCATGCACCGATCACCTGGATTCCGGCACGTGCAGTTTTTTTCAAACTGCTGGGACGAAATGTGAAAAATCGGCTGCCGCACATCTTCTGCCCGATGCACAAAGGGAGGAACCACTGAATGGACATGACCCAGTACAAGGATCTGTTCATCTCTGAGGTCAGAGAACACCTCCACACCATGAACGATACCATTGTGGCACTGGAGCGGGATCCGGGCGATCGCGACAAGATCGACACTCTCTTCAGAATGGCCCATTCCATCAAGGGAATGGCTGCGTCCATGGGTTATGAAGCAATGGCTGAGCTTGCCCACACCATGGAAGACCTGATGGACAAGGTCAGGAAAGCAGCCTTTGTCTTTGAAGCCGGCATTGCCGACCTCCTCCTGGAAGGTGCCGATCGCCTGGCAGATATGGTTCGCGGAGTGGCAGAGGATGGCACGTCCGAGCAGGAAATCTCCGGGCTGCTGCGAAAACTTGCCGGATACACCCCCGCCTCTGACAAACAGCGGAAACGAAGCGCACCCGGCCTGCAGAGGGATGAGACTGTGCCGCTGAGCGGGAAACCCGGCGTAACCGAAAGCATCGGGCAGAAAACCGGCGACCGGAAGGCCGGCCAGCAGACGGTCCGTGTCAGGACGGAAGTGCTTGACAGTCTTGTAAACATAACCGGAGAACTGGTAACCACCAAGAACAGGCTCGCAACTATTGCCGGAGCTTCAGGGTCACGATCACTGGACACGGCAGTTTCCGATCTCTCCCGGCAGGTCCGCGAACTGCATGACGAAATACTGAAGTTGCGGCTGATGCCCTTCGGAGCGGCAGCCGACCGCCTGCCGCGAACGTTGCGCGATGTGGCAAAGAAGAGCGGCAAAGATGTCTCTCTCAGGATAAGCGGCAGGGAGATAGAACTTGACCGCAGCATACTCGAAGAAATTGCGGACCCGCTGCTCCATATTCTTCGAAATGCGGTCGACCACGGCATAGAAGCACCGGAAGAACGTCTTGCTGCAGGAAAACCACCCTGCGGAACCATCGCGATCAAGGCCCGCAAGGAACATGACAGGGTCATCATCAGCATTTCCGACGATGGAAGAGGCATGGATCCGTGCAGGATAATTGCCGCAGCACAGGAAAAAGGCCTCATCAGCGAAGATGAAGGGGCACGCCTGTCCCCCCGGCAGGCATTTCTCCTGACCTGCCTGCCGGGGTTTTCCACTGCGCGGGAGGTAACGGGCATTTCCGGCAGGGGGGTGGGCATGGACGTGGTCAGGTCATCGCTCATGTCAATCGCCGGAAACCTGTCCATAGACTCGGAACCCGGCAGGGGAACCATCGTCAACCTCTCCCTTCCCATGACGATATCTATCATACAGGTACTCCTGGTAGGGTGCGCATCGATGTGCGTCGCGTTCCCGGTCGACAAGATCCTGCGCACCATAGACATCAGGCGGGAGACCATGACCACCAGCGGAAGGCGGACAGTATTCATGCTGGGGAACGAGCGCATACCGTTATTGAGCCTCAGCCGTTTGCTGGGGTTGCCCTTCCCATCCGGCCGGGGCGCTGGAATCCCGGCGGTCATGGTCGAACTGCGGGGCCGTAAGGCCGGCCTTGTCGTGGACCGCTTCATCGGCCAGCAGGACGTTTTCATCAAACCGTTCGGCAGGCCGCTGAACAGGCTGAAAGGCCTCATGGGCGGCGCAGTCCTCGGGGACGGGCAGATCGTCTGCATCCTGGACCCCGCGGAACTCGTCCGCTAGCTGGTTTCCATCCGGTTTTTCTGAATGGCTGCCAGCTGAAATCTGTTGCGCATGAACCGCGGTTATGGCACTATCAGCCCCGTTTTCGAAAGGAAGATGACATGAAATTCTTTACCAGTATGATGCTCCTCTGTTCGTTTGTCGTTACTCCCTGCTTCATCCCGGCGGCACTGGCCGAGGCTGGAGTCAAGGATGTGATCGCGACCGTTGAGCGCGGCTACAGCTCGCTGAACGATCTGCAGGCCTCTTTTGTGCAGAAATCATATGTCCCGTCCCTGAAAAGAGATCAGGCCGGCAACGGCACCCTGTTCATCAAGAAAGGCTCCGGAAGTGCAGCCATGTTCCGCTTCGACTACCGGAAGCCAAAACAGCTCATCGTTTCAGATGGCAGATCCGTCTGGTTCTATCTGCCGGAAAACAGTCAGGTGATGCAGTCCAGCGTCAGGAACATGTTCGAGGGAGACAACGGAATTGCCCTCAATTACCTGACCGGCATGGGCCGCATTTCCCGCGATTTCAGCATTTCGCCGATGAAAAGGCTGCGTGACCCTTCAGGCAACTACCTCCTGGAACTGGTACCCAAGAAGCAGGGCAGGAACCTGTCCAAACTCCAGTTGACAGTCTCCGCGGACGCAGTTGCACAATACCTGAAAGACGGGAACGTGAAGAATACGTTCCCCATTGTCTCATCGGTAGTATTCGACCAGTTCGGCACCAGGACGTCAATCAGTTTCAGCAACGTCAAGGTGAACCGTGGATTGAAAAGCTCCCTCTTCACATTCAAGGTGCCGGCGGGGGTCGAAGTGATCAAGCCATAGGGACGGAAAATAGCGCAAGCTCGTTCCGCAGGGAGAGCCGGAGCCTGTCCGGATCACTGCAACCCGTTCATGCAAAGAGAAAACAAAAGAGAGGAAAAACAGATATATGCCGTCATTTGACATAGTCTCACAGATCGATATGCAGGAAGTTGACAATGCCGTCAACCAGACGGTCAAGGAAATCACCCAGCGCTACGATTTCAAAAATTCCAAGAGCGAGGTTACTCTGGAAAAGGATTCGATCAAGATTCTGGCCGATGACGATTTCCGCCTGAAGGCCATCATCGACATTCTCCAGTCCAAATGCATCAAGCGCGGCGTCTCCCTGAAAGCCCTGAACTATGGCAGCGTGGAAACCGCATCGGGCGGGCTCGTCCGCCAGATCGTCACGCTCCAGCAGGGAATTTCCAAGGAAAAAGGCAAGGAGATACTCGCTGCAATCAAGGAAACCAAGCTGAAGGTGCAGGGGCAGATCCAGGAAGACCAGGTCAGGGTAACCGGAAAAAACATCGATGATCTCCAGGAAATCATCAAGCTGTTGAAGGGAACGGACCTGGGAGTCGAAATGCAGTTCATCAATTTCAGACAGTAGGAGCCCGGTCCGTACAGCTCCGTTCACACGAGGTGCCCTTGAACGACACGACGAAACAGAAAGTGAGCATGGTCAGCCTTGGTTGCCCGAAGAACCTGGTTGACGCCGAGGTAATGCTCGGCTTCCTCGACCGTGAAGGATACGAGGTAACCACTGACGAAAAAGACGCCGATATCATTATCGTCAACACCTGCTCCTTCATTAAGGAGGCAAAACAGGAAAGCATCGATGCCATCCTGGATCTGGCCGACAGGAAACATGACGGCCGCTGCAGCCTCCTGATCGTAACCGGCTGCCTGCCCCAGCGCTACCAGGAAGAGTTGTGCAGAGAGCTTCCTGAAGTAGACATCTTCATCGGAACGGGTGACTATCCGCGAATCGCCGAAATAATTCGCGAGAAACGCGACACCACGGAGCAGCTCTGCTCTATCGGGGACCCCGAATTTCTTTATGACGATAGCTGGCCGAGGCTCAAATCCTCACCCCTCTATACTGCTTACCTCAAAATTGCCGAGGGGTGTTCCAACTGCTGCTCATACTGTGTCATCCCGAGCCTGCGGGGCTCTTACCGTTCCCGACCGCTTGACGGCCTTCTCGCGGAAGCCCGGAGGCTGGTTGACCATGGCGCCAGGGAAATCAACATCATTGCACAGGACATTACCCGCTACGGAACGGATCTTGGCGATGGAGCATCCCTGGAGACGCTGATACGCAAACTCGCGGAAATCGAAGGCCTGCGCTGGATCCGCCTTCTCTATGCCTATCCGGACGGCATAACCGACGACCTGATCCGGTTGATCAAGGAAGAAAGGAAAGTCTGCAAGTACCTGGATATACCCCTCCAGCACATTAGCGATCCTATCCTGGCAAAAATGAACCGCCGGAGTACATCCCGCCAAATACGGGAGCTGATCGCCAACCTCCGGGAGGAAATCCCCGAAATCGCGCTCCGCACATCACTCATCGTCGGCTTCCCGGGTGAAACGGAAGACGATTTCAAAGAGCTGCTGCACTTCGTCGACGAAACCCAGTTCGACCGGCTCGGTGTTTTCTGCTACTCCAGGGAAGAAGGCACCCCGGCGGCTGAAATGCCGGACCAGGTCTCGGAACGGATCAAACGGGAGCGCTACAAGAAGATCATGAAGACCCAGGCCCGTCTGTCATTCAAACGCAACCGCCGCCTGACCGGCCACATCGAAGAAGTTCTCGTGGAAGGCTACAGCGAGGAAACCGAACTGCTGCTCAAGGGAAGATCTTCCCGGCAGGCGCCTGATATCGACGGCCAGGTTTATATAACGGCAGGTACTGCCAACGTGGGAGACATCGTCCCATTGAGGATCACCGACTCGTCGGATTACGACCTGATCGGCGAGATTATCGAACAGAACTCCAAGTGAGAGGGGAATCAGGAATGCACGTCATAAGGCTTTTTGCTTGACAAGCGGTTAAAGTGCGTTATTATGTGCAATCCTGATTGGCAGAAGACAATTTCCGTCCGGAACCCCGGACATACAAACCAAGCACGGAGACGA
Organism: Geobacter sp. UBA5735; assembly: GCA_002419385.1. Classification (GTDB taxonomy): domain Bacteria; phylum Desulfobacterota; class Desulfuromonadia; order Geobacterales; family Geobacteraceae; genus RPRC01. Next base: position 38,586 of record DIFZ01000025.1, read on the forward strand.
CCTGATGGTAGAAAGAGTTGACGAAATGAAAGCGATCCTCCTGAAATTGAAGGAGGACACCTTGAAGGAAATAAACAAGACGCTGAAATCCACGTCCGACCTCCCCAGCGGGGAGCCGAGCGGAGACATCTATGACCAGGCTTCCAGCGAACGGGACCGGGAACTGGGATTCATCCTGAACGACCGCGAGCGGGAAAAGCTGCGCAACATCGATGAAGCGCTGCTGCGCATCGAGGAAGGCGATTACGGCATCTGTGAAGAGTGCGGTTGCGACATCCCTCTCGGCAGACTCAAGGTGATGCCGTTTGCCCACTACTGCGTCAAATGCAAGGAAGACATCGAAAAGCTGCAGGCCCAGACCAAGCGCTTCGAAGAAGACCGCGTCTATAACGAAATACCCTTCGGCGAAGAAGAAGAGGCCTGAGCAACGTTTCACTACTGCCTGCAAAAAAAGGGCGTCCCCGTGGGGAGACGCCCTTTTTTTGCAGCTTCTTCAGTCACATTTCGACTCGCGTTACTACCCCTTGCAACCTGCTGGCCGGCAGCTTGTTGAACTGCACGAAGTTGGGGGTCAGTTTCTTGATCACACTGAACACCTTCCAGACAGGATTGGCCGTATTGATGTCCTCGATGCCGTAGAAAATCACCTTTTCCTTGATACCGTTCGCCTTCAGGATGTTTTCTATATCCAGCACTGCAATGTAACCGGCCCTCACCTCCAGGGCCTCGAGACCCGGCCCCAGGTCTTTCATGAGGGTCGTCTTGACGCCGAAGGGTTCATCGGTCCTGACAATTGAAATCAGGATGTTTCTTTCGTAGACAATGTTGCTACGGATCATGCAATGGATCATGTATGGCGGTATGACATTCCATTCACGGGCAAAAAAGAGGGCCGTGCCCGACAGCACTCTCCCCGCTTCGTAAATCTGCTCGTAGCTTGTCTTGAACGTGTCGATATCAAGGGGTCTCAATGCCAGATAGAGGTTGCGCTGACCCTTGGTCCAGATGAGAATGGTGGCAAGGGGAAATGAGGCGAGAATGATGGACCAGTAAGCCCCATGGGGAAGCTTCGTCAGGGTGGAGGCAAGATAGACGAAGTCGAGCATGCACACCAGGACCGCGATGGGCACCTTCCATTTCTTGTTGGTCCGGGAGAAGATCATGATCATCATCAGGCTGGTAATGGTCATTGATCCGGTAACTGCCATGCCGTATGCTGCCGCAAGGTTGGCGGAGCGCTGAAAAATGAGCATGATGAAAATAACTGCGCACATGAGGCTCCAGTTGATGAAGCCGATGTATATCTGGGACTTGAGCAGATGGGAGGTATAGTCGACCTTCATCAGCGGCATGAGCCGGGTCGTTATGCCCTGGTAGACGATGGAAAAAACGCCGCTTATGACTGCCTGGGATGCAATGACCGTTGCCATTATGGTCAGTATCAGGAACGGGATGTAGAGGGCCGGGACCTGTGACTTGACCATGCCGAACAGCAGGTTCTTCGCTTCCGGGTTTGCCAGGATGAAGGCACCTTGGCCGAGATAGTTGATGACGAGCGCGACAAAGACGAAATACCAGGCCCTGATGATCGGCTTCCTGCCCAGGTGGCCCATATCTGCATAGAGAGCCTCTCCGCCCGTGGCACAGAGTATCACCTCGGACAGGACGATAAAACCGGCCAGACCGTTGTTAAGCAGGAATTGTACGGCATGGTGCGGGCTGACGGCCATGATTATGTCCGGCGCCCCCATCAGGGAAACAAGACCGCTCATGGTAAGGACCAGGAACCAGATCACCATGACCGGGCCGAAAACAGCCGCGACCTTGTCGGTTCCCTTGTATTGCATGACGAACAGGCCAATCGCTATGCACACGCCGATAAGCGTCAACGTCCCCTGGTGGAGTCCGGCAACTCCAGGGATGAGGAGTATGCCCTCGACAGCCGACATGATGCTGATGGCGGGAGTGATGACTCCGTCACCCAGCAGGAGGGAGACTCCGACAAAGGAGAGGAACCCTCCAAACGCGAGCAGCCGTCCGGATTTGAGGAGTTTTATCAGTATCTCCCGAAGGACGATTTCTCCTCCCTGACCCTTGCGGCCGAGGCTCATGGCCAGCCAGGAGTACTCCACCGTGACCAGCAACGTCAGTGTCCAGAACACAAGCGACAGGATACCGAAAACGTTTTCCCTTGTCGGTGTTGTCAAGGCAAAAATTACCGTCAAGGTATAGATCGGGCTCGTGCCGATGTCGCCGAACACCAGCCCCATGGATTTGACTATACCGCCCCAGAAGGGTCCCTCATGGCCTGCTTTCACGGCGTGCCGGCCCCCGTGTCACCCTTGTCTTTTTCACGGATCTCAACCCGCCGGATCTTGCCGCTGATGGTTTTCGGCAGTTCGGGGAGGAACTCGATGATGCGGGGATATTTGTACGGCGCTGTCAGCTTGCGCACATGTTCCTGGAGCTCCTCAACCAGGTCCTCGCCCGGAGAGTAATCACGTGTCAGAACCACGGTCGCTTTCACGATCTGGCCGCGTATCTCGTCCGGTACTGCAGTGATAGCGCATTCCATGACCGCCGGGTGCTCCAGCAGGGCGCTCTCCACTTCAAAAGGGCCGATGCGGTATCCCGAACTCTTGATAACGTCGTCGGAACGACCCACGAACCAGTAGTAACCGTCCTCGTCGCGCCAGGCCATGTCTCCGGTATAATAGATATCGTCGTGCCAGACCTTGGAGGTCATGTCCGGGTCGCGGTGATAGCCGCTGAACATCCCCACCGGCTTTACCCGCCCGGTCCGAATGATTATCTGCCCTTCCTCGCCGACCTCACAGGATTTCAGTTCATCGTCGACGATGTCCATGTCGTACATGGGCGACGGCTTGCCCATGGAGCCCGGCTTCGGCTCCATCCATGGATAGGTGGCTATGGCGAGCGTGCATTCAGTCTGTCCGTACCCTTCCATGAGCCGTAGTCCCGTCTTCTTCAGGAACTGGTTGTACACCTCCGGATTGAGGGGTTCCCCCGCAATCACGCAGTACTTGAGCTTCGACAGGTCGAACGGGGAGAAGTCCTCCTTGATGAGAAAGCGATAGATGGTGGGAGGCGCACAGAAGGTGTTGATGCCGTATCGGGCAATGACTTCCAGGAGGTTGCGCGGCGAGAATTTGTCGTAGTCATACACGAAAACGATACCGCCGCTCAGCCACTGGCCGTATATCTTTCCCCATACCGCCTTGGCCCATCCGGTATCGGCAATGGTCAAATGTATGCCGCCATCCATGACGCTCTGCCAGAATTTGGCGGTCAGGATGTGCCCCAGGGGATAGACGAAGTCATGACGGACCATCTTCGGCATGCCCGTGGTGCCGGAAGTGAAGTACAGCAGAGAAATGTCATCGTTGACCGGGGCGGCAGTTCCCATCGGGCGCGCGAAATCTGCCGATGATCTTTCAAGTTCCCTGGAGAAATTGAACCAGCCTTCCCGCTCGCAATCCAGAACCGCCTTATAGTTCATGGTCGGGGATTTGTCTTCAGCCTCGTCGACGTGACGCAGCACCTCAGGATCATTGACGGCGACCACCATTTTGATGTCGGCAGCATTATTGCGGTAGATTATGTCCTTGGTAGTCAGGAGATGGGTGGCGGGAATGCTTATTGCGCCGAGTTTATGCAGCCCGAGCAGGCAGAACCAGAACTCGTACCTTCTCTTCAGTATGAGCATGACCGGATCGCCCTTGCCGATGCCGACAGACTGGAAAAAGGAAGCCGCCTTGTCGCTGTAGAGCTTGAGCTGACCGAACGTGAAAATGGACTCGTTGCCCTGGTCATCGCACCAGATCAGGGCAATCCTGTCGGGTTCGCGTCGGGCGATCTCGTCAGCCACGTCATAGGCGAAGTTGAATGAATCGGGTACCGATATGGAAAAATTATCGACAAAATCTTCGTAAGAATCGTAGTTCACGCGGGCGACAAACCGTTCAAGCATGGTAGAGACACCTCATATCTCTTCGGCTGCGAAAATGCACCGGACAAACCTTCCGGAACTCACGGGCACCACAGCCGGCAGTTTCATATCAGAAAATGATTGCCAGAAAACGTGACGTCCTGTTATCCAGAGCCTGCATTCCATGGGGATGGCTGGAGTCGAAGTAGAGCGAATCCCCGGGATTCAGGATCAGCTCGTGGCCGTCGATAATGATCTTCAACCTGCCTTCCAGCACGTAATTGAATTCCTGGCCCGGATGGCTGTTGAACGAGACCGCGGCGCCGGGCTGCTCAGGATCGACGGTCACCAGGAACGGCTCAGCTGTCTTGTGGATGAAATTGGCAGCAAGATTCTGGTATTTGTATGCCTTTCTCCGTTCAACGCTTACCCCTTTACCGCATCGAACCAGGGAATAGACATGGAGCCTGGGGCTCTCGCCGGTCAGCAGGTCGGTCAACTCGACCGAGAACCTGTGGGCAATCTTGAACAGGAAACCCACGGGAATGTCCACTTCGCCGCTTTCATAGCGCTGGTAGTCCTCACGGGACACTCCCAGCTCATGGGCCAGGCTTTCCGGCGAAACTCCCGCTATCTCGCGAAGGTCCCTGATGCGCATGGCAACATTTTTGACGTTCTCCGGCATGCTGGAACTCCTCCCTTGCCATTGAAATGCTCCGGCCGAAGCAAGCCGCGAACGGCCGAAGCGACAGTGTCATAGAAGTAGCACTTTTATGGAAAAATGCAATCAGTATTTGAAGACAAGACTGGCTGCCAGCAGATGTATGTCCGACGTGTACTTGCCGTTGGCCGTGCCGGAACCTGGCAGGCCGAACGGGTCGCCGACCATGTTGGACTTGGTGCGGCTCTCCAGCTTCTGGTAGGCATAGCTGAGCGACAGGATGAGTTTATTGAAGGTGAGTTCCGTACCGACACAGAAAAGGTGGGTGTCCGCATCGGGTATGGACGGTTCGAAGGTTTCGTCGGGGACGGGGTTGTCGCTGTACAGGTACCCTGCCAGCAGGGAGATGGTATCATTGAACCGGTACCGGGCGCCGACATTGTAGGCGAATGTGCTCTTCCAGTTTTTCTGAGCTGCCTGGGACGTTCCGTTATCGAACGTTACCCGGAGCTGGCGGAACGAAGACCAGTCCTCCCAGCGGACGCCCGCCTCCAGGACCAGCGGAGCGAAACCCGAATAGCTGATGCCGGCCGATACCTGCTGCGGAAGCGTCAGGTCAGCCTTACCCGAGGCGTTGACCAGGACAGGCGCAAACTGCGTGGCATAGCTGCCCGTTCCCTTCACCCCGATCTTTACTTCACTCCTGTAGGACGCGCCGATGGAAACGGTATCGCTCACATCGTACAGAAACCCGATATTGAACCCGACGCCTGTGCCGTCCCCGGCAAACTTGAAGCCGTTGTCGGGAAGGATGTCAGGCCCGAAAATGCCGCCCAGTGCAAAGTTCAGCCCATTCATATTGACGTTTTTCTCCAACGTCGTATCCAGGTAGACGATGTCGAGTCCGGCAGCCAATGCCAGTCTTGGTGTGATTTTAACCGAAACAACAGGATTGAAGGCCATGGTCAGCATTTCCGAATTGGTGGCAAGATATCGGCCTTCCCAGGTCGTGCCCCAGTCAGTGCCGAGACCAAACGGGGAAAAAACGCCGAAACCAACACTTACACGGTCGGAAATCTTGTGGGTGATGAAAAACGTGCTCGGATAGAAAACCGCATCCTTCGTCTCCGCCCCCTGGCCAGAAACGCAGGAAAACTCCCGCGACGGAAACAGCAGGGTAGTGCCGATCTCGAACTGCGTCCCGTCAAGCCGGTTGATGAGGGCCGGATTGTAAAACACGCTCGACGGGTCCTCACCATGTGCTGTCACTGCTGCTGCCTCACCCAACGGTGCCGCGCCATGAGTAAAGATGCCGAAGCCGGATGCCAGTGAACCCGTCGGCAGCCATGCGACGCTGCACAGTGCTGCCGCCAGCGTCTTCCAGAAGGAGAATCTCAGCGACATAAGCTACTCCTGTTCTCAGGATAACCCAATCCATCCCACCAGACGTTATCTTAATATTTCCCAATAAATACACATCGCCAGATTCAGTATCAAACCATGCGATTATTCATAAGTCAAATCAATTTTACATACCGTAGACGCTCTATTTGTGGCGATCCATCCACAACATAACGGAATTTAACATTATAAAATAATCATTGTTATACGTGATCTTCATGTGGATTTATTACGCCTTGCGCAGAAAAACTATCTTGCCTGCATATGATCGCGGTGGTATAAGTTTGAATTTGCCTTGATCGTTCACCATCCTGAAACCGAAAAAAGATGCGGAGCCCGGAATGCACAAAAAAGAATACCTCATGGAAAATGCCGAGGAAGCCACACGACTGGACCTGAAAACCGACGGGAAGACAATCAACCGGCAGGCCCTGTGGGCAGGGCTCAGACCGGGAATGCGTGTGGCGGATATCGGATCGGGGTCCGGGATTACCACCTCATATCTGCATGCGCTTGTCCAACCCGGGGGCACGGTCACCGGAGTGGATGCTTCCGGAGAAAGAATCGCCCATGCACTGACCCGATACGGGCATGACGGCATCAGTTTTCACCAGAGAGACATGCTCAAGCCACTCGATGACCTGGGACAGTTCGATTTCGTCTGGGTCCGGTTCGTGCTGGAATATTTCAGGAGCAACAGCGATGATCTTGTCAGGAACATCTCGCGAATCGTGAAGCCGGGGGGCATACTCTGCCTGGTTGACCTGGACCACAACTGCCTGAACCACCACGGCATGTCACCGAGGCTGGAAAAAACCCTGTTCGGCATCATAGAAGGCTTGCAGGAGAGGGCAAACTTCGACCCTTATGCAGGCAGAAAGCTTTATTCTTATCTCTATGACATCGGGTTTGAGGAAATAAACGTGGATGTTTCGGCCCACCACCTGATTTACGGGTCACTTCAGGAAGCAGACGCTTTCAACTGGATGAAAAAGGTGGAAGTTGCGCCGAAGAAAATCGGTTACGCATTTACAGAGTATGAAGGTGGTTACGAGCAGTTTCTTGCAGAGTTCAGGAGTTTCTTCAATGATCCGCGAAGATTCACCTATTCCCCCATCATTTCCTGCAGGGGGAGAAAGCCGTTGAACTAATCATTCAGCTCACTGCGTCTCCGGTGGAAGCGCAGAGAGTACCGCTTCCCGCCAGTGCACCTTCAACGCTGAGCCGGTTTTCGGGACGAAGCGACCTTACCGCTGAACCCAGGATCTCCCGGGATGGCTTGACATCGAGAAACTCGACGCCGAATCCGGCCGATGCCGCATCGTTCCCCTGATTGCCGGTGCAATCAACCCATACCACCCTGCCAGTCGCAGCGAACGTGCACTGCTCACCGCCCGGCAGCAGAAACGTCAGCTCGATCCGGGAACCGCAGATGACGTCACCCGCAAACGCCACATACATCCCTCCGGCACTGATATCCCTGCAGGTCCCGACCGACGTTATGCCGTTAATCAGGAACGACACGGGGATGATGCACGATTCACGCTCCCTGTGCAGCGCATAGACCGGGAATGCCTGCAGGTTGGCTTCATTTACAAAATCGTGATCATTTCTCATGTACTCGAGAAAAGCGCTGACCACCTTTTTCTCGAAGTGCGTCCCGACATGCTCTTCCAGCAGCCTCACCGCTTCGGGCATCGGCATCGGGTCCCGGTAATGACGCTTTGCGGTTATGGCTTCGAAGAAATCCGCAACCGCTATTATCTTGGCGCCAAAGGGAATTTCATGCCCTCTCAGCCCCAGCGGGTACCCGCTGCCATCGATTTTCTCGTGGTGACAGCCCGCAATTTCAGGAACCTGGCGGTAAATACCCTCAAAGTTGATTTGCTCCAGAATCTCACGCGTTTTCGACGCATGAGACTTCACTTCCGTATATTCCTCCTCGGTCAGCCTGCCTTCCTTTTTCAAGATTGAATCCGGAATGCCAATCTTGCCGTAGTCATGCAGCAGGGCCGCCACCCGGATCATTTCGCAGTAGTCCTTGGCAAGGCCAAGCTCCTGGCAAATCCCCACGGCATACCTGGTCACCTTTTCGGCGTGGCCTGCCGTCAGATTGTCCCTGGTGTCAATACTGGCCGCCAGGACCTGGAGCGTCGAACTGAATTGCAGCTCACGGTACTCGTTGAGCATGGCATTACGAATGCTGATGCCTATCACCGTGGATATTCCCATAAGGAGGTTCATGTGACTCTGGAGCAGAGGCTTCTTGGTTTGCAGATTGTCAACGACGAGTATGCCTAATGAATTCCCGTCGCATACGATGGGGCAAACGATGAATGACTGGGCTCCCAATTTCCTGGCGAACGTCAGGCTGTGGGGGGAGAGGTCCGTTTTTATCTCGTCGAAGTCGTTGACCAGGAACGGTTTCTGCTCACGGAACGAGAGAACGAATATGCCCCGCGACTCAGGCCTGTCGAGACGGAACGATGTCTTGCTGAAAAGATTCTCCAGCTCCTGCGAATAGCCGAACCCGGCCCGGAACAACAGCCGGGTCTTGTCCTGATCCGTGAGAAAGATCATGCAGCGATCATAGTCGAGACGCTTCTCGAGTACGTGGGTGACATTGTACAGGATGGCATCGATATCGGTCTGCTTGTTGATTGCCTGCCCGATTTCATTGGTCATCAGGGCATTATTGTAGTTCTGGTTTATCTGCTCCAGCAGCTTGTCGGTCGATTCACGCAGGTTGTCAAGCCCCGCGCTGAGATCCTGCTTCTCTTTGCCTATGGCAACAAGGCTCACCAGCAGAAGAATTGACACGGCAGAAGGGAAAACCGCAGCCAGAGCGCTCCACCCTTCAAGACAGAAAGAAACCACGCACAGGACGAGCAGGAAGAATGCACTGTAGTTCCGTATCCTTTTCCAGGATACTGAGGCGGCCTTTTCCCAGGAGATAATATATCGGCAGACCTTGCCATCCGTGAATAGGCACTCAGGATGTTCTATGCGCGGCAACTTGCTGTTGAAAACCTGCGCGATAGCCTCAAGGAAACCGATCCTGTTCTCGCACTGGAAAGGCTTCTCGCGGACCCCCTCCTCCGGGGTAACGATTATTTCGATCTTGTTTGATGCCAGCTTCTTCGACTCATACACAGACGATCTGGTAAAGTTTCTCGTGGTTATGCCTATAAGTTCATATACTTTCGCGGGGCTCACGAGCCCCAGGACATATTGGCGCATCACGCCGATCGCCTCTGGGGAAGCAGCGTATCTGCCAGCCTCCCTGGCAATGTTCTCATTCCCGGTCAGCTTGACGAGTCTTTCATAAAACAGGTCGATCTGTTCCTGGTCGAACCAGTGCCCCTGATCGGCCACTTCATAGGGTTCCATTCTTGCGTGCTGCAGCAGTTCACTTATATTGACATAGCTGTACTTCCTCTTGATCAACTTGATGTAAGTGTCAATAATCCTGCTGTTATATAAAGGCTGTTCACTCTTGTCAGTTTCCATGAAACACCATGCTAACCTTCATATTCATTAAATACAATTCCGCTCATTCATGATGGTGATGCATCATCCAGTCAATAGATTTGAAATAGCCGTCAGTATATTGCATATTCAAGATCCATAGGTGGTATATCTTATCATAGGGGATCTGTTTTCTCTCTGCGAAAGATGCAGGGTATAGCAAAACAGGGATTTTTTCGTTGTCATAATATTTTGACAATAAGGAATAGATCATGAACAGTGTTCCGCTCGGAAAATCATCTTCATCAACGATTATCGTATGGATGCAGTTTGTCAGATCGGACATGTTCAGGCCGATATCTGAGACATTTATCACGAACAACGCCTTCAGCTTTCCATTTCGCTTGAGAGAAAAGAGGTGTTTTTCCTTCCTGAAATCGATATTCTCGTATTCCCGCCCGATTTCGTCATGATTGAGCATGTGCGGCTCAAGGTCCAGCGCATGAAGCAGAAGTCCCCCCGATGCATGCCGGTAGAATCTTTCCAGCTCCGCCAAATCTTCGGTCTGGGTTCTGTGCAGCGACCAGGGCCCTGCCAGATCCCACTGCCCTACAGCCCCCTTCTGGTAGTGGAAGTAGGCAAACGCATCGACTGAACAACCATTCATGTCGTTTATTTGTTTCGCTATGCCACCGAATACCCTCTGTGGGAACCTGTTGTCAGGCCGGTAATAACAGGCGACAAAGTTCATGCGCGTAGAGGAGAGGCTATGCGAATCGTTTATGCAACGCCCAATCTGCTCAAGCACTGACAACCCCGTCTTCTTTCCGGAACGCTTGTCAGCTGCATGGTGATGTATCAGCCACGTGTATTCATAAAAGCGTACCATGGCTATATGGGCGTAAATTCTGCCGTTCTTCTGGTATATAAAATGTCTCGCTATATGCGGGTTACTGTTGTAGAGCTTTTCGTAAGTCTCCTTGAACTTCTCCTTCTGGGCCTGGATAAACGAGTACTTCTCCGGATAGAGAAAGCCGGTGTGAAAAAACAACTCCCACAGGGCTTCCATATCCACCTTGTTGCAAACATATGAATTGCGGTCCGTTGCCTGGTGAAGGAGCGCCAGCAGCCTCACGTGTTCCTTTATGTCCATATCGAGGATGGCAAGACCGCATTTGATGGAGACCGTTCCCCCTACCCCCTCCTGAACATTCCGATAGACAACCTGTGCGCTGCACTTTATGGAAAGGATTCCGGCCAGATCAATATTCAACTCGGGAATGATCCTTCCGGGAAGCAGAACGGAATTTTCCTCGCTCTCCTCCACCGAAAGTCCGGAGCCGGAAAGGTCCACAACCTTCAGGTTCACTGTTTTGCCGGTAAGGGGATCGACAAAGACCGCATCAGGCGAAGGAACCAGGCTGTGACGGGAGCTCCGATAGTCTTTCGGCTCGAACCTGCAAATCCTTGAGTGGACCGGTCGCATGACAAACGAGCGGATCTTTTGGCCGGCAGATTGACTGATTATCTCGCAGTCACCCGAATAGAGCACCTCTTCGTTGTCGCTCAGGACGACATGAACCGGTGTTGCCCTCGTGACCCATTGAAACGATTGTGGCGGGGCGCACGCTACTTCGACGCGAAAGGTAGCGGCATTGAAATCGATGAGGTCGCCGTTGAACAGCGCCCCGTTTTGCAGGAAGCGGACCGTTATGTCCCGGCAGGGATGCCGGTTGATCCGGCGGGAACGAATCTCACTACACGTGTCGGGCAGGTGAAAGCTGATGCCATCTGTCGTCACGTCAAGAAGCCTGGCGCTGACATGCAGCGGTTCGTAAGGATCGGGTACGATGAAACTTTCGTAGCGGTGCGTTGCAAGCTTCTGCTCGAGGCCGTCATCTTTTACCCAGAGACATTCCAGCTTGCCGTCCAGGCACGGCTGCGGTCTGGCCTTGAGAGTAATTGCGGTATCGTATTTGACATGCTTGAAACAGACAAGAATAGTCTCATCTTTGAAGTTGAGAAAGTTCAGCATGTTCACCAGGTGCTTCCTGCTGACCTCTCGCTTCTTCCTGGGCACGGATAGCGGCGGAGAACCGTCCTGGGCGACAGCTTCTAGAGCTATTGTATTGTTCTTTGTGCCGCAGGCTTCGAACAATGCATTCCCTCCCGTAGTTACGGCATCTCCCGTCAACGGATACCCGCGAGATTCGGCTCACCAGTCTCACGTGAAACAGTACCCTCTGAAGGACCGTCGCGATGTAAGGACGCTGTTTTTCATTAACACAATAGCCGTTTTTATGTACCACAAAAGCCAGATGTGTGCAAGCGCTTAATTTTAAAGAGGTTTAGATCATCAGATGCAGCACCACAGAGTAGTTCACATGAATTTTTTATTTCCCATGAATATTTACGAAACAAATGAAACACAAAAAGGCGGGTTTCCCCGCCTTTTTCAAAGCCATGTCATAACGTCAAACGTCAGCGGTTGGATTTTGATGCCACTTGCATTCTGATCAGCGCGCGCTGCAAGGCAGCTTCGTAGAAGATGAAATCCCTGTCTTCCCTGGAGAGTTTTCCGAGAGCCTCCTCGGCGCGTCCCAACGCGGTCCGCGCCCGTTCGAGATCGATCTCGTCCGCTCTTTCAGCCGTCTCGACCAGTATGGTGATCCTGTCGTCCACGACTTCGAAATACCCCCAGTTCAATGCCAGGTGACTGATCGTGCCGTCCTTGGAATACACAAGCTCGCCGATCTTCAGAGAGGTGAGAAAGGCCGCATGTCCCGGCAGGACGGTAAATTCACCCAGTACGCCGGATGCGGTTACCATATCCACTTGTTCCGAGAGGACTTTCTTATATGGTGTTACCAGTTCGAGCTGCAGTTTTTCCGCCATGTATGAATCCTTATCGGCCGTCTTCCGGTTTGCCGAAAGCGTCTTTCTCAACGTTGCCTTGTGTCCGGAGGGACAGTTCCTTCAACCTATGCGGACAGCTTTTTCGCTTTCTCCAGGACTTCCTCGATGGTGCCAACCATGTAAAATGCCTGCTCGGGAACATCATCGTGCTTTCCTGCCACGATCTCCTGGAACCCTTTTATGGTGTCCTTCAGTTCCACGTATTTGCCCGGTGTGCCCGTAAAGGTTTCGGCGACATGAAACGGTTGCGAGAGGAAACGCTGGATTTTGCGCGCTCTTACAACGACGAGCTTGTCTTCTTCAGAAAGTTCGTCCATGCCCAGAATCGCGATGATGTCCTGCAGGTCTTTGTAGCGCTGCAGCACATACTGCACCTCGCGGGCAATGTTGTAGTGCTCTTCACCAATTATCTGCGGATCGAGGATTCGTGAGGTGGAGTCGAGCGGGTCAACGGCAGGGTATATGCCCAGCTCAGCGATCTGGCGAGAAAGCACGGTAGTTGCATCCAAGTGGGCAAAAGCAGTTGCCGGCGCAGGGTCAGTGAGGTCGTCGGCCGGAACATAAATCGCCTGCACTGACGTAATGGAGCCCTTGTCGGTCGACGTGATCCTTTCCTGCAGTTCCCCCATCTCGGTTGCAAGGGTCGGCTGATAACCGACAGCCGAAGGAATGCGTCCAAGGAGTGCCGACACTTCTGAGCCGGCCTGTGTGAAGCGGAATATGTTGTCGATGAACAGGAGGACGTTCTGCCCCTCTTCATCGCGGAAGTACTCGGCTACCGAGAGCGCCGACAATGCCACGCGGGAACGGGCGCCGGGCGGTTCGTTCATCTGGCCGTAGACAAGAGCCGCTTTGTCGAGAACTCCCGACTCTTTCATCTCGTTCCAGAGGTCGTTCCCTTCACGTGTCCTTTCGCCGACACCCGCGAAGACCGAATAACCGCCATGCTGCTTGGCGATGTTGTTGATCAGTTCCATTATGATAACAGTCTTGCCGACGCCTGCTCCGCCGAACAGGCCGATCTTTCCGCCGCGGGCGTAAGGCGCCAGCAGGTCAACGACCTTGATTCCGGTCGTGAAGGCTTCGACCTTGGTGGATTGCTGTATAAATGACGGCGCCTCGCGGTGAATCTCATATTCCTGTTCGGCGTTGATCGGTCCCATCTCGTCAACCGGCTCGCCGATAATGTTGATGATGCGCCCGAGGGTCTGACGACCTACCGGCATGACGATCTGTTTACCGGTATCCAGCGCCTGCTGACCGCGAACCAGACCGTCAGTCGAGTCCATCGCTATGGTGCGCACGGTGTTCTCACCCAGGTGCTGTGCCACTTCCAGCACCAGGTTGTACTCACGCTCGTCGATGGCGGGGTTGGTCACCCTGAGTGCGTTATAGATCGCCGGGAGCTTACCCGGTTCGAATTCCACATCCACTACCGCGCCGATGACCTGCGAAATTTTTCCAAGGTTCTGGCTCATCTGGTCCCTTCCTCCTGCGGCCCGCCCCGCGGACCGTGCTCTATGATTAATCTAATAGTGTGGGTCTTGTCAGTGCTCTCAGGCCTTGATCGATTCGGCGCCCGAAATGATCTCCATCAGTTCCGTGGTGATTGCAGCCTGTCTCGCACGGTTGTACTGCAGCGTCAACTTGCCGATCATATCCGTTGCATTTTTCGATGCGCTGTCCATGGCGGTCATCCTTGCGCCGTGTTCCGACGCTACGGATTCCAGCATGGCATGGAAAACCTGTACCTCGATATGCTTGGGAAAGAGTTCGGTCAGGAGTTCCTCTTTGGAAGGTTCATAGATCGCTTCCGGGAGGAATTCTTCATCTGTGCCCTGGGGAGCTTCAATCGGCAGCAGCCGCTTCAGGGTGATGTCCTGGGACATGACGCTTCTGAATGCGTTATACAGGATGTATACTTCATCGTATTCGTCAGCCATGTAGCCTTCTATCAGTTCCTGCCCGATGAGCGCGGCCTCCTGATAGTTCAGGGTGGACAGGATGTTGGAATAGTTTTTCCGGATCGTAGCGCGCCTCCGGAGATATTCGTGTGCCTTCCTGCCGATGGTGAGAACGGATATCTCACTGTATCGTGAAGTGTTTTCCCGAATGAAACCTTCCGCTGCCTTGCAGATATTGGCATTGAAACCGCCGCACAGGCCTCTGTCGGAGCTGACGACGATGAGAAGCGCCCTCTCCGCCCGTTCCTTCTGCAGCAGAGGATTGCCCGCCTGCCCACCGCTGCCGGAAAGCCTCTGGAGAACCTCCGTGAGCTTTTCGGCATAGGGACGGGCAGCCAGCACATTCTCCTGGGCACGACGCAGCTTCGCCGCGGCGACCATTTTCATGGCCTTGGTGATCTGGCGCGTGCTCTTGACCGAATTGATTCGTTTCCTGATGCTTTTCAGGCTTGCCATGGGGGCGGTTCCGTCCTTCTCTAGACTGTAAATTCCTTCTTGAATTCATCGAGGGCGGCGATGATCTTTCCCCTCAACACGTCGTCAATGGCCTTCTTTTCGTTGATTTCGCGCAATATGTCCGGTTTGCGCGAATCGAAGAAGACGGTCATCTCGGCCTCGAAACGACCGAGGGCGCTGACCGGGCAATCATCAACGTAGCCGTTGTTGGCAGCGAAGATGACCAGAACCTGCTTTTCCACCGGAAGCGGCCGGTACTGGGGCTGCTTGAGGATCTCAACAAGACGCTCTCCACGCGCTAACTGCATCTGGGTCGCCTTGTCCAGGTCCGAACCGAACTGGGCAAAAGCCGCCATTTCCCGATATTGGGCAAGATTGAGGCGCAGCGTACCGGCCACTTGCTTCATTGCCTTGACCTGGGCGGCCCCACCGACGCGGGAGACGGAAAGGCCGACGTTGATGGCCGGGCGCACACCCGAATAGAACAAGTCGCTTTCCAGGTATATCTGACCGTCCGTAATGGAAATGACGTTCGTCGGGATGTAAGCCGACACGTCACCGGCCTGTGTCTCAATGATGGGCAGAGCAGTGAGGGAGCCTGCGCCGCAGTCATCGGAAAGTTTTGCGGCCCTCTCAAGGAGACGGCTGTGAAGATAGAATACGTCACCGGGGTATGCTTCGCGGCCGGGCGGGCGGCGAAGCAGCAGGGAAAGCTGCCGGTAGGCCACGGCCTGTTTTGAAAGGTCGTCATAAATGATAAGGGCGTGCTTTCCGCTGTCCCTGAAGTATTCTCCCATCGTAACGCCGGAATAGGGAGCGATGAATTGCAATGGCGCCGGCTCCGAAGCGGAAGCTGACACCACTATGGTGTAATCCATGGCGCCGTGATCACTCAGCTTGCTCACAACCTGTGCCACAGTGGATCGCTTCTGGCCGATGGCAACGTAAATGCAGATGACGTCGCCACCCTTCTGATTGATGATGGTATCGATCGCGATGGCGGTCTTTCCGGTCTGGCGGTCGCCGATGATGAGTTCGCGCTGGCCGCGCCCGATGGGAACCATCGCGTCAACCGCCTTGATGCCGGTCTGCAGCGGCTGGTGAACCGACTTGCGCTTGACGATGCCCGGGGCCTTCACCTCGACCATGCGGGAATCGGCGCCTTCGATTGGGCCCTTGCCGTCGATGGGCTGGCCGATGGCGTTCACGACGCGGCCGATGAGGGCCTCGCCAACGGGAACCTCGACGATCTTGCCGGTGCGCTTGACAACGGCGCCTTCCTTGATTGATTCGTTATCCTCGCCCAGGATGGCAGCGCCGACGTTTCCCTCCTCAAGATTGAGGACCATACCCGAAACCCCACCGGGGAATTCGAGCAATTCACCTGCCATTGCTTTGGCAAGTCCATGGATTCGGGCTATCCCGTCACCGACGGAGATGATGGTGCCTGTCTCGGCGACCTCGATGTCCCTGCCGTACCCCTCGATCTGCCTTCTGATAATCTCGCTGATTTCTTCCGCTCGCAGTTCCATAGGCACTTCTCACCCCTTCTGTAATATATCTTGAATCTTTGTCAGTTGCGTCCTGATACTGCCATCAAAGACCTTGTCGCCTATCCTGGTGACTACACCGCCGATCAGCTGGGGGTCAGCGGAAACGCTGAGGATGACTTTCTTCCCCGTTGCTTTTTCCAGGGTCCTGCGCAGTTCCGCCACCTGCTCTTCTGAAAGGGGGACAGCGGATATCACAGCGGAACGAAGAATCCCTGCCGCCTCATCTGCAAACGAACGATAGCTTTCCAGGATGGCGTCGAGCTGGTCGAGTCGCTTCTTGTCGAGTAGCAGCAGCATAAAGTCGCGTATCGTCTTGGAGACACCGAGGCGTGACGCCAGCTCTTTGACGATTTCCCGTTTCGCTTCGATCCCGTAGGAGGGAGCCTCAAAGAATTCGGCCGCTTCTTCGCCAGGAACGAGGGTCTTCGAAAATGCCTCGAGTTCCGAAAAATGCTGTTCGACAGTTCCCTGTCCCGCGGCCACCTGGATGAGCGCCTTGGCATACCGGCGTGCAATTGCGTTCGTGCTCAATGTACCTCCACCACCTTGTTCAGATATTCATCAACGAAACGCTCCTGGTCGGCCGGGGTAACCGACCGTCGCAGATTTTCCTCGGCAAGCCGGACCGCCAGTCGCGAAGTCTCCGCACGAAGGCGGGCCCTGGCCATCTGTACTTCCTGGTTCGCAGTGGCCTTGGCCTGTTCGCAAATCCTTGCCGCCGCTTCGTGCGCTTCAGCGATGATGCGCGCTTTCTCGGCCTCACCCTCCTGCCTGATGGCCTGGTGGATACTGTCGATTTCGAGGGTAGCCTTCTCAAGTTTCTCATTGTACTCGACAAGCTTTTCCTCAGCGGCTTCCCGTGCTTCGGCCGCCTCCTGCAGTGCCTTTTCCACCGCAGCCTGCCTGGCAGCAAGCAGACCCTTTATATCAGCCTTCCTGGCGCCCCATGCCAGGATCGCCACCAGAATGATGAAGGAGAGGAGACGATAGCCGAAATCTTTCAATTGCGCAGATGAATCCGCATGGTGAACTGCCTCAGCGGCACAAGCAGTCTCCCCGATTCCGGCCAGAACGATCATGACGGCAAGCACGGGGAATACAGGAACATTGCCGAGGGCTTTCATGGGATTAAACTTCATGACAAGCTCCTTCCGAGAACCTTTTCGCTTATGACGCGGGAAAGGGTTTCCGCCTGGGCGCGCAGAAACGTTTCAGCCTCCTCGGCCTCCTTCCGGATCGCGCCCTGGATGGCCGTCATGGATTGACTTGCTTCATCGCGGGCGGCACCTACTATCCGGGCCTCCTCCGAACGGGCTTCCCCGATGAGCCGGTTCCGCTCCTCGCTGGCCGCGGCCTTTATTTCGCGCAGCTTCTGTTCGTAGCGAAGCATCTTCTCCTGGACTTCCAGGTCAACGGAAGCCGC
The DNA here is from genome assembly GCA_002419385.1 of Geobacter sp. UBA5735. GTDB lineage: Bacteria > Desulfobacterota > Desulfuromonadia > Geobacterales > Geobacteraceae > RPRC01. The sequence goes on from DIFZ01000025.1 coordinate 56,377, forward strand.
TTTTTCTCTCGATGCAGACATTTCGGCAGCCCTGTCCGCCAGAACCTTCCTGATAGGTTTGTACAAAAGGATATTGAGGAGAAACAGCAGGAGGAGAAAATTGACTGTCTGAAAGAGAAAAACGATGTCTATAGTGATCATGCCCCAAATCCCTCTTTACCTGTTTGCCCCCGCCATACAGCCCCTACGAAGGTCCCGACTGCAAAACGTATGACAGGTACCATACGGCATCAACGATGTCAATCAGTTTTTTAGCTTAAGTAAAAATTTTTTGGGCAAAAATAAAATACCCGCTCCCGGGAGCCAGCGGCAACCGTGCACCCGTCACTCCGGAAATTTCCAATGATGCAGGCCAGTTATAAGACACCCCGGGCAGAAACCCGGGGCATGTGGCAGAAACAGCACAACGAGCGATACCGTTCTAAAAATAGAACACGGATCAGGAACCGAGCAGGTCAACGAGCCTGGTGAGATCCTCTGCGTTTGAAAATGCAATTTCTATCCTGCCACCTTTTCCGCTCTGTCGGATTGCCACTTTGGTCATGAAACGGCGCTTCAACCGGTCCACCACGGCAACAAGCTCAGGTCCGGGCGACGCCTTCTGACGGACCGGCTTTTTCGACTTGAGGCGCCTGACCAGAGTCTCGGTTTCCCGCACAGAGAGATGCCTTTTCAGGATTTCCCCCCGGGCCTGCGCCATGAGATCAGGGGACTCCAGGGCGAGCAGGGCCCTGGCGTGGCCCATGGAGAGACGATCTTCCAGGATGTCCTGCTTGACCTCGGAAGGAAGCTTCAGCAAGCGGAGCGAATTGGCAACGGTGGAACGATCCTTGCCGACCCGTTTCGCCATTTCCTCCTGGGACAGGTGAAATTTCTCGATCAGGGCGTGAAACGCCTCGGCCTGCTCGATAGCGTTGAGGTCTTCGCGCTGGATGTTCTCTATCAGGGCCATTTCCAGGGCAGTATCGTCGGACACATCCTGTATGACGACCGGCACTTCCTTAAGCCCTGCTTTCTGGGCAGCGCGCCAACGCCTCTCGCCGGCAACCAGTTCATAGTGTTCCGACAGGCGCCTCACGACAAGCGGCTGGATTACCCCTTTTTCCCGGATGGAGTCGGCAAGCTCCTCCAGTTTGTCGACTGCGAATTTCTTGCGCGGCTGGTCTCTGTTGGGCTTGATCTCCTCGATGGGGCATGAAAAAAAGACCCTGCCCTCCTCTTCAACCACCGGAAGGAGCGCTGCCATCCCCTTGCCCAGAGCGGTCTTTTTAATCATCATGGCCCTCTCTTTCTATGATCTCTCTGGCCAGTTCCAGGTAACCGACCGCCCCCCGGGAGGCGATGTCGTACAACAGAATCGGCTTGCCATGGCTGGGTGCCTCCGAGAGCCTGACATTGCGCGGGATGACCGTACGGAAAACGGTGTCGCCGAAATGGCTGCGTATCTCCTCGCTCACCTGCCGTGACAGATTGTTCCGTGCATCGAACATGGTGAGGAGAATGCCCTCGATGGCAAGTGACGGATTGAGCCCCTTTTTTACAAGTTTGATGGTTTTGAGAATTTTCGAGAGCCCTTCCATGGCATAAAACTCGCACTGCAGGGGAATCAGGACCGATGCGGCGGCAACGATCGAATTGAGGGTCAGAAGACCCAGGGATGGGGGGCAATCGATGAGGATATAACGGTAGTCGTGCGCCAGGGCGGCAAGGATTCCAGCAAGTTTCCGCTCCCGCTCAGGAGCCGTCACCAGTTCGATCTCTGCGCCGGCGAGATCGTCGGTGGCAGGCAGTATGTCCAGGTAGGCCAGCTCGGTTTTCCTGACTATCGAGGCAGGATCCGCACCATCGATCAAGGCGTGATAGATGCTTTCACGGAGACTGTCCCTTTCAATGCCCACACCGCTGCCGGCATTTCCCTGGGGATCCATGTCCACAAGCAGCGTCCGCTTCTCGGCGGCAGCGAGAGACGCAGCAAGATTCACGGCGGTCGTGGTCTTGCCCACCCCGCCTTTCTGGTTGGCAATGCAGATGATTTTTGTCATAGGAAATAGTGGCTGGCAGGGCCTGGAGCTTCCTGCCGCAAGGGTATGGACGAGATAGTCCCGAGGATCATCGACAGGAAGGAAAATAGCACAAACACCGCTGTTTTAGAAGTGATTTCTACAACCGGAAAGCACGAATGTTTCATGACATGTTTCACGAAGCAGGGAGCAACCGGCAATCCATTTTACTTCCGGTTGCCGGAGATCCTTTGTCAACACCAGCCACAGGCCACGCTTCAATCATCTCGCCCCCGTCAAGCAGGCTGTTGAAAAACCAGTGCGGAGCCCATCTGCGACGCTGAACGGTGCTCACACCCTCGCCTATCAAAGTGATATGTCTCGGGTGCTGCGTTCCGTGGGCCTTCCATCTGGCCTGACCCATGACGTTTTTCAACAGCCTGCAAGGGAAACACGGGGTCAGCCAGCCTTCACTATCCTGGCCACGTCCTTTGCATGGTAGGTGAGGATCAGGTCGGCCCCGGCCCGCTTGAATGCGATCATCGTCTCCATGACCACCCGCTCCTCGTCGATCCAGCCGTTCCGCGCTGCCGCCTTGACCATGCTGTACTCGCCGGACACATTGTAGACCGCCACGGGCAGATTGAATTCATTGCGGACCTCGCGCACGATGTCCAGGTAGGGGAGCCCCGGCTTCACCATGATGATGTCGGCCCCTTCCTCCACATCCATGGCCGCTTCGCGGAGAGCCTCGAGCCTGTTTGCCGGGTCCATCTGGTAGGAGCGGCGGTCGCCGAACTGCGGGGCGGACTCTGCGGCTTCCCTGAACGGCCCGTAGTAGCCGGAGGCGTATTTCACCGCGTAGCTCATGATCGGCACGTGGGAAAAACCCTCCGCGTCCAGGGCCTGGCGGATTGCGCCGACCCTGCCGTCCATCATGTCCGAAGGAGCCACCATATCCGCCCCCGCCTGCGCATGGGAAAGAGCCTCCCTGCACAGAAGTTCGAGTGTGGCGTCGTTATCGACCTCGCCGTCCCTGATCGCTCCGCAGTGTCCATGATCGGTATATTCGCACATGCAGACATCAGTTATGACCGCAAGGCCGGGAACATGTTTCTTCAGCTCCCTGACTGCTTCCTGCACCACTCCGTCCTCGCGGAAAGCCTGGCTTCCTGTTGCATCCTTGCTCGCGGGAATGCCGAAGAGAATGACTGCCGGAACACCCGTTTCATGGGCCTCCTGTGCTTCTGCCACGATATTTTCAACGGATTGCTGATAGATTCCGGGCATGGAGGAAACCTCCTTGCGCACAGAACGGCCAAAGGTGGCGAACATGGGGTAGATCAGGTCGTCTGCCGACAGTGCCGTCTCCCGCACCATGCGGCGGAAAACCTCCTTACCCCTGATTCTGCGGGACCTGTAGGTCGGGAAATGCATGTAAACCTCCCAAGAAATCCGGGTTCAGCCAGCCGGATTGATGAAAACGCACGAAGAGACTTGGCCGGCACCATTTGCCGGAACCATCCCGGACCATAGTATCACCTCAAGGGGCGTCAAGGCAATCCTCCGGCACCTCCCGCAGAAAAAACGTCAATTCTCAAAGATAGTGCATTCATAAGGTTTACGCGGTAGAATCTTCAATATAACCATGCGGCTCATCGGGCAACCCTCCCCATGCAGCCCGAAACCATCACTTCCGCCGGCAGGCGGCAAAGGCATCCGCTCATGACAGCAGAGTATCCGTATATCAGGCGTCTCACCCGTGAATACGAGAGACGGATGAAGCACATCCCCTTTCTCAATATCGATTCGCTGCTGATCCCTTCCCCCTACGTCCGGGAAAAGGATCTGGACATCGATTACGACCACAGCTCCGTCTGGGATGAGGAAGGCGAACTGCTCGGCTATTTCCTCGTCTACTCGAACCCCGAAAAAACCAGGTTCCACCTCTACAAGCAGGTGACAAGCCCCTTTGGCCGCGGCAAGGGAATCGGCTCGGCCTTCATGGAAAAAATGGTGCAGGAAGTGCCGCCGGAATCGTACATCTACCTCTATGTCTGGGAAAAACTGGCCGATTCCGTCAACTTTTTCCTCAGCAAGGGCTTTTCCCACGAAGGGTCCCTCGTCTACCGGAAGATGAAGTTCAGCATGCTCTCCGCTCGTGCCGGCCGCATCCGCGAAGTGATCAACACCCAGAAGGCCAAGAAGACTCCCATCGCGGAAGAGCTGGGGAAGGTGCGCCATGACGCCATCAAGACCCTCAGGGTCCTGTTCGACATGACCTCCATGCTGTCCGTCAACAACTTCAACAAAGTCATTGAAGACATAACCCGGGAAACGACCGCCCTCCTCAACACACTCAACATGTACGAGGACAACATTGCCGTCTATCACGAGGTGCACCTGAAAGAACTGATTACCGAACGCGTGATACCCTTTATCGAATCATCCGACACACCCTGTGAAACGCGCCTGGTGCTCGGCTCCAAGATAGACCCGGTCATCGGCAACTACGTGAACGTGAGCCGGGCACTGATCAACATGGTCTCCAACGCTCTGGACGCCATCCGCGCGGCAGACCGCCACGGCATCATCGAGATGAGCATGAAACAGGCCAACGACGCGGTCAGCCTCTCCATCCAGGACAACGGCGTTGGAATCTCGGAAGAAAGACTGAAAAAGGGACCCGACATGCTTCCGCTCTTCGTGGGCAAAACCACCAAGAAAAGAAAGGCCGGGACGGGTATCGGGACCCGCCAGATCTACTCAACCTTCGGACCGGCCAATATCGACATCGAGAGCAGGGTCGGGGAATATTCCCGATGGACCGTAACCCTCAGGAAAAGCAGCCGGCAGGACACGGCGCTCCTCGCCGAGTTGGAAAACCGCTATACCGAGCTGTCCAAGGCAACCGAAACGATCGGCATAAACGAAGGGAGCTCAAGGACCGAAGTTTCCGCATTCATCTGGCAGTTGCGGCAGATGGAGATCTTCTGCTACGACCTTGTCTACCACTTCAGCAGATACAGCAACGTTCGCGACATCTACCGCGATATACTTGCCTACCGCTATGGCGGCCAGAATCTTGCCTTCCTCAAAGCGGAAATCGGCAAGTGCAGGATCGACAACGAAATCATCAAATCATGGCTGTTTAACATCGTCAAGCGAATCCGCCGCAACGAGAATTTCGTCATGCACCGTTTCTACTACGACAGCTACAAGGGCATCCTGTTCAAGAGCTACGGGCAGGCAATCGACCGGACGATCATCTTCACCCTCGACCCGGTAACCGGCCGTTTTCATGCGACAGATCGCAAGCTTGCGGAACACCTCGATTTCGTTCAATTCCTGGGAGGCGAGCGTGACCAGCTGCTGCGGGGCGAGTTCTCGGGAGACGTGAAAAACCTCTCCAGCCCGATCCAGCTCGGCGTCTGGTCGGTCACCAGCCATGACGATCTGCTCCGGAAGATCAAACTGCTGCGCAAGGGGGCAGGGCAGTTGCTGCAGATGGGACTGAAGCGGGAAAAGCATCTGTCCTTCTATGCAACCACCTACAATCAGCACACGAGCGACGTGAACACGTTCAAGACCGTGACCCTGGCCGAAATGGCCTTTCTTCCGGACGACCAGTTCGCCCGGCTGATTGCTTCATCGGACACCGAGCTGCAGGGGATGGTCTTCTGCGATTGATCGCACGGCCTGTCCCGAACCTGTCATGGATCCGCGACCTCCAGGATCAGGCTTTTCACAATCGTGACGATCTCCGCCATGTGAAACGGCTTGGCTATGACCGATTCTATTCCCAGCTCCCTGGCAGTCCGCAGGTTTTCCTCCGACGGATCCCCCGTGTTCATGAGAATCTTCATCAGGGGCGCCAGCACCAGGGTTCTCCTCACCAGTTCGAACCCGTCCATCCCGGGCATATGCAGGTCGGTCAACATGAGATGAAAGTGCTTCTCGCGCAACATCCCGAGGGCCTCTTCACCGCTCCTGGCACACTGGACCTCCACCCCTTCCTTCCGCAGATACAGCGATGCAACCTCCAGGACACACAGGTCGTCATCCACAATCATCATGCTTATGCCGTTCATGTCCGAGCACACTCCAATTGAGTACATCCTGCATCCGTGACGCCTTCACGCCTGCGCAGAACGCCTCTTGTTGCTGCATTCCCGCGGCATGAGTCAGCCCGACGAAGGTCACCCGGCGTAAAAGGCATGACACGACATCAGCGACGATGGACCCCGGCGTTCAGCGTGTCTCGGCGTTCAGACGTCACGTATTCAGATACTTGATAACCGCAGCGGATGGCCGCCAGCCGTTTTCATGCACCAGGCATCGATTCGTGGCACGCCACACCCGGAATCGAATACGACAGGACAAAGTCATCGTCCCACATGCACCCCGAAAAAGAGTCACAATGGACAAGCCCAAGGCCGGCTAGGCGGTTTACTGCCCGCCTGATCCGGTCCCCGAAGCGGCCTTGCCCGAAAACGATCGCAAGCTGGCTGGAACTGGCTGTTCCCTGCCCCGATTCGCAGCAGTTGGCAAGCAGGAGCAGGAAGAGCCGTATCTCGTCCGTCCCAAGTCCCTCCTTTGACGCCACTTCTCCCAGGTTTCTGACCAAGCCGAGTCTGTCCACTGATCTTTCCGCCCTCTCGAAACAGAAAATAAGACATATTTTCATCATAGTCAAGCAATAAATGCATATTATTCCTTTTTGCGCCGATTTGACATCACCCCGAAATAGGGTTATACATGAGCCTGCTTTCAGAAAATTACCGGTGCGATCCCGAGGGCCGGCAGGAGCGTTGCGGATGAAGGTCCAAATAGGTAAACGCTTGAAAAAGCTGAGAAAAGAACAGGGGTTTACCCAGAAAGATCTCGCAGCGAAGGTGAGCGGGGGACTGGATTATACCTATATCGGCAAGATCGAGCGCGGCGAGCAGTTCCCGTCCCTCAAAATCCTCATGAAACTGAGCGAAACCCTCTCGGTGCCGCTCGGATATTTTTTTCTGGACGAAAACCTGCTGAAAACAGCCGGCGCATTCTCTCCCGGCTGCCAGCGTGCGGTAACGGTACCACCGCGTCAGGAACTGGCCAGGGCAGTCAAGCTGCTCCATGACGACGATGTTCAGCTGGTACTTGAAATTATGAGGGTATTACAGAGGCACCGAGAGGATGACAGGCGGGAAGGTCCGGAAGATCCGGCAGATAATGTTCTTCTGGCTGCGGAAGAGAAATCCCCTTACGGCAAACCGTAACCCAGGCGCGCCGGCGGGCGGCACTGCCTGACAGGCTGTTGAGTACGGCACACGGCAGGAAGCAGGTTTTCATGGTGCGACAAAGTGACTGACGATCGCATCCGCCAATGCCTCAACGGTCGCAACCTGCGGTTCCACAGCCACCGGGAGTCCAATATCACGGCAGGCAGCCGAGGTAATGGGGCCGATGGAAGCAACAGCCACTCCTTCCAGCAGATGTATCAGGCGGTTTTCCCCTACCATGGACGCCAGGTTGGCAACCGTTGAAGATGAGGTAAAAGCTATGCAGTCTATGCGCCGCTCCTCGAGCGCATCAATGACCTCTGCGGGAAGCGCTTCCGGTGTCACGGTCCGATAGCTGACTGGTGCGGAAACGTGCATCCCCAAAGTTCCGAGCCCGAGAGCAATGACGTCACGGGCACGCGCCCCCTTCGGGTAGAGCGCCCTCTTCCCGTCCACCGCCATCCCTTTGAACGCCTCCAGCAAACCCTCGGCATGATAGCCGGAAGGGAGCAGATCAGGCCTGATGCCGTTCGAAGCAAGCTTTTCGGCGGTCTTCGGCCCGACCGCGGCCACCCTGCAGCGGCCCAGCGCCCGACTGTCCAATCCCAGCGCTTCCAGTCTGTCGAAAAAGAATCCCGCGCCGTTTGCGGAGGTGAAAATCACCCAGTCGAACCCGGCAAGGGAACGGATTTCCCGGTCAAGGTCGTCGAAGCTTTCCGGCGGCATGATTTCAATGGTCGGGCACTGGTAAACCCGCGCTCCCCGGTCACCGAGCAGCCTGGCAAAAGGGCCGGCCTGTCCGGCGGTGCGGGTGATCATGATCCCCTTACCGAACAGCGGGCGGCAATCAAACCAGCGGAGCCTCTCCCGCAGGCGCACCACCTCGCCGACCACGGTTATGGCCGGAGCCTTGAAGCCTGATTTCCGGGCCTTGTCGCCGATGTCGGCCAGGGTGCCGTCAAGAACTTCCTGCTCGGGCCTGGTCCCCCAGCGGATGAGTGCGACCGGCGTTTCCGGCGCCCTGCCGTGGGCGATCAGATTCGCCGCGATCTGGGGAAGATTCTTCATCCCCATGTAGAACACCAGAGTCCCGCTGCCGACGGAAAGCCTTTCCCAGTCAATACCCGAAACCTCCTTGCCGCTGCTCTCATGGCCGGTGACGAAAGCAACCGAGGTGGTATAATCCCGATGAGTGAGCGGTATTCCCGCATACGCGGCAGCTCCGATGCCTGCCGTTACACCCGGAACGATTTCAAAGGGAATGGCCGCCTCAAACAGCGCCTCGCATTCCTCCCCCCCGCGGCCGAAAATGAACGGATCCCCTCCCTTGAGACGCGCGACGATCTTTCCCTGCCGTGCTTTCTCAACGAGCATTTCGTTGATCTGGCTCTGCTCCCGGTTGTGGGCGCCGCCGACCTTGCCGGCATAAACGAGTTCCGCTCCCTGCCTGGCATGATCCAGCAGCCCCTTGTTGGCCAGGTAGTCATACATGATCACATCTGCCAGCCCGATGCATTCCAGTCCGCGCACCGTAATAAGGCCGGGATCTCCGGGACCGGCACCGATCAGGTAGACAAAACCATTCTTGTCCATGTGCTTGTTCATAAGTATTTTTTCTCGTAACGATAGTTATTTTTCTGCTTTTCTCGATACCGGTACAGCCTTAAATATCCAGCCGGTATATTTCTCGCAGTATCTCCCGCCCACCCTGGCCCAGGAGCTGATCGGCAAGCTCCGTGCCCAGGATATCAAATCGATCCGCAGGCCCGGCTACGCTCCCCCTGACCATTTTCCTGCCATCGACCGATCCAATGAACGCAGAAAGCCGCAGAACATCTCCGGCCATTTCACCGTGGGCGGCAACGGGTACCTGGCACCCGCCCTCGCACCGCCGGAGGAACGCCCTTTCCGCGCCAACGCAGCGCGCAGTGACCGGGTCGTCGAGGAAGGTAACAGCTTCCCGTATGGCCATGTCATTGAGCCGGCACTCAATTCCCAACGCTCCCTGGCCGATAGCGGGAAGTGACAAGCTGACCGGCAGATACTCGGTCACCTGATCTGTGAAACCGAGACGCTTCAATCCCGCAGCTGCCAGTATCACAACGTCGAGCCTCTCAGACTCCATCTTCCGAATGCGGCTCTCCACGTTGCCGCGGATAGAAACCATCTGCAGATCGGGCCGAGCAGCCAGCAGCTGCGCCTGTCGGCGAAGCGCGCTCGTCCCTATCCTGGCGCCAGGAGGAAGATCGGAGAACCGTATGCCCCGAGAAATCAGCGCATCCCTCGGATCCTCCCTTGAGGTAATGCAGACGAGCCCCAAGCCCGGCGGAAATTCTGTCGGCACATCCTTCATGCTGTGGACGGCGATGTCGATTTCCCCGCGAAGCATGGCCTCCTCGATCTCCTTGACGAACAGGCCTTTCCCCCCGACCTGGGCGAGGGGCACGTCGAGGATCCTGTCGCCGGTGGTTTTGATCTTCACCAGAGAAACCCGGCAACCCGGCCACATTTCCCTGATCCGCGACCGGACCCATTCCGCCTGCCAGAGCGCAAGCATGCTGCCGCGGGTACCTATGGTCAGTCGCTTCAACGTCATGGGTGAATTCTCCAGTGGATATGGCTCCACCGCTTTCCTATAATGAAACCGGCACAAGGCACAGGGCACAAGGCACGAGGAAAACCGATTGTCAGTCGCTTCAACGTCATTGGTGGTTTCTCCAGTGGGTATGGCTCCACCGCTTTCCTGCAATGAAACCGGCACAAGTCGTCCCTTGAAAAAAGAGAGGCCCTACCTTTTGCCCTTTGCCCTTTGCCCTTTGCCCTATGCCCTTTGCCCTTTGCCTTTTGCCCTATGCCTATTGCCGAGCGTCTTTCACTCATCATTCCCGAGCATCGCTTCATTTTTTTCCGACGCTTCGACCTGCAAGTCGAACAGGCTCCGCAGGGCATCCAGGTAGAGATCGATCCTGTTGCCCTGGCCAGTATGTTTCAGGACGCTGATGGGAGTGTGGAGCAGCTTGGCAATCATGGCCGCGGTCATGGCCTCGATGCGCTTTTCGTGCTCCGGGGAAATCCCTTTCCAGGCAACCATGGTCCGCTCCACCTCCGTGCGCACGATCTCGTCGAAGCGGGACCGCAGTGCCACGATGGTCGGAACGACCTCCAGCGAGGAGAGCCAGGCGAGGAAGCGTCCCGCCTCTTCCGCCACTATTTCCTCGGCCTTCGCCGCCTCTTTCAGACGCTGTTCGCGGTTGGATTCCACGATGTCCTGAAGGTCATCGGTGTTGTACAGGTAGACATTCTCCAGTTCGTTCACCTCCGGGTCGACATCCCGCGGCACGGCGATGTCGATGAAAAACATCGGCCGCTGTTTCCTGCGGCGGACCGCCCCGGCCACGTCCTTCGGCCCGATGATGTAGTGGGAAGCACCGGTGGACGACAGGATGATGTCCGCCTTGTGGAGGTGATCGAAGAGATCTTCGAACCGGACTGGCCGGCCGGCCAGTTCCTCCGCCAGCCGGGCTCCGCGCTCGAAGGTGCGGTTGGCGACCAGAACGCTGCGCACACCGTTGCCGATGAAGTGTTTCGCAGCCAGTTCGCCCATTTCCCCTGCCCCGATGAGCAGCACGGTTTTGTCCGCGAGGTCCCCGAAAATCTTTTTCGCCAGCTCCACCGCAGCGAAGGCGATCGAAACCGCCGAGGCGGCTATCCTTGTTTCGGTGCGGACACGCTTGGCAACGAAAAAGGCCTTGTGCAGAAAACGGTTGAGGATCAGGCCTGAGGTCCCGTATTCAGCCGCATAGCTGTAGGCAGCCTTTACCTGGCCGAGGATCTGGGATTCGCCGACCACCAGCGAGTCCAGGCTGGCAGCGACACGGAACACGTGGCGGATGGCGTTTTCGCCGTGATAGCCGTACAGATGCTGTGCCACCTCCTCATAGGGCAGTTCGTGCCATTCGGCGAGGAACCGTTTGATCCTGGCAATCCCGCCGGCGATATCGCGGGTAACGGCATACACCTCAACCCTGTTGCAGGTGGACAGGAGTATCCCTTCACGGATATCCGGCAGTGCGACCAGTCCGCGCAGGGGCTTCTCTATACGGTTCGGGTCGAAAGCAAGCTTCTCCCGGGTCTCTATTGATGCGGTATGGTGGGACAGCCCCACAACGATAATGTTCATGAGCTCGATTTACCGGTAGCTGTGAAGGCCGGGCAGCCAGAGGTTCACGCCGACGAAGGTGAACAGGATAAAACCGAAGCCGACGATGGCCAGAACCGCCGCCCTCCTCCCCCGCCAGCCGATGGTGAGCCTGCCGTGAAGGAGCGCCGCATAGATGAACCAGGTTATGAGCGACCAGGTCTCTTTCGGGTCCCAGCTCCAGTAGGCTCCCCAAGCAGACTCCGCCCAGATCGCGCCTGAAATTATGGCGATGGTCAGCAGGGGGAACCCTATGGTGAGGCACCGGTAGTTAATGTCGTCCAGGGTATCCAGCGAAGGAAGCCTGCGGTAGAGGGCTCCCAGTTTCTTTTTTTTCAGGTAACGCTCCTGGAGCAGGTACATGATCCCCGCACAGCAGGCAACCGCAAATGCCGCATACCCGCCGAAGGCAATGATGGTGTGGATCCCGAGCCAGCCGCTCCTGAGAGCGGGGTTGAGGGGCGCAATGGCCGACGGGAAGGACGCCGAAGCAAGCATTGCCATCATGGCAAGAGGGGTAACGAAGGAACCGAGGAGCGCGACCCGGTATTTTCCGGCCATTGCGAGAAAAAAACCGACGATGGCAAGGCTGAAGAACGAAAGAGATTCGTGCATGGTGGTAATGGGAGTATAGCCGGCCTCCAGATATCTGGCTGCAGTAAACAGGCAATGGACGGCAAAACCCGCCGCCAGTGTCCAGACAGCCGCTTTTCCCCTACTTCCCACAGAACGAAGCAGGAAAACGAGGTAGAAAACGGTAGCGGCACCGTAAAGCACAAGGACGGCCACATAAAGGACTTCGCTCATTCAGGATCCCCTATCTCCACGCCCAATTCACGCAGACTGAATCCCGGACCGGCGACTTCACGCAAGAGCCGTTCGATCTCATCGGCCGGACCGTCGCGCACCAGCAGCGGAAGCCCGCTGTCCACAAGATCCCGCAGTATCTCTTTCACCGCATGGCTGCCCTTCTTCAGCGCCAGCAGCTTTTCCCTTACCGCGCCCAGGACCAGGAGCGCGGCGCCGTATTCCGGACCATATCTGGCTTCGATCTCCGCCCTGACCGCGTGTGCCATAATGGGGCATTTCCCCCCCGTGGAAACCGTCAGGAGGAGATCGCCACGCGCGACGATCGAAGGCGTTGAAAAATCCCCCAGCTCCGGCATGTCGGCGATATTCGCCAGGATTCTGCGTTCCGCGGCCTCATCTGCCACTTCCCTGCTCACAGCCTTGTCGCCGGTTGCGGCACACACGAGAAAAGCCCCCGTCAGGTCACCGCGCCGGTAATCCCGGGCCAGATGCTCGATCGCACCATGTGCCGCCAGGGTGCGCAAACCCCGCGAAAGGTCAGGGGCGATGACCATGACTCTTGCACCTGCTTCCAGCAGGGTGCGGCACTTACGTTCCGCTACGGCGCCTCCCCCGACTATGAGTACCGGCCTGCCGCGGAGGTCTATATTGATCGGATAATATTTCATGGTGGGTGTTCCTGCCGGTGAAATGGGCGCAGCTTTGCTCTCGGGCATGATGCACGACGTTCCCATGAGGCGCTGCAATTCTACCACAGCATCCGGGGTTATCGGCAAACGTTTTTTCCTGCGGCAACGGCAGTCATCTCCATCCCGGTAAACCGGCACCGGTTCGGAGGAGCCGAATGCCGGCGGCATGCGGCGTGGCGTATCAGCAAGCTCCCCGTTCACCTATTCGTTGCCCGACAAGGACGAGCAGCGTATCGATCTCCGCACAGGCCCGCTGCCAATGCTGCATCTCGTGGCCGGCTTCGAGGTGCCTTTCAAGTGCGCGTAACCGATTGCTGATATCGGAGAGCTCCGAAGTGACGACATGTTCATGTTCCATGGATTCCCCCCTGTGTCTTTCAGCTCAACGAAAAAATACCAAAGAATTGCTCAGGAGTCTACTTGCTCTCGCACGGAGTTTCATGGAGAGTTCACGACAACCTTCCTCGGCCCCTACGGCCCTGCCGACCTTCTACAGCGAAGACCTCATGAACGAAGCCGCAAGCGACGAAAGCGTCTTCCGCGACTTACTGCAAAAAGTGGGGTCACATAAAGGAGAAAGTGGTGTCAGAGAAAGACAGGAAACAGGGACTTGAGCTTGTCAGCCAAGCCCCTGTTTTGCTGGCGCGCCCGGAGGGATTCGAACCCCCGACCAATGGCTTCGAAGGCCATTGCTCTATCCAGCTGAGCTACGAGCGCAGGTACGACCGAGGAATGATTGGTGCAGAATTGTTGAAACCCAGTCCTGGCGCAACTGTATCCCAACTCCCGGAAAGAAATCAAGCACCATTTCCGGCCGCCAACATGTAATTATTACGTGCGCGTCACCGTTTTCCCGCTATACTTTGGTCATTACATACAACCACAACCAAGGAGGAAGACACGCATGATCAGCAAGAAAATGGCCCAGGCCCTGAACAAGCAACTTAACAACGAACTTTACTCAGCCTACCTTTATCTCGCAATGTCATCCTATACCACCTACATTGGCCTGAAGGGTGCGGCCAACTGGTTCATGGTCCAGTACCAAGAAGAAATGACCCATGCCATGAAATTCTACAACTATGTGCACAGCCAGGGGCAGCATGCCCAGCTTGCAGCCATTGCCGTGCCGCCGGCCGAATACGGGACACCCCTATCCATGTTCGAGCAGACCCTGAAGCACGAGCAGTTCATCACCAAGTGCATCAACGACCTCATGGACCTGGCGGTGAAGGAGAAGGACCACGCAACGCAGATATTCCTCCAGTGGTTTGTCACCGAGCAGATCGAAGAGGAAGGAAACGACAACGATATCATTGCCAAGCTGAAACTGGTTGGAGACAGCCCGCAGGGGCTCATGATGGTTGACAGAGATCTTGCGGCAAGGGTTTTCACGCCTCCAGCGGTTGCTGCAGAGTAAACTCAGCTTCCCGCACCATTGTGGGACGGCGTAAAGATCACGGGTGCGGCACACATCGCCGGCTGCCCGCTGCACAGGTGCCCCGGTAATAATTGACAATATTTATAGGGTATGTTATTCGGTAAAATAACTAATTCTTACGAATATTGTTGTCAATAAATGAGGCCACCATGTTCAGCAGAATGCGGGAAGACATCAAGGCGGTTTTCGAGCGGGACCCGGCGGCACGGAGCACCATGGAGGTGCTTCTCTGCTACCCGGGTCTCCACGCCGTGTGGCTGCAGAGGGTTTCCCACTGGTTCTGGAAGCATCACCACTTTCTCATGGGCAGGTTCGTGTCACATTTCGCGCGTTTTCTCACCGGGATTGAAATCCATCCCGGCGCGACCATCGGCAGACGGGTGTTCATTGACCATGGCATGGGTGTGGTGATCGGCGAGACGGCCGAAATCGGCGACGATGTCACCCTCTATCACGGTGTGACACTGGGCGGGGTCAGCCTGGAAAAAGTCAAGCGCCATCCCACCGTGGAAGCCAACGTGGTCATCGGTTCGGGCGCAAAGGTCCTCGGGCCCTTCACCGTCGGCAAGGGAAGCCGGATCGGCTCCAATTCGGTGGTCATCAAGGAAGTCCCGGCTAACGCAACGGTGGTCGGTGTTCCGGGACGGATCGTGATGACCGGAGACAAACCCGTGGAGAAAGCCGACCTGGAACACGGCAGGATGCCGGACCCGGAAGCCAAGGCCATTGCCTGCCTGTTCGACCAGATCAGGGATCTTGAAAAGAAGTACGCCGACCTCGCCCGGGACCACGAAGCCCTGAAGCAACGGCTGGATGCATAAGATGCCGATTTCCGAAACTGGAGGAAACCCACAGCGGGTCGCCGTAGCCATGAGCGGCGGTGTCGACTCGTCCGTCGCCGCCGCACTTCTCAAGCAACAGGGCTTTGATGTCATCGGGATCTCCATGCGCGTCTGGGACCCGGTGACTTTCTTTGCGGAAAGGGGTGGGGGTTCACCTCCCTGCCCCCCCTCCGATGCCGTAAGCAATGCCCGACTGATCGCCGATCAACTCCGCATACCTTTTTACGAAGTAAACTTCGAGGAAGAATTCCGCAGCATCGTGATTGACGATTTCATCGGCGAGTACTGCCATGGCCGCACACCCAATCCCTGCGCACGCTGCAACCGCTTCATCAAGTTCGGACTCCTGCTCGACAAGGCGCTTGCCCTTGGCGCCGATATGCTGGCAACGGGCCATTATGCCCGGATACAGCGGGACGGTGATGGCTTTTTCCGGTTACTGAAGGGGGCCGACCCGAAAAAGGACCAGTCCTATTTCCTCTTCGACCTTACCCAGGAGCAGCTCTCCAGGAGCATGTTCCCCCTCGGCGGAATGACGAAGACGGAAGTCCGCGCCTTGGCGGACCGGCTTGACCTCAGGCTTGCCGACAAGGGGGAAAGCCAGGAGATCTGCTTCATCCCCGATGACGATTATGTGCGTTTCCTCGAGGGAGGAGCGCTCTCTGCCGACCTGTCCGGAGAAATAGTCACCTCTGACGGTACGGTCGTCGGCCGTCACAACGGGACCTACCGCTATACCGTCGGCCAGCGCCGGGGGCTTGGCGTCGCCTGGAGCGAACCGCTCTACGTGCTCGGTATCGACACGACAAGGAATCGCGTCGTTGTAGGCACCAAACAGGAACTCTACTGCTCCGGCCTGTTCTCCAAAGACCTGAACTGGATCATGCCCGCGCCCCCGGGCGAATTTGCCGCCACCTGCAAGATCCGCTACCGCCACCATCCCGTATCGTGCCGTGTCATCCCCCGGAACGGCAAGCGAGTGGAAGTGTGCTTCCTGGAGCCGGAAAAATCCGTCACCCCCGGCCAGGCAGTGGTGTTTTACGACAACGACCGGGTTCTCGGAGGAGGCTGGATAGAAGAAGGCCTATGAAGAGAATCTCCTTTGTCACCCTCGGCTGCAAGACCAACCAGTTCGAATCTGCCGCCATGGCCGAGGCGGCCGCAAAAGAAGGCCTGCAGATCGTCCCCTCCCATGAGCCGGCAGACATCGTCGTCATCAACACCTGCACGGTGACCGCCAGGACCGACGCCGAATCGCGCCGCCTGGTCCGGCGCGCACGCCGGGAAAATCCTTCCGCCAGGATCGTCGTCGCCGGCTGCTACTCCCAGTTGGACCCCGAGACCTTCCGCGATTTCCCCGGTGTGTCACTCATCATCGGCAACAGCGAAAAACGAGACCTTATGGACCTGCTGCGTGAAGCGGAAACCGGGCAGCGGGTGAAGGTCTCCGACATCTCCAAGGAAGAAACGGCGGCGCCGCTGATTCTCGAATCATTTGCCGAGCATACCCGCGCATTCCTGCAGGTGCAGAACGGCTGCGACTCCCGCTGCTCCTACTGCATCGTGCCCCACGTCCGGGGCCGGAGCCGCAGCGTCCCCCTGGAAAGCGCCCTTGAAGGAATCCGGAAATACGCGGAAAAAGGGTTCCGCGAGGTCGTACTCACCGGCATCCATCTCGGGGCGTTCGGCCTGGACCTGCTGCCTCCCGCGACCCTGTTCGACCTTGTCTCGCAGGCGGAGCAGGAACGCATCGTACCGCGCCTCAGGCTCGGCTCCATCGAGCCGACCGAGATCCCCGACGGCCTGATCAGTCTCCTGGCAACCGCCGAGACGCTCTGTCCCCACCTCCACATTCCCCTGCAGAGCGGCACTGACCGGGTTCTGTCAGCCATGAACCGTCCCTACACCACCGCGTTCTTCCGGGAGGTCGTGGAAAAACTGGTAACGTCCGCCCCCGACATATTCATCGGCACGGACATCATCGCGGGTTTTCCGGGCGAGACGGACGAGGACTTCCGGCAAGGCTATCGTTTTCTGGAATCCCTGCCACTGGCCGCGTTCCACGTGTTTCCCTTTTCACCCCGGCACGGGACGCCGGCGGCCGCCATGCCGGGACAAGTGCCTGCCCGCGTCATCAAAGAGCGGGCCGAGGCCCTGCGCAGGCTGTCGGAAGAAAAGAAGCAAAGGTTTTTCGAGGGGTTTCTCGGGAAGGAACTGGACGTGCTCGTCCAGGAACAAGGAAAGAACGGCGTCCTGAAAGGACTGTCACGCAACTACATCCCGGTGGCACTCCCGGCAGGGAGCGCCGCGCTCAACTCAGAGATTAGGGTTAAGATAACGGAAGTGGGGAAAGACTTTGTGCGGGGATACCATGCATGATGATACTTGATTCAGTCCAGCAAGACATCGAGCGGAACATCAAGGGAACGCGCAATAGCAGACAACGTTTCAGCCGTACCTTTTCGTTTCCCGCATTCAATCTGCGAGAGAAACGGTTTGCTGATACCTGCCCTGTTTGCAAGCTCCTGCTGGGTCATGCCGCGATGTTCACGCCATATCCTGATCGGTGATTCCCCTGCAAGTTCACGCCGCACGATCTCCTCGGGAACCAGGAATTCCCTTCCGGCCTGGTAAGCTTCGTGGAATTCAGCAACTGCCCGCACATCAGCTTCATCTTCAAGAAGTTCAAGGAAGTGCAAGTAATCTTCGTACGAAATCACCGCAAATTCAGGGCGTCCATCATTTTCGATAATCTGTGCTTTCATTGGTACACATCTCCTCTTGGAGCAATTCGCACGACAGCTATCAATAAGGCTTGCTCGTGAATGGTGTAAACAACCCGCCAATCCCCGACCCTCAATCGATAGCCCGGGTGATTGGTAAGTTTCTTTACATTATTGTTCAGAGCCGTCGGGTCAGCAGCCAACGACTCTATCTTCTCCAATACAAGCTGCGCTTTATTGCGGGGCATTGCTTTTAGCGCCTTTCGGGCAGCTTTCGAAAATTCTATGGAGAACATGATTCATGTTAACATAGTGCTAACCAAACTGCAAACCTTATATCATGCTTTTCCCGCCAACAGGTTCCGGTCCAGCAGATGCCGCGGCTGTATGTTCGATAACGCCTTGAGCAGGCTCCTCTTCACGTGGGGGATGTCCTGTTCCAGCGTGGCAAGCAGCTCCTTCATCTTCCTGCGCTGCAGATCCGCATCTCCGCTCACCGGACAGCGGCAACAGACCACCGGGTAGCCTTCCGTGCCCGAAAAAGCAGTGATATCCTTTTCCTCCACGTAGACCAGCGGCCGGATCACGGTGGTTTCCCCGTTGTCGGCCAGCATTGAGGCCGCCATGGACTTCAGGGAGCCGACAAAGAACTGGTTCAGAAGGAGCGTTTCCACGAAATCGTCCAGGTGATGGCCCAAGGCCAGTTTATTGCAGTTGAAGCGCTGTGCCAGGGTGTAGAGCACCCCACGCTTCAGGCGGGCACAGATGGAACAGAAGGATGAGCCGGGCCGCCGTTTCTCTTTAATGATGTCGAAGTGGTCGGTTTTCTCCATGTGATAGGCAAAGCCGTGCCGGGCGAGATGCTCCTCGATGATGTCCGCCCGGTAGCCGGGATAGCCCGAATCTATGTTGATGGCCAGGATCTCGTAGTTGATCGGCGCCCGCCTCCTGAGGGTCTCCAAAAGATGCAGTAACGTGTATGAATCTTTACCGCCGGATACCGCGACCGCTATCTGGTCCCCCTCCTCGATCAGGCCGAAATCGGCAATGGCCCTGCCGACCGCATTCTTGATTTTCTTGTACAGCTTCTGTTCCGGTGATGACACGCAAATCTCTTTCTCGGTGGAATGCACATTGCTCAGAATCTGCTAAACCCATATGAATGTGCGAAACCATCTTTTTTCATTTAGTAGTCAGGTTACCGGAAAGGGCTTTGGCAAGTCAAGGGGTTCAGGGATGATGGAGGCGCAGGCATGTCACTAGCTAACTTCAAATTTCTTTTCCCATTGCCTTTAGCTCAAGAAGATAGATGAAGATAGATGGAAGATAGATGTGTCAGGTCTACACATTGACAATCCTCAGCCGCTCCTTTAATCCCGAAGATAGATGTGTCAGGTCTACACATTGACAATCCTCAGCCGCTCCTTTAATCCCTGGATCATTCTCTTTATTTCCGCATCTTCATTGATCTTCTGGCCAAACCGTTTGCTGATCTGCGATACCGCCGACTCACCCACGCCAAAGCGCTCACCGATCTCTTTTAATCGTGCTCCGCTGTATTTGTGGCACAGGTA